>CAJXKJ010000045.1 GCA_913055605.1 uncultured Euryhalocaulis sp. | reverse complement strand
CGCGCATCTGGACTGCGACGCCTTCTTCGCCGCCATCGAAAAGCGGGACGACCCGTCCCTGCGCGACAAGCCGGTCCTGGTCGGCGGCCAGACGCGCGGCGTGGTGGCCGCGGCCTGCTATGTCGCGCGGCTCTATGGCTGCCGCTCCGCCATGCCGATGTTCAAGGCGCTGCAGCTCTGCCCGCACGCCGTCGTGGTGAAGCCCGACCATGCCAAATATTCGGAGGAAGGCCGCCGCATCCGCGGCATGATGGAGGAGCTGACGCCGCTGGTTCAGCCGCTGTCCATCGACGAGGCCTTCATGGACCTGACCGGCGGGGCGCGCCTGCACCGCGCGCCGCCCGCAATCGTCCTGATGCGGCTGCAGCAGCGCATCGCGGACGAGGTCGGGGTGACGGTCAGCATCGGGCTCAGCTGGAACAAATTCCTCGCCAAGACCGCCTCCGACCTCGATAAGCCGGACGGCTTTTCGGTGATCGGCCGGGCGGAAACGGCGGACTTCCTGGCCGACAAGCCGGTGGGCTTCATCTTCGGCGTCGGCCCGGCCTTCGTGAAGCGGCTGGAGCGCGACGGCATCCGCCGCATCCGCGACGTCCGCAAGGCCGGGGAGACGGAGATGGCCCGCCGCTATGGCGAGTCCGGCCTGCGTCTGGCGCGCCTCGCCTGGGGCCAAGACTCCCGGCCGGTGGAGCCGAACGAGGCGCGCAAGAGCGTCTCCGCCGAAACCACCTTCGCCACTGACCTGTCCGCGCCGGGCGATCTGGAGGACCGGCTGTGGGCGCTGTGCGTGAAGGTCGCCGACCGCGCCAAGCGGGAGGGCGTCTCGGGCCGGGTCGTGACGCTGAAGCTGAAGACCGCCGACCACCGCATCCGCACCCGCCGCCGCAGCCTGGACGCCCCGACCCAGCTGGCGGACGCCCTGTTCCGCGCCGGACGCGACCTCTTGAAGCCGGAGGTGACCGGCGCGCGCTTCCGCCTGATCGGCATCGGCATCTCGGAGCTCGGCGCCCCGTCGGGCGACGCCGCCGACCTGTTCGATCCGGGCGCCCTGAAACGCGCCGCGGCGGAGCGGGCGGGCGACGCGGCGCGCGCCCGCTATGGCGGCGGCGCGGTGGTGAAGGGCCGCACGCTGAAGCCCGGCCCCGCCCCCCCGGAGCGGAATGGCCGGAACGGCCGGAACGGCGGCCGGGACCGCTGAGCCGGTTGCAGCCCACTTGATCTAGTTTGTTTGCGTTTGGCCCGGATTTCGGCTTCTGCTGTCCGCGAGGGACCCACTGGGAAGCGGGAATACATGGGAAAGATCGAGGCGCGGCTGGCGGAGCTCGGAATCGAGCTGCCGGAGCCGCCACAGGCCGTCGCCAATTACGTGCCGGTCGTTCAGAGCGGAAACTTGGTTTTCGTATCGGGACAGGTTTCGGCGAACGTCAAAGGCAAGGCCGGCAAGGACGTCGATCCCGAGCTCGCCTATGAGGCCGCGCGCCAGTGCGCGATCAGCCTGCTGGCCCAGGCCCGCGGCGCGCTGGGCAATCTGGACCGGATCGTCCGGGTCGTGCGCCTGGGCGGCTTTGTGAACTGCCAGCCCGACTTCACCGACATTCCGCAGGTCATCAACGGCGCCTCCGACCTGATGGTCGAGGTGTTCGGCGAGGCCGGAAAGCACGCCCGCGCGGCGGTCGGCTGCCCCAGCCTGCCCATGGGCGTGACCGTCGAAGTCGAGGCAGTGCTGGAAGTCGACTAGCGCCCCCTGCGGCCCTACCCTTCGGGGATGGACGGCGGCGCCGCGCTGACAATCGAAACCCTGTCGGGCCTCACCGGGATCGGCCGCTTCGAATGGGACGCGGCGGCCAATCCCGCCGGCGCGCCCTATGACCCCTTCCTGTCCTGGGACTTCCTGCAGGCGCTGGAGCAATCCGGCAGCGCCGCGCCGGAGACCGGCTGGGCGCCCCGGCACCTTGTGCTGCATGGCCCGGGCGGCGGGGCGCTGGCCGTCGCGCCGGCCTATCTGAAGACCCATTCCTATGGCGAATACGTGTTCGACCATAACTGGGCGCACGCCTATGAGCGCGCCGGCGGCGAGTATTATCCGAAGCTATTGAGCGCGGTCCCCTTCACCCCGGTGACGGGCCGCCGCCTGCTGGCGGGGCCGGAGGCGGGCGAAGAGGCGCCGGACATGCTGGCCGCCGCGCTGGCGGAGATCGCGCGACGGTTCGATCTGTCCTCCGCCCATGTGAATTTCGCCGCGGACGCGGACGGGGAGGCGCTGCGCCGCGCCGGCTTCCTGGAGCGCACGGGCCGCCAGTTCCATTTCTTCAATCGCGGCTATCGCGACTATCAGGATTTCCTGGACGCGCTCAGCTCCCGCCACCGCAAGCAATTGCGCAAGGAGCGCGCCCGCGCGGCGGAGGGGGTGGAGATCGTCGCCCTGTCCGGGTCCGACCTGACCGAGGCGCACTGGGACGCCTTCTTCGAATTCTACATGGACACCGGCGCCCGCAAATGGGGCAGCCCCTATCTGAACCGGGAGTTCTTCTCGCTGCTGAACGACCGCATGGCCGATCAGGTCGTGCTGTTCATGGCCCGGCGGAACGGCCGCTGGATCGCCGGCGCCCTGAACCTGCTGGGGTCGGAGGCGCTGTACGGCCGCTATTGGGGACGGCTGGAGGACCAGCCCTTCCTGCATTTCGAGCTCTGCTATCACCGAGCCATGGAAGAGGCGATCGCGCGCGGCCTGTCGCGCGTGGAGGCCGGCGCCCAGGGCGAGCACAAGCTGGCGCGCGGCTATGAGCCGGTCGAGACGCGGTCCTGGCACTGGATCGCCGATCCCGGCTTCCGCGAGGCCGTCGCCCGCTTCCTGGACGCCGAGCGCGCCGCGACGGGCGAGGAGATCGCGATGCTGTCCGACTATGCGCCGTTCAAGAAGGGATAGGTTGCGCCCGCGCGGTGCGCGCGATTTCCTGTGCGCGATTGGCGGGAGGCGATTCCATGGAGCTTGAGGGCGAGTACGACGACAGCAATGTCTTCGCCAAAATTTTGCGCGGGGAGATCCCGAGCGCGAAGGTCTGGGAGGACGACCGCGCCGTGGTGATCATGGACGCCTTTCCCCAGGCGCCCGGCCATTGCCTGGTCGTGCCCAAGGTGCCGGCCCGCAACCTGATGGACGCCCCGCCCGAAATGCTGGCGCATCTTGTCGCGGTCACGCAGACCACGGCGAAGGCCTGCGCCCGGGCGCTGTCCTGCGACGGAATCCGCATCATGCAGTTCAACGGCTCGGCCGCCGGCCAGACCGTGTTTCACCTGCATTTCCATGTCATCCCGATCCAGGCCGGAAAGGCGCTGGACAAGCATGCCGCCGGCCAGGCCGATCCCGGCGAACTGGCTGAGCTTGCGGGCAAAATCGGCGCGGAAATGGCCTGAATACAAGCATTTCGAACCCTGCCTTAACCGCATTTTATCGTTCGCCGCACGACATTGCGGCCATGGTCGACACGTTCCTTTTTCACCGGATGCAGACACTGGCCGCGGCCCGCGCCTCGGCCCTGGGGATCCGACTCTGCTTCGCCGCGATGCTGATGATGTTCGGCGTCGTTCTGGTCGACCCGCTGTTCTCGCTCGGCTGGGCGGCGGCGGTCGTGGCCAGCCAGTTCGCCGACCACCATTTCTTCGCGCGCTTCCGTAACGGCGCCGAGACGCGGCGTCCGCGCCGCAACGACGTCGCCCTGTGCGCGGCCTCCGCCGGCGTGTCCGCGGCGATCTGCACGATCCTGCCGGCGATGATCTATTTCGCCCCGGCGCCGGAGGCGAAGATCATCGCTTTGCTCTGGTGCTGCGGCGCGCTGCTGAACGTGATGGTCCAGCAAAGCTCGGTGCGCAGCGTGTTCGTGGCGGGGATGAGCCCGCTGCTGGCGGCGCTGCTGCTGCTGCCGCTGACCTCCGCCATCCTCTCGGGCGGCGATCTGGCGGACGTCGCGGTCTTCGTGATGGCCTGCACCTTCGCGGTGCATATGTGGTTCGGCTTCCGCGTCTATCACACCGCCAACGGCGATCTGATGAAGGCGCGCGACGAGGCCGTGGAGCGCGGCCGCGCCGCCGAACAGGCGAACAAGGCCAAGTCGCGCTTCCTGGCGCTGATGAGCCATGAGCTGCGCACGCCGATGAACGGCGTGCTGGGCGCCGGCCATTTGCTGCGTCAGACCGAGCTGTCGCCGCGCCAGGACAAGCTGGTGGACGCGCTGGAGGACGCCGGCGAGGTTCTGATGGTCGTGCTGAACGACATCCTGGACCTGGCCAAGCTGGACGCCGCGCGCCTGACGCTGGATCCCGCGCCGGTCGACATCGCCGCGATGGCCGGCAGCATCGGCAATCTGTGGCGCTCCCGCGCCGACGAGAAATCGCTGGAGCTGAACGTCGTCTGCGAGATCGACCAGGGCGCCGAATGGGCGATGATCGACAAGATCCGCCTGCGCCAGATCGTCGGCAACCTGTTGTCCAACGCCATCAAGTTCACCGACACCGGCAGTGTCGAGCTGCGCGTCAGCGCCGAAAAGCATGACGACTGCGCCCGCCTGCGCTTCGCCATCCGCGACACCGGCCCGGGCATGACGCCGAACACGCTGACCAATCTGTTCAAGCCGTTCAGCCAGGGCGACGACGCCGCCACGCGCCGCCATGGCGGCACGGGCCTGGGCCTGATGATCTGCCGCCGCCTGGCCGAGCTGATGGGCGGCTCGGTCGAGGTGGAGAGCAAGCTGGGCGCGGGCTCCCTGTTCACCCTGGCCTTCGAGGCGCCGCTGGCCGAAGCCCAGCCGGACGCCGAAAAGCCCCGCGCGGGTGGCGAAATCTCCGGCGCGCACCCGCTGCGCATCCTCATCGCCGAGGACAACGCCATCAACCGCATGGTCATCTCCGGCCTGCTGGAGCCCGGCAATCACGCGATCAGCTTCGCCGAGAACGGGGCCGATGCGGTGGCAGCCGCCGCGGCCGAGCCGTTCGATCTCGTGTTCATGGACGTGCACATGCCGGAAATGGACGGCCTGACCGCCACCGGCGAAATCCGCGCCTCGGGCGGGCCGAACGCGGCCAGCTTCATTTGCGCGCTCAGCGCCGACGCCGGGCCGGAACATATCGCAGAGGCGATGGAGAGCGGCATGGACGCCTATCTGACCAAGCCGATCGCGCCGGCCGAGCTCGCCGCCATCGTCGCGCGCGCGCGCGCCCACGACCCCGCACAGTGCGGCGGCCAGCAGAAATGGGCGGCGGCGGAATGAAGCGGGTCCTCTATATCAGCTCGGCGGTCGGCGAGATGACCGAGGCCGACATCGCCGACATCCTGGCCGCCTCGCGCCGCAACAACCGCGACGCGGAGGTCACCGGCATGCTGCTTCATCTGGACGGCGGCTTCCTGCAGATCCTGGAGGGGCCGGAGGCGGAGGTCGAGGAAACCTACGCCCGCATCGCCGCCGATCCGCGCCATTGCCACGTCACGCCGCTGTGGAGCGAAACCGCCTCGGTCCGCGCCTTCCCCGACTGGACGATGGGGTTCGAGCGGGTGCCGGAAAACGATCCGCGCTGGGACGGCGCCTTCCGCGTCGACGCCAACGCGCCGGCGGAGCATCTCGCCCCCGGCGCGGGCGCGGAGATCGTGGCGCTGATGCGCTCCTTCTACGATTGCGCGTCCAAGCGCCGCTTCGCGTAAAGCCCCGGCGGCGTTCAGCCGCCGCGCGCCAGCCCCTCCACCAGCGGCACGAACCGCACGTCGGCGAGCATCTCCTCCTCGATCTCCTCGCCATGCTTGCGGTAGCGGATCAGATGCTGGCCGTCCTCGCTGTTCACCGGGGCGACCATGATCCCGTCCGGCTTCAGCTGGTCCAGCAGCACGTCCGGCCGCACCGGCGCGGCGGCGGTGACGATGATGCGGTCGAACGGCGCCTGGTCCGGCCAGCCCTTCCCGCCGTCGGCGGCCAGCGCGACGATATTGGTCAGCTTCAGCGCCTCGAACCGCTTCTGCGCCTCGCGCAGCAGCGAGCGGTAGCGCTCCATCGTGTAGACCCGCCGCGCCAGGCGCGACAGGATCGCGGTCTGGTATCCGGACCCGGTGCCGATCTCCAGCACCTTGTGACGGTCGTTCAGCTCCAGCGCCTGGGTCATCAGCGCCACTATGAAGGGCTGGCTGATCGTCTGGCCGCACTCGATGGGCAGGGCGCTGTCCTCATAGGCCCGGTCCTGCCAGCCCGGCCCGACGAAGAGGTCCCGCGGCGTCTTCTCGATGGCGCGCAGCGCGCCGGAATCCGAGATGCCGGCCCGGCGCAGTTCCATCAGCAGGCGGATCTTCCGGGCGTCGGGCTCGCTCATCCGTCTATTCTGACGCCCGCGGCGGCGCTCCGATAGCGTCCAGCAGATGCAGCCGCGTCTCGTCGTGTGTCAGGTCGACGTGCAGCGGCGTGACGGAGATGCGCCCGTCCATCACCGCGCGAATGTCGGAGCCCTCGGGCGGGCGCTGCGCGCGCTCCTGAAAGCCCAGCCAGTAATAGTCGCGCCCGCCGGGGTCGGTGCGCCGGTGCATGCTCATCACCTGCTCGTTGCGCATGCCCAGCCGCGTGATCTCCACGCCTTTCACCGCCTCGGGCGCGAGGTCCGGGAAATTGATATTGATCAGCACCCCATCGGGCCAGCCGGCGGCAATCAGCGAACGCAGGATGTCCGGCGCGTGCGTTTCGGCGGTGTCCCAGTGGATGTGCGAGTCCGGGCGGAAATCATAGGCCTGGGACAAAGCGATGGACGGCACGCCCAGCTCCATCCCCTGCATCGCCCCGGCGATGGTGCCGGAATAGGTGACGTGCTCGGCCAGGTTCTGGCCGCGATTGACCCCGCTCAGGATCAGGTCCGGCTTGGCCCCCTCCACCAGATCGCCCAGCGCCAGCATCACGCAATCGGTCGGCGTGCCGGAAACGCTCCAGCGCCGCTCGCCCAGCTTGCGGATGCGCAGCGGGTCGTGCAGCGACAGCGCGCGCGAGGCGCCGGACTGCTCCACCGCCGGCGCCACGGTCCAGATATCGTCGCTGAGCGTCGCGGCGATCCGCTCCAGAACCTGCAGGCCGTGCGCGTCCGCGCCATCGTCATTGGTCAGGAGGATGCGGGGATTTTCGGGGATCATGCCAGAAGGAATCGCGCGGTCGCCGGCGGCCGCCCGGCCCGTCTGTTGTGGCGGCTCTGCCCGCAAACCGCAACGCCACAGCGTGACGCGGCGGCGGCCTGCCTAGTCCGCCCGTTCGTAGTCCACGGTCATGAACCGGACCCAGCCGTCATCGGTCAGCGACCAGTCGGTCACGGTCATCGTCCCGTCCGGCGTCAGCGCGTATTCGGTCCGCCCCTGCTCCCCGCCGGCCACGCCCCAATGGGTGACCAGCGTCCCGTCCTCCCAGACCGAGGATAGCGGATGGATCGCGCCGCCGGAATCCGACCAGTAGCCGCCGATCGCCCCGGCCGCGTCGCGATAGACGCCGCGCCCCTCGAAAATCGTCGCGCCGTCGGCGGCGCCCCGGATGGCGTAATGGATCGTGGTCTGGTCGGCGTGCAGGCCCGGCGCCCAGTCCTGGGTGCAGACCGCCGGCGTCCCCCAGGCGTCGCATTCCGCGCGCCAGCTTCCCGTCAGAGCCGACGGGCCGGACCCGCCGGCGGCGAGCGCCCCGCCGCACGCCAGCAGCGGCGCAAGACAGGCGAACAAGCGGCTTCTCAGGATCATGGCGCAGCCTCCCTGCGGCCCGCAGGCCGAGCCGGGGCGCGCATCGGCGGCGATCTTACGCCCTGCCCCGCCCCGCGCCAGAGCGCGCGGGACCCGGCTCAGGCCGCGGAGATCCGCTCCAGCCCGCCCATATAGGGGCGCAGGGCCTCGGGAATGACGACCGATCCGTCCGCCTGCTGGTAGTTCTCCAGCACCGCGACCAGCGCCCGGCCCACGGCGACGCCGGAGCCGTTCAGCGTGTGCAGGAAGCGGGTCTGCTTCTCCCCCTCCGCGCGGCAGCGCGCATTCATACGGCGCGCCTGAAAGTCCCCGCAATTGGAGCAGGAGGAAATCTCGCGATAGCAGCCCTGCGACGGCAGCCAGACCTCAAGGTCATAGGTCTTCTGCGCGCCGAACCCCATGTCGCCGGTCGACAGCAGCATGACGCGATAGGCCAGGCCCAGCCGGTTCAGGATTTCCTCGGCGCAAGCGGTCATCCGCTCGTGCTCGTCGTTCGACTGTTCGGGCGTGGTGATGGAGACCAGCTCCACTTTCTGGAACTGGTGCACGCGGATCATGCCGCGCGTATCGCGCCCGGCGCTGCCGGCCTCCGACCGGAAACACGGCGTCCAGGCCGTCATCCGCTTCGGCAACTGGTCCTCGGGGGTGATGTCCTCCCGCACCAGATTGGTCAGCGGCACCTCGGCGGTGGGGATCAGATACATCTCCCCATAGCCTTTAGTGTGTAAATCTTGGATACGCCGCCGGAGTTCTACCTGTTGAAGACGTAGCTCAGGGAGAACGCTTCGTCGACTTTCACGACGAGATCGAATAGCGGCAATCGCAATACCAAGCTCTTCAGCGGCAGACTTGGTCGCGCTTTCGGACCTTTCATCGTGGAAATACGCGTTTCGTATGCTGTCCGCTGAATGGTTCAACTGAACGGCAAGGTCGCGATCTGACTTAGCTTGGTCGCGCAGCAAGGTTATTTTTTCCCGGAGCGCCTCCCCAATCCTAATCAATTCTTGTCGTTCGTTCTCAAACGGGTTTTGTGTCTTATAGAGGTCAACTTCAAACTTAGGCAGTTGACCCGTACCGTACAGCGCGTCGTCCTTCACCAGGAAGGGCGGGCTGACCTCCTCATAGCCGAATTCCTGGGTATGGACGTCCAGCATAAACTGGCTCAGCGCGCGCTCCATGCGCGCCAGCTGGCCCTTCAGCACGACGAAGCGCGCGCCGGACAGCTGGGCGGCCTTTTCGAAATCCATCATGCCCAGCCCCTCGCCCAGGGCGACATGATCCTTCGGCTCGAAATTCATGCGCGGCGGCTCGCCCGCCTTGCGCACTTCTTCGTTCGACTCTTCGTCGGGTCCGACGGGCACATCCTCAGCGGGCAGGTTGGGCAGGCCGGACAGCTGCGCGGTCAGTTTTTCGCGAAGCTCGTCCTCCTTCGCGCCCTCGGCCTCCATCGTGTCCTTCAGGCCGGCGACCTCGGCGCGCAGGCGCTCGAACTCGGCCTCGTCGCCCTTGGCCTTGGCCGCGCCGATCTGTTTGGAGGCGGCGTTGCGCGCGGTCTCTGCCGCCTGCTTGGCGGCCACGGCGGCGCGCAGATCGGCGTCCAGCGCGATCAGGCCGTCGACGAGGGATTGCGGGTCCCCAAGTCCCCGTTTTTCCCACCCTTTTACGAACCTGTCCGGCTCGGTGCGGATCGCCTTGATGTCATGCATGGCGCGGGGTGTAGCGGGGCCGGGCGAAGAGGTCTACCGGGAACCGGCGCCCCTATTCGCCGTCCTTCTTATCGTCGCCATCCGCATCGCCGGCGTCCTTGCCGCCGTCATTCTTCTTCACGGCCTTGGCGGCGGCTTTGTCGGCGGCCTTCTGCTTTTTCTTCCGCGCCTCCGCCTCGTCCTCGGCCTTCAGCTTGGCCTCGTACTCGGCGTCTTCCTCGGCGCGCTTCTTCTCCACCAGTTTCACGCACCAGATCGACAGCTCGTAGAGCATCAGGATCGGCACCGCGAGAATGGTCTGGGAGATCAGGTCCGGCGGCGTCATGAAGGCGGCGACGACGAAAATGCCGACCACCGCGTATTTCCACGCCTTGCGCAGGCCGCGCGCGGTCACGATCCCCGCCTTGCCCAGCAGCGTCAGCACGATGGGCAGCTGGAACGCCGCGCCGAAGGCCAGCAGCAGCGCCGTGGCCAGCTTGAAATAGTCCTCCACCCGCAACAGCAGATCGATGCTGAACCGCGCGTTGGAATATTGCTGGCGCAGGGAGAAATTCATCACCAGCGGCAGCACCAGATAATAGACCACCGCACAGCCGGCCAGGAACAGGATCGGCATCGCGAACAGGAAGGGCAGCAGCGCCCCGCGCTCCTTCTTGTACAGGCCCGGCGCCACGAACGCGTAGAGCTGCCACGCCACCACGGGGAAGGCGATCGCCACCGCGCCCAGCAGGGCCAGCTTCACCTTCACCAGGAAGAATTCCAGCGGCCCGGTGAACACGAGGTCCGCCTGCAGCTGGCCTCCCGTGGCCTCGTACATGTCCTTGGCCTTGAGGTACGGCTCCACCAGCAGGGTGAAGACCGGCTCGGCCAGGAAGAAACAGCCGGCGAACGCCACGACCATCGCGACGGCGGCGATGATCAGCCGCTTGCGCAGCTCGATCAGGTGCTCCAGCAGCGGCGCGCGGCTGGATTCGACCTCATCGTCGTCTTCGGGCTTTTCGGGTTTTTCAGCCATGCGTCAGTCGGGCTTGGCGTCCGCGGCGTCCGCCGTCTCGGCGGGTCTGGGCTCGGCTTTGAGCTCGGCTTTGGGTTGGGCCACCGGCTCGATCCGCGGGCCGGCCGGCCGGGGCTTGTCGGCGGCGGGGGGCGCGGCGGGCTCGATGCCCGGGGCCGCACTCTCTCCTGCGCTGTCCACCTCGCTCTCGCCGGGCTTGCTGCCGGTGCCGGCGTCCTCGCCGGTCGGGCGGGCGATTGTCTTGGGTTTGCCCTTCACCGCCTCGTCGATCTCGCGGCCGGCGCGGGCCAGTTCCTTGTCCACGTCGCCGGTCGCCTCGCGCTTCAGCGACTCCACTTCCTTGCGCAGCTCTTCAAGCTCCGCCTGGCGCCCCAGCTCGTCGAGGCTGGACTGGAATTCGCGTGCGAGATTCTTGGCCTGTCCGACCATGCGGCCCAGCTTGCGCATCATCAGCGGCAGGTCCTTGGGACCCACCACGATCAGCGCAAGTACGCCGATCAGCAGAAGTTCCTGAAGTCCAGGAGTCGGAATCATGCCGGCGCCGCCCGTTCGCTAGAAGCGGCTCAGGCTTCCGACTTTTCCTTGCTGGGGGAAACGTCGATCGTTTCGCCCTTGTCCTTGATGCGCGGCGCCGGTTCGTCGGCCTCTTCGTCTTCCTTGAGGCCGGTTTTGAAGCTTTTGATGCCTCGCGCCATGTCGCCCATCACGGACGAAATCTTCCCGCGGCCGCCGAACAACAGCAGCACCACAACGAGAATAATCAGAATCTGCCAAATGCTCGGAGACATATCCGGCTCCCTTCCTGGTCCCCGATTGCCTTAGCGCAGCCCCTGCGCCCCGTCCAATACGGGTTTCACGCCCTTTGGGCGTGCGCGGGCTCCGCCTCGTCATCGGTCTCCTCAAGGAAATCGACATGGAAGGCGCTGTTTTCAACCCCCTCGTCTTCAAGAGGATCTTCGTCCGACGTGTCGAACAGGCCGGGCTCGGGCACCTGGAAATCGGCCGGAAGCCGGGAATCCAAGAGGCCCGCGGCCTTCAGCTCCGCCTTTCCGGGCAGATCGCTCAGCCCTTCCAGCCCGAAATGGGCCAGGAACAGGTCCGTCGTGCCATAGGTCACCGGGCGGCCCGGGGCGCGGCGGCGGCCGCGCATGCGCACCCAGCCCAGCTCCATCAGCATGTCCACCGTGCCCTTCGACACGGCCACGCCGCGGATTTTCTCGACCTCCGCCCGCGTCACCGGCTGGTGATAGGCGATGATGGCCAGCGTCTCGCGCGCCGCGCCGGACAGCTTGCGCCGCTCCTCGCGCACTTCCTCCAGCAACCAGGCCAGATCCGCCGGCGTCTGCAGGCGCCAGCCGCCGGCTACCGCGACCAGCTCCACGCCCCGCCCGGCCATCTGCGACTGCAGCGTGGCGATCAGGCCCTTGATGTCCGCGCCCGCCGGCAGGCGGCCGCCCAGCGTCGCCTCGTCCAGCGGCTCGGCGGCGGCGAACAGCAGCGCCTCCAGCATGCGCAGCTGCTCGACCTCGGCGTCCGCATCGGCGGTGAAGGCCAGCGGCCCCAGCGGCCCGGCGGCCTCCGCTTCGGCGGTTTCAGCCTCTTCGGCCCCGGCGTCGTCCACGGCCGCCAGTTCGAAAGGCTCGACAGCCTCATCCGCCTCGTCAGCCTCGTCAGCCTCCAGAGCCTCTTCGACCTCGATCTCGGCGTCGGCCTCCATGGTCTCCTCCATTTCGGCGGACTCCATGTCGATCTCCATATCGACTTCCATGTCGACGGCGTCGTTATCGGCGGCGGGCGTGTGGTCAGCCTCTGTCATTGTCTCCTCCTTCGGCGGCGCGTTCGCGCACCCACAGGGGGGCGAAATGCGCGGCCTGACGAATCTGGGCCTTGCCTTCCTTCACCAGCTCCAGGCTGGCGGAAAAGCCGCTGGCGCGGACGCTGCGGCGCGGCGGCGGCGTGGGGCCGAGCGTGTTGGCGTGCGGCAGCAAATTGCTGAGCGGGCGCCATTCGGCGTGCCCCTTGATCGCGGTGGCGAGGCGCACGCGCGCATCGTCCAGCGACAGGATGTTCGGCGCCACGAACCGCACATGCGACCGCGCGGTGATCGAGCGGCGCTCGCCATAGGCTTTCAGCAGGTCGTAGAGATCGGCCTCCCACACCGGCGTGGTGCGGCGGCGCACGCCTTCCGGCGCGCCGCGGGCGAAAATCTCCTGCCCCAGCTGGTCGCGGCCGAACAGCTGGTCGGCGGCGGCGCGCATCGCCTCCAGCCGCTGCAGGCGGAACGCCAGGTGCGCGGCGATGTCCTCGGCCTGCGGCTCGTCCTCTTTCTGCTTTTCGGGCAGCAGCAGGCGCGATTTCAGCCAGGCCAGCCAGGACGCCATGACCAGATAGTCGGCAGCCAGCTCCACGCGCAGATCGCGCGCCTTGTCGATGAAATCCAGATATTGCCGCGCCAGCTGCAGGATCGAGATTTCGCGCAGATCGACTTTCTGCCCGCGCGCCAGCTCCAGCAGGATGTGCAGCGGCCCCTCGAACCCGTCCAGGTCCAGGACCAGCGCCTCGCCGTCCTCGTCCGCGTCCTTGGCGGCGCGCAGATCGATGTCGAAATCGTCGGCTGCGCTCATGCGGCTTTCTCCAGCGGCGCCATCAATTCAGTCAGTTCGCGCCTGGCGGCGTCCATGTCCAGCGCCTCGCCCGGCGCCGGCGGCTGGGCCGCCTGCGCCCGCTCCAGCGCCCGGCCGGACAGGGCGATCATCTCTTCGGCCATGGCGCGCATCCCCTTCATGCCGCCCGAACAGTGCAGGACGACGTCGCAGCCGGCGGCCAGCGAATCCCGCGTCCGGTCCTGCATCGGGCCGCTCAGGGCCTTCATCTCGATATCGTCCGTCATCACCAGGCCGTCGAATCCGATTTCGCCGCGCACGATTTCGTCCATCACCTTGGGCGACGTCGTCGCCGGACGCCGCGAATCGACCGATTCCAGCACGACATGGGCGGTCATCGCCATCTTCGCGCGCGGCGCCAGCATGCGGAACGGAACGAAATCTGTGGATCGAAGCTCGTCCAGCGGCGCGCCGATGCGCGGCAGCTTGTGGTGGCTGTCGCATTCGGCCCGGCCGTGGCCGGGCGCGTGCTTGATCACGGCGGCCACGCCCGACTCCTCCAGCCCCTCGATCGCCGCCTTGGCCAGCGCGATCACCTGGTCCGGATCAACGCCGAAGGCGCGGTCGCCGATGATCGGGTCGGCCTCGCCATAGGGAATGTCCAGCACCGGCGCGCAATCGGCGTCCACGCCGACGTCCAGCAATTCGGCGCCCAGCATGCGGTGATTGAGGCGGCAGGCCGCCACGGCCCGGTCCGCGTCGATCTGGTACAGCCGGCCGAACGCCGCGGCCGGCGGCGCGGCGCGCCAGTGCGGCGGGCCCATGCGCTGCACCCGCCCGCCTTCCTGGTCGATAAAGACCGGCGCGGCGCGGCCGACGCAGTCGCGCAGGTCGGCGGTCAGCGCGCGGATCTGGTCCGGCGTTTTGCAGTTGCGGCTGAACAGGATGAAGGCCCAGGGGTCCAGCTCGGCGAAGAAGCTGCGCTCCTCCCCCGTCAACGCCTCGCCCGTCAGGCCGACGATGCAGGCCGCCGTCACCGGCCCACCACGATACAGTCCTGTCCGGCCTGTTTCAGACGGCTGCAGAAATCCTCCGCCGCCGGTTTGGTGGAAAACGCCGCGGCGCGCACCCGGTAATAGATCCCGCGCTCGCCCAGATCGGCGCGCTGGATGTCCATCGACGCGCCCGACAGGATCGCGGGGTGGGCGGAGGCGATGCGGCTCCAGGTCGCGCGCGCCTCGTCCTCGGTGCGCAGCGCGGCCAGCTGCACCAGCCAGGCGCCGCCTGTGGCGGTCTGCACGGGCTGCTGGGCCGCCGGGGCGGGCGCCGGTTCCGGTTCAGGCTGGGGCGCGGGCGCGGCCTCCTCCGGCGCGGGGCGCAGATCGACCGGCGCCGGGCCGACGTCCTCCTCCACAATCTGGATGCCGCGTTCGGGCTCTGGCGCGGACTCTGGCGCGGGCGCCGGCTCTTCGGCGACCTCGGGCTCCATCGCTGCTTCCAGCGGCTCCTCGGGCGGCGGCGCGAACCGTTCCTCGGTGTCGCGCGCCTCGCCGCTCAGCGAGTCATAGACCTCGATATCCTGATCCGGGGTCTGGAAGCCGCCGGGATCGGCGGGCTCGGTGCGGAACGGGCCGGCGTCGGCGACGATGCGCGGCGGGGCGTCCCGCCCGCCCTCGCGCAGGCCCAGATTATAGGTGCTCCAGGCCATGGCGGCGGCGGCCAGCAGGACCACGACGGACACGGCCAGCAGGACCACGCCCCGGCTGCCGCTTTCGCGGGCGTCGTAGGAATCTTCCGGTGGGGGCGAATAGACCCCGCGTTCGCCTTCGGCCATGGCTGCGTCCTCGGCTCTGGCGGCGAATCGAAGCGCCGCGCCCATCAGTCTAACACTCCGCGCGCGCCGTGCGCGGCGCGGCGGGAGGGGCCAGAATCGCAAATCCCGCAGGGGATTACGACGCGCCGCCGCAGTTGCGGACTGCGCGCTGCCGGCCCTGATTGCGCCGCACTCCGCCCCTACCCAGAATGCGCCGAACCGCCGCCGGGAACCCCCGCATGAACCGCCGCCATTTCCTCGCCTCCGCCGCCGCCCTCACCGCTCTGCCCGCAAGCGCCCGGGCGCAGGAGGCGGAGGCCGAAGCGATGCAGGCCGCCGCCCGCGGCGCCTTCCCCGGCTGGGTGGCGGAGACCGAGGCCGCCGCCCGCGGCGCCGGCGTTTCGCAAGGCGTCATGGATGCGGCGCGCGCCGGGCTGGAGTTCAACGCCGACCTGGTGAAGCCCGCGGGCGCGGCGGCGGAGTCCCGCCGCGTCGGCCAGTACATCGACACGCTGATCGACCGCGAAGGCCCGATCGCCCAGGAAAAGGCCGCCGAGCATCCGCAACTGTCGCTTGTGGAGGCGGCCCACGGCGTGCCCGCCTCGGTCTTGGTCGCCTTCTGGGGACGGGAGAGCGCCTATGGCCGCTTCCTTGGCTCCTATGACGTGTTCTCCACGCTGGCCACGCGCGGCGCGGCGCGGCTCGGCCGCACCGACTGGCGCGCCGAATATGTCGCCGCCCTGAAAATGCTGGAGCGGGACTTCCGCCCGCGCCAGCTGATGGTCGGCTCGCCCTCCGGCGCGGTGGGCCATACCCAGCTGATGCCCAGCAATGTCCTGATCTTCGGGGAGGATTTCGACGGCGACGGCCGTATCGACCTCTGGGGCGCCTCGCCGCTCGACGCCATGGCCAGCGCCGCCCGCCACATCCAGGAAGCGCCGGCGGCCGCCGCCCCGCCCGCCCACACGCCCTGGACCGCGGGCCAGAGCTGGATCATGCCCGTCGCCCTGCCGCCCGGCTTCGACCTCGCCAGCATCGAGGTCGACGAGACCCGCCTGACGCCCGCCGAATGGCGCGAACGCGGCGTCGCCCCGCTCTACGAGGACTGGCGCGCCGCCGACGCCGGACTGGACGCCAAGCTGGCTTTGCCCGCGGGCGTCACCGGCCCGGCGCTGCTGCTGCCGCCGAATTACGACGTGTTCGAGGCCTATAATCCCAGCCGCGCCTATGCGCTGGCCGTCGCCCTGCTCGCCCGCCATATCGAAGGGGGAACGCCCGTCGGCTGGCCGACCGAGGATCCATTGCCGCTAGAGGATCGCCAGCGCGCCCAGCGGGGCCTCGCGGCGCAGGGCCTGTATGACGGGCCGATCGACGGCGATATCGGGTCGGGCTCCCGCGCGGCGATCCGCGCCTGGCAGCGGGCCAACGGTCGCGCGCCGGACGGCTATCTCAGCGTATCCGCCGCCGCCGAAATCGGCGCCGCCGCCCCGCCGGACTAGCCTGCTTCAGTAATAGCCCTTCGGGCTGACCGGCTAGTAATAGCCCTTCGGGCTAAAGAGGGCCCGGTGCTCCTCCAGCGCATAGCGGTCGGTCATGCCGGCCACATAGTCGCAGACCGTGCGTGCGGTCGTCTCCTCGCCCGCCTTCGCGGCGCGCGCCTGCCATTCCAGCGGCATCAGGTTCGGCTCGGCCAGGTACAGGTCGAACAGGTCGCGCACCACGCGCCGGGCCAGGCTCATCTTCCGGTTCACGCTGGGCGCCCGGTACATGCGCGTGAACAGGAACTGGCGCAGGCCGTCCAGCTCCCTTTGCAGGCCGTCGGAGAACGCGGCCAGCGGCGCGCCCATCTCCCGCACGTCCTGCGCGCTCCGCGGCTGCGCGGCGTCCGCGCGGCGGCGCGTCTCGGCGGTGACGTCTTCGATCATCGCGCCGATCATTTCCCGCACCGCCTCATGCGTCTGGCGCGCGCGCGACACGTCCGGCCAGCGGTCGTGTACGGATTTGAAGATCGGCCCGGCGAAGGGGGTCTCCAGCACCTCCTCCATCCGGAACAGGCCCTGGCGCAGCCCGTCGTCCAGATCGTGATTATTGTAGGCGATGTCGTCGGCGATGGCGGCGACCTGCGCCTCCGGCCCGGCATAGGTCTGCAGCTCCAGATCGCGCCAGCCCTCATAGGCCAGCAGCGCCCAGGGAAGGTCCGCCTCAGCCCCAACGAGCGGCCCGTTGTGCTTCACCACGCCTTCCAGCGTCTCCCAGGTCAGGTTCAGCCCGTCATAGTCCGGATAGCGGGCCTCGATCCGCGTCACGATGCGCAGCGTGTTGGCGTTGTGGTCGAAGCCGCCGAACCCGGCCATCGCGGCGTCCAGCGCCGTCTCCCCCGCATGGCCGAACGGCGGATGGCCCAGATCGTGGACCAGCGCCAGCGCCTCGGCCAGATCCTCGTCCAGGCCCAGCGCGCGGGCGAGGCTGCGCGCGATCTGCGCCACTTCCAGGCTGTGCGTCAGGCGCGTTCGGTAATGGTCGCCCTCATGCGCGACGAAGACCTGCGTCTTCTCTTTCAGGCGGCGGAACGCCGTGGCGTGCACGATGCGGTCGCGGTCGCGCTGGAACGGGCTGCGCGTGGCGCTTTCGGCGATGGGTGTGCGCCGCCCCCGGCTCTGCGCCGGGTCGCTGGCGAACGGCGCCCGCTGAACGATCCACTGGGCCAACGGCCCTCCCCTTCGCTTGCCCCCTTCCCTTGGGGCGGTCGACTCTCCATATATCGCGGAGCCATGACGGACACGAATGTCATCCTGACCGAGTCCGCCGCCCGCCGGATCAACGAGATCATCGGCAAAGCGGACAAGGTGCTGCGCGTCGCCGTGAACGGCGGCGGCTGTTCCGGCTTTTCCTATGGCTTCGATCTGGAAGACGCCCCGGCGGACGACGATCTGGTGCTGGAGCGCGACGGCGCGAAAGTCGTGATCGACCCGGTCTCGCTCGACTTCCTCAAGGGCTCCAGGATCGACTTCAAGGAAGAGCTGATCGGCTCGTCCTTCGCCATCGACAATCCGAACGCCAAGACCAGCTGCGGCTGCGGGACCAGTTTTTCGATCTAACGCGGCTTTAGGTCGTCGTAAGCAGAAGCGTCCGCCCGCGTCGCCCATTCGCTCAGCATCTCCTCCATGGCGGTGAGATATTCGCGATCCAGCGGACGTTCTTCTCGCTTCCGCTTGCCACCCTTTGGATTTGACAGCTTGTTGGCCATACGCGGAATATATTCCTCGTTCAGTCACTTGGCCACCAGCAAGCCGTTCGCTATCCAGCGCCCATGACCATCACCATCGCCGCCTGGAACGTGAACTCCATCAAGGCGCGGCTGGAGCGCACGCTGGAATGGGTGCGCGAGGCCCGGCCGGACGTGCTCTGCCTGCAGGAATTGAAGTGCGAGGAAGCCGCCTTCCCGCGCGAGGCGTTCGAGGACGAGGGCTATAACGTCGCCGTCGACGGCCAGAAGACCTATAACGGCGTCGCGGTCCTCTCGAAATTTCCCATAGAAGAAACCCTGCGCGGCCTGCCCGGCGGCGACGGCGACGACCATGCGCGCTATCTCGAAGCGGTGATCGCCGCGCCCTCGCGCCCCATCCGCGTCGTCTCGGTCTATATGCCGAACGGCAATCCGGCGCCCGGCCCGAAATACGATTACAAACTGTCCTGGATGGACCGGCTGATCACCCGCACGCGGGAGCTGCTGGACTATGAGGAAGTGCTGGCCATCGCCGGCGACTACAACATCATCCCCACCGCCGACGACGTGCACGACCCCGCCGCCTGGGCGGACGACGCGCTGTTCCGGCCCGAAAGCCGCGCCAAATACCGCGCCCTGCTGAATCTGGGCCTGACGCCCGCCTTCGAGCAGAGCGGCGGCGGCGCGCACCAATACACGTTCTGGGACTATCAGGCCGGCGCCTGGCAGCGGAACAACGGCATCCGCATCGACCATATCCTGCTGTCGCCCGAGGGCGCGGACCGCCTGCGCGGCTTCACGATCCACAAGGACGAACGCGCCAAGGAAAAGCCCTCCGACCACGTCCCCGTGGTGGCGGAGCTGGACGTCTAGGCTCGCCCGAACTGGCGGCGGTGCGCCGCGGGGCTCAGGCCGAACTGCCGCCGGAAATTGTGCCGCAGCGCCGCGGCGTCGCGATAGCCGACCGCCGCGGCGATCTGCTCCACCGGCGCGTCGGAGGATTCCAGCAGATCGCGCGCCCGGCTGGTGCGCTCGGCGGCCAGCCAGCGGCCGGGCGCGTGGCCCGTAGCCTCCGCAAACCGGCGGATGAAAGTGCGCTGGCTCATCCCGGCGATGCGCGCCATCTCCGCCACCGTCAGCGCGCGGTCCAGATTGGCGCGGACATGGTCGATCAGGCCGGACAGCCGTCCGGCCTCGAAATCCCGTGGCACCGGCTGCTGCACGAACTGCCGCTGGTCGCCCTCGCGGTGCACCGGCGCGACCAGCCGCCGCGCCACCGTGTTCGCCGCCGCCGCGCCGAAATCCCGCCGCACCAGATGCAGGCACAGATCGATCCCGGCCGAACTGCCGGCCGACGTCATCACCCGCCCCTCGTCCACATACAGCACGTCCGGCGCGAATTCAGCCTGCGGACAGGCGGCGGCGAAGTCCGCCGCATAGCGCCAGTGCGTCGTGGCGCGCCGTCCGTCCAGGAACCCGCCCGCCGCCAGCAGGAACGCGCCGCTGCAGATCGACAGCAGGCACGCCCCGCCCGCATGCGCGGCGCGCAACGCGGCCAGCAGCGCCGGCGACGGCAAGGTCCGGTTCCAGCCGGGGATCACCACCGTGCCCGCGCGCGCCAACGCGTCCAGGCCGCGCTCGGCCTGCACCGTCACGCCGCCGGTCGCCGCCAGCGGCCCGGGCGCCTCCGCCGCGACGAAGCCGCGATACCAGTCCGGCCCCATCTCCGGCCGGTCGAGGGCGAAAATCTCCACCGCCACGCCGAATTCGAAAATGCACAGCCCGTCATAGGCCAGGATCGCGACGTCCCGGTTGGGCGCGGCGGCGGGTTCGGATGCCTTTGGCATGATTTCGACTCATAATGGAAATCGCGCCACTGGCAAGCCGCGCCGCGCCGCCTAGGATTCCGGCCTGCCGCCGCCCATGGAGAGCCGAGCATGACCAGCGCCGTCGCCGAATTTCCCGCCGCCCCGCCGGACCGGGCGGCGGCGCATTTCGCCGCCCGGCTGGGCTTCGAAACCGATTGCTGGGACGTTCACGCCGCGACGGAGGGCGGGGCGGCGGATTTCGTCCTGCTGGACGTCCGCGCCCCGGCGCTCTACGCCCGGGGCCACGCGCCCGGCGCGATCAGCCTTCCGCACGGCAAGATTACCAAACGCCGGATGGCCGAATGGCCGGCGGAGACGCTGTTTGTCGTGTATTGCGCGGGACCGCACTGCAACGGCGCGGACCGGGCGGCGCTGCGTCTGGCCCGGCTTGGGCGGCCGGTGAAGCTGATGATCGGCGGCGTCACGGGCTGGACGGACGAGGGCTTCGCCTTCGCAACGGGCGAAGCGGCGGCCTGACCGCAGACGCCCCGCCGTCAGTCCGCGGCGAAATGCACGCCCAGGTCATAGGGCCACAGGATCAGCGCCAGCGCGCCGCGCCAGAAGCCCAGATCCAGATAGCCGATGGTGAACAGCCATCCGATGAACCAAATCAGGCCGAGCGGGCTGTGCTGCTGGATGCTGATCTTGCGGTCGGAATCCCTGGTCATCCCCAGTCTCCCTTTGCTTGCTGACACGCCGGGAAAATTCAGCCCGGCGCCTCGGCCGCCCGCTTCGGCGCGCAATCGTACAGCGTGTCCAGCAGCTGGAACACTGCGGCGAGTTCGCCCAGCAGGCGCGTGGCGCGCGACGGATCGTCCAGCGGCTTGAACAGCGACCCGGCCTCGAACCAGTTGCCGCACTGGAAGGCGAACAGCATCTCCCCCGGCGGGAAGGCGCCGCGGATATTGCGGCCCTTGAACCCGGTCTCCAGCGCCAGCAGCGCCTCCATCACCGTGGGCGACAGCAGATAGCGCGCCTCTACCTGGTCGTTGGTCCAGGCGGTGAAGGCCTTCTCGAATTTCGGGTCGGCGAGGCCCGCGCGCTCCAGCCCCTTGGCGCCGCCGAACCCGTCGAACATCCCGCCATCGCGCGCCAGCACGGTCAGGCCCAGCGCGCTGGACGGATAGTCCACCACGCCGATCATGCCGCGGAACACGGTGACCCAGCTCGTGCTGTTCTTCGACTTGCGCTCCTGCTCCAGCTTCGCCTCGAACAGGGTGAAGCGCATGCCGCGATATTCGCCCTCCAGCCGGTCCTCGCCGCCGCGCCGGTCGTCGCCGGGCAGCAGGCGCAGGCCCTGCAGCGTGTCGACCCGGCCGAGCGGAAAATCCTTCGCCGTATAGGTCAGGCCCGCCGCCTCCACCGCCGGGGTCAACAGCGCCGCCTTCACCTCCTGCGACAGCGTCGCATAGGGGATGGAGCCCGCGCCGGCCGACAGGATGAAGACGAAAAAGGCGGCGAAGATCGCCAGCTCCCCGGGCCCGAACTGGACCACGAAAACCATCGCCGCCATCGCGAGCAAAACGCCCACGACGAAGCCCGCGATCAGATACTGGACGGCGCGCTTGCGCTTTTCCTCCATGGCGCGGAGGCGCGGGCGCACCTCGTCCCGCCAGCGGCGCGGATAATCGGCCAGCGCCGCTGGCAGTGGCCCGGGCAGCGGCCCGAAATCGAAATCAGCGGCGTCCCCCATCGCGGAGGCAGACTAGTGGCGCGCTCCCGCGGCGGGAAGCGTCCCTACTCCGCCAGCCGCGCGTGCGCGGCTTCCAGCTTCGCCTTGGTCTCGATGGCGGCGGCCAGCTTCTCGCGTTCGCCTTCGACCACTTCCGGCGGGGCGTTGGCGACAAATTTCTCGTTGCCCAGCTTCTTCTCGAACCGGTCGATCTCCGCCTGCATCTTGCCGACTTCCTTGGACAGGCGCTCGCGCTCTGCGTCCACGTCGATCAGCTCGGCCAGCGGCAGGGCCAGCGTCGCCTCGCCCACCACGGCCTGGGCGCTGCCCTTCGGCGCGGCGTCGGCGAACTCCACGCCCGACAGGCGCGCCATGCGGTTCAGCGGCTCGGCCAGGCGCTGCACGCGCTCTTTCGTGGCGTCGGAGGCGCCGGCCAGGATCAGCGGCGCCTTTGCCGACGGCGGCACATTCAGCTCCGAGCGGATCGAGCGCACCTCGGTCACCAGATCGATCAGCCAGCCGATATCCGCGCCCGCCGCGGCGTCCGGCGTAATGGCAGACAGCTCCGGCCAGTCCGACACGATCAGCATCGCGTCGCGCGTGCCGGTCTTGTCCCACAGCTCTTCGGAGATGAAGGGCATGAACGGGTGCAGCAGCTTCAGGATCTGGTCCAGAACCCAGGCGCCGGTGGCGCGCGTCTCGGCCTTCTCGGCGTCCGTGCCGCTGTCCAGCACCGGCTTCACCAGCTCCAGCCACCAGTCGCAATAGACGTTCCAGGTAAAGCGGTAGAGCGCCCCGGCGGCCTCGTTGAACTTGTAGTCCGCGATGCCCGCGGTGACCGCCGCCGCGGCCTCCGCCGCCTCGCCCGCGATCCAGCGGTTCACGGCCAGGTTCAGATTGGCCGGATCGAAATCCGGATCGTGCGCGAAGCCGTTCATCTGGCCGAAGCGCGTGGCGTTCCACAGCTTCGTGCCGAAATTGCGGTATCCGGCGACGCGGCTCTCGGCCAGCTTGATGTCGCGCCCCTGCGCGGCCATCGCGGCCAGGGTGAAGCGCAGGGCGTCGGCGCCGAACTGGTCGATCAGCTCCAGGGGATCGATCACGTTCCCCTTGGACTTCGACATCTTCTGGCCGTTCTCGTCGCGGACCAGCGCGTGGATATAGACGTCCGCGAACGGGACCTCGCCCATGAAGTGCAGGCCCTGCATCATCATGCGCGCGACCCAGAAAAAGATGATGTCGAACGCGGTGACCAGAACGCTGGTCGGATAGAATTTCGCCAGCTCCGGAGTCTGGTCCGGCCACCCCATCGTGGAAAACGGCCAGAGGGCGGAGGAGAACCAAGTGTCGAGAACGTCCTCGTCCTGGAAGAGATTTATCCAGTGCGCCTTAGTGCCGCCGATATGAGACCGGCTGTATCCGCGTGCTCTTTGCGGATCACAGAACACTTCAAAATCGTCGCCGTAATAAGCCTGAGCCAAGGCAATGGCCTCTTCCTCAGTCTCAGCACAAAACACCTTTAATGGGTGGCTTTCCGAGCTAAGCCGGTCGTTCGGAGGCGTCTTCTCGCCAACGTTTGTGTCATTGGTGAGCGTTGGTCCGTACCAGGCCGGAATGCGATGCCCCCACCAGAGCTGGCGCGACACGCACCACGGCTCGATGTTCCGCATCCACTCGAAATAGGTCTTCTTCCAGTTGTCGGGGACAAAGCGCGTGCGCCCGTCCTCCACCGCCGCGATGGCGGGCTGGGCCAGCGTCTTGGCGTCCACATACCACTGGTCGGTCAGATAGGGCTCGATGACCACGCCGGAGCGGTCGCCATAGGGTACCTGAATCTTCGCCGGCTCGGTCTTCCGCAGCAGGCCGAGCGACTCCATCTCTGCAACGATTTTTTTGCGCGCCTCGAACCGGTCCTTTCCCCAGTAAGCTGGAGGTATGCCGAGCAACGCGGCTTCAGCTTTTTGATCCTCCCCAATGATGGCTGCCTGCTGGGTCAGAACATTGATCGCTTCTAAGCCGTGGCGCGCACCAACCTGAAAGTCGTTGAAGTCGTGCGCAGGCGTGATCTTCACCGCGCCGGAGCCTTTTTCCGGATCGGCGTATTCGTCCGCCACGATCGGGATTTCGCGCCCGACGATGGGCAGCGTCACCGTCTTGCCGACCAGCGCCGTATAGCGCTCGTCGTCCGGATGCACCGCGACGGCGGTGTCGCCCAGCATCGTCTCGGGCCGCGTCGTGGCCACGACGATCTCCCCCGACCCGTCGGACAGCGGATAGGCGAAGTGCCAGTAATGGCCGTCGACCTCCCGGTTCTCGACCTCCAGATCGCTGATCGCGGTCTGGAAATGCGGGTCCCAGTTCACCAGCCGCTTGTCGCGATAGATCAGGCCTTCCTTGTGAAGCTGCACGAACACCTTGGCGACGGCGCGCGACAGCCCCTCGTCCAGCGTGAACCGCTCCCGGCTCCAGTCGCAGGACGCGCCCAGCCGGCGCAGCTGGCGCGTGATCGTCCCGCCGCTTTCGGCCTTCCACTCCCAGACTTTCTCGACGAAGGCCTCGCGGCCCATCTCGCGGCGGCCCTGGTTCTCGCCGGACTCGGCCAGCTTGCGCTCCACCACCATCTGGGTGGCGATGCCGGCATGGTCGGTTCCCGGCTGCCACAGCACCGACTTGCCGCGCATCCGCTCGAACCGCGCCAGCACGTCCTGCAGCGTGTTGTTGAGCGCGTGGCCCATATGCAGGCTGCCGGTGACGTTCGGCGGCGGGATGACGATGGAGAACGACTCCTCGGCGTCCGAAGGCTGGAACGCGCCGGAATCTTCCCAGCGCGCGTACCAGCGCGCCTCGGCCTCGGCCGGATCGTAGGTCTTGTCGAGAGTCGGGTCAGGCATGGCGGCGGGTTTTGCGGCGCCCGCCGCGCGCTTTCAAGCGCCGGTCTGCGGACTAGCTCTGACGGGCCAGCCGCTCCACCTCTTCCTGCACTTTCTTCTCCACGATGCCGGGCAGGTTGGCGTCCAGCCAATCCTTCAGCATCGGCTTCAGAAGTTCGCGCACGATGGCTTCCAGCGTCTTGTCGTCCGCCGATTCCGGCACCCGCGTCTGGCGCGCCAGGCGGGCGAAGGCGCCCGCCGCGGCGCTGGCCGCATCACTGCCGACCAGTCTGTCGGACATGTTGTCCTCCTGGGCCCAGTCCATCGCGCCGGCCCCCGGCGCGCCGTCCACCGCGTCGGCGTCCTTGATCCCCGCGGTTTCCACTTCCGGCTCCGGCTCGGGATCGCCGATCCCGGCGTGCTTGATTTCCTCGTCCTGCGGCTCGGCCAGCGCGGCCATCGCCACGTCCTCATCCTCGTCCAGGACCAGGATGTCGCTGCCGTCGTCCGAATCCTCGGGCACGAAGCCCGCCTCGGCGGCCGGCTCGGGGTCCAGCGGATCGGTCAGGTCCAGCACGTCGGCGTCGATCTCCGCGGCCGGCTCGGGCGCGGCGG
>CAJXKJ010000044.1 GCA_913055605.1 uncultured Euryhalocaulis sp. | reverse complement strand
GTTTCCCCAGGCGCTGCGGAGATGCGTTTTCCAGAACGGCCCGGTTCAACGATTCTGGCCCGACCGCTTCGGGTCGATCCAGCCGATATGGCCGTCGGGGCGCCGGTAAACGACGTTCAATTCCCCATGTGCGGCGTTCCTGAACAACAGGAAGGGGGAGTCGGTCAAGTCCATTTCCTGCACAGCGCCGCCTACGGCCATGATCTGCAGCTCCCCGGTCGACTCGGCGATTATGATCGGCTCCTGGCCCTCGGCGTCAACGCCGTCGGCCCCGTCGGGGTCCGCATTATCCTCTGATTCCTGCCGTTCGATGACGTAAAGCGCCGTTTCCTCGTACTTGGCGGCGGCCTTGCTCGCGGCGTTGTGATCCTTCATCCGGCGGCTGTAGCGGCGCAGGCGCTTCTCCAGCCGCTCCAGAGCCTCGTCGGCGGCGCCGTAGCCGTCCTCGGCCTCGCCGCGCGCCGTCAGCATCGCGCCCGACGGCAGATGCAGCGAACAGTCGACCCGGAAAAAGGCCCGGCCGGCGCGGGAGACGGCAACCATCGCCTCGCCTTCCCTGTGGAAATACTTGTCCACCGCCTCGGCCACCCGCGTCTCGACCCGCTCTTTCAGCGCATCGGAAACCTCTACGCCCTTGCCGACGATTTGAACGCGCATGGAACAGTCTTTCCCGAAGCTCGCCCCGCGTACGGGGAGTTTAGTGCGTTTGCCGGGCCTGCCCAAGCGTCTGGCGGGCGGCCTCTCGAAGCGGCGGCGGAAGCTAGTCGCGGACCGCCGGGAGTCAATGGATCGAACTGAGGGTGAGCGTCAGGCGCTGCGCTTCAGGATGCGCCGGCGCTGGACGGAGGAGGGGATGTTCATCGCCTCCCGGTATTTGGCGACCGTGCGCCGGGCGATGTCGATGCCGACATCGCGCAGCAGCTCCACGATGCGGTCGTCGGACAGCACGCCGTCCGCGCTTTCGCCGTCGATCAGCGTCTTGATGCGGTGGCGCACCGCCTCGGCGGAGTGCGCCTCGCCGCCCTCGGACGAGGCGATCGAGGAGGTGAAGAAATATTTCAGCTCGAACAGGCCGCGCGGCGTGGCGGCGTATTTGTTCGAGGTGACGCGGCTGACCGTGGATTCGTGCATCTCGATGGCGTCGGCCACCGTCTTCAGGTTCAGCGGTCGCAGATGGTCCACGCCATGGGCGAGGAACGCGTCCTGCTGGCGCACGATCTCGGTGGCGACCTTCAGGATGGTGCGCGCGCGCTGGTCCAGGCTCTTCACCAGCCAGGAGGCGTTCTGGTGGCACTCGCTGATGAAGGCGCGCTCTTCGTCGTTGCAGTGCGCGGCGTTGATCTCCGCATAATAGCGGGCGTTCACCAGCACGCGCGGCAGCGTGTCGGAATTCAACTCCACCGCCCAGCCGCCGCCCGGCCGCTCGCGGATGATGACGTCGGGCTGGATCGGCGCGGCTTCCTCGCCGCCGAACGCCAGGCCCGGCTTCGGCGTCAGGTGGCGCAGCTCCGACACCATCTCGTTCAGGTCGTCGCCGTCGACGCCGCAGCATTCCTTCAGCCGGGCGTAATCGTGGCGGGCCAGCAGCTCCAGATTGTCCACCAGGCACGCCATCGCCGGGTCGTAGCGATTGCGCTCCTTCAGCTGCAGGGCCAGGCATTCCTTCAGGTCGCGCGCCATGACGCCGGTCGGCTCGAAGCCCTGAAGCTCCGCCAGCACGCGCTCCACGTCCTCCACCGGCGCGCCCAGCTGTTCGGCGCAGGCCGGGATCTCGGCGCGCAGATAGCCGTCGTCCTCGGCCAGTTCGACAAGATAGGCCCCGATCATGCGGTCGCGCGGGTCCATCGCGGCGATCGACAGCTGGTCCATCAGATGCTCGCGCAGCGAGCGCGCGCGGCCCGGCGTGGAATCCTCGTCCGGCGGGCCGTCGAAGCCGCCCTTGCCGGAGCCGGCGGACGACCAGTCCGTCCCGGCCCCCACAGAATGCTTGTCCGCGACCGCCTGGTCGGGGTGCAGGCTGTCAGCGTCGGCGTCGACGGACGATTCTGCCGCCGCGCTGGCGCGGTCGTCCGAAATGTCGATTTCCACGGGGTCGGCGCCGGATTCGTCGCTGCTGACCGTCTCGCGCTCCTCGGAGCCGCGGCGCTCGACCGGGTCCTCCTCCCGCTCCAGCAGCGGATTGCGCTCAAGCTCGGCCTCCACGAACTCGGCGAGTTCGAGATTGGATAGCTGCAGCAGTTTGATCGCCTGCTGGAGCTGCGGGGTCATGACCAAGGCCTGACCCTGCTTCAGCACCAGCCGTTGCGACAGCGCCATTGCGGTCCCCGCGCGTGCTTTCACCCGCAACGTGCATCCCCCGGCACGTTGCTTGCAAGAGCTACCCTACGGGCATTCCCTTAATGAAAACTGTCGCCGAGATAGAGTCGGCGCACATCCGGGTTGGACCGGATCTCCTGCGGCGACCCCTCGAACAGCACCTCGCCGTCATAGATGATCGACGCCCGGTCGATAATCTCCAGCGTTTCCCGCACGTTATGGTCGGTGATCAGGATGCCGATGCCGCGCTGTTTCAGGAAGCGGATCAGGTCCCGGATGTCCGAAATGGCCAGCGGGTCGATCCCGGCGAACGGCTCGTCCAGCAGGATGAAGCTCGGCCGCGTGGCCAGGGCCCGGGCGATCTCCACCCGCCGCCGCTCGCCGCCCGACAGGGCCAAGGCGGAGGAATTGCGCAGATGCTCGATATGCATCTCGGCCAGCAGGCCATCCACGATTTCCCGCCGGCGCTTCTTGTCCGGCTCGTTCAGCTCCACCACGCCCATGATGTTCTGCTCGACCGTCAGGCCGCGGAAGATCGAGGCCTCCTGCGGCAGATAGCCGACGCCCAGGCGCGCGCGCTGATACATCGGCAGGCGGGTGATGTTCTGGCCGTCCAGCATGATCATGCCGTCGTCGGCGGCGACCAGGCCGGTGATCATGTAGAAACAGGTCGTCTTGCCGGCGCCGTTGGGGCCGAGCAGGCCGGCGACCTCGCCCCGTTTCAGGCTCAGATCGACGCCCTTGACCACCATGCGGCGGCCGTAATGCTTTTTCAGGCCGCGAACCTCCAGGCCCGGCGCATCGTCGCCGGCCGCCGAGGCCCCGCCCCCGCCGCCCGGGGCGGCGTCGGTGTCATAGGGCGCTGCGCTCATTCGCAGCCCTCGGCCGCGGCCGGAGCCTCGGCTTCCTCGTTTCC
Organism: uncultured Euryhalocaulis sp.; assembly: GCA_913055605.1. Classification (GTDB taxonomy): domain Bacteria; phylum Pseudomonadota; class Alphaproteobacteria; order Caulobacterales; family Maricaulaceae; genus Euryhalocaulis. Next base: position 23,409 of record CAJXKJ010000044.1, on the reverse strand, counting down.
GCCGGAATGGAGCACCGTGCGGACCCGGCCGGGCTTGTCCGGCGCGCTGGGCGCGGCGCGCACCTGGGCGTCGCGCGTGGTCATGTTCATCACCATCTCGTCGCCGCTCAGCACGTCGCAGCCCTGCTTGACCAGCACATTGCCGGTCATGGTCACGGTGTCGGTGGCGACGTCGTAATAGGCGCGGTCGCCCGTCGCGATCTGTTGCGGCGTCACGTAGTAGACGGAGCCGATCGCGATGGCGTGGGTCATGTCGCCAAGGCCGGTCTGCGGAGTCGCCGCCGCCGCACCCTCGGACCGGTCGAAATACAGCTCCAGCCGGTCGGAGCGCAGCTGGGTGTCGTCCTGGATGGCGTCCACCCGGCCCTCATAGATCGCCATGCCCTGTTCGTTGTGAACGTCCAGCGTGTCCGCCTCGATCACCACGGGCGCGTCGCTGGCCGTGCCGCCGAACTGGGCGTGCGCGGCGGCCGGCGCAAAGACCAGCGCCGCGGCGGCGATGCGAATTCCGATTTCCGCCCTCACTGGCCCGCGTCCTCCTCTGCCCCGTCCCCCATATTGAGGACGGATCGCACATTGCCTTCGAAATGCAAAACCCCGCCCTCTTCGGCATACGTCCAGCGCTCGGCGGTCACCGTGCCGAACGGGCCTTCGCCTTCCACCGGTTCGTTCCCCTCCGCCCGACGCTCGTCGATATAGATGCGCGCCCGGCTGGTCCGGAATGCATAGCCGCTTTCGGTCTGCATATCGACGTCGGTGATAAGGTCCAGGACACGAGCGTCGGAGTCGTAAATCCCTTCCAGGGACTGGACGCGCCCCTCGTCAGGGTTGTCGCCCTCCGAATTGAAATAGAAGTCCGGGGAATCCAGCTCGGTAATGTTGGCCATGTCCTGCGGCCGCCGGATCGCGGTGTCGGCCAGCACCTGGAACGGGCGGCCCTGATTGTCCCGGCCGGAAAAGCGCGGATTGGTCATGCGCACGACGCCGGCCTCGGTCTCCGCCGGCGCGTCGGGCTCCGGCTCCGGGGGAAGCGGGGCGTCGTCCGGCTGCATCAGGTACCAGCCCAGCGCGAGGGCCAGAACGACGATGCCGCCGAAAAAGCCGATACGGATGATCCGGCCCGTCCAGGCCGAGCGACGGACATGCGCCGCGGTGGCGGTGCTGCGCCGGGGCTGGACGTCCAGATAGTGACGCTGGGCCTCCTGATCGGTCATCCGGTCGCGCCTTCGGCGGCGCCGTATCGGCGCGCTGCGTCAGCTATGGGCGAAGATGTCGACATCGTCCCAACCGGCCAGATCAAGCTGCGCCCGGACCGGCAGGAATGCGAAACATGCGTCGGCCAGGGCGGTGCGTCCCTCACGCGCCAGCATATCAGCAAGCCGGTCGCGCAGAACGTGCAAATGCAGGACGTCTGAGGCGGCGTAGTCGAGCTGTTCGGCGCTCAGCTCGGCCGCGCCCCAGTCCGAGCTCTGCTGCTGCTTGTTCATCTCGATCCCGGCCAGCTCGCGCGCCAGATCCTTCAGCCCGTGGCGGTCCGTATAGGTGCGCACCAGTTTCGAGGCGATCTTGGTGCAGAAAACCGGCGCGACATCGACGCCCAGATGCTTTTTCAGCATGGCGACGTCGAACCGCGCGAAGTGGAAGATTTTCTGCACGCCCGGCTCGGTCAGCAGGGCTTTCAGGTTCGGCGCGTCATAGGTCGCGCGGTCCATCTGGACCACGTGCGCGTCGCCGTCCCCGGCGGACAGCTGGACCACGCACAGCGCGTCGCGCGTCAGGGACAGGCCCAGAGTCTCGGTGTCGACCGCGACCGCGCCGGTCTTGGCAAGGTCGTGGCCGGCGGGCAGATCGCCTTCATGCAAATGGACGGACATGTCTCCAGCTTAGAGCGCGGCGCGGGCGGCGGCGCAAGAGTCTGAATTTCCACAGGCCGGAACGGCCCGCGCTGGGCGCCGGGCTTCCCCGAATCGGCGCTACGGGGCAGGCTGGCCGGGAAGGGACGCGATGGCGGATTTCGCATTCGAGCGGCGCTGCGGCGCGAACCCCGTCTGCGGGGTGGACGAGGCGGGCAGGGGCCCGCTGGCCGGACCGGTCGTGGCCGCTGCCGTGATTTTCCCGGACCGCCGGCGCCGCCCGAACGGGCTGGACGATTCCAAGGTGCTGAACGCCGCCCGGCGGGAAATCCTGTTCGACCGGATCATGGCGACCGCCGTCGTCGGCGTGGGCGTCTGCGATCACGAAGAGATCGACATCTACAATATCTATTACGCCAATCTGCGGGCGATGGCGCGCGCGGTGGCGGCGCTGTCTGTCATCCCGGAAATGGCGCTGATCGACGGCAACGCCGCCCCGGCGCTGAACTGCCGCAGCCAGACCATCGTCGGCGGCGACGGCAAATCGGTCTCCATCGCCGCGGCCAGCATCATCGCCAAGGTCACCCGCGACCGCATGATGGTGGAACTGGACGGCGTCTATCCCGGCTACGGCTTCGCCGCGCACAAGGGCTATGCCTGCCCGGCGCACAAGGCGGCGATCCGCGAACTGGGCCCGTGCCCGGTGCACCGGCGCTCCTTCCGCTTCGTGGCGGAGCATCTGCACCTGGTGAAAAGCGCGGCGTGAGGCGGCCGGCCTAGTCGTCGGCCTCCTGCCCGGACTCCTGTCCGGAGACCGGCTTCAGCGCGGCGGCGTCCGCGAATTCGGCCCATATCCGCTCTGCCGCGCCCCAGACCCGCGCTTCGGGCCGGTTCAGGCACCGTGCGTTCAGCTGCTCCACCGTGTCGTCGATGGATACGCTGGACAGATCCTTGAAGGTCGCGCCGGAAAACCGCAGCAGCAGGTTCTTTCCGGAGAAATATCCCTGCATCCAGGCCCGGGCGAGCGCCTCCGCACTGGCCTCATCGTTCGTGCGAAGCTCTGAGTATTCGGCGCATCCGAGCACGCCGATCCCGCGCACGACCGAGGGGTTCGAGGCCGCCTCCGTATCGGCGGGCTCGTCACCGCCGTTCAGGATCATCGAGAGCGGCAGGTCCGAGTCCTGCGCCGCGGCGACGGTGGGCGCGCCTAGCGCGAGGGCGAGCGAGAGAAGGGCGGATCGGGCTGGCGTCATGGGAACCGTCCTTTCTGAAGGCGATACGGGCGTCAGGCTGCCCCAGCCCGGAGGCGTTTTCCACTGGAGCGGCGGAAAAGCCGCCTTTAACGTCTCGCTAACCACGTTTTTTAGGTCTCTCTTCACCGAAGCAGCGAAATTTCTCGCGAAGCCAATAATTGAACAGGGGCGCGGGGAAGATGGCGGAGCTGCCGCTCGACCAGATCATTCAGGGCGATTGCGTGGAGGCCATGCGCGGCCTTCCGGACAACAGCGTCGACCTCATTTTCGCCGATCCGCCCTATAATCTTCAGCTGGGCGGGGAGCTGACCCGTCCCGACCAGTCGCGCGTCGACGGCGTGGAGAACGACTGGGACCAGATCGGCGGGTTCGACGATTACGACCTGTTTTCCTGGGCCTGGCTGGACGAGGCGCGCCGGGTGCTGAAGGAGGACGGGGCGATCTGGGTGATCGGCTCCTATCACAACATCTTCCGCGTCGGCGGCATCCTTCAGGACGCCGGGTTCTGGATCCTGAACGACGTCATCTGGCGCAAGACCAACCCGATGCCGAACTTCAAGGGCACGCGCTTCACCAATGCGCACGAGACCCTGATCTGGGCGGCGAAGAACAAGGACAGCCGCGTCACCTTCAACTATGCCGCGATGAAGATGCTGAACGACGGCACCCAGATGCGCAGCGACTGGACCCTGCCGATCTGCGGCGGCCATGAGCGCCTGCGCGGCGAAGACGGCGCCAAGGCGCACCCGACGCAAAAGCCCGAGGCGCTGCTGCACCGGGTCATCCTGTCCACCACCCATCCGGGCGACGTGATCCTGGACCCGTTCTTCGGCACCGGCACCACCGGCGCTGTCGCCAAGCGGCTGGGCCGGCATTTCATCGGGCTGGAGCAGGACGCGGAATATTGCCGCGTGGCGCAGGAGCGGATCGCCCGCGTCGCCCCGCCGGTCGGCGAGGATATCGAGGTGACGCAATCGGGCCGTGCGCTGCCGCGCGTGCCGTTCGGCACGATCGTGGAGCGCGGCCTGCTGGCCCCCGGCGACAAGCTGGTCAGTCCGGACGGCCAGCATGTGGCGCGCATCCGCGCCGACGGCTCCATCGCCACCGGGGATTCGGCGGGCAGCATCCACCAGGTCGGCGCGCATGTGCTGAAGGCCCCGGCCTGCAATGGCTGGACCTTCTGGCACTTCAAGACCGACCGGGGCCTGGCGCCCATCGACGTCCTGCGCGCCAAGGTGCGCGAGGACATGTCGGCGAACTAGGCGTCCGCTTCGCGCTCGCGCCAGCGGCGGATCACCGTCCGGACCAGCGGGTGAGGCAGCAGCGCCTCGTCCGCCTCTTCGGCTTTGCCGAGCCAGATCCAGATCGTCGCTTCACGCTCCGCCGTGGCGAAGACGAAGGCGCGGCGCGGGTCTTCCACGGCGTGGCCGAACACCCCGGTGACGCGGCCGTCGGTCTCGTACTCCACGCCGTGATATTTACAGCGCAGCAGGCCGGCCTTGGTGCAGCGGCCGGACGAGATCGGCAACGGCATGTGGACGCAGCGGTCATAAAAGGCCGCCAGCTCGCCCTCGCCATTGCGCCACAGGACGACGGGGGTGCCGTCCAGCTTCACGGCCGTCGGCGTTTCGCCGCCGACCGCGTCCGCGCGGCAGGCGAGCCGCCACTTCGATGTCCGGAACAGCATGCGGTCAGGCGGCGGCTTCGCCGCTCTCCGTCCCGCCGGATTTTTCCTCGCGGACCAGCTTCGCCAGAAGCTGGTTGTACATCACGACAGGGCGGTCCGCGGCGGTGGGGATGACGCGCGGGTCTTCGGTGGCGTCCAGCACGCGCTGCTGGCCCTCGATCATCGCCTGGTCCTCGGCGAAGGCCTGTCTGGCCATGACCATCAGATGGTCGCGCACCTCTTCGTTCCCGACGCTGGAATGCGGACCCCAGCTGTAGAAATAGCGCGCCGTGCGGTCGCCGGTCGGCGTCGCCGCCTGACACGTATAGGCGTCGAACAGCGGCTTCACGTCCTCGCCCGGCGCCTCGTAATTGCAGGCCTTTGCCGTGCCGACCGGATAGATCGTGTTGCGCAGCAGGAAGATGCCGGGGACCAGCATGTCATAGGTCGTCCACGGATCGACCTGTCCGCCGCCGCCGCCGACCATATTGGGCTGGTCCTCCAGCCACAGCTCGTATCGCACTCCGCGTGGCAAAGCGGTGATCTTCGGGCTGTGCGTCGCCCAGGATTCGGTGGTGCCGAACGTGGCGGGGTGGACATAGGACAGATGCGACAGGTCGATCAGATTGTCGCAGATCAGCCGCGCCTCGGACTGATAGTCCAGAATGCCGGTGCCCAGCAGCCAGCCCTGATCCGGGTCCAGCGGCCACACGTTCGGGATCAGGCTTTCGTCGGCCTTGGCCGGATCGCCCATCCAGACCCAGCACCATTGATGCCGCTCCACCGCCGGATAGGCGCGCGCCTTGGCCGCGGGCGGGATCATGTCCTGACCCGGAATCTCCACGCACTTGCCGGTCTCGTCGAAGACCAGGCCGTGATACATGCAGCGCAGGCGCGCGCCCTCGCAGCGGCCCATGGACAGGGGCGCCAGGCGGTGCGGGCAGCGGTCCTCGAACACGACCAGCGCGCCGTCATCCTTGCGCCACAGCGCCAGCGGCTCGCCCATCACCTTCGCGGCGAACGGCGTATCGCCGACATCGCTGGACCATGCCGCGACGTACCAGGCGTTGCGGACATAGTTCATCTGCGGCGTGGTGCGGGCGGTCGCGGCGGTGCTGGTTGCGGTCATGGCGTTTCTCTCACCAGTGCGGCGGTTTGGCGGCTTCGATCGCCGGTGCGCTCTGTTCTTCCAGGGTCAGGAAGCGCTCGGTCAGTGCGTCCAGCCGGTTCTGCAGGCGCTCCACCGTCTTCCACTGGTCGGCGATCTGGTCGGACATCTGTTCGATGGTCCGTTCCTGTTCGGCGGTCCGCATCTCAAGCGCGGTCAGGCGGTCGTCTTCGCTGTTCATTGTGTCCCGGAAACGCTCTGCCGCCCTGATGGCGGAAGCATCACTCCGGCGCGCGGCGCTGTCAAAACCCGGCCAGGTCCATGATGAAGCGCAGGCCATAGGCGAAGGCCGTCACGGCGGCCACGCCCGCCACCCACAGGCCGGCGAACCACAGAAGCCTGCGCGCGCCCTCAGTGATAGCCGTGCTCCGGATCGACCTTCCCGCGGAAGATCCAGTAGGCGTATGCCGTATAGCCCAGGATCACCGGCAGCAGGACCAGCGCCCCGACCAGCATGAAGGCCAGGCTGCCGTCGGCGTTCGCCGCCTCGCGATAGGAAATGTCCGGCGGGATCAGGTTCGGATAGAGGCTGGCCGCCAGGCCCGCCATGGCCAGCGCGAACATGACGAGGCTGCACAGGAAGGGCGTGACCTCCATGCCCCGCCACGCGGTCGCCAGCCAGCCGATGGCCGCAAGGCCGGTCAGCGCCGGGATCGCCCACAGCAGGATATAGAAGCCGCCGCCGAACCAGCGCGCGGCGATGTCCGCGTCCTGATACAGCGTGCCGAGGCTGACCCCGCCCAGCAGCACGATGGCGGCGATCCCCAGCGGGATGCGCAGCTTCGCCATGCGCGCGTGGATGTCGCCGCTGGTCTTGATGACCAGCCAGCCGGCGCCCAGCAGGGCGTAGCCCGCGACCAGCGCCAGCCCGGTGACAAGCGTGAAGGGCGTCAGCCAGTCGAACCAGCCGCCGGCGTAGACGCCGTCCTGGACCTCCACCCCCTGCACGAAGGCGCCGACCATGACGCCCTGACAGAAGGCCGCGACGGTGGAGCCGCCGAAGAAGGCGGCGCTCCAATAGGGTTTCCAGCGCTCGGTCCGGAAGCGGAACTCGAACGCCACGCCGCGCAGGACCAGCGCCAGCAGCATCGCGATCAGCGGCGCATAGAAGGCGGTCAGCAGCACCGAATAGGCCAGCGGAAAGGCCGCGAACAGGCCGCCGCCGCCCAGGATCAGCCAGGTCTCGTTGCCGTCCCAGACCGGCGCGACGGTGTTCATCATCGTGTCGCGCTCCTTCCGGTCCTTGCCGAACCAGAACAGCACGCCGATGCCCAGGTCGAACCCGTCCAGCACCACATAGGCGGTCAGGGCGACGCAGATCAGCACGGCCCAGATCGTGGGAAGGTCGAACGCCATCAGCCTGCGCCTCCCTGTTCGCCGCCCTTCTGGGCGGGGCCGGGCTCCACGCCGGCGCTGCGGATCGGGCCTTTCTTCAGCTCGCGCTTGCCGGTGACGCCCTCGGGATCGCGCACCGCCAGGCGGATCATGTAGAAGGCGCCGGCCACGAAGACCGTCAGATAGACGACGACGAAAGCGAGCAGGGAGCCCGCGACGCCCGGCGCCCCGATGGGCGAGGCGGCCTCGTCGGTCCGCATCAGGCCATAGACGACATAAGGCTGGCGCCCGGCCTCGGTCACGAACCATCCGGCCAGGATTGCGATCAGGCCGGATGGCGCCATGGCGACCGCCCAGCCCTGCAGCCATCGCGCCTCGAACAGTTTCTTGCGCAGCCCCAGGACCAGCGCGCACAACCCGTACAGGATCATCAGCATGCCGAGGCCGACCATCACTCGGAACGACCAGAAGACGAACGGTACGTTCGGCCAGTCCTCCTGCGCGATGGAGTCGAGCCCGGTGACCTCCGCATTCAGGCTGTGGTGCAGGATCAGGCTGCCCAGTTTCGGGATGGCGATGGCGGCCTGCATCTCCCCGGCCTCCTGATCGGGCCAGCCGACGACGTAAAACGGCGCGCCCTCCCGCGTCTCGAAATGGCCTTCCATCGCGGCCAGCTTGGCGGGCTGGTGCTCCTGCGTGTTCAGCCCGTGCAGGTCGCCGATGACCAGCTGCAGCGGCGCGGCGGTCATCGCCATCAGCGCCGCCATGGCGAACATCACCTTGCCGGGCGCGCTCGTCTTGTCTTTCAGCAGCCGCCATGCCCCGGCGGCCCCGACCAGGAAGGCGGTGGCCAGATACGCCGCCATCGTCATGTGCGCGAAGCGGTAGGGGAAGGACGGGTTGAAGATCACCCCGATCCAGGAATCCGGCGCGAAGCGGCCGTCTGCGTCGATATGGAAGGCGGCGGGGGTCTGCATCCAGCTGTTCGCCGACAGGATCCAGAAGGCGGAGATCAGCGTGCCGATGGCGACCAGCGCGGTGGCGGTGAAGTGCAGCTTCTCGCCCACCCGGCCCATGCCGAACAGCATCACGCCCAGGAACCCGGCCTCCAGGAAGAAGGCGGTCAGCACTTCATAGGCCAGCAGCGGCCCCAGCACCGGCGCGGTCATCTCCGCGAACGGCCCCCAATTGGTGCCGAACTGGTAGGACATGACCAGGCCCGACACGACGCCCATGGCGAACGCCACGGCGAAGACCGGCAGCCAGAATTTGTACAGGGTCAGAAAGACCTGCCGCCGCGTGGCCAGCCACAGCCCCTCCAGCACGGCCAGATAGGAGGCCAGCCCGATCGTGAAGGCCGGGAAAATGATGTGGAACGAGACCGTGAAGGCGAACTGGATGCGCGCCAGCGCGATCGGATCGAGGTCCATCGGAACGGACTCCGGCGTTGTTGTCGGTCAGCGGGAAAATTTTTCCAGACGCTGATCCTATACCCGCCGCACATCTTATGCGCGTGAAATGGCCCGCGCCAAGTTGACGCGGCGGACGGTATCGCCCGGCCCCAGTATCGCCCGGCGCGCGGGCGGCGTAGGGTGCCGCCATGCTGCATCAGGGTTTCGTGGCGCTTGTGACGTTCCTGGTCGTTGTCGACCCGCCGGGCGTGGCGCCGATGTTCGCCGCGCTGACGCATGGGGAGCCGGCCGCCTGGCGCCGCCGGATGGCGATCAAGGCGGTGGCCATCGCCGCGGTGATCCTGGTCGGGTTCGCCTTTGCCGGCGGGCCGCTGCTGAACGCCATCGGCGTGTCGCTGGACGCGTTCCGGCTGGCCGGCGGCCTGCTGCTGTTCCTGATCGCGCTGGAAATGGTGTTCGAGCGGCGCCAGACCCGGCGCGAGCACCGCACCCAGGAAGCGCAGGCCGAGCATGCGGACCACCCGCCGGCGGAGCCGGACGACATCTCCGTCTTCCCGCTCGCCATGCCGCTGCTGGCGGGGCCGGGGGCCATCGCCACGGTGCTTCTCTATATGACCAGCGACAATCTCACGGTCGGGGAACAGGCCATCACGCTGGCCGCGCTCGCCGTGGTGCTGGCGCTGTGCCTCGCCGCCTTCCTGCTGGCCGACGCGATCATGCGCATCCTGGGCAAGACGGCCTCGTCGGCGATCAGCCGGGTGCTGGGCCTGGTGCTGGCCGCGCTGGCCGCGCAGTTCGTTTTGGACGCGCTGCGCAACACGCTGGCCGGGGTCGCCGCCGCCTAGCCGGCCTCGCCCGCGGGCGCCGCGTACCGCTCATACAGGATCACCGGACTGCCCTTGTATTCGGTGCGGCTCCATTCGCGATATCCCGCGCGCGCCGCCAGCCGCTGCGAGGGGACATTGTCTGGATCGATCATGCATACGGTGCGCGAGCCCGGCCCGAAATGGGCGTCGGCCCAGACCAGCCCCGCCTTCAGCGCCTCGCCCGCATAGCCCTTGCCCTGCGCCGCGGGCGCGATGCTCCAGCCGGCCTCGGCCGCGTCGCCCCATCCGGGCTGCAGGCCGCGGCGGAAATCCGCGAACCCCAGATCGCCGACATAGCGGCCGTCGGCCTTCGTCTGGATCGCCCAGAAGCCGTAGCCGAGCAGCGCCCAGGTCCCGGCATAGCGCAGCAGGCGCTGCCAGCAGGCGGCCTCGTCCTGCGGCGGCAGTCCGATCTGGCCGGTGACCGCGGGGTCGGTCCACATCGCGGTCAGGGCGTCCAGATCGGCAAGTGTGTGGCCGCGCAGGATCAGCCGCTCGGTCTCCAGCACAGGAATCTCGCTCACGCCTTTTCGCTCCTTTTCGCCGCCATCGCCGCGATCTTGCGGCCCACCCCGGGCAGGGCGACGGCGTCCAGCCGGTCCCGGTGCGCCCAGATCTCATTCTCTCCGGGCATGAAATCCGCCGGCGCCTCGGCGCGCCAGATGTCCAGGCTCAGGGCGAAATGGGTAAAGACGTGGCGCACCTGGCCGGGCAGCGCGTGCCATTCGGCGTGCGCGGGGGCGTGGGCCAGCGCCTCGCCCTCGCTCCAGGCCTCGCCGCGCCAGGGCGTGGACGGCGGCAGCATCATCCCGCCCAGCAGGCCGGTCTCCGGATTGCGGCGCAGCAGCACGGCGTCGCCCCGGGTCAGCCAGAAGGCGACGCCGCGGCGCGCCGGCCGCTCGGCCTTCGGCGCCTTGACCGGATAGCGTTCGGGATCGCCGGCGGCGTAGGCCGCGCAGGCCCCGCGCAGCGGGCACAGCATGCAGGCCGGCTTGCGCGGCTTGCAGACCATCGCGCCCAGATCCATCAGCGCCTGCGCGAAATCGCCGTGGCGGTCGCCGCTGCGGGCCCAGCGCGTCGCCTCCGCCTTGATCTCCGTCTTGCCCCTGGGCAGCGGCGTGTCGATGGCGGCGACCCGCGCGATCACCCGTTCGATATTGGCGTCGACCGGCAGGGCGCCCGCGTCGAAGGCGATGGCCGCGACCGCCGCCGCCGTATAGTCGCCGACGCCCGGCAGGGCGCGCAGGCCCGCCACGCTGTCCGGAAATCCGCCCCGCTCCGCCACCGCGCGGGCGCAGGCGTGCAGATTGCGGGCGCGGGCGTAATAGCCGAGCCCCGCCCATTCGGTCAGGACCTCGTCCAGATCCGCCGCCGCCAGCGCCGCGACGTCCGGCCATTTTTCCAGAAACCGGGCGTAACGCTCCGCCACGAACGCGACCGTGGTCTGCTGCAGCATGATCTCCGACAGCCAGACGCGGTACGGGTCCGGCCGCGCCCCGGCCGCCCGCGCGGCGGGGCCGACGCGCCAGGGCAGGGCGCGCGCATGCGTGTCGTACCAGTCCAGAACGGCCGTTCTGGCCGCCGAAATTGTCTGGGGATCGTCGGCTGCGGACATGGGGTTTCTACTGGACGCCTCCGGGCTCGCGCGCAAATCTCCGGCCCCCATGGGACCGATCAGACCGCCAAAATCCACAATTTCCGAGGCCGGCGCCCGGATCGGCGAGGCGCGGGCGCGCCGCGCCTTCTCCGCGCCGCCGCGGGCCGGGGTCGCCGCGGGCCGGGTTCTGAAGCCGCTGGCGCGCCGGTTCGGCCCGTCGCTGGCGGAGCTGACGGAGCGCTGGCCGGAAATCGCGGGCGAGCGGCTGGCCCGGCTGGCCCGCCCGATGCGGCTGTCCCAGGGGCGCGACGGCGCGGTGCTGACGCTGCTGGCGCGCGGACCGGCGGCGACGCTGATCCAGGCGGAATCGAGCCGGATTATCGAGCGCGCCAATTTTTATTGCGGGGCGGACACCGTGGTGCGCATTCGCATTCAGCAAGGGCCGCTGCACGACGCCTCCGCCGCCCCGCGCGAGGCGCCGCGGCCGGCTCCGCGCGGCCTGCGCCCGTCCGAAATGGCCCAGATCGCGGATGCGGCGGAAAAGGCCCGGAACCCGGCCCTGCGCGCGGCGCTGGAGCGGCTGGGGCGGGCCGTACTGTCCCGGAACCCTTGAGCGGCTTGCCGGGCGGCGCAGAATCAACGGAAATGTAACACTTCGGGGGAATCGCATGAGAACGTATGGATTCGCACGGTTTGCATGGGCGCCCGCCGCCATCGCGGCGCTGGCCCTCTCGGCTTGCGGCGACGAGGGCGGCGGCGGGGCGCAGGCCGGCCTGAAAGAGCAGGATCGCGTGATGGGCGATCCGGACGCGCCGGTCACCGTGATCGAATACGCCTCCATCACCTGCAGCCACTGCAAGCGCTGGCACGACGAAGTCTATCCGCGCGTGAAGGAAGAGCTGGTGGACACCGGCATGGTGCGCTTCGTGTTCCGCGAACTGCCGACCGCGCCGATGGACGTTTCGGTCGCCGGCTTCCTGGTCGCGCGCTGCGCGCCGGAATCCCGCTATTTCAGCGTCATCGACACGCTGTTCGACCGTCAGGAGCGGCTGTTCACCGCCCAGGACCGGCGCGCCGAACTGCTGGCCGTGGCGCGCGCCGCGGGCCTGTCGGAAGACGAATTCAACGCCTGTATCCGCGACGAGGACCAGATCGCCCGCATCAATGAGTGGAGCGACGAGGCGGCCACCCGTTACCGCATCACCGGCACGCCGGGCTTCGTCATCAACGGCGTGGTGCACAATGGCGAGCAGCCCTTCGAGACCTTCGCCGAGGCGGTCGAGGACGCGACGGGCGAGCCTGTGCCCACGGATTCCGAAGAAGAGAGCGGCGAAGCCGCCGGTATGGAAGGCTAGACGCAGGTGAAATTCCGCTCCCTCAAGCTGGCCGGCTTCAAATCCTTCGTCGATCCCACCGAGGTGCGTCTGGAGGCGGGGCTGACCGGCGTGGTCGGTCCGAACGGCTGTGGCAAGTCGAACCTGTTCGAGGCCGTCCGCTGGGCCATGGGGGCAAATTCCGCCAAGGCGCTGCGCGGCTCCGAAATGGAGGACGTGATCTTCGCCGGCACCGACCGGCGCCCGGCGCGCAACCACGCCGAGGTCGCGCTGGTGCTGGAAAACCCGGCGGGCTCCGGCCCCGCCGCCTTCGCCGGCGAGCAGGAGCTGGAAGTCAGCCGCAAGATCACGCGCGGGGCGGGCTCCAATTACCGCGTCAACGGCAAGGAAGTACGCGCGCGCGATGTGCAGCTTCTGTTCGCCGACGCCTCCACGGGCGCGAACTCCCCGGCGCTGGTCCGTCAGGGCCAGATTTCCGAACTGGTGAACGCCAAGCCGCAGAACCGCCGCCGCGTGCTGGAAGAAGCCGCCGGCATCGCCGGCCTGCACCAGCGCCGCCATGAGGCGGAGCTGAAGCTGCGCGCCGCCGAGGCGAACATGGAGCGCGCCGAGGAAGAGCTGGCGCGGCTGGAGACCGAGGCCGGCCGCCTGAAGCGCCAGTCCCGCCAGGCCGCCCGCTACAAGCGCTTGGCCGCCGAAATCCGCCGCACCGAGGCGCTGATCCAGCACCTGCGCTGGGTCGCCGCGCAGGCCGCGCTCGCCGCCGCCGAAGAGGCGCTGCACGAGACGGCCGTCCGCACCGCATCGGCCAGCGCCGAGGCCGCCCGCGCCCGCACCGAGGCCGCCGCCGCACAGGTCGCCCTGCCGGGCGTGCGCGAGGCCGAGGCCCGCGCCGGCGCGCTGCTGCGCCGGATCGAGACCGAGCGCGACCGTCTGGCGCGCGAGATCGCCGAGGCGCAGGCCGCCGAGGAACGGCTGAGCGCGCGGCTGCAGGAACTGAACGCCACGCAGGCGCGCGAACAGGAAATCGTCTCGGACGCCGAGGCGGCGCTGGCGCGCCTGGCGGAGGAAGCCGTGGCGCTGGACCAGGCCGCCGAGGGCGAGGCCGGACGACTGTCCGAGGCCGAGGCGCAGGCCGAGGATCTGGCGCGCGAGCGTGACCGCGCGGAGACCGAGCTGGAGCGCCTGTCCGCCGAGGCGGCGCAGGCCCGCGCCCAGCGCGAGGCCGCCGCCCGCCGCCGCAACGATCTGGCCGCCCGCAAGGAACGGGTCGAGGGCCAAATCCGGTTGGTCGAGGCCGAATTGGAAGCCCTGAATTCCGACGAAACCGGCGAGATGGAGGCCCAGCGGGCCCGCGTCGCCGAAGCGGACGCGGCCGTCGAAACCGCGCGCACGGCGCTGGAACAGGCCGAAGCCGCGCTGGCCCAGGCCGAGACGGAGCTGGAACAGGCCAACGCCGCGCGCGCCGAAGCCGAGCGTATCGCGGGCGAGGCGGACGAGACGGCGCGCGGCGGCGCGGCGCGGGTGCGCGAGCTGCAGGCCGAAAAAGGCGGGCTGGAGCGCGCGCTGGCCAGCGGCGACACGCGCGATTGGGCGCCGGCGCTGGACATGGTGCGGCCCGAGCCGGGCTATGAGCGCGCGCTGGCCGCGGCGCTGGGCGACGATCTGGAGGCCGCGATCGGCGGCGAGGCGAGCCTGCGCTGGGACGGCGCGGCGCGCCCGGACCTGGCGCTGCCCTACGGCGTCCGCCCGCTGGCCGATTATGTCGCGGCGCCGGACGAGCTGGGCGCCCGCCTGTCGCAGATCGGCGTGGCGGAGGATGACGCCGCCCCGGGTCTGGCGGCGCAGCTGAAGGTCGGCCAGCGTCTGGTGACCAAGACCGGCCATCTGTGGCGCTGGGACGGGTTCGTGGCGCGCGGCGACGCGCCCTCGCCCGCGGCGATCCGGATGGAGCAGCGCGCGCGGCTGGAGGCGATCGCCGGCGAGATCGAAGTGCTGGAGGCCGAGGCCGCGCGTCTGCGCGCGGACGCGGCGCGGCTGCACGAAGAGGCCGGGCGCCGGCGCGAGGACGCCGCCGCCGCCGGAACGCGCCGCAAGGCCGCCGCCGACGCGGTGCAGGGCGCCCGCGGCGGGGTGAACCAGGCCGACCAGTCCGCGCGCAACGCGCGCCGCACGCTGGAACAGCTGGGGGAAAAGGCCGCGGAGACGGAGCGCAAGCGCGCCGCCGCGGAGGCGCGCCTGTCCGGCATGCAGGCCGAACTGGCCGAGACGGCAGAGGCGCTGGAAGAGGCCGAGACCGGCCTGACCGGCGCGCCGGAGGGCCCGTCCGAGGACGAAATCGACATGGCGCGCGACCATGTGGCGGAGGCGCGCGAGGCCGCCGCCCGGGCGCGCGACACGCTGTCCGCCCTGCGCGGGGAGCAGCAGCGCCGCAACGCCCGCCAGGCCGAGATCGCCAGCGAGCGCCAGAACTGGTCCGAGCGGGGCGAGCGCGCCGGCGGCCAGCTGCAGACGCTGAAGGCCGACGCCGAGCGCGTCCGCCAGGAGCTGGAGGCCGCGCGCGGCAAGCCGGAGGCGCTGTCCGGCGAGCATCAGAAGGCCGAGACCGAATGCGAAAGCGCAGAGGCCGAGGAACGCGCCGCGCGCGACGCCCTGGCCCAGGCGGAGAAGATCGCCCAGGAGACCGAGTCCGCGGCGCGCAAGGCCGAGAGCGAGCACGCCTCCCTGCGCGAGGCGGCCGCGGCGGCGGAGCAGAAAAAGACCGATGCGGCCGAACGTCTGGAAGAGCGCCGGGCGGAAATCCTGAAGACCGCCGAGTGCGCGCCGGAAGCCCTGGCCGAACGCGCCGGCGAGCTGATGGAGTCCGGCATGGATCTGGACGCCGCCGAGACGGCGCTGGAGACCGCGCGGCGCCAGCGCGAATCCATCGGCGAGGTCAATCTGCGCGCCGACACCGAGCTGGAAGAGATCGAGAAAGCCCGCGATACGCTAAGCGCCGAGCGAGAGGACCTGGCCGAAGCGGTCAGCGAGCTGCGCCGGGGCGTCGACAAGCTGAACGGCGAGGGGCGCCAGCGCCTGCTGGCCGCGTTCAATGTGATCGACGGTCACTTCCAGAGCCTGTTCACCACGCTGTTCGAAGGCGGCGAGGCGCATCTGGCGCTGACCGAAAGCGACGATCCGCTGGAGGCCGGGCTGGAAATCTTCGCCTGCCCGCCGGGCAAGAAGCTGGCCTCGCTGGGCCTGATGTCGGGCGGGGAACAGGCGCTGACCGCCTGCGCGCTGATCTTCGCGGTCTTCCTGTCCAACCCGGCCCCGCTGTGTGTGCTGGACGAGGTGGACGCGCCGCTGGACGACGCCAATGTCGACCGCTTCTGCCGCCTGCTGGACGAGATGCGCAAGCGGACCGAGACGCACTTCATGGTCATCACGCACAATGCCGTGACCATGTCGCGCATGGACCGGCTGTACGGGGTCACCATGGCCGAACAGGGCTGTTCGCAGCTGGTCTCGGTCGATCTGGAGGCCGCCGAGCAGCTGGCCGCCGCCGAATAAGTCCCCCGCCTCATTGAGGTTTTCGCCGCCGGCCGGTGCGCGGGATTGCGCGCCCGGCGACGCCTCTGGGGGCGGCTGCGGCGCGGCGCCTCAGGCGCAATTTCCGCGGGCTTCAATGGGGGAAATTACGTATATCTTTCAGCGCGTTAGAGTGTGTTAAGCTCGCCTTGACTTGGGGTGGGGGCGAAACTAGGGTTCGCGCGCCTTTGCGGGGGAGCCCCTGCGGGGCAAGATCGACTATATGTCCCGCGACGACGAGACGAATTCCGCTCCATCGGACAAAGCCCTGCAGGATTTCGACCGGCGGCTGCGCGCTGCCCGGACGGAAGCGGGGCTGGACAAGGATGACGCGCCCGAAGAGGACCGCGTGATCCAGTCCAGGGCATGGGGCGGGGCGCTGCGCGCCGGGGCCGATCTGGCGGCGGGGCTGCTGGTCGGCGTCGTGCTGGGGCTCGCGATCGACCGGCTCGCCGGCACGGGGCCGTGGGGCATGCTGGTCGGTCTGTTCTTGGGGTTCGCCGCCGGGCTGCGCAATGCGATCCGGGCCGCGCGGCGATTGAATGCGTACGATGACTCCGTTAGGTGATGCCGCGTCCGCGGAATCGATCTGACGGACCGGGATGGCTGGGGACGTAATGAGCCTTACACGCTTGCTGGAGCTGCCGGGCGATCTGGGCGCGCTGCGCGGGCTTGACCTCGCGAAGCTGCTGGATGTGGCCCGTTCGGTCGAAACCGACCCGATGCACCAGTTCGTCATCCAGCGCTGGGCGCCGATCCATGTCGGCGGCCTGGACCTGTCCTTCACCAACGCCAGCTTCTTCATGCTGCTGGCGGCCGGCGTGATCCTGCTGTTCCTGACGCTGGCGCTGTCCAAGCGCGCGCTGGTCCCCGGCCGGATGCAGTCGGTGGCGGAGCTGACCTACGGCTTCGTGTCCGGCATGGTCCGCGACAATCTGGGCGAGGAGGGGATGAAATTCTTCCCCTTCGTCTTCACCCTGTTCATCTTCATTTTCGTCGCCAACCTGCTGGGCCTGATCCCGGGCTTCTACACCACGACCAGCCAGCTGGTGGTGACGCTGGCGATGTCGATGGTCGTGATCACGATCGTGCTGGTGGTCGGTTTCGCCAAGCACGGCCTGAAATTCCTGAAGCTGTTCGCGCCCTCCGGCCTGCCGATCCTGATGTATCCGCTGCTGGTGCCGATCGAGATCATCTCCTTCCTGTCGCGCCCGTTCAGCCTGGCCATCCGTCTGTTCGCCAACATGCTCGCGGGCCACATCCTGCTGAAGCTGTTCGGCGGTTTCGTGATTTCGCTGGCCGGTCTGGGCGTTGCGGGCATAGCCGCCGCGATCCTGCCACTGGTCACCAACACGGCGGTCACGGCCCTGGAATTCCTGGTGGCGTTCCTGCAGGCCTATGTGTTCGCCATCCTCACCTGCATCTATCTGAACGACGCGCTGCACCCCGGCCACTGACGGCCCGCAGCGCAGACCCATCCAACCTACAGGAGCAGACCTCATGGAAATGGAAGCAGCTAAACAGATCGGCGCCGGCATCGCCGCGATCGCGCTCGGCGGCGCGGGCGTGGGCATCGGCATCATCTTCGGCAACTATCTGGCGGGCGCGATGCGCAACCCGTCGGCGGCCGCCGGCCAGTTCACCAACCTGCTGATCGGCTTCGCCCTGACCGAATTCACCGGTCTGCTGGGCTTCGTCGTCGCGATGATCATCCTGTTCGGCTAAGGCCGGACGCCCGAAGGAGTCAGCCGCGCGATGATCGCGAATCTGAAAGCCATGGCGGCCCATGTGGCCGCAGGCGCTGGGGAAGCGTCCGACCATGCGGAAGAGGCCGCCGGCCTGCCGCAGCTGGACGTGTCCACCTATACCAGCCAGCTGTTCTGGCTCGCGATCACGTTCGGGCTGCTCTATCTGCTGCTCGCCAAGGTCTTCCTGCCGCGCCTGTCGGCGCTGCTGGAAGAGCGCCGCGACCGGGTGGCGGACGATCTGGACGCCGCGGCGGGCCTGCGCAGCGAGGCGGAAGACGCCGAGCACGCGCTGACCGCCGCCATGGCCGATGCGCGCGCGCGCGCCCACGCCATCGTCGCCAAGCAGCGTGAAAAGCTGACCGCGGAGATCGACGCCGAAACGGCGGAGGCCGAAGCGGCGCTGGATGCGCGCATGGCGGAGGCCGACGAGAAGATCGAGCAGCGCAAGTCCGAGGCGCTGGCCCGCGTGCGCGAGGCCGCGTCCGACACCGCAGGCGCGGTGGTGCAGAAGCTGATCGGCGTGTCGCCGAGCGAGGCGGACGTCGCCCGCGCGATCGACTCGGCCAGCGGCAAGGCGTGAGGAACGGGCGATGATCGACTGGTTCACCACCACCTATTCGCCGTCGGACCCGACCTTCTGGGTCCTGATCTCGCTGCTGATCTTCATCGGCGTGCTGCTGTGGGCGAAGGTCCCGGGCCTGGCCGGCAGCAAGCTGGACGAGCGTTCGGCCAAGATCGCCAAGGAGCTGGAAGACGCCCGCCGCATGCGCGAGGAAGCGCAGGAGCTGCTGTCGACCTATCAGCGCCGCCAGCGCGAGGCCGAGGGCGAGGCGGAGACGCTGATCGCCCAGGCCAAGGCCGAGGCCGACCGCCTGCGCGAAGAGACCCGGCAGAATCTGGAAGAACGCCTGACGCGCCGCACCCGGCTGGCCGAGGAAAAGATCGCCCGCGCCGAGGCCCAGGCCGAGGCCGAGGTCCGCGCCGCCGCCGCCGATGTGGCGGTGAAGGCGGCCGAAACGCTGATCCGGGAAAAGCTGGATGACCAGACCCGCGCCAAGCTGTTCGGCGAAAGCCTGACGGAGCTGGAGCGCCGCCTGCAATAGCGGCCGCCAATAGCCGGATATGAAAAACCGCCCGGGCCTGACGGTCCGGGCGGTTTTCGTTTCAGAACTGGGTCTTGGCCGCCAGAGGAGCCTGCCTAGAAGGGCAGAAGCTCCACCGACTCCATTTCATCGGTTTCGCCTTCGAAGGCGCGGCGGCAGATTTCTTCGGCGACGCCGCCGGTGACCTGGTTCGGCGCCATGGCGAGCTGCATCAGCGCGCCGCCGGCGCCCAGACCGCCGCGATTTTCCCAGTCGATGTCGAATTCGCTCGCGACCGCGCCGGTCTCCAGCGAATAGATGGTGACATGGCCCTGCACCTCATTGGTGTCGGTGATCACCGCGCTCAGCAGCGGGTTGGACTGCTTGATCCGGGTCAGCTTGACGTCGACGCGCAGCGGGGTTTCGCCGGTGGCGCACTCCGACAGCTCGCCGCGAATCTCTTCGGCCATGGACTGGGTGAAGGCCGTCTTGATGCGGGATTCGGGCGTGGCGTAGACGTTGATTTCCTTGGCGTAGCCATTGGCGGCCAGTTCAGGCGCCAGGGCCTGCTGGGTTTCGCCCTTGGCGGTCACGCACCCAGACAGGACCAGCGCGGCCATTCCGGCGGACGCCAGCGCTGCGCAATGTTGCGTCTTCATCTTTGTTCTCCGGTTAGCGACGGTTTTGCGACTGTTTGGCGTATTAAAGCCCTCACGCCCGCCCGGAGTTCCCGGCCCGGTCTGCCGTAATTTTCCGGAAATGCCCGGCAAAAGCGACCGGAAACGAAAACGGGCGCCGCGAAGCGCGGCGCCCGTCCCAGGCCGGAAGCGGTTTTCCGCCTATTCCTTGACGTAGATGCGGGCCATCCCGGTGACGTTGCCGGACATGCCGGCCTCGTTCCAGTTGGTGTCCAGCGTGTCGTCCGGATTGACGTAGATCCCGGCGTCCTCGGCCGCGAAGACGAAGCCGTGGGCGCTCATATCCTCGTCCAGCGCGGCGACTGGCAGGCGGTGCCACTCATTGCTCTCGGCGCGGCTGGAGCCCGGCTTGGCCAGATGCTCGATCACCGCGATGCGGCCGCCGGGCTTCAGCACCCGGTTGAACTCGTTCAGCAGCGCGGTGGTGGTCTCCGGCGTGCCTTCGCCGGTCGCCTCGTTGTAGTGCATGTGGTGATAGACATAGGACAGCAGGACCAGATCGACCGATCCGTCGTCCAGCGGGATGTCCGCGTTCCGCTCCATCGGCAGCGGCTCCAGATTGCCGAACTCGGCGAATTCGCCGCGGGCGTTCTGGGCGTAGACCACGCCGTCAGCGCCGACCGCGCCGGACAGGACCTCGCTCCAGTATCCGCCGCCGGCGAACCAGTCGAGCACGACGTCGCCCGGCTGCAGGTCCAACAGGGCCAGAACGTCCGCCGGATGGCGGTCCGCGTCCCGCTCGATATTGGCCTGGGCCCGGGCGGGATTGTCGACGGCCGCTTCCAGGCCGGTCGCCGGCGTGTCCTGGGCCTGGGCGAAGGCCGGCAGGGCGGCGAGGGCGAACGCCGCGCCGATGGCGGCGAGGCTTCTGTTCGGGGCGATGGGCATGATGGCGTATCCTCCGGTTTTCACGATTTTGCGCACCCTAACGGGGCCATCGGGCGCGCGCGATTCACAAGAATGTTGAGTGCAGTGCGGGGCGCATCGTCACAGTGGGGGAGCATGACCGGCGCGCCGGACGCGATATAGTCCCGCACGGGACAGAACAGCCGGCCGCGCCCGGGCCGGCGAAAACGGGTGGAGGAGCGACCATGGATCGCAGCGCGTTCGACCGGTATCTGGAGACATTCAACGCGCGCGACTACGACGCCGTGCTCGACTATTACGCCGAGCCGTTCGCGGTCTCCTTCGCCGGCTACACCTTCACCACGAAGGACGAGCTGCGGAAATTCTACGCCTTCTTCCACCGCTATGTGGACGAGCGGATCGTGATCCAGCGCTTCGTGTCCGACGCGACGATGATCGCGATGGAGGCCAATGTCCGGCTGGAGGCGACCGCCGACCTGACGCCGGAGGCGCTGGCCGAACAGGGGCTGGACCGCATCGTCGCCTTGCAGAAGGGCCAGGTCGTGACCATCCCGCAATTCATCCACTACACGCTGAAGGACGGGAAGATCACCAAGGCGGAGTGCGTGGTCTCCGGGCCGCCGTTCTAAAGGAGGGCGAACCGATGCCGACCTATCAGGCGCCGCTGCGCGATTTTCAGTTCATCCTGGACGAGGTTCTGGGGCTGGGCGGGTATTCGAACCTGCCTGGCTTCGCCAACGCCGATCCCGAAACCGTCGCCGCCATCCTGGAGGAGGCGGGCAAGCTGTCGGAGGAGGTGATCCAGCCGCTGAACCGGACCGGGGACGTCCAGGGCTGCACGCTGAACGAGGACGCCTCTGTCACCACGCCCGACGGGTTCAGGGACGCCTACGCCCAGATGGTCGCGGGCGGCTGGACCGGCCTGTCCTTTCCGGAGGAATTCGGCGGTCAGGGCCTGCCCAATGTCGTCAGCCTGGCGCTGAACGAAATGGTGTCCTCGGCCTGCATGGCGTTCGGCATGTATCCGGGCCTGACCGCCGCGGCGGCTGAGGCGTTGATCCATGGCGCGGCGGACGAACAGAAATCGCTCTATGTCCCCAAGCTCGTGTCCGGCGAATGGACCGGCACGATGAATCTGACCGAGCCGCAATGCGGAACCGATCTCGGCCTGATCCGCAGCAAGGCCGTTCCGAACGGCGACGGGACCTACGCCATCACCGGCCAGAAGATCTGGATCAGCGCCGGGGAGCACGATTTCTCTGACAACATCATCCATCTGGTGCTGGCCCGCATGGAGGGCGCGCCGGAGGGCACCAAGGGCCTGTCTTTGTTCGTGTGTCCGAAATTCCTGCCGGACGACGCCGGCGCGCCGGGCGAGCGCAATGCGCTGAAATGCATCGGCCTGGAAGAGAAGATGGGCATCCACGGCAACGCCACCGCCGTGATGCAGTATGACGGCGCCAAAGGCTGGCTGGTGGGCGAGGAGAACAAGGGCCTGCGCCTGATGTTCGTGATGATGAACCGCGCCCGCATCGGCACCGGCCTGCAGGGCCTCAGCCAGGCCAGCGTCGCCTATCAGAACGCCGCCATTTTTGCGCGGGAGCGGCTGCAGGGCCGGGCCCTGACCGGCCCTGCGGAGCCGGACAAGCCGGCCGATCCGATCATCGTCCACCCGGACGTGCGCCGGATGCTGATGGAGCAGAAATCCTTCGTCGAGGGCGCGCGCGCCTTCGCGCTCTATGTCGGGCTGCACGGCGATCTGGAGCACGCGGCCGACGACGAGGAGACGCGCCAGAAGGGCGGCGACTACATGGCGCTGCTGACCCCGATCGTGAAGGCGTATCTGACCGGCGAGGGCTTCGCCAATGTCAGCCGCGCCGTGCAGGTGTTCGGCGGGGCCGGCTATGTGGAAGAAACCGGCATGGCGCAGTTCCTGCGCGATTGCCGGATCACCATGATCTACGAAGGCACCAACGGCGTGCAGGCGCTGGACCTGGTCGGCCGCAAGCTGGCCTGGGAAGGCGGCCGTCCGCTCGGCGCCTTCATGGCGGAGTTGGAGGCCTTCGCGGCGGAGAACGAGGGCGTGGAGGGCATGGAGCCGTTCGCCGCCGGCCTGGGCACGGCGAAGGGCCAGGTGAACGCCGGGGTCGAGTGGCTAATGGAAAACGGCCTGACCGATTTCAACAACGCCGGTGCGGCCAGCCACGATTTCCTGCAGCTCTTCGGCCTGACCTGCATGGCCTATATGTGGGCGAAGATGGCCAAGGCGAGCCTCGGCAGGGACGAGGATTTCTACCAACAGAAGCTGGTGACGGGCCGCTATTTCTTCGAGCGCGTCCTGCCGCGCGGCGCCTCGCATCTGGCTGCGATCCAGGCCGGCGGCGAGCCGGTGATGGCGCTGCCCGCAGAGGCGTTCTGAGGGGCGTTCCGAGAAGCACCGATACAGGGGGATAGATGGCCGAGTTCAAGCTTTATGGCTTTGGCGAGTCCGGCAACGCGTACAAATGCGCCCTGCTGCTGCTGGCCGAGGATGCGGACTGGGAGGCCGTTCAGATCGGCCCGCAACAGCTTGCCGACCCGGAATGGCGCGCCGCGGTCAACGAAATGGGCGAGGTCCCGGTGCTGGAGCATGGCGGGCTGCGCCTGACCCAGTCCGGCGTGATCCTGGACTATCTGGCCCAGACGCTGGGCGCGTTCGGCTGGGGCGACGATACGGAGCGGCGCGAAATCCTGCGCTGGATCCTGTTCGACAACCACAAGTTCACCAGCTATTTCGCGACCCACCGTTTCCTCAACAGCCTCGCTGCCGATGAACCAGACCCGGCCGTTCTCGCCTTCCTGCGCGCCCGCGCGGAAGCCGCCTTCGCTGTCGTGGAAAAACGCCTCGCCAACCATGACTTCATCACGGGTTCGCGGCCGACCATCGCCGATATCTCCATGGTCGGGTATCTCTACTTCCC
>CAJXKJ010000043.1 GCA_913055605.1 uncultured Euryhalocaulis sp. | reverse complement strand
CGGAAGATGGCCTCGCGTGCCTGGTCCTCGTTGAGGTAGGTCGGTCCCTCCCGGAGCAGACGGCCGGCCTCCTCGCGGTACTCGCCGGCCGACCAGGGTCGGGGAGCCAGCTCGAGTTCGACCTGATGAATGGTCCCCTTCCGCCAGACCGAGAACCGCACCTTGGCTCCCGGGCCGAGCCGTCCCACCCGTCGCGCGAACTCGTGGTGGGGATCCGGAGCCTTCCAGGACTCCCCCTCCAGATCGAGGAGCACGTCGTCGACCTTCAGGCCTGCCCTGGACGCGGGGCTGTTCTCGACCGTCTCGAGGATCTCGACGCCCTGCAGTACCCGGTCCCCGTCAACCACCCGGGCGCTGGCCATCTGCACGCCGACGAAGCCCGGGCGTTTCCGGGCGAGATCGTCCATGACCGCCTTCCGGAGGGCGGAGAACACCCGTTGCCGCACCTCGGGGTCCTTCAGGGTGTCGAGCTGGCCTGCCATCCAGACCATCGCCGCCTGACCCTCCGCGACGGCCCAGTCGGCCAACTCGCGCTCGGCCTCGATCCGCTCCGGATAGGCCTCGGCGGCCAGCCGGTCCATCAGGCCGCCGGGAGGCCTTGGCTCCGCGTCCGCCCGTCCCGCCAGCAGCAGCGCCACCAGCGGAAGGAAACGGAAGCGGGAGCGGCGCATCGCCGGGGCCGGTCAGGACACCAGACGCCGGAACTCAGCGCCCCCAGATGTTCTTCTGGGGGACCTCGATGGTGTCGTTCGGACGCACCAGCACCCCCTTGAACTGGGTCTTGGTCAGGTCGTACTCCCGCAGCTTCCCGTTCCGGATCAGCTTCACGCGATACATGCTGCCGAACGGGGTCGCGCCCCGGGCCGCCTGAACCGCCTGGTAGAGCGTCATCCCCGGCTGGAACTTCACCGGCCCCGGGGCGGTGACCTGCCCGCCGACCGTCACCACGTTCTCCATCACCGTGTCGTCGCTCGAGACGATCACCTGGATCGTCGGACTGGTGTAGATCTCGGCCGACTTGTAGGCCGACTCGATCCGCGATGCCAGGTTGGTGGAGCTGAGTCCGGCGGCATGCACGTTGCCGATGAACGGCATCCGGATGTAGCCGGACTGGGAAACCGGATAGGTGTTGTTCACCCGAACCATCTCCTCGTTCGGAACCCCCTGGATCCGGATCTCGATCGCCCGGCCCGGGCGGATCGTCGACTGGGCATTGGCCGCCGACACGAGGCCCAGCAGGGCCGTGAGTAGCAAGAGAATCGATTTCATGGGATAATCACTCGCGTCTCGCGACGGCGATGTCAATAGAGGTCCTCCGAGTTGCCCTTCCGCTCGGGCGCCGGGGAGGGCGCCGGTTCGGGGGCCGACTTGGCCGTCGGCGTCGCGCCGCCGGGATGCTCCGCCGGCGAGTAGTAGGTGTAGTAGCTGGTGTAGTACTGGTACTGGCTGTCGCTGCGGACGTCCACGTTGTTGAGCACCACGCCGATGACGTGACCGCCGACGTTCTCCACCGCGGTCTTCACGCGCATCAGCATGTTGCGCGGGAGCTTGCGGTGCTGGACCACGATCATGGTCAGGTCGACCTCGCTCGCCAGCACCGACGCGTCGCTGACGCCCAGGATCGGCGGGGAGTCGATCAGCACCAGGTCGAAGCGCTGCTTCACGTCCTGGATGAGCTCGGACATGCGGCGCGAGTTGAGGATCCCGGCGGCGTCCGCCGGAAGAGGCCGGTGTCTCCGGCGCGGGCCGGTCGCCGGGCAGAACCGCAGCGTCCTGGGCCTCAAAGTCCCTGTCGGCAGCCTCTTCGGGACCAAGATCCGGTTCGGCGTCGGCGGATTTGTCCTCCGGCACAGCCGTGGATTTGTCCCGTTTGAGCACGTTGCGCAGCCAGCCCACACGCTCCTTGCCGCGTTGTTCGTCGGCGGCCGCCGGTTCGACGTCGAGCTTACCGGCGACAACGTCAATGCGACGCGCGGCGTGGCCGACGTGAAGCCGGTAGACGAGCTGCGCATCGTCGGCCAGTCCGTGCAACGCTACGACATCCCGCCCAAGGTCGACGGCTCGCTGACCTGGGCCGTGGACGTGAAGCTGCCCGGCATGGTCCACGCACGCAACGTCAAGCCACCGGTCGCGGGCGCGCAGCTGCGCGGCATCGACGAGTCCTCGGTGGCGGACCTGCCGGGCTTCGTCCGGGTCGTCAGCCGCGGCAACTACGTTGCCGTCGTCTGCGAGCGCGAGGAGCAGGCGATCCGCGCCGCAGAAGCGTTGCAGGTCGACTGGGCGCCGCCGGCGCAAGCGCCATTCCCGGCCTCCGACGAGCTGTTCGATTTCATCCGCGCCGCGACGCCGACGTCGACCAGCGCGGCGATGTCGATCAGCCGCTCGCGCCAGTCTTCATAGAGCCGCTTCAGCCCGCCGGACATCTGGGCCAGCGCCTGCAGCCGCTGGGCCTCGCTTTCGGCATCGACCAGGTCGGCGAGGCCCTCGGCTTCGGTCAGATCCAGTTTCCCGTTGGCGAAGGCGCGGCGGGCGAACTCGCCCGGCTCCGCCTGGCGCAGGCCGAGCGCGGCTAGCACGGCAAGGGTCGCCTCGATCACGGCCGGCCCGCCATGCAGATGCAGCTCGGCCATGTCCTCGCCGGTCTCGCTCGCCGGGCCGGGAAACCACAGGGTCAGGGCCTGATCGATGGCCGCGCCGGACCCGTCGCGCAGCGTGGCCAGCCGCGCCATGCGCGGCGCGCCGGCCGAGCCGGCCAGCGCCTCCAGCACCGCGCCGGAGCGCGGACCGCAGATGCGGACGATTGCGATGGCGGCGCGCCCGGCGCCGGTGGCCAGGGCGAAGATCGTATCGGCCGCCGCCTCCGGCGCGCCGGTCATTTCGGCTTGGAGCCGCCCCCGGCCGCGTTGCGCATCAGGTCCATGAACTGATCCTGCATCTGGCCGCCGACATTCATCCAGTGACGCATCAGCGCCTCGGGACCCATCATCTCCATGTTTTCCTGCATCCGCTTGGTCATCTCGTCGACGAGCGCTTCGTTCAGCGGCGTGACGTCGGGCAGGCCGAAGAAGGCGCGGGCTTCGACCGGGCTGCACTCGATATTGACGGTGACCTTCATGATGCGGCGCGCCCTGTTCAGCGGTGATGAGTCGCCAGTCTATCGACGCAGGCTATAAACGAAACAGGCCGCGAACATTGTCGTTCGCGGCCTGTAACACATTGAATTATATAGATAATATGGCCTAGGTGTTCATGCTCTCGAAGAAATCGTCGTTGGTCTTGGACGATTTCAGCTTGTCGAGCAGGAATTCGATGGCGTCCATCGTGCCCATCGGGTTCAGGATTCTCCGGAGGATGTACATCTTCTGCAGGTGCTCCTTGGGCACCAGCAGCTCCTCTTTCCGCGTGCCGGACTTGGTGAGGTCGATGGCCGGGAAGACGCGCTTGTCCGCGATCTTGCGGTCCAGCACGATTTCGCTGTTACCGGTGCCCTTGAACTCTTCGAAGATGACTTCGTCCATCCGGCTGCCGGTGTCGATCAGCGCGGTGGCGATGATGGTCAGGCTGCCGCCTTCCTCGATATTCCGCGCTGCACCGAAGAAGCGCTTCGGCCGCTGCAGCGCGTTGGCGTCGACGCCGCCGGTCAGCACCTTGCCGGAGGAGGGGACCACCGTGTTGTAGGCGCGGCCCAGGCGCGTGATGGAGTCCAGCAGGATCACCACGTCGCGGCCGTGCTCGACCAGGCGCTTGGCCTTTTCGATCACCATCTCCGCCACCGCCACGTGCCGCGTCGCCGGTTCGTCGAAGGTGGAGGACACGACCTCCCCCTTCACCGTCCGCTGCATGTCGGTGACTTCCTCCGGCCGCTCGTCGATCAGCAGCACGATCAGGAAGCATTCAGGATGGTTCTCCGCGATGGACTTGGCGATGTTCTGCAGCATCACCGTCTTGCCGGTCCGCGGCGGGGCGACGATCAGGCAGCGCTGGCCCTTGCCGAGCGGCGCGGCGATGTCGATCACCCGCGCCGAGCGGTCCTTGATGGTCGGATCGCCGGCTTCCATCTGCAGCCGCTCGTCGGGATAGAGCGGCGTCAGATTGTCGAAATGGACCTTGTGCCGGGCGTCTTCCGGCTTTTCGAAATTGATCGTGTTGATCTTCAGCAGCGCGAAATAGCGCTCGCCGTCGCGGGGCGAGCGGATCTCGCCTTCCACCGTGTCGCCGGTGCGCAGGGCGAAGCGCCGGATCTGCGCCGGGCTGACATAGATATCGTCGGGGCCGGGGAGGTAGTTCGCCTCCGGGCTGCGCAGGAAGCCGAAGCCGTCCTGCAGCACTTCCAGAACGCCGCCGCCATGGATCTCGACATCCTGTTCGGCCAGCTCCTTCAGGATGGCGAACATCATGTCCTGGCGCCGCATGGAGGAGGCGTTCTCGACCTCCAGCTTCTCGGCGAAGGCCAGAAGGTCGGTCGGCGACTTGTCCTTGAGCTCGTTCAGCTCGATCGAACCCGGCAGGTCCGCGCCGCGCTTCTTTTTCGGCTTGGCCTCTTGTTCGTCTTCGTCTTCGAGGTCGTCGTCGTCGAAGTCGTCGATATCGTCGTTCATTGGTTCTCGGGCTCTACGGGGGCGCGGACGCGCGACGGAGCTGTGCTGACGGTTTGGTTGAGATTCGCGCCTGTCCCAACGTTCGGCGCAAAGGTCTGGAGGGGCGCGCAGGCAAGACAGGTTGCGGGCGCCTCTCCGCAAAACCACGCTTCGCCCTTCAGGTCAAGGCTTTCAGCGCAATCCGACGGTCGCGACCAGCACGATGACGATGGCCAGAACGGCCGGAACCTCGTTCATCATGCGCCAGAATTTCTCGCTGCGCGGCCGCTGGCCCTCCGCGAATTTCCGCCGCGCCGCGCCGTACATGCCGTGCACGCCGGTCATGACGATCACCGCCAGCAGCTTCACCGCCCAGGGAATGGTGTGGATGAAGATCCAGCCGCCGCTGCGCCCCGCGTTGGAGAGCAGAAGCAGAATTCCGAACAGCCAGGCCGCGACCATCGCCGGCGTCATGATGCCCCGGTACAGCCGCCGCTGCTGGACAATCAGGGTCGTTTCCAGCTCCCCGCCCGGCTGGGCCTGGAACTGGTAGACATAGAGGCGCGGCAGATAGAGCAGGCCGGCCATCCAGAAGATGACCGACACGATGTGCAGGCCCCGCAGCCAGTCATAGGCAAGCGCCAGCGCGGTCACGCCGCATTCCTCCGCAGCGGGCAGCCCTTGTCGGCGGCCGGACAGACGCGGGACAGATCCGCCGGCGACAGGCCGGGCGCGGCGCCCCGCTCGCCCAGGACCAGATCCGCCAGCGCGCCGATAAAGGCCGGATGCACGCCGGGCGTGGCGGCGCGCATATAGGCGGACGCGCCCTCGGCCTCCGCGATCGCGCGGTATTCGATGTCCAGCTCCACCAGCGTCTCCACATGTTCCGACACGAAGGCGATGGGGCAGATCAGGATCGCCCGGCCCTCGCGCGAGGCGCGCATGATCTCGTCCTCGGTCGAGGGGCCGATCCATTTCATCGGCCCGACGCGGCTCTGATAGCAGATTTGGGTGTCAGGGAATTCCGGCAGGCGCGCGGAGATCGCCGCGGCGGTGCGCGCCACATGGTCGGGATAGGGGTCGCCCCGCTTTACCGTCGCCTCGGGCAGTCCGTGCGCGGAAAACAGCAAGCGCGGATTTTCCGGCGAACCGCCCTTGCGCCACGCCTCCCGGATCGCCTCGGCATGCGCTTCGGCCAGCCCCGCCGCATCCGGATAACAGCACGCCCCACGCGCGCCCGAGTCCGGCCACGCCTTTTCCCAGGCGGTGAGCGAGGAGCCCGTCGTCGTGGTGGAATATTGCGGATAGAGCGGCGCCAGCACGATCTCGTCTGGTCCCCACGCGCGGACAGCCGCCGCCGCGTCTTCCACGAACGGCCGCCAATAACGCATGCCGATAAAGACCCGCCACTCCCGGTCCGGCGCGCGCGCCGCCAGCAACGCCGTCAGGGCGCCGGCCTGCGCCTCGGTCTCCGGCAGCAGAGGCGAACCGCCGCCCATCAGGGCGTAATTCGCCTGCGCCGATTTTTCCCGCAGCGTGGAGATCAGCCAGGCCAGGCCCAGCCGTACAGGGCCCAGCGCGCCGATGATCGCCGGGTCGCGGAACAGATTGAACAGGAAGGGCCGCACGTCCGCCTGGCCGTCCGGCCCGCCAAGATTGAACAGGACGACCGCGGTCTTCGGCCGGCCCTCAGCCATGGCGCACCCGGTTCACCAGACGCGCCATATTCTCGATCGGGGTTTCCGGCGTAATGCCGTGGCCGAGATTGAAGACGTGCCCGCCGCCGGCGAACGCCTCGACGATCGCATCGATTGCCGCGTCCATCGCCGGCCCGCCGGCGCGCAGCAGCGCGTTGTCCAGATTGCCCTGCACCGGGGCCAGCGGCTGAACATTTTCCCGCGCCCAGTTCAGCGGGACGGACTGATCCAAGGCCACCGCCGTCACCCCGGTCTCCCGGACATAGCGCGGGATCGCCGGCCCGGCGCCGCGCGGAAACCCGATGATCGGAACATCGACGCCCGCGGCGCGCACCTGACGCACGATGTCCGCCGTCGGTTCGATCACCGCGCGCTGGAACAGATCCTCCGTCAGGCCCGACGCCCAGGAATCGAAGATTTTCAGGACCTCGGCGCCCGCCTCCGCCTGCATCACCAGATACTCGGCGGTGGCGGCGCTCAGCATCGTCATCAAACGACCGAAGCTCTCGGGGTCCTCATAGGCGAAAACCCGCGCCGCCCACTGATCCCGCGATCCCTCGCCCTCGATCATATAGGTCGCGACGGTCCAGGGCGCGCCCGCGAACCCGATCAGGGCGACATCACCCTCCAGTTGCTCCTTCACCCGCGCGACGGTTTCAGTCACCGGCGCCAGAGTCCGGCTAACCGTATCCGTCGTCAGCGCATCGACGCTGGCCCGGTCCCGCACCGGGGACAGTTTCGGTCCCTCGCCCTTCACGAAGCGAAGATCGCATCCCATCGCCATCGGGATCAGCAGGATGTCCGCGAACAGGATCGCCGCGGACAGCTCGAACCGGCGCAGCGGCTGCAGCGTCGCCTCGGCCGCCATCTCCGGCGTCAGGCAGAAAGACACGAAATCCGGCGCGCGCTGACGCAGCTCCCGATACTCCGGCAGATAGCGCCCGGCCTGGCGCATCACCCAGATCGGCGGGCGCGCCTGGGCTTCGCCTCTCAGCGCTTTCAATATGGACTTATCGGAAGAGATCAGAGGGTCGGGCATCGGCGGATCGGACATAAAGCGCCGTTCCCCGACGTGCAATGAATCCCTCTCTTAAGAGTTTATTAGGAAGAAGGAATGGTAGGGCGGGGGACAAGACTCATTCCTTTAAAAACCCATGAATCTCCCCAGTTTGCTCCCGCGCCATGTGCTGTCCGAGCGCCTGCATCCGGGATAACGGGGATAACCCGGCAAAGCTTTGATTTCGGATTTGAATAGAGACCAAGTCCTGTGGCGTATCCGGGGTCCAGTGCAGGGTCAGCCTGTTCGAAACCCCATCCGTCCCCGCTCTGTGGAATTTCCGCAGGCGAGTCTGTCCCGTCGCACTATGATGGGCGCCGAGGGGATGTTGTCCGCTGAATCCGGCGGGCCGGAGGGCTTTGGAGCCGCTTCGCCCAAACTGTTAACGAGTTATTAACGGGGCGGGTCCCCAGATCGTTCGACATGCCCGACAAGCGGCCGCAAATCCCGATCTACTTCCACATGCATCTGGTCTCCGACTCCACGGGCGAGACCTTGATCAGCATTGCGCGCGCCGCCAGCGGCCAGTTCAAGCGCGTGATGCCTGTGGAGCATCTCTATGCGCTCGTCCGGTCTGCGCGGCAGATCGAGCGGGTGATGGAGGAGATCAAGACCGCGCCGGGCGTGGTCATGTACACGATCCTGAATCCGGAGCTGCGCGCGCAGCTGGAGGACCGCTGCCGCGCGCTCGGCATGCCGACCATCGCCGTGCTGGACCCGGTGCTAGAGGCCGTTGGCCGCTATCTCGGCCAGGAAGCCTCCAGCCAGGTCGGCGCCCAGCGCATGCTGGACGCGGAATATTATCACCGGATCGAGGCGATGAATTTTGCCATGGCCCATGACGACGGCCAGAACCTGGACGGATTCGAGGACGCGGACATCGTTCTGGTCGGCGTCAGCCGCACGTCGAAAACTCCGACCTGCATCTATCTGGCGAACCGCGGCGTGAAAGCTGCCAATATTCCCATCGTGCCCGGCGTCGATCTGCCGCCCCAGGTAGAGACGCTGAAACATCCGCTTGTGGTCGGACTGACCGCGACGCCCGAGCGGCTGGTCCAGATCCGGGGCAAGCGTCTCCTGTCCCTGCGCGAACGGGACACGACCGATTACGCCGACGAGATGCACGTGAAGGAAGAGATCGTGCAGGCCAAGCGCCTGTTCGCGCGCTGCGGCTGGCCGACCATCGACGTGACCCGCCGCTCGATCGAGGAAACCTCCGCGAAGATCCTGAACCTGCTCGCCGACAAGCGCGGCGAGCACATTATCGGCGAGCATCTGTGACCGACCTTCTGCCCATCACGCTGGCCTCGCAAAGCGCGGTCCGGCGCGCGGTGCTGACCGCCGCGGGCGTGCCCTTCGCCGCGCAATCGCCCGGCGTGGACGAGGACATCGTGAAGACCGAAATGGCCGGCGCGGAGCCCGCCGCCATCGCCGGAGCGCTGGCGGAGAAAAAGGCGCTCGCGGTGTCCGCCAAGCGCGATGGGCTGGTGATCGGCGCCGATCAGATCCTGGTGTTTGAGGGCGCGCTCTGGGACAAGGCGCTCAGCATGGCGGAGGCCGAGGAGCGCCTGACCGTCCTGCGCGGCAAATCGCATGAGCTGGTGTGCGGCGTCGCGATCGCCCATGGCGGCGACATCGTCTGGCGGCACAGCCAGGTCTCGCGTCTGGTGATGCGGGAGTTCAGCGACGAATTCCTCGCGCATTATCTGCACGAGGCGGGGGAGGACATCCTCGCCTCGGTCGGCTGCTACCAGCTCGAAGGCCTCGGCGCGCAATTGTTCGCGGCGATCGAAGGCGATTATTTCGCCGTGCTGGGCCTGCCGCTGCTGCCCGTGCTGGATGCGCTGCGCGACCATGGCGGGCTGGCGGCATGACGATCCGCGCCGGCGTGCTCGGCTATCCCGCGCGGCATTCGCTGAGCCCCGCGCTGCACGGCGCCTGGCTGGAAGCGGCCGGGATCGATGGTTCGTATGAAGCGGTGGAGGTCGCGCCCGAGGAATTTGCCCGCGAAGTGCGCGCGCGGTTCGACGATGGCTGGGCCGGCTTCAACGTCACCATGCCGCACAAGCGCGCGGCCTTCGAATTCGCGGGCGAGCGAACGGCTACGGCGCAGGCGCTCGGCGTCTCCAATCTCATCTTTATGCGCGGCGGAAAGATCGTCGCCGACAATCGCGACGGCGAGGGCTTTCTCTATGGCCTCGCGCGCCAGGCGCCGCAGCTGACTCTGGATGGCGCAACCGCCCTGCTGCTGGGCGCGGGCGGCGCGGCGCAGGCGGTGGCGCATGCGCTGGCCGGCGCCGGCGCGCGCGTGCGCATCGCCAACCGTTCGCCCGAGCCGGCGCGGGAGCTCGCGAAGGCCGTTAAGGGGGAGGCGTTCGCATCGCCTCCGCCGCCGCAGGCCTGGGCGGACGTCGCGCTGATCGTCAACGCGACGTCCATGGGGATGACCGACGGGCCGCCGGTTCCGGACTGGCTGGACTTCGCGGGCGTCCAACCGGGCGCGGTCTTTTATGACCTGATCTACAAGCCGCTGGACACGCCGCTGATCCGGCGCGCCAGGAAGGCGGGGCTGAAGACGGTCGACGGGCTGGATATGCTGATCGGCCAGGCGCGCCCGGCCTTCCAGACCCTGTTCGGCGCGCCGCCGCCCGATGCGGTCGATATCCGCGGCCTGTTGCTGGCGAAGATGGGCCAATGATCGTCGTCGGCCTCACCGGCTC
Source organism: uncultured Euryhalocaulis sp. (assembly GCA_913055605.1). GTDB lineage: Bacteria > Pseudomonadota > Alphaproteobacteria > Caulobacterales > Maricaulaceae > Euryhalocaulis. The sequence continues at coordinate 16,758 of CAJXKJ010000043.1, read as the reverse complement.
GATCGGCATGGGCAAGTCGACGACCGCCCGGATGTTCGCCGACGCCGGCGCGGCGGTGTTCGACGCGGACGCCGAGGTCGCGGCGCTCTACGCCCACCAGGGCGCGGCCGTCGCGCCAATCGCGGAAATCTTCCCCGACGCCATCAAGGATGGCGCGGTCGACCGCGCGGCGCTGGGCGCGCATCTGCATTCAAATCCCGAAGATTTCGCGGCCCTGGAATCCATCGTCCATCCGTTGGTCGCCGCGGAGCGCGCGCGCTTCGTGGAGGAGCAGCGCGCGAAGGGCGCGGCGCTGGTCGTGCTGGACACGCCGCTTCTGTTCGAGGCCGGGCTGGACGAGCATGTCGACCGCATCGTCGTGGTCACCGCGCCCGAAGCTGTGCAGAAGGCCCGCGTGCTGCAGCGGCCGGGAATGACCGAACAACGCTTCGCCGCCATACTGTCCCGGCAGACGCCTGATTCGGAAAAACGGGCGCGCGCCGATTTCATCGTCGACACGGCCGGGGGCCTTGCGTCGGCGGAGGCTCAGGTTCGCGACATCGTCCGGCGTCTGACCGAAGGTCCGGGGGGACCGTCAGCCGCGCCGGGGGGCGACGCTTGAGACGGGAAATCGTATTCGACACCGAAACGACCGGGTTCAACCCGGCGGACGGCGACCGGATCACCGAAATCGGCTGTGTGGAGATCGTGGATTTCCTGCCCACCGGCCGCACCTTCCACGCCTATGTGAACCCGCAGCGCGACGTGCCCCAGCGCGTGACCGAGATCACCGGCCTCACCGCCGAATTCCTGTCGGACAAGCCGCTGTTCCCGGAGGTCGTGGAGGGCTTTCTGGAGTTCGTGCAGGACGCCCCGCTGGTCGCGCACAATGCGGAGTTCGACCGCAGCTTCATCAATTTCGAGCTGGAGCGCTGCGCCCGGCCCGTGATCGCCGACGCCCGCTTCTTCTGCACGCTGGTGATGGCGCGCAACAAATTCCCGGGCGTGCGCAATTCGCTGGATTCGCTGTGCGAGCGGTTCCGCATCTCGCTGGAAAAGCGGGACAAGCACAGCGCCCTGCTGGACGCCCAGCTTCTGGCCGAAGTCTATCTGGAGCTGAACGGCGGGCGCGAGCGGCGGCTGGACCTGTCCGCGCCGCAGGAATCGGGCGCCGCGCTGGTCGCGGGCGCGCGCCAGCCGCGCCCCAATCCGCTGCCGGATCTGGTGACCGAGGCCGAGCGCGCCGCGCACGAGGCGTTCGTCGCACAGCTCGGCGACTCCTCGCTCTGGAAACTCTACGGCGCCTGACCCGCGCCTAGGCCCGCGCGCCGTTCCGTCCCATAGTGCCGCAAAAGACGCGGGGGGAGGGGCCGGCCTATGACAGGCGAGGCGCGCGCAGCGGACAATCCATGGCGGTCGGTGATCGCCTGCAATATCGGCGTCGGGCTGGAGGGGCTGGATTTCATCGCCTACAGCGCCTTCTCCGTCATCATCGCTCGCCTGTATTTCCCGGCGGACAGCGCCCTCGCCGCGACCCTGCTTACCTTCGGCGGTTTCGCCACCGCCTATCTCGTCCGCCCGCTGGGCGGTCTGTTCTGGGGCGTGTTCGCCGACCGGCGCGGACGCAAGGGCGCGCTCGCCTGGACCGCGATCCTGATGGCGCTGGGCACATTCCTGATCGCGATCGCGCCGCCCTACGCCGCGATCGGGGTCGCCGCGCCGGTGATGATCCTGATCGCGCGCATGATCCAGGGCTTTGCGGTCAGCGGCGAATTCGCCAGCGCCACGGCGATGCTGGTGGAGCTGGCGCGCCCGGGGCGCAAGGCGTTCTTCGCCAGCACCCAGATGGCGACGCAGGCCGGTACGGCCGCCGTGGCCTCGGGCCTGGTGCTGATCCTGTATTGGGCGCTGCCGGCCGAGGCGGTTGAAAGCTGGGGCTGGCGGCTGGTCTTCGGCGCGGGGACGCTAATCGGCCCGGTCGGTCTCTATATCCGCGCCCGCATGGCCGAGTCGCCGGAGTTCGCGGCGCTGCGGGAAGGCCACGCCATCGCCCGCGCGCCGCTGCGCCAGGCCTTCGCGCGCTATCCGCGCGAGCTTCTGTGCATGGCCGGGCTGATCGTGATCAGCTCCGCCGCCCTCTATCTGATCCTGATCTTCCTGCCGCTCTATGCGGTGCGGGAGCTCGGCGTGTCCCAGACCCACGCCTATGTCTCCACGGTCGTCGCTGCCTCGGCGGAGGCGGCGATCATCCTGTTCGCCGGGCGGCTGGCCGACCGGCTGGGGGCGGTGGAGCTTCTGGCGCCGGCCTGCGTGGTCTATGCGCTCGCCGCCTGGCCGCTGTTCGCGCATCTGGTCGCGCAGCCCAGCTTCGCGACGCTGCTGGGCGTGCAGCTGGCCGCGGCGGCGCTGCTGGGCTGGATGTCCGGCCCGCTGCCGGCGGTGCTGTCCAGCCTGTTGCCGACCGAGGTGCGCACGACCGGGCTCGGCCTTGTCTATAATTCGATCGGCGCGGTGTTCGGCGGTCTGGGCCCGCTGATCATTACAGCCCTTGTCGCCGCCACGGGCGACCGCGCAGCGCCGGCCTGGTGGGCGGCGGGCACCGGCGCCGTCGGCGCCGCGGCGGCCTTCGCCCTGTGGTCGCAGCGCGCGCATCTGCATCGCGAGCGCTTCGGCGGGGCGGCGCAATGATTTCTGCAAATGGGAGGATGGAATGAAGAAGCCGAAGGTCTCGCTGGAGGACCGGGTCGAGATCGAGGAGCTGATGGCGCGCTACGCCTGGGCGCTCGATACGGGGGATTTCGACGCCTATGTCGAAACCTTTACCGAGGACGGCTGGATCGAGCACTGGCCCCAGGGCAAGTGCGTCGGCCGCGAGGGCATCCGCAAGATGACCCAGGACCTCTGGTACCATAAGCCGAACCATTATCTGGGGCGGCAGCACCGGATGAGCCAGGTGATCATGACGCCCGAGGGCGACGGCGTGCGGATCAAATGCTTCTGGTCGATCCTGCAGCACGACGTGGAAACGTCGGAATGCCGCGTCTTCGGCCTCGGCACCTGGGACACGCTGGCCGTGAAGGACGACGAGGACGAATGGAAATTCGCCTCGGTCTATGTCGACATCTGGCGCGGCAAGGGCGTGCCCTGGGTCGGCGAGGACAAGGCCTGGGCCAGTCCGCCGGAAAAGGACGCGCGGACGCCGGCCTGATCGCCGGCGCCGCAACTGCAGGCAGGGTCAGGCGGCCTGCGGGCCGTTATCGCCGCCGTCGGACCCTTCGCCCTGCGCCGCGCCGTTGCCGGCGCCTTCCTGGGCCTGTTGCGCCAGACGCTGGCGGTACAGGACGGAAAAATCGATCGGCTCCAGCATCACCGGCGGGAAGCCGCCTTCGCGCGTCATGTCGGACAGGACCTGCCGCGCGAACGGGAACAGCAGGCGCGGGCATTCGATCATCAGCAGCGGCTGGCGCTGCTCGTCCGGGATGTTGTTGAACTGGAACACGCCGGCATAGAGCAGCTCGGCGATGAAGACGGTTTCCTCGTCCCGCTTGGCGGTGGCGCGGATGCGCAGCGACACTTCGTCGGCGTCCTCGGCGACCTTCCGCGCGCCCAGATCCACGCCCAGCTGAACCTGCGGAGAGCCCTGGCCGGAGCGCAGGCTTTGCGGCGCCAGCGGATTCTCGAACGAGGAATCGCGGACATACTGAGCGAGAACGCGCAATTGCGGCGCGCTGGACGGGGCTGCGCCCTCGGGCGGAAGATCGGTCATTGGTCTGGTCCTGAGATCGAACGGCCCGGTGGATCGGGGCCGGGCGACGGGCTAACACGCAGCCGCACGATGCGGCAACCGCCCGCGGGCGGGCGTTCCGCACTCGGCGCGGGCTGACGCCGCGCTTTCCATCCCTATATTAGGCCCATGTTGCTCCAGCTTCTCATCTTCGCCGGCCTCGCCGCCTTCATCCTGTTCCGGCTCTATACGGTTCTGGGCCGGCGCGTGGGCCGTCAGGCGCCCCCGCCGGGCGTTGGCCAGCAGGCGCGCGGGGGAGAGGAGACCGATTCCGGGGTTTCCGACGGTCCCCGCCCGGCCTTCACCGGCCCGGGCGCCGCGGGGATGGAGGCGATCCGCCGCGCCGACGGGAATTTCGAGCCCGCGAATTTCCTGGAAGGGGCGCGCGGCGCCTATGAAATGATCGTACAGGCCTTCGCCGACGGCGACCGGGACACGCTGGGCCAGTTCCTCGCTCCCGCGGTCTATGAACGCTACGACACGGCGATTTCGGAGCGCGAGGAACGCGGCCTGACCCAGCAGACCGACATCGTCCGCCTGTCCGACGCCGAGATCGTGGACGCGGAGCTAGACGGGCGCACCGCCCGCGTGAAGGTCGGGTTCGAGGCGGAGCTGTCCACCGTGATGCGCAACGCCGAGGGCGAGGTGGTGGAAGGCGATCCGGTCCGCATGCGCCACGCCAGCGAGGTCTGGACCTTCGAACGCGATATTCGTGCGCGGGACCCGAACTGGACGCTGGCCAAGGTCTCCCGCGCCTGAGTCGCGCCTGAACCGCACATGATGTGATCGGCGCGCGGCCATCTGCAGCGGCCGTGCTTATGGTTTCCAGCTCTTAACCATTTCCGGGCGAATGTCGGGCGCTTCCTTCGAAAAGGTCCGCCATGCGCCGCCTCGCTCTTCTTGCCTTTCTTGTCATCGCCGCCTGCGGTCCCCGGCCGCCTGAGCCGGAACCGGCCCCGCCGCAGCCCGAACCCGCGCCGCCGCCGCAGGCGCTGACGCTGGTCCCCGCCGATTTCGCGGACATGGCCGGGTGGGCGGAAGCGGACCTGACCGCGGCGCTGGCCTCCTATCGCCGGTCCTGCGCGGTCTGGGCCGGGCGCGATCCGGGCGCGCCCGTCGCGCCCCGCGCCCCGCGCTGGGGTGCCGTCGGCGAATGGCTGCAGACCTGCGCCGCCCTGCCGCCTGAGGGTTCGGGCGCGCAGGCCGCGCGCGATTTCTTCACCGCCTATTTCACGCCCTTCCGCGCCAGTGCGCCGGAGGCTGACACCGGGCTCCTGACCTCCTATTACGAGCCGGAGCTTCCGGTCAGCGCCGCAAAAACCGCAGAATTCTCAGCACCGCTGCACGGCCGACCGGCGGACCTGATCCGCGTCGATCTCGGCATTTTCGATCCCGACCTCACGGGCAAGCAGATTGTCGGCAAGATCGATGGCGGCGCGCTGGTCCCTTACGATCCGCGCTCGCAGATCGGCGAAAGCCGCGCCCCGGTGCTGGCCTGGGCCAAGCCTGTCGACGCTTTCTTTCTGCAGGTTCAGGGATCGGGCCGTCTGCGCTTTTCGGACGGCCAGCGGGCCCGCGCCGCCTTCGCCGCGCATAACGGCCTGACCTATCGCTCCATCGGCCAGGTCCTGATCCAGCGCGGGGAGCTGACGGCCGACACCGCTTCCAAGGCCAATATCGAGGCCTGGACCCAGGCCGCGGGCCCGGCGGCGGCGCAGGCGCTGTTCAACGAAAACCCGCGCTATGTCTTTTTCGCGCTGGAGCCGATCGCCGACGAGACCGCCGGTCCGCGCGGCGCGATGGGGGCGCCGCTGACCGCGATGGCCAGCATGGCGGTGGACCCGGCCTTCCACGCCTATGGCGCGCCGGTCTGGGTGGAGGCGACGCTGCCGGGCGCCGGCGGCGACTGGCGCGGGCAGGAAGCGGGGCTGTTGCTGATCGCCCAGGACACCGGCGGCGCCATCATCGGCCCGCTGCGCGGCGATCTGTTCGCCGGGACCGGCGATGCCGCCGGCGCGCTGGCCGGCTCCACTCGCTCGCAGGCGCGATGGACGGTTCTGGCCCCGCATGCCGTCGCCGAACGCCTGCGGGGGCCGCAATCGTGATAGAATAAGGGCCATGACGCGCGACCGCCCGCTCAGCGACGACGACATGCTGATCTGGCGGCGCGTCGCGCGCACCGCCCGGCCGCTGCCCGGCCGCAAGCTTCCCGAAGCGCCGAAAAAATCGGCCGCGCCCGCAAAGCCCGCCGGCGTGCTCTCGCCCGCGCCCGCCATGCATCCCCGTGCCGAAACTGGCCCGGCGCCGAAAAAGCCCGCGCCGCCGGCGGAGCTGTCCGGCGAAAAGCGCGTGCGGCGCGGCAAGCTGGAAGTCGAAGCGAAGCTGGACCTGCACGGCATGACCCAGGCCCAGGCGCGCGCCGCGCTCGGCCGGTTCGTCGCGAAGTCGCGGATCGACGGTATGCGCGTCGTTCTGGTCGTCACCGGAAAGGGACGGGGCGGGGAGGGCGCATTGCGCCGCGCCGCGCCCGAATGGCTGGCCGAAGAGGCCGCCCATGTGGCGGGATACGCCCCGGCCCACGCCCGTCATGGCGGGTCCGGGGCGTTCTATGTCCGCTTGCGGCGGCCGCCCGCCGCGCCGTGAGCGCCTAGAGCGAGACGCCCTTGCCGCCGGCGAGATCCTTCAGCGAGGTCTCGGGCCGGGCGCCGAAATGGCTGATCACCTCGGCCGCGGCGATGGAGCCGAGCTTGCCGCACTGATCCAGCGGCAGGCCCTTGGCCATGCCGGACAGGAAGCCCGCGGCATACAGGTCGCCCGCGCCGGTGGCGTCGACCAGACGGTCGATCGGCTCGGCGGCGACATGGATCACCTCGTTCCTGGTGACGATGGACGAGCCTTTTTCGGAGCGCGTCAGCGCGGCCAGCGTGCATTCCTTGCGCACTTCGGCGGCCGCGGCGTCGAAATCATCGACCTCGTACAGCGACAGGATTTCGCCCTCGTTCGCGAACAGGATGTCGACATGGTTCTTCACCAGATGGCGGAACGAGTCGCGGTGACGGTCGACGCAGAACCCGTCGGACAGGGTCAGCGCCACTTTGCGCCCGGCGGCCGCGGCGATCTCCGCCGCGCGCACGAAGGCGGCCTTCGCCTCTGGCATGTCGAACAGATAGCCCTCCAGGAAGACGATGGCGGAATCCTTGATCAGATCCGCGTCCAGATCGGCCTCGGAAAACATCGGCGAGGCGCCGAGGAAGGTGGACATCGAGCGTTCGCCGTCCGGCGTCACCGCGATCAGGCAGCGCGCCGTGGACGGCCCGCCGGTCAGCGGCGTGGTGTCGTAATGAACGCCGATGGCGGTCATGCCTTCGCGGAAGCTCTGGCCCATCTCGTCGTCGGCGGTCTTGCCGATATAGGCGGCCTTCAGGCCGTAGGACGCGACGCCGGCGATGGTGTTGGCCGCGGAGCCGCCGGAAATCTGGGTGACGTCGTCGCCGAAGGCGCCGGTCAGCTTTTCCGCCTGCGGCTGGTCGATCAGCGTCATCCCGCCTTTGGGGATGTCGTGCTCGCCCAGGAAGTCTTCCAGAACCGGGCTGATTACGTCGACAATGGCGTTTCCGACGCCCAGAACGTCATAGGTGGCTTTGGTCATGGGTCTCTTCTGTCCGCTTGAGGCCGCTCGCTGATAGGGGTCGCGCCGCCGGATGGCAACCGGCGCCGGGTCCGGGCATAGTCGGCCGCCCGCCGCCCTCAGGATACACAATGCCCCGCCTCGCCGTCCTGCGTCCCGCCTGCCTCGCTTTGTTCGCCGCCGCCTGCGCCAGCGCGCCGGACGTCCCCGAATATGTCCCGCTGAGCGTGGAGACGGCGGACTATATCCGCCTGGGCGAAGGGCCATGTTTCGGCGCCTGCCCGGTCTATGAGCTGACGCTGTATCATGGCGGCCAGTACGTGCTGATGGCCGGCCGCTTCACCGAAGGCGACGAACGTTCGGTGAACCGCCCCGCCGACGATTCCTTCGAAGCGGCGCAGGCCATCCTGACCGAATACGGTTTCGCGGACCTGCCGGAGGACATCAGCCCCGGCAATGAAGAGGCCTGCCCCCATCCGGCGACCGACCTGCCGACCGCGGACATCACCATCGGCAACGCCGACGGCTATTACCGCACGGTCCATTATTATCAGGGCTGTTTCGACGAGACCGCGTCCGCCATGCTCGCCGGCCTGCGCGAGGTGATGCGGATCGCGGATCTGGTCAGCGCCGTCCCGCTGTCGGAGCGCTAGGCCGCTTTTCCCGCGTCCGCCGGGTTCGGCGTCTTGTCCGGAAACAGGCAGATGTCGCGCACCGCGCAGCGCCAGCATTCGGGCTTGCGCGCCTTGCACACATAGCGGCCGTGCAGGATCAGCCAGTGATGGGCGCCGTGCAGGTATTGCTGCGGCGTGATCGCCATCAGCTTCTTCTCGACCTCGACCACGTTCTTGCCGGGCGCGAGGCCCGTGCGGTTGGAGACGCGGAAGACATGGGTGTCGACCGCGATGGCGCCTTCGCCGAACACCTCCATCAGCACGACATTGGCGGTCTTGCGCCCGACGCCGGGCAGGGCCTCCAGCGCCTCGCGGTCATGCGGCACCTCCCCGCCATGCTGCTCCACCAGGATTTTCGACAGGGCGACGACATTCTTCGCCTTGCCGCGATACAGGCCGATCGTCTTGATCTTCTCGGCCACCTGGTCGGGCGTCAGCTTCGCCATCTTCTGCGGCGTGTCGGCCAGCTTGAACAGGCCGGGCGTCGCCTTGTTCACGCCGACATCCGTGGCCTGCGCCGACAGCACGACCGCCACCAGAAGGGTGAACGGCGTCGTGTATTCCAGCTCCGTCTTCGGATCGGGTTCGATGGCGGACAGCGTCTCATAAAGCCGCCCGGCCTCGTCTTTCGTCAGTCTGCGCCGCCGTCCCATCGAGGGGCGAATAGCTTGGTTTGGATTTGGGCGAAATACCGTTTCGCTAGAGCCCAAATTTGGGTCTTAAAGTTCAAGAACCGGCGGTTCGCGGTGCTTTTCGGTGGCGACCCGAAGCTGGAAAACGGCGTTTTTCATGAGCGATTAGAATCCGTTACGATCTAACCAACTGAATCCAATGCGAGATTCTTGACTGTGTAGGGCTAATACGACTAAATTTCCCGAATAAGAAAAAGGGGACCGCCGAAGCGATCCCCCAAGTTGCCAACCCTCGTCAGTGCGAGGGGTACGAGCGCCAGTGAGCACAAACATGCTCGAGCTGGCCCTTACGGAAGCGGGTGTAGGCGCTCACGTGAACGCCTTTCACCTTCTTCCCGTTGGGAATGGCTGACATCGCCAATCTCCTCTGCTGAGGCAGGAACGAGCCTGCCGCTCTGAAGCGCCGCGCACGCCTCGGCGTTCAGGCGTGGGCGGGCATTCGAGCAGAGGTGGAAACCGCTATTCCCGCTGAGATTTTGGGCGAGTCGCCCCATCCGCGCAAGGCTAGCTGTTCTCTGTTTGTCCTAATGCAGTCGCCCTTTGGAGCGCTGGCTGTCCGACTGAGATTCTCTATATTCACCTCATGTCGGTCACCGCGCGCGCCCGCCGCATCGAGACCTGGCCCGGCGAATATGCCGGCCGGGGCGCCGTCGCGCCGTCCGCCCTCGCCGGTCCGCTCTATATGGACGCGGTGCTGCGGCCCAACCGCTCGCTCACCAATCCCGCCTTTATCGCGCTGATGGCGGCGCTGACCTTTATCAGCTTCACCGCGGGGATTTTTTACGTGGCGATGGGCGCATGGCCGGTCATCGGGTTTTTCGGGCTGGACGTGCTGCTGGTCTGGGGCGCGTTCCGTCTGTCCTACCGCTCCGGCCGGCTGCGGGAGGAGGTGCGCGTCGCCTCCACGGGCGCGGAAATCGTGCGCGTCCATCCGGCTGGCCATGTCCAGCTCTGGCGCGCGGCCCCGGCGCTGTCGCGGGTGGAGGTCGACCGGCCGATGAAGCATGACGGCCAGGTGCGGCTGGTCAGCTCCGGCAAGACGCTGGTGCTGGGCAGCTTCCTGTCGCCGCCGGAGCGGGAGGCGTTCGGCGACCGGCTGGGCGAAGCCTTCCTGCAGGCGCGGTCCGAGCGCTGGCCCGAACCCGGCTAGGGGCCCGGCTGGGGCGCGTCCCGGCCCTCTACGTCAAACTCCCGGCTTGCCCCCGCCCGCTCACAGCCTAGGCTTGCAGCGGGGAAATACGGGGACAATCCATCATGGCCGCACTGGAAGCGTTTTTCACGACACTGGACGGAATCGTCTGGGGCTGGTCCCCGGTGTCGTTCACGCCGCCGCTGCTGGTCATATTGCTGTTCGGCACCGGCGTGTATCTGACCGTCGGCCTGCGCTTCATGCCGATCTACCGCCTGCCCGCCGCCATCGCGCTTCTGTTCAAGAAGGGCGACAGCAATGCGGAAGGCGACGGCGAAATTTCGCCCGCCGCCGCTTTGTTCACCGCCCTGTCGGCGACCATCGGCACCGGCAATATCGCGGGCGTGGCGACCGCCATCACGCTGGGCGGGCCGGGCGCGGTGTTCTGGATGTGGATGACCGCGCTGTTCGGCATGGCGACGAAATACGCCGAGGCCGTGCTGGCCGTGACCTATCGCGAGATCGACGAGCGCGGCATGCATGTCGGCGGGCCGATGTATTACATCAAGAACGGCCTCGGTAAGCGCTGGCTCTGGCTCGCCTGGGCGTTCGCGATCTTCGCGTCTCTGGCGGCCTTCGGCGTCGGCAATCTGGTCCAGGCCAACAGCGTCGCCGGCGTGGTCGAATCCAATATGGGCGTTCCAGGCTGGATCACCGGCGCGGTCATGGCCGGCCTGACGCTGGCGGTAATCCTGGGCGGGGTCCGCTCCATCGCGCGCGTCGCCTCGGTCCTGGTCCCGGTGATGGCGATCTTCTATGTCGGCGGCGCGCTGCTGGTGCTGGTGGTCAATGCGCCGAACGTGCCGGCCGCGGTCGGCTCCATCTTCAGCAACGCCTTTTCCGGCACCGCGGCGGCCGGCGGCTTCCTCGGCGCGGCCTTCGCCGCCGCGCTGCGCGAAGGCGCCAATCGCGGCAGCTTCTCCAACGAGGCGGGCCTTGGCTCGGCGGCCATCGCCCACGCCAGCGCGCGCACGCGCAACCCGCACCGTCAGGGCACGATCGCCATGCTGGGCACGTTCATTGACACGATCATCGTGTGCACGATGACGGCGCTGGTGATCCTGACCGCCCCGCCGGTCTTCGAATATCTGCAGGCCGGCGGCCAGACGCTGACCGACATCCCGGTCTGGCAGGCCGGCATCGCCAGCGCGGCCGACGTCACGGCCCAGGCCTTCGGCGCGGCGCTGCCGGGCGGCCAGTGGATCGTGACCTTCGGCCTGATGGTGTTCGCCTTCACCACCGTGCTCGGCTGGGGCTTCTATGGCGAGCGCTGCATGGAGTTCATGGCCGGCGTGCGCTCGATCAAGCCCTACAAGATCGCCTGGGTGATCGTCGTCTTCATCGGCGCGGTGTGGTCCAACGACATGGCCTGGGCCGCGGCCTCCGCCGGCAACGGCCTGATGGCCGCGCCGAACCTGATCGCGCTGCTGGCGCTGTCCGGCACGGTCTTCGCCATCGCGCGCAATCACGGCGCGCGGCCCGGCGACGAAAAGGATCACGCGATCCATGAGGAGGCGACGCCCATGCCCGCGCCCACGACGGGCGACGAGCAGCCGGAGCATCTGGACGAATTCCTGGCAGACGACCAGACGCCGGACCGCAGCTAGGCGCCGGTATCAGCTTCGCGCAAAGGCGAGCTGGGCGGCTTCGTCCAGCGGGTCCCACGCCTTATAGCGGCGCGCCGCCTCGTCCGCGCCGCGCCAGGCGTTGGCGAGCGTGGCCAGCAGCTCAGGCGCGAGCGCGGAGACCGGATCCAGACAGACCCGGATCGTGAATAGCACCGCCCCGGTCTCGGGCAGGTGGCGGATCGTCTGGCGCTCCACGCGCAGATGCAGCGCCGCGGCGCACAGTTCGCTGCGCATTTCCGCGGCGCGGGCGCGCAGCACCGATCCGCTGGGCGCCCAGCGCTCCGTCCCGCACTGCAGGGTCCAGTTGAAGCGCTGCAGGACCTGATCGGCCGGCGTGCGGTCGAACAGCGCGCCGATCCGTCCCGCCAGGCCGATACTGGTCAGGCTGGGCGCCGCGCCCGGCACCGGCTTGTGCAGGGCCGCCAGATCCGCCCCGAACGCCTCCGACGGAACGAAAAAGGTCGGCGCGGTCAGGATCAGCGCCGTCGCGCGCCAGACGCCAGCCCGCTTTTCCATGATCACCAGATCGTCGCTGGTCAGCGCGCCGGCGCGCACGATGTCGGCCGCGTCGCTGGGCGGGGCGGGGCCGCCCAGATGCCCGGCGATCATGGCCAGCGCCTCGGCCTGGGCCGGAAGGCTGGCCGTGTCCCATTTCACCGCGTCGCCAGGCCGGGCGGCGAGGACCGCGGCCCGGTTCTCCGCATTGGCGGCGGCTTCCGGATTGCCGCGCAGCCAGACCGATTTGGGGATCGGGGCCGCGCCGACCGCGAAACGCGGCGGCCCGCCCAGAAACGGGCGGTAGGGCGGCCGGTCGGGCCAGGGTTCTGCGGGATGGTTCAACATGCGCGTTCAAGTGTGGGCGATTTTGCTCTAGCGTGCGCGCATGACCAGCCTCGATCCTCAGCACTATCTGACTCCGCGCCACGACTGGACGCCGGCAGACGCCGAAGCCGTCCACGATTTGCCCTTGTCCGAACTCATTTTTCTGGCCGCCGGGGTCCACCGCGCGCGCTTCACGCCCGGCGAAATCGAAAAGGCGCAATTGCTGTCGATAAAGACCGGCGGCTGTCCGGAGGATTGCGGATATTGCAGCCAGTCGGCGCAGCATGAATCGGGGGTTAAGGCCTCCAAGCTGATGGCGGTGGACGCCGTGCGCGCCGCCGCCCGTCAGGCGAAGCAGAACGGCGCCCAGCGCTTCTGCATGGGCGCGGCCTGGCGCGACCTGAAGGACCGCGACGTCGAAAAGGTCTGCGACCTGATCTCCGCGGTGAAGGACGAGGGGCTGGAGACCTGCGTCACGCTCGGCATGCTGAAGGACGGCCAGGCCGAACGGCTGAAGGACGCCGGGCTCGACTTCTACAACCACAATCTGGACACCAGCCGCGAATTCTATGGCGAGGTGATCCGCACCCGCACCTATCAGGACCGGCTGGATACGCTGGACCGGGTGCGCAAGGCGGGCGTGTCGGTCTGCTGCGGCGGCATTCTGGGGCTGGGCGAGGAAAAGTCCGACCGCATCGGCCTGCTTGTCGAGCTGTCGCACATCTCGCCGCATCCCGAATCGGTTCCGGTGAACCGTCTGGCGCCCATCGCGGGCACGCCGCTCAGCGGCGCCCCGGCGGTGGACGATCTGGATTTCGTGCGCGCCATCGCGACCGCCCGCATCATGATGCCGGCCTCCGTCGTGCGCCTGTCCGCGGGCCGCGAGTCGATGAGCGAGGTGATGCAGGCCATGTGCTTCCTGGCCGGCGCCAATTCGATCTTCATCGGCGAGAAGCTGCTGACCGCGCCGAACGCCGGCGACGCCGATGCGGCGCTGATGTCCGCGCTGGGCGCCGAGGCCGCCCCAGCGCGCAAGCCCGCGCACGTCTGAGCGGAGCGGTCGTGGCCAAGCCCGAAAAGATCGCGCCGGACCAGGCGGTCTCCGGCCTGCCCGGCTGGTCGGTCTGCGACGGCCGCGCGGCGATCGAGAAGAGCTACAGTTTCAAGAATTTCTCGGAGGCCTTCGCCTTCATGACGCGCGTGGCGATGAAGGCCGAGGCGATGGACCACCATCCCGAATGGTTCAACGTCTACAACCGGGTGGAGGTGACGCTGTCGACCCATTCGGCCGGCGGCGTGACGGAGCTGGATGTGGCGCTGGCCAGATATATGGAAAGCGTCGCGGGCTGAGCCCGCGCGGGACCTATTTGTGGACCATCACCATGCCGAGCAGGAAGTCCGCGCCGTCCTCGCCCAGCGTGCGGTCGGTGGCGGCCTGCATCATGTCGCCGATCATGTTGGCGTCCGGCGCGCGGCCGGGCTGATAGGCGCCGCCCACATATTCGGCCAGCACCGCCGTATAGGCGTCGCGCAGGCGCGGGCGCATCGCCTCGGCGCGGGCGCGCAGGCGCGAATCCGTGATCTCAAGGCCGGCGTCGATCTGCAGGACCCCGCGCACGCGGTAATTCTGCGAAACCGTGGCGGTCAGCGTGTCCATCGGCAGATAGGAGTCCGTGCCGGTCACCTTCTTGCCGCCGGATTCGTGGCCGCCGTCTCCCGCAGCGTGCGCCGCCCCGGCCAGAGACAGGATCAGGCTGGCGGCGACCGCGGTGAAAATTCCCCGTTTCATGGTCCGGGCTTATAATCCGCGCCCGTAAAGAAACGCTTTGCAGGACGAATTTTTCGATGAAAGCGCGACTGATCGCCGGAGCCTGCGGCCTGTGCCTTCTGGCCCTCGGGCTGGTCTTCCTGTTCTGACGCCATGACTCTGACGCCCCGACTCTGACCACATGACGCTTCGCCTCGCCTTCATGGGCGCGCCGGATTTCGCCGCGCCCTCCCTCGCCGAAATCGCGGCCTCCGGTCACGAGATCGCGGCGGTCTATACCCAGCCGCCGCGCCCGGCCGGGCGCGGCCAGAGCCCGCGCAAGACGCCGGTCCACGAACTGGCGGAGGCCCTCGGCCTGCCGGTGCGCACGCCCGCGCGCCTGGCGAACGAGGACGAGGAAGAGGCCTTCGCCGCGCTGGACCTGGATGCGGCCATCGTCGTGGCCTACGGCCTGCTGCTGCCGCGCATCTATCTGGAGACGCCGCGCTTTGGTTGCCTGAACCTGCACCCGTCGCTGCTGCCGCGCTGGCGCGGCGCTGCGCCGATCCAGCGCGCGATCATGGCGGGCGATCCCACCACGGCGGTGCAGATCATGCGCATGGAGGAGAGCCTGGACACAGGGCCGATCCTGCTGTCGGAGACCGCCGCCATCGAACCCGGCGACACGGCCGGCGCGCTGCACGACCGGCTGGCCCGCACCGGCGCCCAGATGTGGCCGCGCGCTCTGGCGGCGCTGGAGCGCGGAGCGCTCGCCGAAACCCGGCAGGAGGAAGAGGGCGCCAGCTACGCCGCCAAGATTTCGAAGTCGGAGGCGCGCATCGACTGGACCCGGCCGGCGCGCGAGATCGACCGGAAAATTCGCGGCCTGTCGCCCTTCCCCGGCGCCTGGTTCGAGATCGAAACCGGCGAGGGCCGCAAGAAGGGCCCGGTGCGGGTAAAGGCGCTCAATTCGGTCTGCGTCCCGTCGGCCTCCGGCCCGCCGGGCGCGGTGCTGGACGCCGACATGCTGATCGCCTGCGGCGAGGGCGCGGTGCGCCTGACCCGGCTGCAGCGCGAGGGGCGCCCGGCGATGGACGCCGAGACCTTCCTGCGCGGCGTCTCGGTCCTGCCCGGCCAGCATGTGCGCTGATCGTATAGAAAACGGGCGCGGATCGCTCCGCGCCCGTTCCGATGTCACTAGACAGGCTGTCCGGTCAGGCCGAGGCCGCGACCGTTTCGTCCACCCATTCGGCGATCTTGGATTTCGGCATCGCGCCGACGCGCGTCGCCACCACCTGGCCGCCATGGAAGATCATCAGCGTGGGGATGCCGCGCACGCCGTATTTCGCGGGGATGCCGGGATTCTCGTCGATATTGACCTTGGCCACTTCGACCTTGTCCTTCATCTCCGCGGCGATGTCCTCGAGCGCGGGTCCGATCTGCTTACACGGGCCGCACCACTCCGCCCAGAAGTCCACAAGGACGGGCGTCGCGGACTCCAGCACATCGTTCTGGAAGGAATCGTCGGTTACGGTCTTGGTCGCCATTTTTGGGCCTCCGGGCCAAATTTGCCGCCCCAGAGGTATGAAGCCCCCCCGGCAGCGTCAAGCATTGACAATTTTCGCGAGAGCGCGGTCCAGCAACGCCGCCGGGACCTCCATCAGGGCCGGCGTGTCGGTCCATAGAAGGGCGCAGCGCACCGCCCGCCCCGGGAAGACCGCCTGCAACACCGCCCGATAGGCCGCCATCTGCGCGATATAGGCCGGATCGGCGTCCGCGATCGACGCGGGCGGGGGCCGGTTGGTCTTGTAATCGACGATCAGGATATCGCTTTCCGTCACCACCAGCCGGTCGATCGCGCCCGATACGGCGATTCCCGATGGCAGGGTTCCGGCGACGGGGACCTCTGCCCGGCTGCCTTCGCCGAACACCGGCGCGAAGTCCGGATCGCCGATCACGCGCAGCGCGGCCGACAGCGCCTCCTCCCGCGCCGCCTCGTCCAGTCCCGCGTGGCGGGCGAGCCAGGCCGCGCCTTTCGCCTGCCGGTCGGCCTCCGGCAAAGCGGGCAGCAGCTCCAGCAATTTGTGGATCAGCGATCCGCGCGCATAGCGGGCCTCCCGCGCCCGCGACAGCGGCGACAGGACGGCGGCCGTCTCGCCGGCATCGTCCAGCAGGCGGGAGGGCGCGGCGAAGCGCGCCGGACCTTCGGCCTCCAGCGTCTGGCGCGTCCATTCGGGCAGGCTCGCCGCCGCGCGCCCGGCGCCGGTCCGGCGAGTACGCGGTCGACGGCGGCTACGACATCACCGACGACACCATCACGATGCGCAGCGGTACGGAGTTCAGCGACATCGCCTGGGACGGCGTCGGCAAGGTGCTCGACACCCCCGGCTTCTGGATCGTGTACGTGGGCCGGATGCCGGCGACCGTGATCCCGCGTGAGTTGATGTCCGCCGAGGACATCGAGACGTTGCGGGACTTCATGGTCAACCGCGGCCTGCTCCAGACCGGGTGACGGCGGTCTGAGCCTTCTCGGCCGTACCGCTGGACAGGTTCTCAGCCGTACCGCTCGACGAGCGCGGTGCCGATAGCGGCCAGCTGGTCCCGCACCCCGGCGG
>CAJXKJ010000042.1 GCA_913055605.1 uncultured Euryhalocaulis sp. | reverse complement strand
GTCTAGCAGCAGGGCGTCCGGCGCGGAGAGCAGCGCGCGGCCGAGCGCGACGCGCTGACGCTCCCCGCCGCTGAGCCCGAGCGGGCGGCGGTGAAGAAGATCGCCGATGCCGAGCAGGGCGACGACATGGTCGAAATCGGCGGCCTCGCGCGAGCGCGCCCGCTTCGCGCCATAGAGAAGATTGCCGCGCACCGTGCGGTGCGGAAACAGGCGGGCGTCCTGAAACACCAGGCCGATGCGGCGGGCGCGGGCGGGCAGGTTCACGCCAGAGGCGCTATCCAGCAGTACGCGGCCGTTCAGGGCGATGCGGCCCTGCGCCCGCGGCAGCAGGCCGGCGATGGCGTGGATCAGCGTCGTCTTGCCGGCGCCCGAGCGGCCATAGAGCGCGGTGACGCCGCTGGCCGGCTGGGCGAAGGCGGCATCCAGCGTGAAGCCGGGCGCGTCGTGGCGGACCGAAACCTCCAGCATCAGCGCCGCCCGGTCAGGCGCGCCATGGCGCGCGCCGCCAGTTCGCTGGCGAACAGGCCGGCGAGGGCCAGGACGATGGAGATGGTGACCAGCCGCGCGGCCACGGCCTCCCCGCCCGGGGACTGAATGGCCGAATAGATGGCGAGCGGCAGGGTGCGCGTCTGGCCCGGGATGTTGGAGACGAAGGTGATGATCGCGCCGAATTCGCCCAGCGCCGCGGCCCAGGCGGTGATCGCCCCGGCCAGAAGACCGGGCGAGGCGAGCGGTAGGGTGATTGTGAACAGCCGGTCCAGCGGCCCGGCGCCGAGGCTGGCGGCCGCCTGGGACAGGCCGGGATCGATGGACTCGGCGGCGAGGCGGATGGCGCGGACCTGGAACGGGAAGGTGACCAAAGCGGCGGCGAGCGCGGCGCCCTTCCAGTCGAAGATCAGGCGCAGGCCGAACGTCTCCAGCAGGAAGCCGCCGACGGGCGCGCGCGCGCCGAGCGTGATGAGAAGCAGATAGCCGATGACGACCGGCGGCAGGATCAGCGGCAGATAGACCAGGCCGCCGATCAGCGTCTTGGCCGGGGTGCGCGGATGCGCCAGCGCCAGCCCCGCCGCGACGGCGAAAGGCAGGGCAATCAGGACCGCCACGCTCGCCACTTTCAGGCTGAGCAGCAGCGCCTGGATCTCGGCGCCCGTCAGCATGGCGGGATCAGCACATGCCGCGGCGGCGGAAGCCGAAGCGGTCGAACGCCGCGCCGCCGTCCCGGCCGGTCAGATAGGCGAAGAAGCGCTGCACGCGCGGATCGGGGTCGCCGCTGGTCATGGCGAAGGGATAGACGATGGGGGCGTGGCAGTCGGGCGGGAATTCCCCGGCGATCTTCACGTCATCGGTGACCGCCGCGTCGGTGCGGTAGACGATGCCGAACGGCGCCTCGCCGCGCGCCACCAGCGCCAGCGCCGCGCGCACGTCGCCGGCGCGGGCCAGGCGCGGCTCGGCGGTTTCCCACATGCCGAACCCGATCAGCGCCTCCCGGGCGTAGATGCCGGCCGGCACATGGTCGGGATCGCCGACCGCCAGCCGGCCGTCCGCGCCCAGAAGCGCGTCCAGATCCATCGTCCGTACGTCGATGTCCGCGGCGTCCGAATCCGAGGGCGCGATCAGGACCAGGGAATTGGAGATCGGCTCGACGCGGGAGTCCGGGTCGATCAGGCCGCGCTCGGCCAGATAGTCCATCCAGCCGATATCGGCGGAGGCATAGATGTCCGCCGGCGCGCCGGCCTCGATCTGCCGCGCGAGGGTGGAGGAGGCGGCGAAGGAAAAGCGCACGGCCTCCCCGGTCTCGTCTTCATAGGCCTTCCCGATGGCGGTCAGGGCGTCGGTCAGGCTGGCCGCGGCGAAGACGGTGACCGGCTCGTCCTGTTGCGTTGCGGCGGGGCCGGCCGCGAGCGACAGGGCGGCCGCCATGGCCAGAAAGGACCGGCGGGCGAAGGCGGGATAGGTCATCGAAGGGTCCTTCGGGCAACGGACATGAACGCTATATCCATAAGAATATAGCGCTTGAGTCAATGCGCGGGCCTGCCGCGCCGGCGCCCAAACCGGGCCGCGTCAGGCGGCGAAGCGGGCGAAGGCGTCCACGACCTGCGCGTAGACGCCGCGTTTCCAGGGGATGACGAGATCCGGCGCGTCGGCCAGCGGGGCCCAGCGCCAGGCGTCGAATTCGTCCGAGGCGCAGCCGTCCAGGTCGATATGGGAATCCTCGCCCAGGAAGCGCAGGGCGAACCATTTCTGTTTTTGGCCCTTCCACTTCTTGTTCTTCTTGCGGGCGCGGACCTCGGGCGGGAATTCATAGGTGAGCCAGCCTTTGGTGCGGCCGAGCGGCTCGGTCAGGCGCGCGGGAACGCCGGTTTCCTCTTCCAGTTCGCGCAGGGCGGCGGTGGCGGGGTCCTCGCCCGCGTCGATCCCGCCCTGGGGGAATTGCCAGCAATGCGGCTCGACGCCGCCGGTGCGCTTTCCATAGAGGGCGAGGCCCGCGGCGTTGAACAGCACGACGCCGACATTGGGCCGGTAGGGGCCTCCGCTCATGGCGCGCGGCGGCCGGCCTTGATGTCCAGTACGGCGGAGGCCGGGGCGATGGCGTAGCCGCGGCGCTCGGCCTCCTCGGTCCAGGCGATCACCTGGTCGATGACGACCGGATAGGCGATGCCAAAGCCCATGGCCGCGCCGTTTTCCAGCGCCAGCGCCTCCAGCTGGGCGAGCTGGGACTGGACATCGGGAAGGCCGGCGTCCAGCGCGCGGTCGGTGGCGGCCCAGTGCAGGCCGGCGCCGTCCGCCACGCGGCCGGCGGGTGAGCGGGCGGGCACGCCGTCATAGATCATGTCCAGGCCGCGCCCGGCGATTTCCGTCAGGACGGGCGTCAGCGAGGGGTCGGAGGCGAGGAATTTCTCGCCCAGATAGTTCACCACGCCGAAATAGCCCGTGGCGCGGGACATCAGCCATTCCAGACGGCCGATATTGGCCGTGGCGCCGACGCTGGTCAGCAGCGTGTGTTCGCCCGGATCGTTCTCCGGATAGTCGAACGGCTCCATCGGGATTTCGATCAGCACTTCGTGGCCGGCGGCGCGGGCGGTGTCGATCCAGGACTGGAGCCCGTCGGCATAGGGCGAGAAGCTGAGCGTGACCTCGGGCGGCAGGTCCTGGATCGCGCGGTTCGTGCGGTCGGCGTCCCAGCCGAGGCCGCCGATCACCAGCGCGATGCGGGGCAGACCCTGATCCTGAAACGGCCGGGCATAGGCGTCGCCGGGGCGCCGGCCGTCCGGGCCGATGACGGGCAACAGGCCGCCGAGGCCGGGCTCGGTAAGGCCGTCCAGCGGGGCGGGGGGCAGGGCGTTGCCGCCGGCCGGCTGGGCCGCGGCGGCGGCCAGTTCGCGACTGGTGCGCACCGGCGCGGCCTCGTCGATCGGGCGCACGCCGGGCAGGGTGACCTCCACCGCGTCGTCCGGCGGCGGGGCGAGGACGCCCAGATTCGGAGCGGGCTCGTCGCCGCGCAGCAGGCGCGGCGGGGCCTCGGCCTCCGCGATGGCGATTTCGGGGGGCGGCGGGGCCGGGGGAACGGCGGCGACGGCGCGGGGCGCGGCGGCGCCCGGATCGCCCAGCAGCAGCACGGCCAGCGCCGAGGCGCACAGCACGATGGCCAGCGACAGGCCGGCGATGAGATGCAGGTTCATCGGCGCGGCGCTGCGTTTCATCTGGAAGGCGGCGCTCATCTCGGATTCCGGCGCAGGCAAACGGACGCCATGGTTAACAAGGGGTGGGTAAACAAGGGGTAACGACCGGGCGCGGCAGGCGGGGCCGGGCTAGTCGTCCGGCGCTTCGATCCCGTCGGAATCGCTGTCGTCCGCATCGGGGCCGCCGGGGCGGGTTGCCGCATCGGCATCGGCCTCATGCGGCGCGGCGGGCGTCTTTGCGGCCTTCCATTCCTCGTCGCTGGCCAGGCGGACCAGGAGCGGGTCGCTGGCGCGCAGATGGATGTCGCGCTGCGGGAAGGGGAATTCCACGCCGCGCTCATGGAAGGAATCCCAGATCGCGAACAGCACGTCGCTGGTGACGTTGTTCACGCCGTTCTGGGGGTCCGAAATCCAGAAGCGGATTTCCAGCACGACCGAATTGTCGCCGAAATCGTTCAGCTGGCAGACCGGCTTGGGGTGGGACAGCACGCGCTCCACCGCGCCGGCGGCCTCCAGCATCAGCTCCTGCGCCAGACGCACGTCGGACGTGTAGGAGATGCCGACCTTCTTTTTCAGGCGCACGGCGCGGTCGGAGAACGACCAGTTCACCACCTTGTTGATGATGAACTCTTCGTTCGGGATCAGGTGCTCGTGATTGTCGCGCGTGACGATGGACGAGTAGCGCAGGCCGAGCGTCTTCACATAGCCATAGGTCTCGTCGACCTGGATGACGTCGCCGGGCTTGATCGAGCGGTCCAGCAGCAGGATCACGCCGGACACCAGATTGGAGAAAATCTTCTGCAGGCCGAAGCCGATGCCGAGGCCGACGGCGCCGGAGAACACGGCGAGCGCGGTGAGATTGATGCCGAAGCTGGAGATCGCCAGCAGGAAGGCGATCGCCATCAGCAGCAATTGCAGCGTCTTGGACAGCAGCAGGCGGACCGAGGGGGTCAGGCTGGGCAGGCGATCGACGCGCTTGCGCGCCACGCCGGACAGCGCGGCGGCGACCCAGAACAGGACCACCGCCAGCACCATGCCGCGCAGCAAGGTCAGCAGCGACAGGCGCGTCTCGCCCAGCGAGAAGCCGATGGAGTCCAGCACCGCGCCGGTGGGCGCGAGCAGGCCGAAAATATTGAGCGCGGCGACGGTGAACACGATCACCGCGACGGTGCGCGCCCAGAACGGCTCCCGGATCACATGGGTGGCCAGGCGGATGACGATCCAGGCCAGCGTCAGGCTGACCGCGAAGCGCAGGAAATAGGACGGCTGCTCCAGCGCGGCGAGCGCGGTCTGCGCGATCAGGAACAGCAGGATCATCAGAACCGGCCGCGCCATGGATTCGAAGATGCGCCGGGCGTGCGGCGTGAAGCGGCGGCTGGCCACCGGTCGGAACAGATGATCGGCGAGCGAGATCAGCGGGCCGCTGATCGCGATGGCGGTGACGATGGCGAGCGCGACCAGGCCGATCTGAAGCGCGGCGTCCGGGGTCAGCAGTTCGTTCTGCACCCAGTTCCAGCTCTGTTCGGACAGCGCGCGCAGGCGGTCGGGGCGCAGCGCCTCCGCCAGCGCGGTGGCGTCGGGCGCGTCCAGCTCCAGCGCGCCCAGGGCGGCCGCAGGATCGGCCGCGCCCGCCGCATCCGCGGGCGCGGCGGCGTCAGGTAATGCGGCGTCCGGCGGGGTTTGCGGTGCGGGCGGGGCGGCGGCGGTCATGGCGGAACCAAGCTATTGCGCGCAGCGCCCGCCCGGCAAGGGACTAACGTCCCGTAGGGTCTAGTAGATTTCCTCGGCCACGCAGCCGTCGCCATTGAAGCGGAAGTCCTGGATGCGGCCGTCGTGCCCGATCACGAACCGGGTCTCGCATTCGGTCCACCAGTCGCGCGGCGGCTCGTAGACGGTGCGATGGAAGGTCTCGGTGATCTCCACGAACTCGCCGGCGTCGTTCTTGCGCCGCACGGTGCGGGTGTCGGGGATCGAGCGGGTGTAGCCGTCGGTGTGGTGATGCTCCTGCTCGAAATAGACCCACATCTCCCGCCCGTCGCTGAGCGTGTCGCGCGTCACCGGGGCGCCGCGCTCCAGAAGCAGCGCGTCGGAAGGCAGGCCGAGCCAGAGCTCGGTCTGCTGGCGATAGCCTTCGGCTGTGGCGCACGCCGCCAGGAGCGCCGGGGCGGCGATTGCCGCGAGGGGAAGAAGCGTCCGTCTCATGGGGCCAGACTACAGCGCCCGGGCGCTGAACCGAAGCTGAACCGGACCGCCTTATTCGTCTTTCCGGAAACGCAGCGCCGACCAGACGTCGTCGATGGCGACCTGGCGCACCGGCTCCCAGCCCGCATCGGTGACCGCGTCCCAGCCCTGGTCCCGGGTGAGGTCGGTCTCCAGCTGGCCGGCCTTGGGCCAGGCGAACCAGAGCAGGGGGTCGTCGCCGCCCAGCCGGGGCAGGATTTCCGCGAACTCCGCGCCGACCTGCGCCTCGCGCGAGACGAAGACGAGCGCGGCGTCGCAGCCGCTTTCGCCGGGTTCGCTGACGCGCGCGCCGTCGGGCATCGGACGGAGCGCGTCCCGCGCCATGGCCGGCGCATTCTTCAGGATCAGGCAGGCGCCCGGCCGCAGCTGGAGCTTTCGCGGCAGGGGCGTCGAGGAGACGGAGGAGACAGGCATGGGCGCCTCCCTTCCGGCTGCTGTGCTAGACAGCCCACCATGCCTCTTACATCCGCCGAAGTCGAACGATACGCCCGTCACATTGTCTTGCGCGAGCTGGGCGGGCCGGGTCAGAGCCGGCTGAAGGACGCGTCGGTGCTGGTCGTCGGCGCGGGCGGCCTGGGCGGGCCGGCGTCGCTGTATCTGGTCGCGGCCGGCGTCGGGCGCATCGTGCTGATGGACGCCGACACGGTGTCGCTGTCGAACCTGCAGCGCCAGATTCTATTCGCGACCGACGAGATCGGACGCAGCAAGGCGGAGGCGGGCGCGGCGCGCCTGTCGGCGATCAATCCTGAGATCGTGGTCGAGGCGCGGGCGGAGATGCTGGACGAGGCCAACGCCGCGGATGCGCTGGCCGGGATCGACCTGGTGGTGGACGGGCTGGATTCCTATGAAGCGCGCTTCGCCCTGAACGCCGCGCGGCACGCGGCGAAAATCCCGATGGCGTCCGGCGCCATCGAGCGGTTCTCCGGCCAGGTCGCGGTGTTCGATTCCGGGCGCGATCCGGACTCGCCCTGCTATCGCTGTCTGGTGCGCGACATCCCGCCGGACGCGGCGACCTGCGCCCAGGTGGGCGTGGTGGGCGCGATGGCGGGGCTGGTGGGAAGCTGGATCGCGCTGGAGGCGATCAAGACCATCACCGGCGCGGGCGAGACCCTGTCCGGCCGGCTGCTGATGATCGACGGGCTGTCGGGGGAGGCGCACACCGCGCGCCTGCGGCCCGACCCCG
Source organism: uncultured Euryhalocaulis sp. (assembly GCA_913055605.1). GTDB lineage: Bacteria > Pseudomonadota > Alphaproteobacteria > Caulobacterales > Maricaulaceae > Euryhalocaulis. The sequence continues at coordinate 22,070 of CAJXKJ010000042.1, read as the reverse complement.
AATGCCCGGTCTGCGGCGGCGGCCATGGTTAGCGCGCGGTAAATCGCATCCTCCACGCGCCGGGGGCGCCGCTTAAGCGGGGATAAAGCTCAGTTTGCTAGCGTGCACGCCAAGAAAAACAGGGTCTTGGGCGTGCGGGAATTTTTCACCCTTCGTTGGATGTGGCGGCGCGTCGCGCTGAAAGCGGCGCTGCTGTTCGGCGGGCTGATCTGTGTGTTCGCCGCGTTGACCCTGGGGCTGAATGTCTGGGGCGAGCGCGGGGTGCAGGCCGAACGGGCCGCGGACGCCGCGCGCGTCTATGCGATGCGCACGGCCGAGACGGCGATGCGCGTCGGCGCGATGGACCATGACGCGGTGCGCGCGGTGGTCGAGGAGACCGCCCGCCAGGACCAGATCCTGTTCGTGAAACTGGTGGACCGCGACGGCGAGGTGATCGCCGAGCGCGGCCTGTTCGATTCGCGCTGGACGCGCCCGGACGAACAGCTGGTGCGCGAGTCGATCCGCCGCGGCGCGGTCGGCGTGTCTAGCCGGGGCGGCGCGGGCCATGTCTCCTATCCCGTCATCGTCGACGGCCGGGTCGTGGGAACGGTGCGGGTCACCGCCTCCATGGACGGCGCCGGGGCGGCCATCGCGGCGGTGATGCGGCGCTCGGCCATCGCGACGCTTCTGGGGCTGGGCCTGATCCTGCCGCTGTCCGGGCTTTACCTGCTGCGCGCGATGCGGCCGGTGCGCCAGATGGTGGAGGCGGCGCAGGCCGCCGCGCGCGGGCGTCTGGATTCGCGGATCGATCTGCACACCGGCGACGAGCTGGAAGATCTGGCGCAGGGCTTCAACGCCATGGTCGACCGACTGAAGGGCAGTCTGGAGCATGTGCACCAGCTGGCTTACGCCGACCATCTGACCGGCCTGCCGAACAAGACCGCATTCCTGGAGCATTCCCGCAGCGCGATGCGCGCGGGCGGGCGCGAAGGCGCGATGTTCCTGATCGATCTGGACCGGTTCAAGCGGCTGAACGACACGTTCGGCGCGAAACAGGGCGACCGCCTGATCCGGCTGACCGCCCAGCGCATCCAGGCCGCGTGCGCGCGGCATGTGCAGGCGCTGGAGGCCGCCGACAAGGCGTCCGCCGAAAGCCCCGATCCCGAAAGCCCGGACGGGGACGCGTCCTACACGACCGTTCTGGCGCGCGTGACGGCGGACGAATTCGCCCTGATCGTGGCGGGGCCGGCGGGCTTTTCGGCCGAACTGATCGCCGCGGAGATCGTCAGCGCCATCGAACAGCCGATGGAGATTCTGGGCCAGCACGTGGTCATCACCTGTTCGGTCGGCATCGCCTGCTTCCCGCTGCATGGCGGCGAGCCGGACATCCTGCTGCGCAACGCCAATCTGGCGCTGGATGAAGTGAAGAAGGCCGGCGGCGCCAGCTATCGCGTGTTCGACGAGAGCCTGACCCGCGCGGCGATGGAGCGCGTGACGCTGGAGCACGAGCTGCGCCGCGCCATCGAGCGCGACGAATTCGTGGTCCACTACCAGCCCAAGGTTTCGGCGCGCACCGGCGCGCTGGAGGGCGTCGAGGCGCTGGTGCGCTGGCGCCATCCGGACGGGACGCTGCGCGCGCCGGGCAGTTTCATCGCGGTCGCCGAGGAAAGCGGCCTGATCGCGGAGATGGGCGATTTCGTGCTGCGCGAGGCGTGCCGCGCCGCGGCGCGCTGGCGCGAGCAGGGCCTGGACATTCCGGTGTCGGTGAACGTCTCCGCGCTGCAGTTCGAGCGTCAGGATTTCCGCCGCAAGGTGCAGGAGGCGCTGGCCGAGGCGGGGCTGAAGCCGGCCTGGCTGGAGCTGGAGATCACCGAATCCACGGCGATGACCGATCCCGAGCGCGCCATCGCGCAGATCGAGCCGCTGCGCGCGCTGGGCGTGCGCTTCGCCATCGACGATTTCGGCACCGGCCATTCCAGCCTGTCGCATCTGACGCGGATGCCGTTCGACACGTTCAAGATCGACCAGTCCTTCATCCGCGAGCTGGGCGAGGATCCGAACGCGCGCGTGATCGTGCAGACCATTCTGGCGCTGGCCCGGTCGCTGCGTCTGGAAGTGGTGGCGGAGGGCGCGGAGACCGCCGAACAGGTGGCGATGCTGCAGACGCTGGGCTGCAACATCATCCAGGGCTTCTATTTCGCCCGGCCAATGGCCGAGGCCGCCCTGCTGGACTACGCCAAGACGGCGCCCCGGCAGGACGGGGAACGCCCGACCGCGACGATCGTGTCGCCGTTCGGCACGGCCGTCGGCTAGATTTTCCGCAAGGTCTGAAAGCGCGCTAGTGCGTCTGGCCCTGGCGCATGGAGAACTCCCCGCTGCGAATCCGCTCGGGCAGGGTCTCGGCCATTTCGGCGACCGCAGTCTCCCCGTACGCGTCCACCATGTCCGACAGCGCAGCGAAGATCGCCGCGGTGGCGATCAGCTCCGGCTCGCAGCCGTCGCCCAGCGCATCGTCCCAGGCGTCCAGAATCCGGTCGAGCGCGACGGACTTCTGCTCGTCCTCGTCCATAGAGACATGCGCTTCGTCACGCTGGGTTTCGGCCATGCGGTTCTCCCCCTCTGAGGCCACTATGTTTCACGGCCCAGGACCGCGCGGTCAAGCGGGTTCACCAATAGGGTTCAGCCAGGGCTTCGCTGAGCATCAGCCCGTGCGCCGCCGCCTTGCCGCGGGCGTCGCGCGCCTCCGCCGAACAGTCCGGAAACGCGCGTTCCCGCTGGCGATACTGGTCGTTGAAGGCCTGGATCATGGCGGCGCGCAGATAGCGGTCGCGGGCCTCCGCATCCAGCAGGGCCATCATCCGCTCCCGCCAGTACTGATTGCCGCGCCCCTCGCAGGACACGACAAAATAGTGGACAGCGCCCAGCGTGCCGGCGAGATCCTGCAGCATCGCGCCGCGCGTGCGGGGAAGGTCGCCCGCGCCCTGTTCCTCCGCCGAGGGTTCGCCCGTGCGGGGAATTTCGATCACGCGCCAGCCGGCCTGGGCGGCGGCGGGGCCGGCCAGAAGCAGGCCCGGGATTAGGCACAGCGCGATCAGAACGGCGCGGGTCATGGGACTGGACGCTAGAGCATCGCCCGCGCCAGGGCGATAGCGCGCTGCGTCTCCTCCCACAGGCCGAGCCCGTCCAGCGCCTCCGGCGGGAAAAAGCGCGCGTCCGAGGCGTCGTCGCCGGCGCGGGGCTCCCCCGACCGCCAGCGCATGGCGTAGTCGATCAGGACCAGATGCCGCCCCTCGCCGATGAAGTCGAAGACGCCGGCGAGGCCGACCAGGTCCGCCTCCACGCCGGTCTCCTCCATCAGCTCGCGCATCGCGGCGTCCAGCGCGGGCTCACCGAACTCCACGCCGCCGCCGGGCACCGACCACTGGCCGTCCAGCGGCGGCTTGGCGCGGCGGATCAGCAGCACGTCCTGTCCGCGGAACACGATGGCGCCGGCGCCGATCATGGGCGCGCGGGGCGGGGCGTTGGAGGCGGATGTCATGGGACGAGCCTTCGCCCGGGCGGCGTTTTGGGTCAATCTGGGCCGATGTCCGTCTTTACCCCCGCGTTCCGAATCGTCCGCCCGCTGGTGAACGCCGCAGGCATGCTGCGCCGGGGGCTGGTGCTGGGCGTGCGCGTGGTGATCGAGGACGGCTCGGGGCGCGTCATGCTGGTGCGCCATTCCTATGAGCGCGACTGGCATTTTCCGGGCGGCGGGGTGGAGCGGGGCGAGACCTGCGAAGAGGCCGGCCGGCGCGAGGCGCGGGAGGAGGCCGGCTGCGACCCCGGCGCGCTGACCCTGTTCGGCGTCTACAACAACGAGACATCCGTGCCGGGCGATCACGTCCTGCTGTACCGCGCGTCGCAGCACAGCGTCTGCACGCCGCGCCGGGGGCTGGAGATCGTCGGGCGCGACTGGTTTTCGCGCGAGGAGGCCGCGCGCATCGGCAGCCCGGCCACGCAACGCCGCCTCGGCGAGGTCTTCGGCGGCGAGACCCCTTCTCTCTACTGGTGACCGGAAGCGGCAGGCCAAACGGCGCTTTTTGGCGGCTTGTTACTAACTGACCGGTCAGTTAGTAAGGCGCATGAGCCCCTCATCGCACCACCGCCGGTCCGGACGCAGCGAGCATTGCCCGCGCTGGCGCCGCCGCGCCGAGGCGCGGCCGGACGACATCTTGGACGCGGCGGAGGCCTGTTTCCTGGAAGAGGGCTATGCCGGGGCGACCGTGGAGCGGATCGCGCGCGGGGCCGGCATCTCCAAGGGCGCGGTCTATCTGTATTTCGAATCGAAAGAGGCGATGCTGGTGGCGCTGATCCGCCGGTCGGTCGCCAAGCTGGCCGAGGCCGCCGCCGCGCGGCTGGACGCGCAGGGGCAGGACGAGGACCCGGTCACGGCGCTGCGCGAGGCGGGCGGCCTGTTCCGCGCCGTGCTGGCCGACCCGCACATGTTCGCCGCGCCGCGCATCGTGCTGGCCGAGGCCGGGCGGTTTCCGCAGCTGGCCGAAATCTATCGCCGCGAAGTCATCGACGTGGCCATGCCGGCGGCGGTGCGCCTGATCCGGCGCGGACAGGAGCAGGGCGTGTTCCGCGCCGTCGACCCGCAGGTGGCGGCGCGCAGCCTGATCGGCGGGGTGCTGGTCCAGGCGCTGTGGCGCAGCGTGTTCGCCCGCGACGACGAGCCGGCGCCGGACCCCGAAGCCTTTATCGAGACGCATCTGGACATCGTCCTGAACGGATTGTGCGAAAGGAAAGCGGCATGAGACGCCGGATCATCCTGCTGGTCGTCGCCATCGCCGTGATCGCCGCGATCGTCGCATTCACGCGCGGCGGTGGCGACGATGACGGCGCCTGGCTGGGCTATGTGGAGGGCGATTATCTGCGCCTGGGCCCGCGCGAGGCGGGTCTGGTGACCAGCCTGGAGGTGCGCGAGGGCGATCAGGTGGCGGCGGGCGAGACGCTGTTTTCCATCGACGCCGAACGCGCGCGGCTGGCCGTGATGGAGGCGGATGCTCGGCTGGAGGCGGCGCAGGCCCGCGCCGAGGATCTGACGCGCGGCGGGCGGCCGCAGGAAATCGCGGCCGCCGAACAGCAGCTGGCCCAGGCCAATGCCGATCTGGCGCTGGCGCAGCGCGACTTCACCCGCACGCAGGAGCTGGTGGAGGAAGGCGCGGCGCCGGCCGCGCGTCTGGACCAGGACCGCAGGGGGCTGGCCGCGGCGCGGGCGCGCGTGTCCGAACTGCAGAGCCGGCTGGATCTGGCGCGGGCGCCGGCGCGCGAGGACCAGATCGCGGCCGCCCAGCGCGAGGCCGAGGCGGCGCGCGCGGCGCTGGAGCTGGCCATGGAGCAGCTGGACGACCGCAGCGTGACCGCGCCCAAGGCCGGGCGGGTGGATGCGATCTATCTGCGCGACGGGGAATACGCCGCGCCGGGCGCGCCGGTCCTGTCCCTGCTGCCGCCGGACAATATCAAGGCGGTGTTCTTCGCCCCCGAGGACCGGCTGTCGTCGCTGTCGGTCGGGGACCGGGTGGGGCTGTCGTGCGACGGCTGTCCGGACACGCTGGCCGGGTCGATCACCCATATCGCATCGCGCGCCGAGTTCGCGCCGCCGCTGATCTATTCGGAGGACGCGCGCGCAAAGCTGGTCTTCCGCGTCGAGGCGCGGCCCGACCCGGACGCGCCCTGGGGTCTGGCGCCGGGCCAGCCGGTCGAGGCGCATCCGGCACCATGAGCGAGGCGCTCCCCTCCGCCAAGGACGAATCCGGGCCGCCGGCGATCGAGGTCCACGACCTGCGCAAGACGTTCGGCGATCTGGTGGCGGTCAAGGATCTGTCCATGACCGTGCCGCAGGGCGTGATCTATGGGTTTCTGGGCCCGAACGGGTCGGGCAAGACCACGACGATCCGCATGATGTGCGGCCTGATGAAGCCGGACGGCGGGTCGGGCACGGCGCTGGGCTATGACATTTTGAAAGAGGCCGACGAGCTGAAACGGCATGTCGGCTACATGACCCAGCGGTTCAGCCTGTATGGCGACCTGACGGTGCGCCAGAACCTGAATTTCATCGCGCGCATGTACTCCATCCCGAACGTCCGCGAGCGCGTCGACGAGACGATGGAGGAATACGGGCTGACCCAGCGGGCCGACCAGATGGCCGGCGTGCTGTCCGGCGGCTGGAAGCAGCGTCTGGCGCTGGCGGCCTCCATGCTGCACGGGCCGCGCCTGTTGCTGCTGGACGAGCCGACGGCGGGCGTCGACCCGGTGGCGCGGCGCGATTTCTGGGACCGCATCCGCGACATGACGCGGCGCGGCATCACCGTGCTGGTCTCCACCCACTATATGGACGAGGCGATCCAGTGCGATCACCTCTGCTTCATCCTGAACGGGGTGAAACTGGTCGACGCGCCGGCGGCCGACGTGCCGGCGCAGTCGGGCCTGACGACATGGCGCGTGACGGGGCGCGATCTGCGGCGGGTGTCCGACGCGCTGGAGGGCGCGCCGGGGGTGGAGCAGGTGGCAAGGTTCGGCGACGCGCTGCACATTTCCGGGGCGGACGAGGCGGCGCTGGACCGCGCGACCGAACGCTGGCGCGCCGAGCCGGGTCTGGAATGGGAGCGGCGCAAGCCGGGCCTGGAAGAGGTCTTCATCCATCTGACGGCGCAGGCGCGCGCTGCGCAGGCCGATAAAGAGGCCGCCTGACATGGGCGGCGCGATCTCCCGCAGCTGGAGCCGGATCGGCGCGGTTCTCTATAAGGAACTGGTGCAGATGCGGCGCGACCGCATCACCTTCGCCATGATGCTGTCGGTGCCGATCATGCAGCTTCTGCTGTTCGGCTACGCCATCAATACCGACCCGCGCCATCTGCCGGCGGTGGTCTCGGTGCGCCAGCCGTCCGAATTTTCCCGCGCCATCGAGGCGGGCATGGTCAATTCGCGCTTCTTCGAGATGGAGGGCGTGGTGACCGGCGAGGAGGCGGCCGACCGCGCGCTGCGCAGCAACGAAGCGGATTTCGTTCTGGTCGTGCCGGACGATTTCGAGGCGCGCTTGGTGCGCGGCGAGCGCCCGCAGCTGATGCTGGAGGCCGACGCGGCGGACCCGGTGGCGGTCGGCGGGCCGGCGTCCGCCATGGCGGGGATCGTGGACTCGGCGCTGGCCCCGCTGCTGGACGGGCCGCTGGCGGACATGGCGCCGCGCGCCCCGCCCTACGATCTGATCGTGCACCGGCGGTTCAATCCGGAGGGCATCACCAGCCACAATGTGGTGCCGGGTCTGCTGGGCGTAATCCTGACCATGACGCTGGTGATGATCACCTCCATGGCGATCACGCGGGAGGCGGAGCGCGGGACGATGGAGACGCTGCTGTCCACGCCGGCGCGGCCGATCGAGGTGATGGTCGGCAAGATCATGCCCTATGTCGCCATCGGCTATGTGCAGACGGCGATCATCCTGCTGGCCGCGGTGTTCCTGTTCGGCGTGCCGATCCGGGGGAGCCTGGCGCTGCTGCTGGTGGCGATCACGCTGTTCATCCTGGTCAATCTGAGCCTGGGTTTCCTGATCTCCACGGTCGCGCGCAGCCAGATGCAGGCGATGCAGCTCACGTTCTTTTTGTTCCTGCCGAGCATTCTTCTGTCCGGCTTCATGTTCCCGTTCCGGGGCATGCCGGACTGGGCGCAGGGGATCGGGCAGGTGCTGCCGCTGACGCATTTCCTGCGGCTGGTGCGCGGGGTGATCCTGCGCGATGCGCATCTGTCCGAACTCGTCGGTGATATCTGGCCGCTGCTGGTGCAGCTGATGGTGATCGGCGGGCTGGCCATGCTGCGCTACCGGCGGACGCTGGACTAAATTCGGGATTGGAGGAGACGGCGATGGCGGGACACGACAAGGACGAGTGGCGCGGCGATTCCGGCGACCGCTGGGCGAGCCATCTGGAGCGTCTGGAATCCATGATCTCCCCGGCTGGCAACGCGCTGATGGAGTTCGCCGGGTTCAAGCCGGGCGAGGCGGTGGCGGACGTGGGGTGCGGCGGCGGGGTCACCAGCCTGGAGATCGCGCGCCGGGTCGGCCCCGAAGGGCGGGTGACCGGGATCGACGTCTCGCCGCAGCTGATCGCGCGGGCAAAGGCGCGGCTGGGCGATGCGGCGAACGCAGCGTTCGAACTGGGCGACGCGCAGAGCGAGACGCCGGGCGGCGCGCCGTTCGACCGGATTTTTTCCCGCTTCGGCGTGATGTTCTTCGACGACACGCTGGCGGCTTTCGCGAACATGCGCGGCTGGCTAAAGCCCGGCGGCGGGCTGGTCTTCGGCTGCTGGGCGGGGCCGCAGGACAATCCCTGGATGGGCGCGATCGGCGCCATCGTGCGCGACTATGCCGACGTGCCGCCGCCCGACCTGTCTGCGCCCGGCCCGTTCCGCCTGCACGATCCGGAGGCGACGACCGCCATGCTGGCCGGGGCCGGGTTCGCGAACCCGCGCGCGGAGATGTGGCGGGGCGAGCAACTGGTCGGCGGCGAGGGCGCGGACCCGGAGGCGGCGACGGAGTTCGTGTTCACCGCGATGGGGATGGGCGCGCCGGTGGAGGAACAGGCGCCGGACAAGATGGACGCCGCGCGGGCGCGCATCGCCGAAACGATGGCGCCGCATTACCGCGACGGGTCGGTGCGGATGGATGCGGCCTGCTGGTTCGTGACGGCGGACAATCCGGGCTGACGCAGCGCGTTACGCGGGCGCGGCCTCGATCACGCTGTGGCCGTTCGGGTTCGGGGTGACGCGGCCGAGGCGGAAGCCGCTGTCCGCGAACAGGGCCTCGAAATCCTTTTGCGTGCGTTCGCGGCCCGGGCTCCAGATCATCATGCCGATATCGGTGCTCAGCGCCTCGCCCGGCGTTGGCGGTTCCTCCAGCAGATGGTCGATCACCGCGATGCGGCCGCCCGGCGCGATGGACTTGCGGATGGCGGCAAGGATGCGCACGCAGTCCGCATCCTCCCAGTCGTGGAGGATCTGCTTGATCAGATAGAGGTCGGCGGGCGGCGCGGTCTCGAAAAAATCGCCGGCGACAAGCGCGACCCGGTCGCTGAATTGCGAGGCGCGGATGCGCGGCTCGGCCTGGGCCAGGACGTTGGGCAGGTCGAACAGGATGCCGCGCGTTCCGGGATAGTGCTCCAGCACGCTGAGCAGCAGGGCGCCGAAACTGCCGCCGACATCCACCGCGGTCTCGAACGGGGCGAAGGGGTGATCGGCGTGCAGGAAGGCCAGCACGCGGTCGGTCATGAAGCCCATATAGTCGGCGAACACCGCGCCCAGCTCCGGCTCGGCGGCCAGATGCGCGAACACGCTGCGCCCATAGGCGGCCTCGAACGGGGTGACGCCCTGTTGCAGGCCGTCCAGCAGATGCGACCCGGCGATGGTGCGCACGATATTGATCTTCAGCGCGGCGGCGTAGCGGCGCATGGACGCGGTGTGCGGGGTGGCCGAGACCGTCCCGTCCGCGCCGACGGCCAGAAGGCCGTGGGCGGCGAGATAGTTTACGACGCGCCGGAGCTTGTCCGGCGGCGCGCCGATCCGGCGGGCGAGGTCCTCAAGCGGGGCCGGGCCGGCCAGCACCATCTCCGTCAGGCCGGAATCGTTGGCCATGTTCATGCAGGCCATGGCGATGGGGGCGGCCGCCGCCCAGTCGAACACCGCATCGTCCCCGGCGTCGAACAGCGAAGCGATGGTCTGGTTCTGGCGCGCCATGTCTGCTCCCTCCCCGCGGCGGATTCAGGACCGCCTTTGTTCGGGAGAGCCTAGGGCGGCGCGCGGCGCGTTCAATCAGGCGTCGGTGTCGGAAGAGATGGTGTCGGCGACGAGTTTCTCGTCCTCCGACAAATCGTCATAGGAGTCCGCCTTGCCGCCGTTCAGGCCGGGGATGCGCTCGGGGTGCTGGGCGTCGCCCTTCTTGCCGGGCTTTGTCTTCGGGGCCTCCGGCGCCTCGTCGTCGTCGCGGTCGTCGCTCATCGCCAGCATTTTCTCCGGCAGCTGTTTGGACGTCTGGGCGCCCATCGACTTTAGCAATTCCGCCTGACGGATCAGGTTCCCGCGCCCGGAGGTCAGCTTGCCATAGGCGGTGTCATACTGGCTGTGCGCGCGCTGGATACTGGCGCCGACTTTTTCCAGATCGTCGACGAAGCCGACGAATTTCTCGTACAGCTTGCCGGCGCGTTCGGCGATCGCCTGCGCGTTCTGGTGCTGGCGCTCGCGCGTCCACATGTTCTGGACCGTGCGCAGGCCCATCAGCAGCGTGTTGGGCGAGGCGATCATGACGTTGCGGGTCACCGCGTCGGCCTGGATTTCCGGATCGTTCTGGATGGCGAGCGACAGGGCGCCCTCCACCGGCACGAACAAAATGACGAAATCCACGCCGCCATAATGCTGGGCGTAGTCCTTCTCCGACAGACCCCTGATGTGGCGGCGCAGGCTGGTCAAATGGTCCTTCAGATGTGCGGCGCGCTCGGCCTCGTCCTCGCAATTCACGCAGCGTTCGAAGGCGACCAGGCTGACCTTGGAGTCCACGACCAGTTTCTTGCCGTCGGGGAAATTGACCACGACGTCGGGCCGGTGGCGGCCGCCTTCCTCGGTCGTCTGATGGTCCTGGGTGACGAATTCCTCGCCCTCCCGCAGGCCGGCCTTTTCCAGAATCGTCTTCAGGATCATCTCGCCCCAGGCGCCCTGGGCCTGTGACGAGGATTTCAGGGCGCGGGCCAGATTGCCGGCCTCGGCCTGCACGCTGGCGGTCTGTTCCTTCAGGGTCTGGACCAGCGTCTCCATTGCGGTGCGCTGGGCCACGCGCTGCTGGCCGTCGTCCTTGAAGTCCTTTTCGAACTTGGTGATCTGCTCGCGCAGCGGATTGAGCAGGATTTCCATCCGCTCCTTGTTCGCCTTGGTGAAATTGTCGGACTGGGCGGCGAGGGCGTCCTGCGACAGGGCCTTGAACTGTTTCGTCATGTCCTCGCGGAAGGCGATCAGCTCCTGCACCTTTTCCTGATGCGCGCGCCGGTCGGCGGCGGCGGTGGCGCGCACGGCCTCCAGCTCCTTTTCCGCGGCGACGGCGCGGGCTTCGGCGGCGTCCAGCTTTTCCTGAAGGCCGGCGGCGAACTGGGCGCGGACGGTCGCCTCGCGCAGATCCTCGCGCAGGCGGGCGGCTTCCTCCGCCGCGCCGGCGCCGGACCCCGCGGCCGGGCGGCGCATGGCCAGCACCAGCACGGCGATGACGAGGCCGGCGCAGGCGGCGGCCAAAACGATGAGGGGAATCCCGTCCATGTCACGTCCCTGTCCCGAGTCGCGGGCATCCTACGCGCGGGAGAACGGAACGCGAACCCGCAATGATGCGCGCGGCGTCCGGAACGGCTAGGATGGGGGCGGTGTTGTCCCGCCGCACGAGGGATCGACCATGACCGACATCACGCCGCTTCTGCCCGGCCAGACCGCGCCGGATTTGACCGTTCCGCTGACCGGCGGCGGGGAATGGCGCCTGCACGGGCGCGCGCCGCGCACGCTGCTGCTGGTCTATGTCTATCGCGGCTATCATTGCGGCCTGTGCAAGACATCGCTGGAAGAATGGAATCGCCGCGCCGGCGATCTGGAATCGCTGGGCGTCGAGGCGCTGTTCGTCAGCGCCGATTCCCGGGAGCGCGCGGAGAAGAGCGCGGCGGAGTGGGAGGTCGGCGAGCTGACCGTCGGATACGGCTGGGATCTGGCGCAGGCGCGGGCCTGGGGCCTGTATATCTCTCACGCCATCAAGGAGAGCGAGCCGGACGCGTTCCTGGAGCCGGCTTTCTTTGTGCTCGACGCCGATTTCAAGCTGCACTCCCACGCCGTGCAGTCGATGCCCAATGCGCGGCCCGGCGTGGACGCGATCATCGAGGCGATGACCTATGTGATCGAGAAGGATTACCCGCCGCGCGGCACGGTCCCCTTCGTGGAGGATGCGCGCGGCGAGGTGGACATGAGCGCCGCGGCCGGCGGCTGAGCGCCGGCGGCGAGCATACGGCGGCGCACAGGGCTCCTCCACGGCGGGGCCGAGGCATTATAGAACGCCCCCATGAGCGCCCCCATCCTTCCGGCCGACAGTCCCGACGCCATCGCGCGGGCCGTGGAGATTCTGCGCGGCGGCGGGCTGGCGGCGATTCCGACAGAGACGGTCTATGGCCTGGCCGCCGACGCGGCGAACCCGGAGGCGGTGGCGCGAATCTTCGCGGCCAAGGGACGGCCCGGCTTCAACCCGCTGATCGCCCATGTCGCGGGGCTGGAGGCGGCGAAGGCCGAGGGCGTGTTCAGCCCGCTGGCGGAGAAACTGACGGCGGCGTTCTGGCCCGGGCCGCTGACGCTGGTCGTGCCCCGGCGCGCGGACGGGACGGTGTGCGAGGCCGCGCGCGCGGGGCTGGAGACGGTGGCGCTGCGCGCCCCGACCCATCCGGCGGCGCGCGCCGTGCTGGCCGCGTTCGGCGGGCCGCTGGCCGCGCCCAGCGCCAATCCCTCCGGCCGGACCAGCGCGACGACGGCGCAGCATGTCGCCGAGGGGCTGGGCGATGTGGTGGACATCATTCTGGACGCTGGCCCCTCGCCGATCGGGCTGGAGTCTGCGGTTGTGGCTGTGGAGGGAGAGATTGCGACGCTGCTGCGGCCCGGCGGGCTGGCGCGGGCGGCGATCGAGGCGGTCGCCGGGCCGCTGGCGGCGGCGGGCGAGGCGCATAATGCGGGCGGGTCGGCGCCGGCATCGCCCGGCATGCTGCTGCGCCATTATGCGCCGAAGGCGGCGCTGCGCCTGAACGCGGCCGCGCCGGAGCCGGGCGAGGGGTTTCTGGGCTTCGGGCCGGGCTGCGAAGACGCGGACCTGAACCTGTCGCCGTCCGGCGATGCGGACGAGGCGGCGCGCAATCTGTTCGCCTATCTGCGCGCACTGGACGGGCGCTTTAGCCGGATCGCGGTGGCGGCGATTCCGGAGGACGGGCTGGGCGAGGCGATCAATGACCGGCTGCGCCGGGCGGCGCGCGGGACCGGTGAGCGTGACGGCTGAGTGACGGCGTCACACCGCCATGTTGCGGCGCAACAGCAGCGGCGCCATATCAAGCGCTCGCAACGCCGCAATCCCGCAACCGGAGCACGACATGAGCGCCCCCGAATCCGATCCGATCGTCATCGCCGGCTATGCCCGCACCCCGATGGGGGCCCTGCTGGGCGAGCTTGGCGCGGTCTCCGCGAACGAGCTGGGGGCGACCGCGATCAAGGGTGCGCTGGCCGACGCCAAGCTGGACCCGCACGCGGTCGACAGCGTGGTGATGGGCAATGTCCTGTCCGCCGGCCAGGGCCAGGCGCCGGCGCGCCAGGCGGCGCTGAAGGCCGGGCTGGAGAAATCCACCCATGCGATGGGCGTGGCGAAGGTCTGCGGCTCCGGCATGCAGGCGGCCTTCGTGGCGCGCGGCGCGATCCTGGCCGGCGAGGCGGACGTCGTGGTCGCCGGCGGCATGGAGTCGATGACCGGCGCGCCGCATCTGCTGACCAATCACCGCACCGGGTTCAAATACGGCACGGACAGCGTCTACGACCATATGGCGCTGGACGGGCTGACCGACGCCTATGACGGCAAGCCGATGGGCTATCACGCCGACGTCACGGCGGCGAAATACCAGCTGACCCGCGAGGCGCAGGACGAATACGCCATCGAAACGCTGCGGCGGGCGCAGGAGGCCACGGCCGCCGGCAAGTTCAAGCGCGAGATCGCGCCGGTGACGATCAAGGATCGCAAGGGCGAGATCGTGGTCAGCGAGGACGAGCTGCCGAAAAAGGCGCGTCCGGAAAAAATCCCGACCCTGAGGCCCGCCTTCCAGCCGGAGGGCACGATCACGGCCGCGAACGCCAGCGGCATTTCCGACGGCGCCGCGGCGCTGGTCCTGATGCGCGCCTCGGAGGCGGAAAAGCGCGGCCTGAACCCGGTCGCGAAAATCATCGCGACCGGCAGCCACAGCCATGAGCCGGAGCTGTTCACCACCGCGCCGGTGGGCGCGATGAAAGGCGTTCTGGCCCGCGCGGGCTGGGAGACCGGCGACGTGGACCTGTGGGAGATCAACGAGGCCTTCGCCATGGTGCCGATGATCGCGATGAAGGAGCTGGGCATCGGCCATGACATCGTGAACGTGCATGGCGGCGCCTGCGCCCTGGGCCACCCGATCGGCGCCTCCGGCGCGCGGATCATCGCGACGCTTCTGTCGGCGCTGGAGCAGACCGGCGGAAAGCGCGGCGTGGCCAGCCTGTGCATCGGCGGGGGCGAGGGCGTCGCGACCGCGATCGAAATGATCTAGAAACTTTTAGGTTCAACAACTTGGCCGTGCGGTATGCGCTTTATGCGCATTGTGCGCTGCGGCGCCTGCCTTTAAACCTGCACAATCCTAATAAGTATCCAGCCAATGCGGGTTCGCGGCGGCGGATGCGGCAGGAGCGAGGGGAGGGGGATGACGGTGTCGGACGACGGCTCCGAAGGGCGACCGCGCGCGCGCGCCGCGCGCAAGGACGCCACGCGGCGCAAGCTGCTGGACGCCGCGCAGCGGCTGTTCACGGAGAAGGGATTCTTCGAGACCCGCGCCGGCGACATCGCCAAGGAAGCCGGCGTCGCCCACGGCACGATGTTCGCCCATTTCGGCTCCAAGGCCGGGCTGCTGCTGCGCCTGCTCGAGAATTTCACCAATGAGCGGATCGAGGCGCTGGACCGGTTTTCGGACGAGGCGCGCGCCAAGGGCGCCACGCCCGAGGAAGAATTCTGGAGCACGCTGCGCGAGATCTGGCGCAGCGATCTGGAAAATCTGGGCCTGATCCGCGCCTATGCCAGCTATAGCTGGCTCTGGGACAACGATCTGGAAGCCGCGCACAAACAGCTGCGCCGCGCCAACCGCCTGCATCTGGCGAAACTCCTGGGCCGCGTGGAGACCGACGTTCCGGACACCTGGCCGACGCTGGAGCATCGCGTGGCGCTGTTCTACGCCGAGTACCGGGAGATGCTGCGCGTCTATCAGCCGGGCAGCGACGATCTGCTCTGGACGCATCTGGAGCGGACGGTCGACTTCCTGTTCCAGTTTTCGAACAAGCCCGGCAAGACGGGCGCGAAAGCCTGACGGGCGCCTGACGGCTAGCGGCGGCCCTCGGTCTCCAGGCTGTTGCTCTGGAGCCGGCCCATGATGCGCTCGCCCAGCCAGTTGAAGAATTTGCTCTCCCGCCGGACAACGCGGCCGACATTGGTGTCGCCGCGCGTGTAGCGGAAGATTTCCCGGAATTCGAGCGCGTGCGGCAAGGGCCGGCCGATCTGGACGCGCAGGCCGCGCAGCGAGTCGCGCACGCGGCTGACGCAGTCGGCGTCATAGACCTGGTTCGGGATGACCAGGATCTGGGGCATCACGCCGCCGACCTCCGCCGCCATCTCGCCCAGCGTATGGGTCATGTCGTCCAGATATTTCTTCGTGGTGAAGATGTCGGCGTCAGACGCGGTGACCGGGACGACGATGATGTCCGGCCGCATGAAGGTGAACAGCTCGGTCGCCGCGAAGCCGGCCGGCGTGTCGATCAGCAGGATGTCGCTGGAGACTTTCGCCTCGTTCACCGCGTTGCGCAGGCGGCCCCGCTCGATCGGGACGCCGGCGAAGGATTCCGACCAGTCCTCCGCGTGCAGGGCCTCCGACTGGAAGCGCAGCAGGGCGTTGAACATGGACTTTTGCGGGTCCAGGTCCGCCGCCACGATGCGCGCCCGCTCGGTCGCCGCCAAGAAAATGGCGGTGAGATAGGCCAGCGTGCTCTTGCCCACGCCGCCCTTGGTGTTCGCAAACATGACGGTGACGTTGGGCATAGGCAGCGTCGCAAGGTCCAATTATCGCCGCCCGACCAGGCGACCTAGTACTCGGAACCCTCGTCTTCCCCGTCCTCCGGCTTGGCGGTCTCGCCAAGCATGGAGCGGACGTTGGAGATCGAGGACCGGCCGCCGGAGACCCCGGCCATGTCGTTCTGGGTGTTGATCGTGCCGACCAGCTGGGCGCCTTCATGCGCCTCCAGCGAGCCGTAGGAGATTTCGCCCTTGATCCGCCCGGTGGAGCGGACCGTCAGCTTTCCGGACAGCGAGATCGTTTCCTCGACGATCCCCTCGACGTCGCCGGTCTCGCTGACGATCTGGCCGGAGACGCGGCCTTTTTCGCCGACCGCCAGATGCGTCGATTTCAGCTTGCCGCTGAAGGTCCCGTCGATCTGGGCGGTGCCGGTCACTTCCAGCGTCGCGCCCTCGATCGTCGAGTTCTCACCCAGATAGAACTCGCACCCGTCTAACTTGCTCATGGAAGCATCGCCCCTCTCTGACTCCGCATCTTGCGAAGCGTTCCCCTCCGCCGCCGGGAGTTCCCCATCCGTCTCCCCGGACGCCGTATCGCCGATATCGCTGGAAGACATCCGAATCCCGTTCGCCGGTGCTTTACTTACCATAGCGTCCGGTCACGCCAGAAAAAATGCCAAAGCGCGAATTAGATGGGCGATCTACAGCAAGTCCGGAGGTGGTGGCGGGGGAGGGACTCGAACCCTCGACCTCAGGATTATGAGTCCTGCGCTCTAACCAGCTGAGCTACCCAGCCATCCGGCCGGCGCCCTGTGAAAACGGGGCGAGGGCGCCGCGAAGACGGGCGATATACGCGCCGCCCCGGCGCTTGCCAAGGCGGGCGTCTGCGCCGGCCCGAATAAGGGCAGCCGGGCGCGGCCTGAGGCTGACGCACCGTCCGCGCCTGTGGATAAGGAAATCCCGGCGCGGCTTTGCTATGACGGACGGATGCAGGCCGGGCCCCGGACAGACGACAGGACAGGCGACAGCACCGAAAGCGGCGCCCGCCGCGCGGACGGCGCGCGGGCGGCGGCCGATTCGGCGCGGGCGCAGGCGGGGGAGCTGGGCTTCGACGCCTGCCGCATCGCGCGGGCGGACGGCGACTGGCCGGCGGCCGAGCGGCTGCTGGACTTCATCGCCGCGGGCCGGCACGGCCAGATGCAGTGGATGGCGGACACCGCCGCGCGCCGGGTGCGCCCGACCGCGATGTGGCCGGACGCCAAAAGCGCCATCGTGCTGGGGCTGAATTACGGGCCGGACCGCGATCCGCTGGAGATTCTCTCCGCGCGAGACCGGGCGGCGATCAGCGTCTACGCCCAGGGCGCGGACTATCACGACCTGATCAAGAAGCGGCTGAAACAGATGGCGCGCGCCTTCGCGGAGGCGAGCGGGGCGCAGGTGAAAGTGTTCGTCGACACCGCGCCGCTGATGGAAAAGCCGCTGGCGCAGGCGGCGGGCCTGGGCTGGCAGGGCAAGCACACCAATCTGGTCAGCCGCTCGCACGGCTCCTGGCTGTTCCTGGGCGTGATCCTGACCGATGCGGAACTGGCGCCGGACGCCGCGGAGACCGACCATTGCGGGGCGTGCCGGGCCTGTCTGGACGTCTGCCCCACGGCGGCCTTCCCCGCGCCGTACCAGCTGGATGCGCGGCGCTGCATCTCCTACCTCACCATCGAGCATTCCGGGCCGATCCCGCGCGAATTCCGCGCGGCCATGGGCAACCGCATCTATGGCTGCGACGACTGTCTGGCCGTGTGCCCCTGGAACAAGTTCGCCCAGGCCGGACGCGAGGCGGCGCTGCACCCGCGCCCCGAACTGACCGCGCCGCTGCTGGCCGAGCTGGCGGCGCTGGACGACGCCGAATTCCGGCAGGTGTTTTCCGGCAGCCCGATCAAGCGGATCGGGCGGGATCGTTTCGTGCGCAATGTGCTGATCGCCATCGGCAATTCGGACGCGCCGGATCTGGCGCCCTGCGCCCGGGCGCTGCTGGACGACGGCGCGCCGGTGGTGCGCGGGGCGGCGGTCTGGGCGCTGTCGCGCCTGCTGCCGCCGGGGGAGTTCGCGGCGCTGCGCGCGGCGAACGCAGCGGGCGAGGCCGATCCGGACGTGCGCGGCGAGTGGGCGGACGCGGCGTGAGCGACAGCGAGACGATGCAGCGCCCGGCGCCGGAGCCGGAAGACGAGCCGCGCGCGAAGGCGGGCGAAGAAAGGCCGGGCCTGTCGCTGCGCGCGTCTCTGGGCGCGCGCTGGGCGGCGCTGCCGCTGCGCTGGCGGCGGGCGGCGTTCTGGGCCAATCGTATCGCCTGCTGGGCGCTGGCCGCCGGGGCAGGCGGGTCGCTGCTCTGGGCCTCGCTCTATGGCCTCGCGCCCGTGCCGGGCACGGCGCTGATGGTCCAGCGCGCGGTCGAGGGGCAGGACGTGCGCTATCGCTGGCGGCCGCTGTCGCAGATCAGCCCGAATCTGGTGCGCGCGGTGATCGCGGCGGAGGACGCGCGCTTCTGCGCCCACTCCGGGTTCGATTTCGAGGCGATCGAAAGCGCGCTGCGCGCCGCCGAATCCGGCGGGCGGCTGCGCGGCGCCTCCACGATCAGCCAGCAGACGGCGAAGAACGCCTATCTGTTTCCCTGGCGCAGCTGGGCCCGCAAGGGGGCGGAGGCCTGGTTCACTGTGCTGGACGAGGCGCTGTGGACCAAGAGGCGCACGATGGAGGTCTATCTGAACGTCGCCGAATGGGGCGACGGCCTGTTCGGGGCGGAGGCGGCGGCGCAGGCGCGCTTCGGCAAGTCCGCCGCCGAGTTGAGCGCGCGCGAGGCGGCGCTGATGGCTGCCGTGCTGCCCAATCCCAACACCTACCGGCTGGACCCGCCGGGGCCGTATGTGGCGGGCCGAGCCGGGTCGCTGCAGGCGCGGATGGGCGAGGTGCGCGCCAGCGGGCTGGATTCCTGCATCTATTAGGGGGTGCGGCGAGGCGTCGTCCCCGCGGGTTCTTGCCCGCCCGGCGCCCCGGTGCTATCGCCCATGCGTTCGACGAAACCACGTGAAGGACGAGAGCGACTGATGGCTGCCGGCCACGACACGCATGACGCCTATGTCCATGGCCATATGGACATTTCCCAGCACGAGCAGACCTATCGCGGCTTCATGGCGGCGTGCAAATGGCTGTCGCTGCATGTTCTGGTCCTGGTCCTGTTCTTCACGCTGTGGTTCTGCGTCGACGGGATCGGCCTGTTCTGGTCGCTGGTCGCCTCGGTGATCGCCGGCGTGCTGGGCGTGTTCTTCGTGCGCTTCTTCTTCCCGCCGCCGGGCAAGGGCGGACACTGAAGCCGGCCGCTGCTGGACAGTTCAATCCAGCCCCGACTTGATCTAGGTTTCGCGCCCTGTCGTTTCGCGAGGGAGCGTTAGGCACGTGTCACTTGTCGCCATCGTCCTGTCGATCGGTCTGATGATCGCCTATGGCGTTCTGTTCCTGCGCCCGCGCTATCGCCTGCTGGCCGCGGCGCTGGCTTCCGCGGCGATCAGCCTTCTGTATTTCGCGATGTATCTGACCGCGGTGGAGAGCGAGGCGGTCGGGCGGCTGTCCGTCATCATGCTGGGCGCCACCGGGATCGCGGCCATCGCGCTGGCCATCGGCCATGTGATCTTCGAACGCGGCAAGGCCGGGCGGATGACCGGCGCGCGCGAGGCGCATTCGCGCGAATACACGCCCTAGGGGCGGGTCCGCAGACAGCACACAGCAGACAGGAGCCGCCTGATTTGACCGACACCGAGATCGTCGTCGCAGGCAGCATTCCCGGACTGTTCGGGGTCGCGGTCATTCTTATCGTCATCGCCGGGTTCGTCGCCGGACGGGTGCGCCCGGCCGACCGCGCCCGCTGGGCCGGAACGCCGGCCGAGGACGTCTGGCGCGCGCTGGTGGCGCGGCAGGTCCTGCTGACCCCGCTCTGGTTTGCCGGCGCGGCGGGCTGGGCGCTGTGGGCGGCGGGCGGGTTCGAGCCGGCGCTGGCCGCCCTGGCGCTGGCCGCCGCGCTGTTCGCGCGCGGGACCGAGCAGTGCTGGCGCTGCGCCCGGCAGCTGCGCCGCGGCTGGGCGGCCGAGCAGGACAGCACGCTGGGCGCGCGGGCGCGGGCGCTGGCCGCCGGGGAGGATGCGCCGCCGGGCCGCTGACGGATTTCGCCGGGACGGACGGGGAGGACAGAAGATGAGCTTCTATGAAAACCGGATCCTGCCGCATGTGATCTATCTGTGCTGCGGCCGGGCGGACGTCACGGAGATCCGCAAATCGGTCGTGCCGGACGCCTATGGACGGGTGCTGGAGATCGGCATGGGGGCGGGCGCCAACCTGCCGCTCTACGACCCGCAGAAGGTCGAGGTGGTGCTGGGGCTGGAGCCGTCCGAGGGGATGCGCCGCAAGGCCGCTCCGGCGATCCAGGCCTCGCCCGTCAAAGTGGAGTTGATCGCGGCGGGGGCGGAGGACATTCCGTTGCCGGGCGCCAGCGTCGATACGGTGGTGCTGACCTATACGCTGTGCAGCATTCCGGACGCCGGGCGGGCGCTGGCCGAGATGCGGCGGGTGCTGAAGCCCGGCGGGCTGATGCTGTTCGCCGAGCACGGGCGCGACCCGGACCCCGGCATCTATAAATGGCAGCGGCGGCTGGAGCCGGTCTGGAAGCCGGTGTTCGGCGGATGCCATCTGACCCGCGACGCGCCGGCCTTGCTGGAGGCGGCGGGGTTCCGGATCCAGAGCCGCGACTCGCTGCATCTGGAGGGGATGCCGAAATTCGGCGCGTTCCAGACGCTGGGCAGCGCCCGGCTGGTCTGAACCGGTCTTTCCCTTTCGCTTATACCCCGTTGGATTTGACGCTCTGGCGGGTGAGGAAAGCCTGCGGCGGCGCGCCGCCTGCCCGGCCGCGCGCCTGGCCATTAGTTCGTATAACAATCAATTTATATCAGATTGACTAGCAATTAAGGGGTTCAGAGAGTTCCTGCCGGCCCGTGAGGCCGCTGACACATCAGAATCCCGGCCGTGGGTTCATGGCCGGAGGGGAGGGAAACATGACGACTCGTTCGGCCCGCGCCGCTGCGCGCGGACGCGCGGCGATCCTTGGCACGACGGCCCTGGCCGCGGCTGCCGGCACGGAACCCCGAGGCGAGGCCCACTCCGGGGGCACGGACGGAGCGACGCTGGCACGCTGGCTGGACGAGGGCTGTGCCGCTACGCGTTCTGTTCGACGGTGATGCGCGACACCCGCAGAAGATCCGGCCGCAGCCGCGTCAGTCGCAGGCTGGGCGGAGGCGAGTCGAGAATGCCATCGACGATGTCGCGGGCCACGTCCGCCTCGAGCTGGAAGTCGTGCTGCACCCGCTCGATCGACACGATGACGGGCGTGTCGGGAGCGAGCATCCAGCGAATGATGCGACTGCGCAGATCGCCCGCACGGCTGAGCGCCTCCTCGCGGGCGCGCTGAGCGGTCGCAGGATCGGGCTGGACGTCGGGGGCCCGCTCGCGCGCCGCCTCCTGCCGTGCCGCGACGGCCGGTCGCGTGCGTTCCGCGGGGGTCGTCGTCGCGTCGGGCCCGGTGACTCGACGGGAGCGAGGCGACGCCGGCGGGGACGAAGGCGGGGCGGGCGTGAGCGGCGCAGCGTCGAACAACGACGCTTGACGCACGGCATCCGGTGACGTCTCGGGCGGATCGCCGTCCGACGCGTGCCCCTGGACGAGCAGCGCGTCGTCGACGCCATCGTCCGAATCGGTCGGCTCCTCGCGACCCGTGACGGGCTCTGCATCGATCTTAGGGTCGACGGCGGAGTCGCTCGCGACCGCCGGGGCGGGCGCGGTGGGGGTCGGTCGGTCGGGGAGCGGGTCCGTCGCGAGAGCCACGTCCGGGTCGATTCCGAGCACCGGATCGAACGCGTCCTCGTCCTCGGTCGGGGCGTCCGGCGTGGACGGCCGCGATCGGGACACGATGTCGTGCGCCAGATCGGACGGCGCGGGACGTGCAAATCGACCGGTGCCGAGGCGGCGCACGGTCACGCTGCCAAAGCGCTCGACCACGTCGGGGGTCGAGGGAGCCGGCTGCGCGACCGTCGAAGCGTGGTCGGGGGTGGCGACGGTCGTCGAGGCCGTGCGGGCGGTGGGCGCATCGGGCGCGCCCTGGAACCCGGCGAGATGGCCGGCATCCTTC
>CAJXKJ010000041.1 GCA_913055605.1 uncultured Euryhalocaulis sp. | reverse complement strand
TGGCCGCAAAGACCGCCGATCCCGCGCAAACCGCGCCGTCACAGGCCGAAACGCCCTCCGAAACGGCCCGGGAATCGGCCAGCGTCTGACGCACGGGCGACGCGCGGCTGTAACGCGCCTGAGATTGGGCCGTCATGTTTCATAAAACTGTCACGGGACAGTCATAGAGCGGCGTCGCGCGGGCGGGATTGTCGCGCGATTCTGGGAAGCCGCAGGGAAACGGCCCGCCAATGTCCATCAGCCTGATCGTGGCGCTGATCCTGCTTGTGATGATCGCAGCGGGATTCCGTCTGGGACAGGCGCGCGCCTGGCGGGCGGCCGACGGCCGCGCCGGCGCGCTGCACTCCCTGCCCGTCTATTCCGGATATTATGTGGCGCTGTGGACCGGCGTCCCGGCGCTGGCGCTGGTCGCCATCTATGGCGTGCTCGGCGACGGGCTGGTCAACGCGCTCGTGCTCGGCGGCATGCCGCAGCAGGTTCAGGACCTCTCCGCCGCGCGCCAGGAAACCTTCATGGCCGAGGCGCGCGCGGTCGCCGCCGGGCTCTACGCCGCGCCCAGCGCCCTGCACGCCCAGGCCGCCGCCGCCTTCGCCCGGCTGCAGGGCCTGTTCACCTGGGCCGTCGCGGCGCTGGCGCTGGCCATGGCGGCAGGCGGACTTGCGCTCGCGCGCGGCCATATCAGCCGCCAGTTCCGCGCCCGCAACCGCGTGGAAACGGCGATCGGCATCCTGCTGCTGGCCTGTTCGGCGCTGGCGGTGCTGACCACGGTCGGCATCATCCTGTCGCTGCTGTTCGAATCCCTGCGCTTCTTCGCGGCGGTGAACCCGGTCGAATTCCTGCTGGGCACGCACTGGAGCCCGCAGATCGCGATCCGCGAAGACCAGGTGGGCCAGTCCGGGGCCTTCGGCGCCATCCCGCTGTTCGCCGGCACCTTCCTGATCACTATCATCGCGATGACGGTCGCCGTCCCGGTCGGCCTGTTCAGCGCCATCTTCCTCGCCGAATACGCCAGCCCCACGGCGCGCAAATGGATCAAGCCGGTTCTGGAGATCCTCGCCGGCGTGCCGACCGTGGTCTACGGCTTCTTCGCCCTCCTGACCGTGGGCCCGGCCATCCGCGCCGCCGCCGAATGGGTCGACGCGGCCGTGCCCTTCCTCAGCTTCGCGGTGCCGACCCAGAGCGCGCTCGCCGCCGGGCTGGTCATGGGGGTGATGATCATCCCCTTCGTGTCCTCGCTGTCCGACGACGTCATCAACGCCGTGCCGCAGACGCTGCGCGACGGCGCCTACGCCATGGGCGCGACCAAGTCCGAGACCGTGCGTCAGGTGATCCTGCCCGCCGCCCTGCCGGGCGTGGTCGGCGCGATCCTTCTGGCGGTCTCCCGCGCCATCGGCGAAACCATGATCGTCGTGATGGCCGCCGGTCAGGCCGCGAACCTGACCGCCAACCCGTTCGAGTCGGTCACCACGATCACGGTCCAGATCGTCACTTTGCTGACCGGCGACCAGGAATTCGACTCGCCCAAGACCCTGGCCGCCTTCGCGCTGGGCCTGGTCCTGTTCGTCATCACGCTGCTGCTGAACGTGATCGCCCTGCGCGTGGTGCAGAAATACCGGGAAAAATATGACTGACGCCGCCCTGCCCGCCGGCGCGTCTGCGCCCGATCCGTCCGCCGCGATCAAGAAGCGGCTGGCCGCGCGCTATCGCGCGGAGCGGCGCTTCCGCGCCTACGGGATCGCCGCCATCGCGGTTGCCGTCGCCGCCCTGCTGGTCCTGGTCGGCAGCATCGTCAGCCAGGCCTATTCAGCCTTCTGGACCTATGAGCTGGCGCTGGACGTGACGGTCGACCCGGAGCGCATCCCCGGCGACCCGTCGAATCCGGCGGACATCCAGCGCGGCGATTTCGGCGTCATGCTGCAGAACGCGCTGCGCGGCGAATTCCCGGACGAAACCCGCAACGCCCGCATCCGCGAATTGCTGGCGCTCTCGACCCGGCTGAACAGCGCCACGCTCGGCCGCCGCGTGGCGGACAATCCGGCGCTGATCGGCCAGACCATCCGCTTCAAGATGCCGATCTCGGACGAGGTCGACCGCTATCTGAAGGGCCAGGCCACCGGCCGCGACTGGGTCCGGCTGGACGCCGCGCCCGCCGTCACGCCGGACGCCGACGGGGAGACCGCCGCCCTGCGCCTGTCGCCCGCCGACGCCGCGCGTATCGCGGACGCCGTTGGCGACGCGGAGCCCAGCGTCATCGTCTTTTCCAATGGCGGCGCCTGGCGCCTGTCCGGCCCCGCCGCCCAGACCGCCGAGGGCGAACAGCTGATCGCGCCCGGCGCGCCGGGGGTGGAGGACCGCGCCCTGATCCTGTCGACGCCGGAGGCCGACCGCCGCGTCTCCGACGCCCAGATCGCCTGGACCGAGACGCTGCGCGCGCGCGGCGACGTGAAGGCCGCGTTCAACACCTATCTGTTCGCCAACACCGACTCGCGGGAGCCGGAACTGGCGGGCGTCTTCGCCGCCTTGATGGGCTCCATCTTCACCATGCTGGTGACGATGGTGCTGGCCGTGCCGGTCGGCGTCGCCACCGCGATCTATCTGGAAGAGTTCGCGCCGAAGAACCGCTGGACCGACCTTGTCGAGGTCAACATCAACAATCTGGCCGCCGTGCCCTCCATCGTGTTCGGCCTTCTGGGCCTGGCGGTCTTCATCAATTTTCTCGGCATGCCGCGCTCGGCGCCCTTGGTGGGCGGCCTGGTGCTGGCGCTGATGACGCTGCCGGTCGTGATCATCTCCGGCCGCGCGGCGCTGAAGGCCGTGCCGCCCTCGATCCGGGAGGCCGCGCTGGCGGTCGGCGCCTCGCGCACCCAGGCGGTGTTCGGCCACGTCCTGCCGCTGGCCATGCCGGGCATCATGACCGGCTCGATCATCGGCCTGGCCCAGGCGCTGGGCGAGACCGCGCCGCTCTTGATGATCGGCATGGTCGCCTTCGTCGCCGACGCGCCGACCGGGGTGACCTCGCCGGCCACGGTGATGCCGGTGCAGATTTTCATCTGGGCGACCAGCGCGGAGCGCGCCTTCGAGGCGCGCACCGCCGCCGCGATCATCATCCTGCTGTCTCTGATGATCCTGATGAACGCCGCGGCGATCTTCCTGCGCCGCAAATTCGAACGCAGATGGTGATATGGTGGAAACGCCCACAATGAACGATCGCGAACCCGGCGGCCACGCCGCACCGCTTACGCCTCCCACGCCGGTCGTGCAGACGCACGACATGCACGGGCACCCGCTGGCCAGTCTTCCGGTGAAGGTGTGCACGCGCGACGTGGACGTCTTCTATGGCGACAAACAGGCCCTGTTCGGCGTGTCGATGGACATTCCGGACTGCAGCGTCACCGCCTTTATCGGCCCGTCCGGCTGCGGCAAGTCGACCTTCCTGCGCTGCATCAACCGGATGAACGACACGATCGACATCGCGCGCGTCGCCGGCTCGATCGAGATCGACGGCGCCAACATCTATGACCGCGGCATCGACCCGGTCCTGCTGCGCGCCCGGGTCGGCATGGTGTTCCAGAAGCCGAACCCGTTCCCGAAATCGATCTACGACAATGTCGCCTACGGGCCGAAAATCCACGGCCTGGTCTCCACCAAGGACGAGACCGACGCCGTCGTGGAGGACTCGCTGAAGCGCGCCGGCCTGTGGGCCGAGGTCGCCGACCGTCTGGACGCGCCGGGCACGGGCCTTTCCGGCGGCCAGCAGCAGCGCCTGGTGATCGCGCGCGCCATCGCGGTGAAGCCCGAAGTCATCCTGATGGACGAGCCGTGCTCGGCGCTGGACCCGATCGCGACGGCCAAGATCGAGGAGCTGATCGACGAGCTGCGGGAGAATTTCTGCATCATCATCGTCACCCACTCGATGGCGCAGGCCGCGCGGGTCTCCCAGAAGACCGCCTTCTTCCATCTGGGCAAGCTCGTCGAATCCGGCCCGACCGAAGAGATCTTCACCAATCCGCGGGACGAGCGGACGCAGGACTACATCACGGGCCGGTTCGGGTAGGGAGCGGATAGATGGCCGAACATATCGTCAAATCCTTCGGCGAAGAGCTGGACCAGCTCACCACCGAAATCGCGCGCATGGGCGGCATGGCCGAATCCATGGTCGCCGACGCGGTGCAGGCCGTGGTGCGGCGCGAACCGGACCTCGCCGAAAAGGTCGTGCAGCGCGACAAGCAGGTCGACGCCGCCCAGGCCGATCTGGAGCGCAAGGTGATCCGCCTGTTCGCGCTGCGCCAGCCGATGGCCTCCGACCTGCGCGCCACTTTCGCGGCGCTGAAAATCTCCGCCGAGCTGGAGCGCATTGGCGACCTCGCCAAGAACATCGCCAAGCGGTCTCTGGTGCTGGACGAGTCCGAGCCGCTGCTGATCGCGCGCGGCGTCGACCTGATGGGCCGCATGGTGCTCAGCCAGCTGAAGGACGTGCTGGACGCCTACGCCTCCAGCGAGGTCGCCAAGGCGGTCGACGTCTGGGCCCGCGACGAAGACGTGGACGAGCAGTACAATTCGATGTTCCGCGAACTCCTCACCTACATGATGGAGGATCCGCGCACGATCAGCGCCTCGGCGCATCTGCTGTTCATCGCCAAGAATCTGGAGCGGATCGGCGACCACGCGACGAATATCGCGGAGGTCATCCACTTCATCGTTACGGGAGAGCCGCCGACCAGAGAGCGGCCGAAAACCAACACCGTGCAGCCCGGCCCTGAACCCGCCGAGGAGGATGAGGCATGAAGCCCTATGTGTTGATCGTCGAGGACGAGGAATCTCTCGCCCAGCTCCTGGAATACAATCTGGAGAAAGAGGGCTACCGCGTCGCCGTGGCGCCGGACGGGGAGGAGGCGATGACGCTGGCCTCCGAGGAAGCGCCCGACCTGATGATCCTGGACTGGATGCTGCCCAAGCTGTCGGGGATCGAGGTCTGCCGCCGCCTGCGCAACCGCCAGGCCACGCGCAACCTGCCGATCATCATGCTGACCGCCCGCGGCGAGGAGGCCGAGCGCGTCCGCGGCCTGGACACCGGCGCGGACGACTACATCGTCAAGCCGTTCTCGATGGGCGAGCTGTTCGCGCGGGTGCGCGCGGTGCTGCGCCGCATCCGCCCCGGCCTTGCCGACGACACGCTGTCCTATGGCGACATCCAGATCGACCGCGTCGCCCACCGCGTGAAGCGCAATGGCGACGAGGTGCATCTGGGCCCGACCGAATTCCGCCTGCTCGACTATCTGATGCAGCACCCCAGCCGCGTCTTCTCGCGCGAGCAATTGCTGGACGCGGTCTGGGGCAGCGACGTCTATGTCGAGGTCCGCACCGTGGACGTGCATATCGGCCGGCTGCGCAAGGCGCTGAAAATGCCGGGCCTGCCCGACCCGATCCGCACCGTGCGCTCGGCCGGCTACGCCCTCGAAATGAAGAATGGCGGCTCCGGCTCCTCCGAAGAGGACAGCGCCAGCGCGGCCTGACCGCCGCGTCCGCCTGTAAAAGAAACGGGGACGGTCCCGATGGACCGCCCCCGCTCCACGCCCCCCTGATGGACGGCTTTTTGAAAAACGCCGCTCGGGCCTATTGCATCCGGCGCGAGGCCGCGAGGCTGTCCAGCACCGCGTTGGCGTCCGAATTGGTGCGCCGCACGCGCTTTTTCTGCGGCTGATAGGCCAGGCGCGCATGCGCCTCGCAATAGGGCGAGGCCGCGCTGGCGTGACGGCCGCAGAAGCGGAACTCCGGATCGTCCGGATCGCCGATCGGCCATTTGCAGATATGGGAGCCGAGCGTCAGCACCGTGGCGAATTCGCCATTGGGCAGTGGCGCGGGCTCCACCGGCGCCGGCGGCGGCGCGGCCGGGCGCGCGGCCGCGGCGGGCGGCGCGCTGCGCTGCGGCCGGGCGGCGGCCGGTTTGACGGTGCGGCGCGCGGGACGGGACGGCGTGGCGCGGCCCGAAAGCCCCAGCCGGTGCACCTTCCCGATCACCGCGTTGCGGGTCACCCCGCCCAGTTTCTGGGCGATCTGGCTGGCGGACAGCCCCTCCGCCCACAGCCGCTTCAACAGATCGACGCGCTCATCGGTCCAGCCCATGGAATACCCCCGGCTACATCTTGTGTGTCTTGGTCGCGCCGTGTTCCCGGCACGCAAGATACAGTAGCCGGGCGATTTCGGGCCACAAGATGCACACGCAGGCTTTCCACAGGTATCAAGATATAGTGGGTGGAATTTTGCAGACGCCGTCCGCGAGTCAGGCGCAATTCAGCCCGGCGCGCCGGTCTGGCCGATCTTGCGGTTGTCGCCGAGATCGCCGTCGGAATCCTTGCCGGTCAGCATCGCCTTGGCCCAGCCATAGGCCATGGTCACCGTCGCGGCGGGCGGGGCCCAGTACTCGCCGTATTCCAGCGCCACGCGGAACACGCAAGCCGCCGGGTCCTTCGGCCCTGCGGGAAACCAGCTGCGCTGGGTCTCATTCCACAGCTTTTCGATCAGCTCGCGGTCCCGGCTGATCGTCGCCGTCCCGCTGACCGAGACATAATCGCCGCCCTTGGCGAAGGTCAGGTTCACGCGCGGGTCGTGCATCGCCTCCTCGGTCTTGTGGGATTCGATGTGGGTCAGGAAATACAGATGGTCGTCGTCGCCCTCCAGGAACTCCGCCGCCATCGGCCGGGCGCGCAGCGACCCGTCGCGCTCCACCGTCGTCACCATGGCGATCTGGATGTCCCGGATCATCGCGAAAAGTTTTTCGCGCGCATCCTGCGGGTTCGTGTCGTCGCTCATGATCGCTCCCGGTTCTGATTACGGGGAGCAACGCACGCCGGTCCGCGCCGGTTCAGCGAACGCCCGCTATTCCAGGTTCAGGGGCAGGGCGCCCGCATCCGTCCGCGCGCGCGCGGCGATCCGCGCCCGCGCGTCCTCGTTCAGCGCCGCCTCGGCCTGGGCACGCAGCGCCGCGCGCTGGTCGCCGTATCCCGCCTGCGGCTGCGGATCGGCCGCCGCCGAGCGCAGCGCCCAGTAATAGGACTCCTCCACGTTCGCCGGCAGGCCGGCCCCGGCGAACAGCATGACGGCATAATAGAACTGGCCCTCGGCGTCGCCGCGCCCGGCCGCCTCGCCATACCAGCGCACCGCTTCGGCCCGGTCCTCCGCAACGCCCGCGCCCTGCCACAGCGCATGGGCGTACAGCGTCGCGCCCGCCGCGTGCCCGCCCTCCGCCGCCTGGCGGAACAGGCCGGCGGCGCGCGCCAGCCCGTCCGGCGCGGCCTCGTCGTCGGCCCACAGAATTCCGGCCTGATAGGCCGCCTCCGCGTCGCCGCCGGCCGCGGCGCGCTCCAGCTGCTCGCGGGCGGCCTCGGCGTTTCCGCGCTCCAGCTCCAGATACGCCAGCTCGATCTGCGCCTCGGAATCGCCGGCGTCCGCGAGCGGGGCCAGCAGCTCGCGCGCCCCCGCCGGGTCGGGCGGGCCGCCGACGCCGCGCGCCAGCATCTGGCCCAGCAGCAAATCCGCACCCGCCGCGCCGCGCGCCTGCGCCCGGCGCAGGAAGCCGCGCGCGTCGGAGGGGGCCAGCCCCGCCTGGCTGTCCGCCGCCAGCCGCGCCAGGCCCAGCATGCCGTCCGTATCGTCCAGATCCGCCGCCCGCTCGTACCAGGTGCGCGCCGCCTGCATATCCACCGGCCCGCCCAGCCCGCGCTCCTGCAGCAGCCCGGCCAGCACCATGGCCTGCGCCTCGCCGGAGGCCGCCGCCACGCCCGCCGCGTCCCGCGCCGTGAAATAGTCCCGCGCCGCATAGGCCAGCCGCGCCCGCTCGAACGGCGAGGCCTGATTGTCCTGCGCGTAAGCCGGCGCATAGACTGGCGCGATGGCGGCCAGCACTAGCGCCGCGGCGGCCAGCAGCCGGCTCACGCCGCCTCGGTCGTGGTCTCGATCGCAGCTTGGAGCGCCGCGACCCCCGCCGCCGGCCCGTCCGGATGGCGCCAGACAAAGCCCGACACCGCCAGAAAATCCGCGCCCGCGCGCACCAGCGGCGCGCAATTGTCCGCCGTGATCCCGCCGATGGCGACGCAGGGAAGGGTGAAAATCTGTGACCACCATTCGATGATCTCCGGCTCCGCGCGCACGGTTGTGGCCTTGGTTTCTGTCGGGAAAAAGGCGCCGAAGGCGACATAGTCCGCCCCCGCCTCGCCGGCCTCGATCGCCGCGTGGCGCGAATTGCGGCAGGTCGCGCCCACGATCCGCCCCGCGCCGACGATGCGCCGGGCCTCCTCGATCCCCGCATCCTCCTCGCCCACATGCACGCCGTCGGCGTCCAAATCCGCAGCCAGGTCCGGGCGGTCGTTGACGATGAAGCTGACCTCGTGCCGCGCGCACAGCGGCGCCAGCTCGCGCCCCGCCGCCAGCACGATCTCGTCCTCTGCGCCTTTGAGACGCAGCTGGAACGCCCCGACATGGCCGGTCGCCAGCGCCGCCTCCAGCTGCTCGGCAAATTTCCCCGTGTCGAATTCGGGCGGGGAGATCAGATAGATCTGCGTGCTCACTCCAGATCCTCCGGCGCGAAGCGATAGGTCGTGTTGCAATATTCGCAGGCCGCGCTGATCGCCCCGTCCTGCGCCATCGCCTCGCGCTCGGCCGCGGGGAAGCTGGCCAGCACCGTCTTCACCCGCTCCGCCGAGCACTGGCAATAACGGCGCAGCGGCGCCGGATCGAACAGGCGCACCCCGGTCTCGTGGAACAGGCGGAACAGGACGCGCCCGCCGGACAGGTCCGGGTCCACCAGCTCCTCGTCGCTCAGCGTGTCGAACAGCGCCCGCGCGGTGTTCCACGCCTCCGCCGCGTCGCCGCGCGCCGCATCGCCCGCGATCTGCTGGATGATCATGCCGCCGCCGCGCCAGTGCGGCAGGCCCGCCGCCTGGAACCGCGCCACCGCGATGCGCACGCGCGTCGGCACCTGTTCGGACTGGCGGAAATAATATTCCACCGCGTCGGACAGGCTGTCGCCCTGCAGCTCGACCACGCCCTGATAGCGTTCCTTCTCGTCCAGCGGGTCGATGGTCAGGGCCAACGTGCCGGTCCCCAGCAGGCGCGACGCGCCCCAGCCATCGCCGATCTCCGCCCGCCGCGCCGGGTCGACGCGGGCGTAGGCGCGCACCGCGCCCTCGGTCCGGTAATCCGCGACCAGAAAGCTGACCGGGCCGTCGCCGCTGGCCTGCACCACCAGACGGCCCTCGAATTTCAGGGAATGGCCGACCAGGGCGGCGGCGATCACCGCCTCGCCCAGCAGGCGCGCCACCGCGTCCGGGTAATCGTGCGCGCCCAGGATTTCGTCCAGCGAGTCCGCCAGGCGCGCGATCCGGCCGCGCACCGGCTCGTCCTCGATCTGGAAGGCCGCGACCGCGTCGTCCGCCGCGCCCAGCGCGTCCAGCCGCGCGCCGCCCGTGATCGGGCCCCCGGCTACCCCGCCGCCGCTCAAGCCTCCGCGCGCCCGGCCTGACCGAGCGCCCTGTCCAGGATGTCGATGGCCTGGCGCGCCTCGTCGGGCGTTGCGATCAGCGGCGGCGCGAAGCGCAGCACATTGCCCCCGGCCACGCCGATCAGCAGCTTCTCGTCCCGGCAGGCCTTCTGGATGTCCTTGTTCGCCACGCCGTCCTTCAGCTTCAGGCCGACCAGCAGGCCCTTGCCGCGCACCTCCTCCACCTTGTCCGGATGCGCGTCCTTCAGGCGGTGCAGCTGCTGGCTCATATAGTTCGCCGTGGCGTTCACCTGCTCCATGAACGCCGGATCGGCCAGGATGTCCCAGACCGCGTTGCCCACCGCCATGGCCAGCGGGTTGCCGCCGAACGTGGTGCCGTGCGCGCCGAACTGCATGCCGCCCGCGGCCTCCTCGGTCGCCAGGCACGCGCCCAGCGGGAAGCCCGCGCCGACGCCCTTGGCCACCGTCATGATGTCCGGATCGGCCTTCCCGTCCGCCCATTGATAGGCGAACAGCTTGCCGGTCCGCCCGGCGCCGCACTGGACCTCGTCATAGATCAGCAGCAGGCCGTGCTCGTCGCACAATTTGCGCAGCGCCTTCAGATATTCCAGCGGCGCGGCGCGCACCCCGCCCTCGCCCTGCACCGGCTCGATCAGGATCGCGCAGGTCTCCGGCGTCACCGCCGCCTTCACCGCCTCGATATCGCCGAAGGGAACCTGGTCGAACCCGTCCATGCGCGGTCCGAACCCGTCCAGATAGGCCGCGTTGCCGCCGGCGTTGATCGCGGCATAGGAGCGGCCGTGGAAGGCGCCCTCGAAGGTGATGATGCGAAACCGCTCCGGCTCGCCTTTTGCGGCGAAATATTTGCGCGCGGTCTTCAGCGCCGCCTCGATCGCCTCGGTGCCCGAATTGCAGAAGAAGACCCGGTCCAGCCCCGTGGCCTCCACATATTTTGCCGCCAGCGCCTGCTGGCCCGGAATGCGGAACATGTTGGAGACGTGCCACAGCTTTCCGGCTTGCTCGCTCAGCGCCGCGGCGATCTGCGGGTGGGCGTGGCCCAGGCTGTTCACCGCGATCCCGGCGATGAAGTCCAGATATTTCTCGCCGGACTCGGTGTAGAGCCACACGCCCTCGCCGCGCACGAAATCGATCGGCGGCGGCGCGAAAACATCCATCAGGGGGGCTGGCACTTCGGTCTCTCCGGGGTTGGCGCGGGGATGCGTTCAACACCCCGGCGGGGGAAGCGTCAAGCGAGCGTCAGCTCTTCAGACGCCAGCCCGATCGCAGCAGCGCCCAGGCGCCGATCACCGCGCCCAGCGCCCCGGCCAGCGCCACCGCGGCGCCCACCGCCACCGGCCCGTCATTGTGACCGGTAAAGCCATAGCGGAAGCCGTCGATCAGATAGAAGACCGGGTTGAAATGATTGGCGACCTGGAACGCCTCGGGCAGGCGCTGGATCGAATAGAAACTGCCCGACAGGAACACCAGCGGCAGCATCACGAAATTCTGCACCGCGGCCATGTGATCGAACTTCTCCGCCCACACCCCGCCCAGAATGCCGAGCGCGCCCAGCAGCAGGGAGGCCGTCAGGCCATAGAACAGCACCGCCCAGGGATGGGCCGGCATGATGTCGATAAAGGGCGCGATCGTCGCCGCGGTGACCAAGGCCACCACAACCCCGCGCGTCGCCGCGCCCAGCGCGAAGGCCGCGGTCAGCTCGGTCGCCGACATCGGCGGCATCAGATAGTCCACGTCCGTGCCCTGGACCTTGGCGATCATGATGGAGGAGGAGGCGTTCTGGAACGCGTTCGACAGGATCGCCATCATGATCAGGCCGGGCGCCAGGAATTCCGGATAGGGCACGCCGTCCACGGCGGGCCGCGCCCCGGCCAGGGCGATGGTGAACACCACGATGTACAGCAGCGTGGTGACCAGCGGGGCCAGAACGGTCTGCAGCGCCACTTTCAGGAAGCGCTGGACCTCTTTTTTGTACAGGGTCCAGAAACCCAGCCAGTTGACGGCGCCGAAGCGGCGCGGCGGCGTGATGGTCCCGAATGCGGTCTGAAGCATGGGCGGCTAGGTAGGCCCGCCGGCAGGCGGCGGCAAGCCGCGTACTGAATCTCAGGCAAGAAAATGCGCGGCGGACCGGGGCCCGCCGCGCGTCAACAGGCTCAGATGGCGAATTCCTCGCCGGCGGGCGCCATTTCCTTTTTTAGCAGCGCCTCCAGTTTCTGGGTCGGGTGGTTGGTGTAGTCGCCGGTCATCTCCTTCACGACGCGGCGCGTCACTTCCTCGTGCAGGTCGTCGCGCAGACGGCCCATTGCGCGCGGCGGCGCCATCAGGACCAGCCGGTCGAACTTTCCCTTCATCGCCGCCTTGTTCAGGTCTTCGGCGAAATCGGCGACGAAGCGCGCCTCGTTCTGATCGTGGAAATCGGCCTCCTCCATATTGGAGTTCGGCGCGCCGGCCGGCGCGAACGCCTTGCCGGGACCGTCGGTCTTGATCTCCCGGTCGGGCGGATTGTCGAACGTTTCCTTGTCGACCAGGTGCAAATCCGGTGCATCGGCGAACCCCTTGTCCTCGAAGACAAGCGATTTTGTGCCGTCCAGCACCGCCACCCAGGTCACGCGTTCGGCCGCCATCTTGGTCATGGTCTTCCTCCGTTATTCAGCCAGAGGTTCAACCGCCCGCCGCGCGGGGCGGTTCCGCCAAAACGTCAGAGCCGGAAGGTGAGGCCCCCAAACGCAAACCGCCCGGCGCATGCGCGCCGGGCGGCCTGTGCGATCGGTGCGGAGGGTCCGCCTAGCCGGGCTTGCGGAAGACGAAGACCGACCGGTCCGTCATGCCGCGAATGCCCGGATCGAACGGGCCCAGGCTGTAATCGTCGTCCGGGTTGGACAGCATGTCGGTTTCCTCGACCAGCTCGAAACCGGCGGCCGTGACCTCGTCGCGGATCACCTGCGGGTCGATCCGGTGCATGTCGTCGGTCGTCGACGTGCCGGTGCCCGCCGGGGCGTTGTGGTCGATGATGAAATACGTCCCGCCCGGCTTCAGCGCGTCATAGATCTTCTGGTTGAAGCCCGGGATATCCACCGTGTTCGTGGAGACGTGCAGGTCGTGATAATACAGCACGATCAGCGCCTCATCGACGTCCGACGGAAGCGTCATCTCGTCGTATTCGCCCTGGTGATACGCAACATTGTCGTGCGCCGCATCGAAGGCGCGGCTGGGCTCGCCCGCGAACCGGTCCGTATAGGGCAGGTCATAGACATCAACCTGACCGTCCGGCCCCACGGCCTCCGCCAGCATGGTCGTGTAATACTGGCCGAAGCCGGCGAACTCGATCACGTGATCGCCCTCGTCCACGCTCGCCATCATCAGCATTTCGGCCGGATGGCGGCCGGCGTCGCGCTCGACCATTTCCGGGCTGCGCTCGGCGGACTCCACCGCGCGGCGGATATTGTCCGGCGTGTCCGACGGCATGGCGTAGAGCTGGGCGGTGTCCATGCCGCCGTCGTCTTCGGCGACCATGTCGGCGGCGTCGGTATCGGCGTCCGCCACGTCCATGTCCTCGCCGTCCGCCAGGGCGCCGTCGTCCATGGAGTCATCGGTCATTTCGGCCGGGGCGTCGGCCTCCACCGTCACGTCGGCGTCGTCCCCGCACGCGGCGAGCGACAAAGCGGCGATTGCGGCCGAGGCCGCGAGCAATGCGCGCATGAATTTTCCTCCCGGTGAGCGGCCGCGTTGAGCGCACGGCCATGATTGCCCGCGATCATACAGCAATCGCGCGCGCTCCACAGGAAATTGTTACGATTTGGAGAGGGTCCGGCCCTAGCCGACCTCTTCCATCACCGCGTCGGACACTTCGGCGTTGGTGGTGACGGTCTGGACGTCGTCCAGATCCTCCAGCGCCTCGATCATGCGGAACAGGCTGGCGGCCTTTTCGGCGTCCAGTTCGATGCGGTTCTGCGGGCGCCAGATCAGGTTGGCGGACTTCACATCGCCGAATTTCCCTTCCAGCGCCTCGACCACCGCGCCCAGATCCTCGCGCGCGGTATAGATGACGTGTTCGCCCGGCTCGCGCTCGTCCTCGTCGCCCTCCTCGAAGGCCACGTCCTCGGCCCCCGCCTCGATCGCGCCCTCGAACACCGTCTCGGCGTCGCCGACGCTTTCGTCGAAGCGCACCTCGCCGACCTGGTCGAACATGAAGGCGACCGATCCGGTCTCGCCCATGTTTCCGCCGTTCTTGGAGAAGGCCGCGCGCGTGTCGCTGGCCGCACGATTGCGGTTGTCGGTCGACACCTCCACGATCACGCCGACCCCGCCCGGGCCGAAGCCCTCATAGCGGATGTCCTCGTACGCCTCGACATCGCCGCCCATCGCCTTGTCGATGGCGCGCTGGATATTGTCCTTGGGCATGGACTGGCCCTTGGCGTTGGCGATCGCCAGGCGCAGGCGCGGATTGAAGGCCGGATCGCCGCTGTTGCCCATCTTGGCGGCGATGGTGATTTCCTTGCTCAGCCGGGAAAACAGCTTGGCGCGCGCCTTGTCCTGGCGGCCCTTGCGGTGCTGGATATTGGCCCATTTCGAATGGCCGGCCATCGACGCCCCTCCACATGCGGCAGGGCCGCGCGCTTGCCGCCGCGGCCGCTTCCGGAAATCCAGAAATTACGAAGGCGCTGCAATAGCGTGCGCCCGGCCAAGCCTCAACAGGCGAGCTTCAACAGAGCCGCGTCAGCACCCCATGCCGGGATCGTCGCCGCCGAACGAGGCGGCGAAGGCCGCATCGGCCTGTTCCAGCACCATCTGGTCGGTCATCTCGTCCGGGCTCAGCTGCTCGGGCGCGCGGGGCGCCGGCAGGCCCTGCTTGATCATCATGCCGACGAACGCCGTCTCCACCTCGTGCGCCAGCTCGGTCACCACGGCGCGGAAGGCGGTGGACCGCTTGGTCTCGCTGGCGCTGCTGATGTCCGCCAGCGACTCCAGCTCGGACTCCAGCGTCATGGCGGAGGCGACGCCGTACATCCGGCCATTTTCCACATCCATCAGCACTGCCGCGCCGGCGGCGCGCGCCGGGTCCGCCGGGTCCTCGCCCTCGAACATCGGGAACGTGGTCAGGCGGTCCATCGCGCGCGGGCCGCTGTCCTCGTTCGCGTCATAGGCCATCTCGTAGACGACCAGATAATCCACGTCCGCCGCCGCGCTTTCGGCGCGCAGCTCGGCCACCGCCGTCGCCGGATCGGCCGTGTCGGTGCGCAGCACCGCCACCGTATGGCCCACCGCGTCGCCCAGCAGGTCGAAGGAATCGTCCCACAGCACCCCTTCCTCCGCCGGGATCGCGGTGACCCGCCCGGCCTCCATCCGCGCGATGCCGACACAGGTCGGGAATTCCACCGCCGGCTCTTCTTCGGCGAAGGCCGGGGCGTCCAGCGTCACGTCGCCATTCTCCTGCCCCAGCGCCGGCGCGGCGCAGAGCGCCCCCAGCGCAAGCGCGGAAACCGAAGCGGCGGCGGAAATCGTCGTGCGGGTCGTCATCGTGGCGGTCCTGTTCGCTGGCGTCCGGATGCAGGGCGCTGGTGCAAAAGCCCCTGTGCGCCCGCTGCGTTCCCCCGAAAACATAGGAAGCCCCCATCCCGAGGGACAGGGCGCCGCCCTTAGGGGCGCGTCTGGGACAGCACGCCGCCCAGCCGGATCGGCGCGCAAGACACGGCCAGCCCCGTGGAATCGTCTGTCTCCACATACAGGCCGCACACCGTGCCCTCGCCGTCCGCCGGCTCGAACCGGCCCGAGCGCATGCGGCTGGTGAAGCGGGCCAGCGGCTGCGATTTCTCCATGCCCAGCACGGAGTCGTAATCGCCGCACATGCCCATATCGGTGATGAAGGCCGTGCCGCCGGGCAGGACCCGCGCGTCCGCCGTCGGGGTATGGATATGGGTGCCGACCACCACGCTGGCCCGACCGTCGCAGAACACGCCCATGGTCTGCTTCTCGCTGGACACTTCGGCGTGGAAATCGACGATCAGCGCGTCGCACGCCTCGCCCAGCGGACAGGCCGACAGCTCGCGCTCCGCCGCGTCGAACGGGTCGTTCAGCGAATCCATGTTTATGCGGCCGTGCAGATTGACCACCAGCACGCGCCGCCCGTCCGACGTCTCGTACATCTGCGCCCCGCGCCCGGGGGCGGCGGCCAGCGCCGGATAGTTCGCCGGGCGCAGCAGGCGGTCTTCCCGCTCGATAAAGGTCAGGGCCTCGGCCTGGTCCCAGGCGTGATTGCCCAGCGTGATGACGTCGGCCCCAGCGGCGTAAAGCTGGCCCGCCACCTTCTCGGTGATGCCGAAACCGCCGGCCGCGTTCTCGCCGTTCACCACGACGAAATCGAGGGCCAGCTCCTCGCGCAGATCGGGCACATGGCGTTCGAACGCCGCCCGCCCCGACTTGCCGACAATGTCTCCAAAACACGCGATCCGCATGCAACGGACCTAGGGCCAAGCGCCCCGGGAGTCGAGCGCCTGGCCTCAGCGCCGGCCTCAACGGCCGCTCTGCAGCGCCTCGGCCGCCGCGGCGTTCAGGGCGTCCCGAAACGCCCCGGCATGGGTCACCAGCGCGAAATGCCCCGCGCCCTCCAGAACGGTGAAGCGTTTCACCGGCGCATCGAGCTGATCGAACCAGTCGCGCGCCACGTCCGTGGGCGTGAACAGATCCTCCCGCCCCTGAATAACAAATACCGGGACCTCCAGACGCGCCGCGCTGGAAAACAGATCCTCCTGCGTCTGGGCCGGGAACAGCGTAATGCCCGACAGGGTCATGCCGCCGCCGATCGCGTCCTGGTCTTCCGGCGCGACGGCGGCCTGCGTATGGGCGACGATGCCGTCCAGCCACGCCGCGTCGGCCGGGCCCAGCATCGCCCGCAGCCGCGCGTTCACGGCCAGGAAGTCCTGCACATCCTTCGGGTCGAACGGGTCCAGCGCATCCAGCGCCGCGAGCGTTTCGGCGTCCCCGCGGCTCTCGGCGTCCCGCCGCACCAGATCGTATTGATAGCGCACCGCCCGGTCCCAGCCGCCGACCTGGCCGGTCCCGACATAGGCCGCGAACAGGTCCGGCCGCCGCACCGCCATTTCGGCGGCGATCACCGATCCCCAGGAATGGCCCAGCAGCAGGACCGGCGCGCCGAACCGCTCGCGCGCATACTCGGCCAGTTCGATCCCGTCCCTTGCCAGCCGGTCCAGCGTCAGGTTCGGCGTGTCCTCGCCATGGCGGCCATAGGTCCGGCCCGCCCCGCGCTGGTCCCACTGGATCAGGGTGAAGTCGCGCTCATAGAGCGCGTAGTCGGCCACAAAGGGCGACTGCACATCGCCCGGCCCGCCATGGATGAACAGCAGGACCGGGTTGGCGGGGTCGTCGCCGCGGATCGTGACGAACTGGTCGATCCCGCCCAGCATCAGGAACCGCTCTTCCTCGACCCTGACTGATTCGGACTGGGCCGGCGCGCCGGTCGTGGCGGCGCACCCGCTCATGAAGGTCAGGAGGGCGAGGATCAGTCCGACCCGCCCGGTCAGGCCGCGCATGCGGAGGCTCCCGTCCGTTCCGCCCGGCCTCAGCGGCCGCTGGTAATGCGGGCCGGGGGCACGCCCGACGGGCTGGCGGGGCCGCCTTCCAGCACCGCGTCCGCGTCGTCCGCAGCGTGGTTCGGGCCGCTGACATACACGTCGCCGGAATCGGACTGATAGAAATGATAGCCGCCGGCCGGGCCGTCGAAACTGTAGTGGAAATCGAATTCCGGCGGCTCGGGCGCCTCGGCCATGATCCGTTCCAGCTCGGCTTCCAGGCGCGCCATCTCGCGCTCCTGGGTGCGCTCCAGCGCCGCCAGCTCGTCGCGCGCATCGTCCAGCGCCTCCTGCGCCGCGTCGATGCGGTCCTGGCTGACGCCCGGCCGCGCCGACAGCGCGGCGAGACGCCCTTCCAGCTGTCCCACCCGCCCGGCCATGCGGCCGACCTGTCCGGCCAGCCGGCCCATCTGGGTCATGGCGCGGCTGTGCTCGGCGCCATAGTCCGCGAACTGGCGGCCGACGGCGGTCCAGTACCGGCCCATCTCCTCCCAGTCCTCGCCGTGCGCGGCGTTCAACGCCTCTTCCCGCGCGCGTTCGCCCTCGGCCAGCGCCTCTTCCCGCGCCGCCCGAGCTTCGGCCAGGGCGGCCCGGCGTTCCTGCTCGGCGTCGGCGAGGGCCTCTTCGCGGTCGCGCTCGGCTTCGGCGATCGCGCGCCGGCGCTCGCGTTCGGCTTCGACAAGCGCGTCCTCGCGTTCGCGCTGAGCCTCGGCGATGGCCTCCTCGCGCTCGGCGACGGCCTGCTCCCACTCGCGCCGCCATTCGGCCTGCGCTTCTTCCCAGTCGGCCTGGGCGTCCTCCCACTCCTCGCGGAAGGCTTCGCGCTCCTCCCGGCTCATGCCGGGATGGAAATCCGGATAGGCCGGCGGCTCCGCCGCCTCCATGACGATCTCCGGCGCGGGCGCGGGCGGCGCGGGCGGCGGCGCAGGCATGATGCGGACCGGCGCGCGGGCCGCACTCGCCTCGCCGGCGTCGGCCAGCGTCACCGGGCGCGGCTCGGCCTCCGCGGCCGGGTCGGAGCCGGCCAGATCCGCCGGCAGCGCGGCTGCGGCCGCCTCCACGGGCTCTGCGCGGGAGTCTTCGACAACCTCTTTCACGTCCAGGGGCGCGGCCTGCGGCGCGGCCAGGGCGGCGGAGGCCATCGCGCCCGCGGCGGCCAGCAGCGCGCCGGCGGAGACCGCGGCGAATTTCGCCGCCCCGCCACCGGGCCGTTCGGGCGTCAGGATGGCGGACAGGCGCGTCTTCACGCTGCCTTTATGGTCCAGCCGCAATTCGGCGGCCGGCGCGGCCAGCGGCGCGCCGCCGGTTTCGCGCAGGGCGGAGATCAGCAGCCGGGCGTAGCGCACGCGCGCCTCGCGCGGCTGGTCGGCGGCCACCGCGGCGTCGGCGGCGATTTCCGCCGCCTCGCGCCAGCGCGCGACCAGCGCGGCCACCGCCGGATTGATCCAGAACGCCGCGGCGCACAGGCCCAGCAGCGCAGTCATCTCCGGGTCGCGGCGGCGGATATGGGCGGCCTCATGACGCAGGATCATGTCCAGCTGCTCCGCCGACAGGCCGGGCAGCAGGCGCGCCGGCACCAGGATGCGCGGCGCCGGCAGGCCCAGCGCGCAGGGCGGCAGCGGCTCGCCGGTCACCAGCGCCGGATAGGGGGAGGCGGCGTCGAGGCGGCTGGCGCGCCGGGCCGCGGCGCGGATGCGGCCGCAGGCGGCCATGCAGCGCGCGCCGAAGGCGAGCGCCCCGGCTGCATAGATCGCCAGCGCCGCGGCCGCCATCGCCCCCCAGGGAATCTCCCGCGCAATCTCCCGCACCGGCGCGGCCGTTTCGGCCGATTCCGCCGCAAACGACGGATCGGCAAAGGCCATGGGCGCGGATTGCGCGAAGCCGGCCGAGGCGGCGGGCGCGTAGGCGGCAGAGGCGGATGCGGAAGCGGACGCGGAAACCGACGCGTCGGGCAGCACGGCCGGCGCGATCTCCGCGGCCCCGGCCAGCAGCGACAGCTCCGGCGAGCGCATCAGCGGGCGGACCTGGTCATAGGCCCAGCCTGCGGCGCGGCCGAACGCGGCGGGGTCCGCGACGGCCAGCAGCGGCGCGGCCGGCGCGAACGGGGCCAGCAGGACCGGCGCGGCGATCAGGCCGAGCGCGCCCAGCCAGTAGGCCGGCCACGCCGCCAGCGACGGCGCCCGGCGCGCGGCCAGGCTCGCCGCGGCCCAGACCAGGACCGCCCAGACATTCAGCTCCAGGATCAGGCGCGCGGCGTCGCTCATTGTCCGTCCTCCGGTCCGGTCTCTACGTTAGTCCCGGCGTCGGCTCCCGCGTCGGCCAGCAGGCGCTCCAGCTCCGCGGCCTCCTCGTCGCTCAAGAGGGATCCGCCGGTGAAGGCGGCGACCGGCGGGGCGTCCACCTCCATCACCCGGGTCAGGAAGTCGCGCGCCATGCCGGCCAGCGTGGCGACCTTGGGCGCGGCGGACGCATAGACCTTCACGCCGTGCCGCTCCCGCGTCGCCACCAGCCCCTTCTCGATCATCCGGTCCAGCGTCCGGCGCGTGGAGCTGAACGTCCAGCCGAGCGCGGCCCCGGCGCCGTCATGCAGTTCCCGGGCGCTCTGTTCGCCGGCGGCCCAGAGCCGCTTCAACAGGGCCAGTTCGGTGGGGGACGGGGCGGGCGCGTCGCGCATCGGCCAATTCTCCGCAGTGCATTGCGCGCTGTCTTGCGACAGGGATCGCGCTGTTGCGACATGTGTCGCATATCAGGCAGGCAAACGCAAGCCGCCCGATTGTGGCGAAAATTGGGTGTTGTTTTTCAGTAACATAGGGACGCATGCGGCAGCAAAAGGCGCCGATCGCGGCGAACCGTGCAGCCCCCTTCGGACTTTCTCGCGCCCCTGACCGGATCGCCCAAGGACGGCGCCGGCGGGATCAACGAAGGACGGACCGCCAGGTCCGCCGCAACCGAAGGAACGTACCCATGAAGACGATCGCTCTGACCGCAACGGCCGCCGTGTCGGTTCTCGCCCTGACGGGCGCGGCCCACGCTCAGTCCCTGACCGCCGATCCCTATGTCGGCGCC
This sequence comes from uncultured Euryhalocaulis sp., assembly GCA_913055605.1. Lineage (GTDB taxonomy): Bacteria > Pseudomonadota > Alphaproteobacteria > Caulobacterales > Maricaulaceae > Euryhalocaulis. Next base: position 9,085 of record CAJXKJ010000041.1, on the reverse strand, counting down.
GGGGTCACCGTCATCGACGGCGCCGCGGAGCTGAACGCCGCGACCGGCCGCGCCGGCCTCAATTTCGGCGACTATCTGGGCGTCGAGGCGGAAGCCAGCACCGGCATCACCGACGACTATGTCGGCGCCGCCAATGTCGACCTGGACCATCTGGCCGCGGTGTTCGGCCGGGTCCGCGCCCCGCTGACGCCCAGCCTGGAAGCCTTCGCCAAGGGCGGCTTCTACACCGCCCAGGCGGATGTGGAGCTGGCCGGCGCCGAGGCCACGCTGAACGACGATGACTTCGCCGCCGGCGCCGGTCTGGAATGGGCCGTGTCGGGCCCGCACGCCCTGCGCGCGGACTACACCAATTACGGCCTGGACGACGACGGCCATTCGGGCGCGCTGTCCTACGTGTTCCACTTCTAGAGGCTGCCGCGTCTGGAGGTTCGCTGAGCCGGCCCGTGCTTCCCGGCAGAGCCGGCGCAGCGAGGAGCGCCCCGCGGAGTCATCCGCGGGGCGTTTCCATGTCCGGTCCTCATCGCGCTGGACAAAATTATTGTATTTCGATAATTATCTCGCGTTTTTCGATAAAACGGGAGTTTGTCGATGCGTGCGATCCATATCCTGCCGGCTTTTGGCCTGCTCGGTCTCTCCGCCCTCCCGGCCGCCGCGCAGACGCCGCTGCCCGCCCCCGCGGACGCCGCGATCGGGGCGGCGGAGACCCGGTTCGAGCCCGGCCAGCGCTGGGCCTTCACCACCACGGTCCAGCGCGACGACAGCCGCCTGACCGCGCGCTTCGATCCCTCCCTGCCGGAGGGCGCGCGCTGGACGCTGATCGAACCGGTGAGCGAATCCGAACTCGACGACGTGGAGGAGGAAATCCTGGACAGCCTGCGCCAGACGCCGGAGCCGGACATCCGGCTCCAGCTCGGCCCGTCCGGGGAGAAGCACGGCCTGCGCGCCTTCGTCGCCGAAGAGATCGCCGAAGACTTTGCCGCCGAGGGGGCCGCCGGCGAGCCCGGCCATTACCGCTTTACGCCCCAGGGCGATGTCGGCCTGGCCGCGCCGCCGCCCGGTCCGCAGAACGCGATGGACGAACTGGAAGGCCAGCTGGTGCTGGCCGGCGGCATGCCGGTGCGGGTGCGCATCTTCGCCGCCGAACCGTTCAAGCCCAACGCGGTGTCGAAGATCGAGACGCTGGATCTGTACTGGGATTTCGGCGAGATGGCGCCCGGCGGCCCGATCGGAATCGTCCGCACCGACTCGGCCATTCGCGGCGGCGCGCTGCTGCAGAAATTCGACAGCCGCACCATTGTCCTGAACAGCGAATTCGAACGGGTCGACATTCCCTAAGGGTCTGGCCCTGACGGTCTGGCCCTGAGAGGGCCCTGAGAGGGCCCTGACGGCGCCCGGCTGCATCTGATGGCGGAAATTTCCAAATTCCGCACTTGCGACGCATTCTCAACTATGCGACAAACGCCCTGCCTGCTTCGCCGCTCTTCCGGCGAACGCGCCCGGCCGGTTCCGCCTCCCTCGGTCCGGCCGGGCAAGGCAGGCGCGAACCGCAAGGAGCCCGCTTATGGCGCTGGCCGAACCGCTGAGTTTCGCTGAACCCGTTGGCCCGGAGCCGCAGGACGGACGCCGGGCGGGGGTGGAATGCGCCGCCCGCGACTGGCTGGAGACCCAGGCCCGCGTCGCCGGTTTCTGGCGCGACATGGTGGCTGACGCCGACGGCGACCTCGCGCTGGTGCGGGCGCTGGAGGCCCACCGCGAATTCCTGCTGGCCGCGGCCGAATCCCGCGGTCGCTAAAGGCCCGTCAGAGCAGACCTTTCAGACTGCAGGATTATTGATTGCCCGGAGGGGTCATCATCCGCTGGATGCCTTCGGTCATCTCGCGGCCTTCGCGGCGCATCTCCTCGGCGGTGTCGCCGGTGGTGCAGACCTTTTCCTTGAAATTGCTGCCGGTGACCGTGCGGTATTCGCAGATCAGCCCGCCCTCGTCGGCGGCGGCGTCGATCTGCGACTGGGTCAGCACGATGTCGCTCGGGCTGCCTTCGCCATCGGCGGCGCAGGCGGCGGCGAGCAGGGCAAGGCAGGCGACGAACAGTCTGGTCATAAGGGCTTTCTCCTATGATCTGCCGTCGACGATAGTTTCTTTTCGCACCTGCACAAGATTGCGCCGCCGCATGGCTGACTTGCATGAAAAGGCCGCTATCGCGATATAGGGCGCGGAAGGCCGGCGGCGGACGGAGTCCTCGCCAACCCGGTCAGGTCCGGAAGGAAGCAGCCGTAACGAGTTTGCTCCGGGTCGCTGTCCGGTCTTCTGCTATCTCCCTCATGATTGCCCGCAATCGCCCTGTCTTTTCCCCGCTTCCTGCGCCGCGGGCGTAGCCCCGTCCGGCCCGGGCGGTCATAATCGCCGCCCATGGACGACGCCCCCCAACCGGACCCCGCGCAGGACGAGCTGATCCCGTCCGCCGCGCCCGCGACCGCATCAGGCTCTGGAACCGGCGGCGACTATCAGGTCCTGGCGCGCAAATACCGCCCCTCGACCTTCGGCGACATGATCGGCCAGGACGCGATGGTGCGCACGCTGCGCCACGCCTTCGAATCCGGACGCATCGCCCACGCCTTCATGCTGACCGGCGTGCGCGGGGTCGGGAAAACGACGACCGCCCGCCTGCTGGCGCGCGCGCTGAACTATTCGCGCGACGGGTCGGACCGGCCCAGTATCGAGCTGGACCCGGCCGGCGAGCATTGCGCCGCCATCATGGCCTCCCGCCATCCCGACGTGATCGAGATGGACGCCGCCTCCCATACCGGGGTGGAGCAGATGCGGGAGCTGCTGGACGGCGCCCGCTACGCCCCGGTCCAGGCGCGCAACAAGGTCTTCATCATCGACGAAGTCCACATGCTGTCGAACAGCGCCTTCAACGCGCTCTTGAAGACGCTGGAGGAGCCGCCGGGCCATGTGAAGTTCATCTTCGCGACCACCGAGATCCGCAAGGTTCCGGTCACGGTCCTCTCGCGCTGCCAGCGCTTCGACCTGAAGCGCGTGGACGCCGGCGCCCTGGCCGATCACCTGTCGGGCATCGCGGAAAAGGAAGGCGCGAAAATCTCCGTCGGCGCGCTGCGCCTGATCGCCCGCGCCGCGGAGGGCAGCGTGCGCGACGCCCTCTCTTTGCTGGACCAGGCAATCTTGCAGTCCGACGAGGGCGAGGAAGTCAGCGCCGAGCGCGTGCGCGACATGCTGGGCCTGGCCGACCGCGCCCGCGTGCTGGACCTGTTCGAGGCCGCCGCGAAAGGCGACGCCAAATCCGCCATCACCGAACTGCGCAGCCAGTACGAGGCCGGGGCCGACCCCGCCGTCGTGCTGGGCGATCTGCTGGAATACGCCCACGAGGTCAGCCGCGCCCAGGTGCTGGGCGACGACGCGACCTTCGACATGGCGCCCGACCAGGCCGGCCGCCTGTCGGACCTCGCCTCCGGCGTCAGCGCCGCGACGCTCGCCCGCATCTGGCAGATGCTGCTGAAGGGTCATGAGGAAACCCGCCGCGCGCCGGACCCGCTGGCCGCCGCCGAAATGACGCTGATCCGCCTGGCCATCGCGGCGAGCCTGCCCTCGCCCGAGGAGGCCGCGGCCCTGCTGCAGGGCGGCGGCGCGGCCGCATCCGCCCCCGCTTCCCCGGCGTCTTCGGGCGGCGGCAATGGCGGCGGAACCGCGCGCCTGCGCGCATCCGAATCCGGCGCAGCGCCCGAGCGCGAACCGGACAGCGCGCCCCAACCGGCCGAGGCCTCCGGCGCTCCGGCCCCGTCCAGCTTCGCGGACGCCGCGGCCCTCTTGGAAGAGGCCCGCGACCTGCCCCTGAAATCCGATCTGGAGCGCTTCGCCCGCCCGGTCAGCTTCAAGCCCGGCCGCATCGTGTTCCAGCCCGTCGAGGGCGCGCCCTCGAACCTGTCCCAGCGCCTGTCGAAGAAGCTGGGCGAGTTGACCGGCCAGACCTGGGCCGTCGGCGCGGACGAAAAGGCCGAGGGCGGCGAAACCCTGACCGAGCGCGCCCAGCGCCTGGCGGAAGAGGCGCGGGAAAGCGCGCTGGCCACCCCGCCGGCCCGCGCCCTTGCGGAACACTTCCCCGGCGCCGAACTGATCGAGGTCCGCCCCCGCCCGCGCGGCAAGGTGGTGCAGGCCGATTTCGGCGGCGACGCAAACGACGACGAGGACACCGAATGAAAGACATGATGGGCATGATGCGGCAGGCCCGCGACATGCAGAACAAGATGCAGGAGGCCCAGGCCCGGCTGGACAGCGTGGAGGTCACCGGGCGTTCCGGCGGCGGCGCGGTGGAGGTCACCCTGACCGGCAAGGGCGAGGCGAAACGCGTCGTCATCTCCCCCGAGCTGTTCACCGAGGACGACAAGGCGGTGCTGGAAGACCTCGTCGTCGCGGCCTTCAACGACGCCCGCGGCAAGTCGGAGGAAGAGGCCCAGAAAGTGATGCAGGACGCCATGGGCCCGCTCGCCGGCCTCGGCGCCATGTTCGGCCAATAGGCCATGGCCCCGGGCGGCGCTGATCCTGCGCCTTCCACCCCCACCGCCTATGTCTGGACCTATCGCGTCCGCCCCGAATGGCGGGACCGGTTCCGCGCGGCCTATGGCCCGGCCGGCGCCTGGGCGGAATTCTTCCGCGGCTCGCCCGCCTATCTGCGCACCGATCTGCTGGAAAACGCCGACGGCTTCGTGACCATCGACTGGTTCGCGGACCCGGACTCGCGCGGCGCGCTGGTCGCCGCGCATCAGGCGGACTACGCCGCGCTCGACCGCGAATGGTCGCAGGCCACCACCGACGAGACCTTCATCGGCGCCTTCGCCGCCGTTCCTGGCGCCCCGGCCGCCTAGTCCGGCAGGGCCAGCGCCACGATCTCCGCCGGGCTGGCGCCGTCGCCGACCGCCATCACCACATATTGCCGCCCGCCCCACACATAGGTCATGGGAAGGCCGGTCTGCGATCCGGGCAGTGCAATATCGCGCAGCAATTGCCCCGTCGCCTTGTCGTGGACGTGCAGATAGGGCGCGCCGCCCGTCCCCTCGCCCGCGAACAGCAAGGTCGGGGTGACCAGAAGGCCGGAGCGGGTGGCGATCCCGGTGCGCGCCAGATTCATCGTCGCCAGGTCCGGATGATTGGCCACGGCCTCCGGCGTCATGCCGTTGGCGGCCTCCCACACATGCTCGCCGCTGGTCATGTCGATCGCGGTGATCTTGCCGTAGGGCGGTTTCTCGATCGGCAGGCCGCGCACGGTCAGCGGCGGTCCCCCGGCGGCCAGATACGGAATGTCCGATCCTTCCGGCGCGCTCTCCAGCGCCGCGATATAGATCTGGTTCATGGAGGCGACATAGGCCACGCCCGTGCCGGGGTCGTAGGCGCCGCCCTCCCAGTTCGCCCCGCCGGTCGGGTGCGGCAGCATCAGCGTCCCGCGCGTGCCGTCTTCGGCGTCCACCAGCGACGGCGGCGAGAACAGCCCGCCCATCCGGTAATCGCGCACGATCTCCAGCGCCTCGGCCCGCAATTCCGGCGTGAAGTCGATCAGCATATCCTCGGTCACGCCCTGCGGGGCGAAGGGCGCGGGCTTTTGCGGGATCGGCTGGGTCGGCCAGGTCTGCTCGCCCGGCACGTCGGACGCCGGCATCGGCGTCTCCACCAGCGGCCAGACCGGCTCGCCCGTATTCCGGTCGAACGTATAGAGCATGCCCTGCTTGGTCGGCTGCATCACCGCGCGGATCGCCGGTCCGTCCGCCTGCGGAATGTCGCCCAGGATCGGGATGCCCGGCGTGTCCCAGTCCCAGATATCGTGATGGATCAGCTGCTGCGCCCAGCGTAATTCGCCCGTCGCCCCGTCCAGGCTGACCAGGCTGGACGAATACAGATTCTGGCCGTGCCGCTCGCCGCCATACAGGTCGCTCGTCGCCGCCTCGACGGGCAGGAAGATCGCGCCCGTCTCCGGGTCCGCGCTCATCGGCGCCCAGACCCCGGCGTTGCCGGTGTAATCGGCCGACCCGTCCTCCCAGGTCTCGTATCCCGGCTCGCCCGGCGCCGGCACGGTGTGGAAGGTCCACAGCAGCTCGCCGGTGCGCGCGTCGAACCCGCGCACGTCGCCCTTCACATTCTGACGGCTGCGCGGACGCACGCTGACCAGATGCGCCGGCCCCACGACCACGACGTTGCCCACCACCAGCGGCGGCGATTGCGAGCCGATATCGGGCAGGGCGCCGTCCGCCGGCGTCCCGCGCAGCCCGTCCATCAGGTCGATCTGTCCGTCCGCGCCGAAGCCCGTGGCCGGCAGGCCCGTCGCCGCGTCCAGCGCGGCCAGGTGAAAGCCCGGCGTGACGGTGAAAATCCGCGCCGGTTCATTGTCGCCGCCGGCCCAATAGGCGACCCCGCGCCCCGCGCCCTTGCGCGGCGCGTTCTCATAGCGGTCCTGCGCCTCCTGCGGGCGCCACATCCACAGCGTCTGGCCGGTCGCCGCGTCCAGCGCCACGACATTGCGCGTCGTGCCCGCGGTGACATAGAGCACCCCGCCGACCATCAGCGGCGTGGTGATGTTGCGCGCCTCCGGCGCGGGGCCATAGCTCGCCCCGCTCCAGCGCCAGGCGATCTCCAGCTCCCCGACATTGTCCGCGTCGATCAGCCCGGCCGGCGCATAGGCCTGGCCCAGATTGGACCCGCGATAGGCGGTCCAGCTGACCGCCTGCGCCACGTTGCCGATATGGGCGTCCGGGTCGATCACCACGCCCGCCGGAATCTGCACCTCCGCCCAGGCCGCGGCCCCCGGCCCGCCCTCGCCGCCGCCCGCATCGGCGCCGGCCGTGCGCATCAGGAAGGCCATCATGTCGGCATAGACCGCCGCGTCCGGCTTCACGCCGACATCCGGCGGCATCAGCGCGTACAGGCGGGGGTGATAGGCGTCCAGCAACTGGCCGCCGCCCTGCGTCAGCAGCAATTGCGCGGCCTGGGTCGGGCTGTGACAGCGGGCGCAGTTCGCCGAAAAGGCCTGCGCCCCGCGCGCCGCCTGGGCGCGGGAGAACGTCCCGTCCAGCCGCTCCAGCGCCCCATCTTGCGAAGCATCCTGCGCATAGGCGGCCCCGGCCAGCAGGCCCGCCGCCGCGGCCATTCCGAACATGCGCGCGCGCATCATGGCGCCCCTCCCCCGTTTTCTTTTCTGCTTAGCATGGGCGGCGGAGACCGGCGACCGGCGGTCGTCTTCACGCCCCGCCCTGTGCGCCTGCCCTGTGCGCAAGGGCGGCGCGGCCCTACATTGCCGTTCGCGAAACCCGATTCCCGCTTCAGACTCCGCCTCTATGTCCCACGCCTCCGCTGGCCCCGAAATCGAGCGCCTGATCGCGCTGCTCGCCAAGCTGCCCGGCCTCGGGCCCCGCTCGGCGCGGCGCGCGGCGCTGCATCTGATCCGGAAGCGCGAGGCGCTGATGGCGCCGCTGGCCGCCGCTCTGGCCGAGGCCGCCGAGCGCATCACGATCTGCGAGACCTGCGGCAATATCGACGTCGCCAGCCCCTGCGCCATCTGCACCGACGCCCGCCGCGACGAGGCTGTGATCTGCGTGGTGGAGCAGGTCGGCGACCTCTGGGCGCTGGAGCGGGCCGGCGCCATCTCCGGCCGTTATCACGTTCTGGGCGGCGCGCTGTCGGCGCTGGATGGCGTGCGGCCGGAGGATCTGTCCATCGAAAAGCTGCTGGCCCGCGCCGCGCGGCCGGAGATCACGGAGGTCATTCTGGCGCTGTCGGCCACCGTCGACGGCGCGACCACAGCGCACTACGTGATCGACCGGCTGGAAGGCGCTAATGTGCAGGTGACTTCGATTGCCCGCGGCGTGCCCGTGGGCGGGGAGCTGGACTATCTGGACGACGGCACGCTCGCCGCCGCCGTAAAATCGCGCAGGCCGTTCTGACCCGTTTCCGATCAAATTGGACGGACGGCCTTCATTACGCCGCAACTCTTGCCGACCACTGTTCGGGCGGCGCCGGGATGCCGCTTTACAGGGACTGAGGTTTTTTCATGTCGGACACCGCGCGCACCGGGAGCCCCTCCGTTCTGGGCTCCGACATCACCGTCACCGGCGACATCCATTCCAAGGGGGCCGTGCGGATCGAGGGCGTGGTGGAAGGCGACGTGCGCGTGCGCACGCTGACCCTCACCCAGGGCGCCTCGATCAAGGGCGGGGTGGAGGCCGACACCGCCGCCATCCAGGGCGAAATCCAAGGCACGCTGAAGGCGCGCGAGGTCACGCTGGCCGCCTCCGCCCGCGTGCGCGGCGACATCACCCATGAGACGCTGTCGATGGAGGCCGGCGCCCGGTTCGACGGCGCCAGCAAGCGCCGCTCCGCCGCGCCCAAGCCGTCCGCCCAGACCCCCGCGGCTCCCGCCGCGACCTAGACCCCTACTTCCAGAACCCTATTTCCAGGGGTCGGGCGGGTCGTTCCGGTCGAAATCGTAGTCCAGGATTTCCAGCACGTTTTCCGGCGGCCGGCCCAGCGCCACGCGCGGCCCGTTCACCACAATCGGCCGCTCCATCAGGCGCGGATGGTCGTGCATCGCGGCCAGCAGCTTTTCCGGATCGTCCTCGCCCGCCAGGCCCAGCTCCTTATACTCGGCCTCCTTGGTGCGCATCAGTTCGCGCGGGCTTTTCATCCGCATCGCCTTCACGAAGCCGCGCAGCGTCTCCACGCTCGGCGGCGTCTTCATGTATTCGACGATTTCCGGCTCCACCCGGTGCTCGCGCATCAGCGCCAGCGTCTGGCGCGATTTGGAGCATTGCGGGTTGTGATAGATTTTCGTGCTCACCGCACCGGCTCCGCGTCGCCGCTCTGACGGGCCTCGATCTCGCCGGCCTGCTCCAGCAGCGCGCGCGCCAGATCCAGATGCATCGGCTCGGCCATCACGCCTTCCACCGCGATCGCGCCCTTGGGGTCCTTGGTCTGGCTGAACGCCGCCACCACCGCGCGCGCCCATTCGATCTCTTCTTCCGAAGGGGAGAAGATGCGGTTGGTCGGCTCGATCTGTGCCGGGTGGATCAGCGTCTTGCCGTCGAATC
>CAJXKJ010000040.1 GCA_913055605.1 uncultured Euryhalocaulis sp. | reverse complement strand
CCCGATAGCGGCCAGCCGGTCGTGCAGTTCAATTTCGGCCTGTCCGGCGCGCGCACCTTCGGCGAAGTCACCGCCCAGAATGTCGGCCGGCGGTTCGCGATCATGCTGGACGGGGACGTCATCACCGCTCCGGTGATCGAGAGCGCGATCACCGGCGGGTCGGGCATCATCCGCGGCAATTTCACCATCCAGACGGCGCAGGATCTGGCGACGCTGCTGAACGCCGGCGCGCTGCCCGCGCCGCTGACGGTGGTGGAGGAACGCACCGTGGGCGCCGAGCTGGGCGCGGACTCGATCAAGGCCGGCGAGTTCGCCGCCGTGGTCGGGCTGGTCGCCGTCATCGTCTTCATGCTGTTGGCCTATGGCCTGTTCGGCTTCCTCGCCGACTTGGCGCTGCTGGCGAACGTGGTCCTGATCGCCGGGGCGCTCAGCCTGTTCCAGGCGACGCTGACCTTGCCCGGCATCGCCGGGATCGTGCTGACCATCGGCATGGCGGTGGACGCCAACGTGCTGATCTTCGAACGAATACGGGAGGAAGGCTCGCTCGGCCGTTCGACGCTGAACGCGATCGAGACCGGCTATTCGCGCGCCGTCTCCACGATTTTCGACGCCAATATCACGACCCTGATCGCGGCGGCGCTGCTGTTCCAGTTCGGTTCCGGGCCTGTGCGCGGCTTCGCCGTGACGCTGGGCATCGGCATCTTCACCTCGGTCTTCACGGCCTTTGTCGTGACTCGGCTGATGATTGCGACCTGGGTGCGGATGCGCCGTCCCAAAGCCCTGCCGATCTAGCGGGAAGTCGAGACCATGCGCCTGTCCCTGATGAGCTATTTCCCGGTCACGACGTCGGTGCCGTTCATCCGCGTGCGCTTCTTCGCGTTCGCCTTTTCTGCGGTCCTGCTTCTGGCCTCGCTGGGCGTCTTCTTCGCCAAGGGGCTGAATTTCGGCATCGACTTCCAGGGCGGCACGCTGATCGAGGTGTCGACGCCGCAGGAGGCGGACCTGACGCTGATCAGGGACACGGTCGGCGGCCTGGGGCTGGGCGACGTGCAGGTCCAGCTGTTCGGCGCGGCGAACGACGTGCTGATCCGTATCGAGACCCAGCCGGCGACCGAGACTCTGGGCTCCGAAGAGGCGCAGCAGGCCGCGGCCAATTCGGTCCAGGATGCGCTGTCCACGGCGATCCCGGGCGTGGAGTTCCGGCGGACGGAGGTGGTGGGGCCGAAAGTGTCCAGCGATCTGGTGCGCGCCGGCGTGCTCGGCGTTCTGCTCGCGCTTGGGGCGATGCTGCTCTACATCTGGTTCCGGTTCGAGTGGCAGTTCTCCATGGGCGCGGTGCTGGCCCTGACGCACGACGTCATCGCCACGATCGGCATGCTCGCGGTCACGCAGTTCGAGTTCAATCTGGCCTCCATCGCGGCGATCCTGACCATTGTCGGCTACTCCATGAACGACACGGTCGTGGTCTATGACCGCATCCGGGAGGATGCGCGGAAGTACAAGAAGACGCCGCTGCCGGAGCTTCTGAACCTTTCGATCAACCAGACCCTGTCGCGCACGATCATGACGTCGTTCACGACGCTGATCGCGCTGTGCGCGCTGTTCTTCCTGGGCGGCGCGGTGCTGCGCAGCTTCTCCTTCGCGATGATCTGGGGGATTTTCATCGGGACGTATTCCTCCATCTTCATCGCCTCGCCCTTCCTGCTGCTGACCGGCATCAAGCGGACCGCGCCGGGCGAAGAGGTCGCCACGACCTGAATTCGGCAGCGCGGCGGACCCGACTCGCCGTAATCTCCGCCCATGCCCGAGACCTTCGATCCAGCTTTGCTGGAAGAGCGCATTGCGCGCGCCGATCCGGACCGGTTCATGGCGGCGCGGTTCGCGCCCCGGGCGGACCGGCCGCGCCTGATCGCGATCTATGCGTTCAACTATGAAATCGCGCGGGTCCGCGAGCGGGTGACCGAGCCGGCCATCGGCGACATGCGCCTGGCCTGGTGGCGCGAGGCCATCGACGAAATCTACGATCCCATCCGCACGGTGCGCTGGCACGAGGCCGCGCGGGCGCTGGAAGACTCCTTCGAGGGCCGTCCGCCGCCGCGCCTGTGGCTGGACCGGATGATCAACGCGCGGGGCCGGGATCTGGATGCCGAACCGTTCACCTCGCTGGAGGAGCTGTCCGACTATGCGGAATCCAGCGCCGGGGCGCTGATGCGCGTGGCGGCCTGGCTGCTGGCGCCGGACGAGGATCTGTCGTCCGAAGCCGAATCCGCGATCGCGCACGCCGGCGCCGCCTGGGCCCTGACCGGCATGATCCGCGCTTTGCCGGAGCATATGGCGCAAGGCCGCCCGCTGCCGGTGAACCTGGCCGATCTGACCGGGGTGGGGGCCACAGACGCCTCCGCCTGGGCCGCAGCGCTGGAGCCGGTGGCCGCGCTGGCGCGGGAGCAGCACCGGCTGGCGCGGGAGCAGTACGGGGCGGTGCCGGCGGCCTGCGCCCCGGCCTGTATCTATGCGGCGCTGGTTCCGGCCTATCTGGACCGGATCGCCAGGCGGAAAGACCCGCTGCGCCAGCCGGCGGACGTCGCCAAGCTGAAGCGGCAGGCCATCCTGGTCGCCGCCGCGGCGCGCGGGCGCATCTGAACGGCGCCCGAGGGCAGGGCCGGGCTTTTCCTTTTCGCGGCAAGATGCTTGATGGGCGCCATGGCCGAAGCAGATCAGAAACACGCCGGCGCGGCGCCCGCCGCGGCGAATGAAGACCCCGCGAAACGGGGGCCGCGCCTTGTCGTGCTGAAATTCGGCAGCGCCATGGTGGGCGGCGAAGACTATCCGCATGAAGCGGTCCACGAAGCCTATCGCTGGGTGCGGGAGGGCTATGACGTCCTGATTGTCGTGTCCGCGCCGGAGGGCGAGACCGACACCCTGTTCAAGCTGGCCGAGCAGATGGGCCATGGCGGGCGGTCGCCGCACCTGCCGCGCCTGCTGCGGATCGGGGAGCTGCGCTCCGCCGCGCTGCTGGCGCTGGCGCTGGAGCGCGCCGGGCTGAAGGCCGCGGTCATGGACCCGCACGAAATGGATTTGCGCAGCGAGGGCGATCCACAGGACGCGACGCTCACCTCCTGCGACGCAGACGCGCTGCGCGCCGCGCTGGATACGACCCATGTCGTCGTGGCGCCCGGCTATTTCGCGCTGGGCGCGGGCGGCGACCTGGCCATGCTGGGCCGGGGCGGGGCGGACTATACGGCGGCGTTCCTTGGCGAACGCCTGGGCGCGGACCGGGTGCGCCTGATCCGCCCGGCCGGGGTGCTGGACTCCCAGCCGGCGCAGGCCAAGGCGGCGTCCCTCGCCGCGGCGTCGGGGCGGGAGCTGGAAGTCGCTGCGCCGGCGCGCGCCGCCGCGGGCGACGCGGCGACGCGCAGGCTGAAAGTGGCGCTGCTTGGTTGCGGCACGGTCGGCGGCGGCGTGTTCCAGTTCCTGGAGCGCCATTCGGATCTGTTCGAGCCGGTCGGCATTCTGGTCCGCACCGCGGATTCCAGCCGCTACAAGGACGTGCCGGCGGCGCTGCTGACGCAGGACCCGACCGACCCGGCGATCCTGTCGGCCGATGTGGTGATGGAGCAGATCGGCGGGCTGGACCCTGCGACGGATCTGGTCTGCGCGGCGCTGGCGCGCGGTCAGGACGTGGTCACCGCGAACAAGGAAATCTACGCCCGCCGCTTCGCCAAGCTGATGGAGGCGGCGAAGGCGGGGAATTCCGAGCTGCGCGCCTCGGCCAGCGTCGGCGGCGGCGTGCCGGTGATCGAGGCGGTGGACAAGGCGCGGGCCGAGGGGCGGCAGTTCGTCGCCATCGAAGGCGTCGCCAACGGCACCTGCAATTTCGTGCTGGACGAGATGGAGGCTGGCAAGACGCTGGACGAGGCGGTGAAGCTGGCCCAGGAGGCTGGATACGCCGAGGCCGATCCGACCGCCGATGTGGACGGCTGGGACGCGGCCTCCAAGATCGCCATCCTGGCGCGCAAGGGCATGGGGCTGGAGCTGAGCCCCGACGACGCGGAGAAAGACTCGCTGCGCAAGGTGACGCTGGCGGACATCCAGAACGCCGCGGCCGAGGGCAAGCGCATCCGCCAGGTCGGGCATATCAGCATGGAGGGCGGCCAGACCCATTATTCGGTGAAGCTGGACCCGCTGCCCACCGACGCCTTCCTGGCCGGCGCGCGCGGGCCGGAGAACCGCTTCGTGCTGAAACTCGCGGACGGGTCGGAGCAGCGGATATCGGGCCTGGGGGCCGGGCGCTGGCCCACCGCCGAGGCGATGTTCGCCGATCTTCTGGACCTTCACCGCTTGCGCGCGCAGTAGCCCCCGCCTAAGCAACCCGCGCAATGGCCTCACCGGATTCCGTCACCGCAACCGCGCCCGCCAGCATTGGCAATATCGGCGTCGGGTTCGACATTCTCGGCCAGTCCTTCACGGCGCTGAAGGACACGGTCACCGCGCGCCGGATTCCCGAGACGGGCGTCCGCCTGGGCAGCGTCGACGGGCTGGTCAGCAAGCTGCCGGACGAGCCGCAGCGCAACACCGCGCTGCGCGGGGCGCTGGCCCTGCTGGAAGACGCGAAGGCCGATTTCGGGGCGGAAATCTCCGTCACCAAGGGCGTGCCGCTGTCGGCCGGGCTGGGCGGATCGGCGTCGAGCGCCGTGGCGGCGGTGGTGGCGGTGAACGCGCTGCTGCCCGAGCCGTATTCGACCGCACAGCTGTTCGAGTTCGCGCTGGAGGGCGAGACGGCCTCCAGCGATCCGCCGCCGCCGGATAACGTGGCCGCCGCCCTGTTCGGCGGGATCGTGTTTATCCGCCCGGGCGGCGATCCGGAGCTGGTGGAGATTCCGCCGCCGTCCGGTCTGGTGTGCGCCGCCGCGCATCCAGACGCGGAGCTGGATACGCGGCTGTCGCGCTCCATCCTGTCGCGCACCGTGCCGCTGGCGCGGGTAGTGGAGCACAGCCGGGACCTGGCCAGCTTCATCATCGGCTGCTGCCGCGACGATCTGGGACTGGTGGCTGACGGCCTGCGCGACTGTCTGATCGAGCCGCAGCGGGCGGGGCTGGTGCACGGCTTTACCGAAGCCAAGGCGCAGGCGATGGCGGCCGGGGCGCTGGGCTGTTCGCTGTCCGGGTCGGGGCCGACCGTGTTCGCCTGGGCGCGGGAGGCGGACGGCGAGGCGGTGGCCGCCGCGCTGAAATCCGGCTTTGCGGAGGCCGGGGTCGGCAGCCGCGTATACGCCGCGCCGCTGACCGGAGCCGGGGCGGAGATCGTATCGTGAAGTTCGTCTCCACGGCCGGGGGCGCGTCGGTCGGCACGATCAGCGAGGCGATGCTGGCGGGCGCGGCGCCGGATGGCGGCCTGTTCATGCCGGACGCCCTGCCGCGTTTCCGGATTTCCGATTTCGACGGGCTGAGCGCGCCGGCGGACGTGGCGGCGAAGCTGCTGTCGCCGTTCTTCGCGGGCGATCCGCTGGAAGGCGATCTGGCGGAAATCTGCGAGGCCGCGTTCGGGTTTCCCGTGCCGCTGCGCGAGCCGGTGGAGGGGCGCCCCGACATGTGGGTGCTGGAGCTGACGCACGGGCCGACGGCAGCGTTCAAGGATTTCGGGGCGCGCTTCCTGGCCGAGAGCCTGGACCGGCTGGGCGATCCGGAGCGGCCGTTCCTGGTGCTGGTGGCGACCTCCGGCGACACCGGCGGGGCGGTGGGCCAGGCGTTCCAGAATGCGCGGACGGCGCGGGCGGCGATCCTGTATCCGAAGGGGCGGGTGAGCCCGCTGCAGCAGCGGCAGCTGTCCTGCTGGGGCGACAAGGTGGCGACGTTCGAGGTGGAGGGCGATTTCGACCAGTGCCAGGCGCTGGTGAAGTCGGCGTTCCGGGACGAGGCGCTGAACGCGGCGTTCCGGCTGACCAGCGCGAACTCGATCAATCTGGGGCGGCTGCTGCCGCAGATGGGTTATTACGCCTCGTCCTCCCTCGAAGTGTTTCGGAAAACAGGCGCTTACGCCAATTATGTGATCCCGAGCGGCAATATGGGCAACGGCGTGGCCTGCATCCTGGCGCGCGCGATGGGCCTGCCGATCGGGGAGGTGGTGCTGGCGGTGAACGCCAACCGGACGCTGGCGGACTTTTTCGAGACCGGCAAATACGCGCCGCGGGCGTCAGTGGCGACGGTGGCCAACGCGATGGACGTGGGCGACCCCAGCAATTTCGCGCGCTTTGCGGCGCTGGACGCCGAGGCGCAGGGCGAGGTCTCGGCGATTTCCATCGACGACGCGACGATCCGGGCGCGGATCAAGGCGGATGCCGAGCAATATGACCAGGTCTGGTGCCCGCACACGGCGGTGGCGGCCGAGGCGTTCGAGCGCCTGCCCGCCAGCGAACGGGGCAAGCCCTGGGTCGTGGTCGGCACGGCGGACCCGGCGAAGTTCGCGGAGATCGTGGAGCCGGAGATCGGCCGCGAGGTGGATCTGCCGGCGAGCCTGGCCAAGGTCATGTCCATGGATTGCCGCGTGCGGCCGCTGACGCCCGATCTTGATGCGCTGCGCGACGGGCTGAAGGCCGCGTTCTGAGCGGTCCTCACGCCGCGCTCCAATCCCTCAGGATGTCATCGAGGTCTGAGGCCGGTTCGTCCGGCGCGTGCTGGACCGCGCCCGGGGTCTGCGAAAATTTCGGGACGGGGCCGGGCTGGGTGACGCCGCCCAATTCGATGAAGGCGGCGCGGGCGGCGTTGTGCGGGTGCTCCGGCGCGTCGGTCATGGACAGGACCGGGGCGTAGCAGACATCGGCGCCGGCGAAAGCGGCGTCCCATTCGGCGCGGGTGCGCGCGGCGATGACCGAAGCCAGTTTCTCCTTCAGCTGCGGCCAGCGCGACTGATCGTGCTGGGCGGCGGGGTCGAAGTCCGGATCCTCGATGCCGGCGGTCTTCAAGAGGGCGGCATAGAATTGCGGCTCGATTGAGCCGAGCGCGATCCACTGTCCGTCGGCGCAGCGATAGACGTTATAGAAGTGCGATCCGCCGTCGATGATGTTGGCGTCCCGCTTATCCGTCCATGTGCCGCGCTGGAGGTGGCCGTAGAGCATGCCCATGAGGCTGGCGGCGCCGTCTGACATGGCTGTGTCCACGACCTGGCCCTTGCCGGTTTCGCGGGCGTGCAGCACGGCGGCGAGCAGACCGAAGGCCATCAGCATGGCGCCGCCGCCGAAATCCCCGACCAGATTGAGCGGGATCGCCGGGCGATCGGCGGGGCCGATGGCGTGCAGCGCGCCGGACAGAGCGATATAGTTGATGTCGTGCCCGGCCTGCTGCGCCAGCGGGCCGGTCTGGCCCCAGCCGGTCATGCGGCCATAGGCGAGGCGCGGATTGCGGGCGAGGGCGGGTTCGGGGCCGAGGCCCAGCCGCTCCATCACGCCGGGGCGGAACCCCTCCAGCAGGATGTCGGCGGCGCCGATCATGGCGAGCGCGGCGTCGCGCCCCTGATCGGTCTTCAGGTCGAGGACGACGGAGCGGCGGCCGCGATATTCGACGGCGAATTTGTCGTAGGCCACGCCCGGCCGGTCGATCCGCACGACGTCCGCGCCGAGATCGGCCATCAGCATGGCGCAGAAGGGGGCCGGGCCGATGCCGGCGAACTCCACCACGCGCAGGCCCTTGAGCGGTCCGGCGGCGATCATCTTGCCTCCAGCTTTTCGCGGCGAACGGCGACCCCGGCGGCTTCGCGGTCCCATGTGTCGGCCGTCACGCCTTCGCTGCGCAGGCGGTGCTTTTCGATCTTGTGGGTGGGGGTGCGCGGGAATTCGGACACCACGCGCACATAGCGCGGCAGCATGAAATGGGCGAGGCGGGGGCGGAGGAAGGCCAGCAGCGCGGCCGGGTCCAGTTCCGCGCCGTACTTCAGGATCAGGACGGCCAGAACCTCGTCTTCGCCATCGGGGCCGGGCGCGGCGACGACGGCGGCCTCGGCGATGGCGGGGTGGAGGGCGATGGCGCTTTCGACTTCGAAACTGGAGATATTCTCCCCGCGCCGGCGCAGGGCGTCCTTGGCGCGGTCCACGAAGCAATAGACGCCTCTTTCGTCCCGCCGGAACAGGTCGCCGGTGTGGAACCAGCCATTGCGCCATGTGCGGGCGGTGGCGGCGGGGTCGTTCAGATAGCCGTGGCTGATCGTCCAGGGATCGTCCATGCGCAGGACCAGTTCGCCGGGAGCGTCATCGGCTACGGGCATGTCGTGCTCGTCGACCAGGCGCAGCTCCAGACCCGGGCGGGGATAGCCGCAGGCGCCGGGGGGCAAAGGCTCCGGCCCCGCGAACAGGGGCACGGACAGCTCGGTCATGTTGAACTCGGTGAAGACGTCGACGCCGAAGCGCTTGGAGAAGGCCGGGGCGATCTCGTCATAGGGCGCGATCAGGACGGAGCGGAGCGAATGCTCTTGGTCGGCGGGCGAGGGCGGTTGCGACAGAAGAAAGCGCGCCATGGCGCCCAAGAGGCCGGTCGTGGTGACGCCGTGCCGGTTCACGATGTCCCAGAACTCCGGCGTGCGGAAGGATTCGGCCATGACGACCGAGGCGTCCGGATGCAGCAGGGCCCAGAGCAGGCCGTAGACGCCGCCGACATGGTGCATCGGCAGGGCGGTGAAGTTGCGGTCGCCTGCGCCGATATTGCGGAAGCCGCGCGCGGCGGTGGCGCTGTGCCGGTAGGAGCAGAGCACGCCCTTTGACGGGCCGGTCGTGCCGGAGGTGAAGATCACCATGTGCGTGTCGTGCGGGGCGAGGGGGCGGGCCGGGTCGGGGGCGGCGTCCGCCGGGCCGTCGAGCGACTCTTGCCCGATCAGGTCCACGCCGGGCAGGGCCGGGCGCTCGTCCCCGATGACGGCGATGCGGGCCAGCGCCGCGCGGTCCAGGTCCGCGAGTCGGTCGATCAGCGCGCCGTGGGCGATCATCAGCGTGGCGCCGGAGGTGGCGACGGCGTGGGCGAGGACGCCGCCGCGATACGCGATGTTGAGCGGGACATAGACCGCGCCCAGCCAGTTCAGCGCCAGGAAGGTGAGAACGGCGTGCGGGCCGTTGGGCAGCCAGGACAGGACATAGTCGTCCTGTTTCACGCCGAGGGCGGACAGCCCGGCGGCGCGGGCGCGCACGCGCTGCTCCAGCTCCGCAAACGACCATTCGGGGCCGCCGGGAAAGACGATCGCCGTGCGGTCCGGCGTCTCACGGGCGCGGGCCGCGAGCAGGTCGCGGATGACGCAGATGTCGTTCTGGCCGGTATCCGGTTCGCCGGTCATGCGTCCTCCCCGCTGCGGCGTCCTGTTCTAGCGTGCCCCGGTTCTAGCGTGCGGGCGGGCGAGCGTCATCGGCCGCTCCGGCGAGACGGGATGCGAAGGGTGAGGGAGCGGAGCGCCTGGCTCTGATCCGTGTTTTGAGGCCTTGGGTTTTGAGGACCAGGGCCGGACGCTCCGCGCGTGGATTTCCCGAAGGCTCTCGCCCCGCGTTTCCAGTCCGGGGATTTGGCGCGGTCTGGCGTTTAGTGCCGCCCGCCTCCCCGAAGGCCGCGCCGGACTCGGCGGAAATCACCCGCTTCGCCGGACGCGCCACGCGATCCCCCCGCCATAGTGATTAGCTACGTCCCTCGGGCGGGGAGACGGGGGGAGTATGGGGCGCCGCGCGGGGCGTGGGATGACGGGGCGGGTTTCCCCGCTTTTTCCTGTTCTCTCCCTCAGGGTGAGGGAGATTGTTGTGCGGGGTGATATCTGGGCCCCGGATAATCGCTGCGCGATTTCCGGGGAACGGCGTAGGGCGCGATTTCGGGGGACCATCGAATGGGGGCGATTTCCGGGATGGGCCGTTGGAGGGGCTGGAGAGATGGGTGACGGGGAGCGGAGCGGGCGGGCCCTTGGCCGGGCTGTGGCGCGGGGCCTGCGCGGGCGCTGTCCGAATTGCGGGCAGGGGCGGCTGCTGGCCGGCTATATCCGGCCCGAACCGCAATGCGCGGCGTGCGGGGAGGATTTCCGGCCTTACGGGACCGCCGATTTCGCGCCCTATCTGGTGACGTTCGCCATCGGGCTGACCTTCATTCCGCTGGCGCTGGTCATTTCGCTGACCACGGATTTCGCGGGCTGGATCGTCTGGGCGCTGATGGCGGGCGCGGCGCTGACGGCGGCGTTCCTGCTGCCGCGCGCCAAGGGGGCGGCGATCGGCCTGTTATGGGCGCTGGACGTGCGGAGTTGATTCGTAGTTGGCTAAAAGCCGTTTGGGGCTTTGGCCGTTTTCCACTCCAACTGAGAATTGTAACAATTCGTGAACCGCTTTGGCGGTGGGCCAAACAACGCTAATGCGTGCCTAACAAGCCTCAAACAAGCGCTGTGGGACCGAATGTAACTTCTGGCGTTACATTCGTCGTTGGCTCTGCACATAGGGGGGCTTGACCGAGGCCTAAGAAACCCGCTCCATAACTTAGTTGATTCGTCCAGTGTTCGATTCAGCGACATCCGGCTTTATTCGGGCAATTACGCCTGCATTTCGGAGTGTCGCTCTTGGCTGGGCTTTCCGAGGTCTTTTCCGCAGTAGCGAAGCTGCCTGTTTGGCAGCAGCCTCCCGCTATATTCGCAATGACTTTTTGCGCCGTCCTTGGACCGGGGCTTGCCTACTGGATTCTCCATTGGCTGCCCCGTCGTCGTAAGTGAAATTCTTTGGCTCTCCCACAACCAGTTTTTCATCCAAAGCTCTTGCAATCGGGGTGATTCTGGCTTTTATGCCGCACACGCGCCGCGAGGTTCGCAGGCGCGAAGGGAGATTTGTCGTGAGCGACCGCTTCGACAGCATCACGGACGGCGGCGAGCGGGCGGAAAGCCTGCGCGGCGGCGCTGTGCTCCTTCTCGGCCTCGTACTCCTTATTAACGCCCCGAGCGGTGCGGCGATGGAGCCTGCGATCTAGCCTGAGAGCCAGACCAGTAACCAGACAGCGGCCCGCCCGGAGCTTCCGAAGGCGGGCTTTTTCGTGATTGGACCCATAGAAATTCAGACCTGATGGGAAATTCAGACCTGATGGCCGACAAAAGCAAAAATAGCGACGCGATCACCAAGGGAGACGCCAAGGCCCCGGCGCGCGCCATGCTGCGCGCCACCGGGCTGGGCGACGACGACTTCAAGAAGCCGCTGATCGCGGTGGTGAACACCTATTCCAACGTCACCCCCTGCAACATGCATCTGGGCGACCTGGCCGCGCCGGTGCGCGAGGGCGTCCGGGCGGCCGGCGGTGTGCCGATCGATTTCAACACCATCGTCGTCTCCGACGGGATCACGATGGGCGGCGCGGGGATGCGCGCCAGCCTGATTTCCCGCGAGTGCATTGCCGACAGCATCGAGCTGGCCGTTCGGGGCCATTCGCTGGACGGGGTGATCGTTCTGGTCGGCTGCGACAAGACGATCCCGGCGGCGGCGATGGCGCTGGCGCGGATGAATATTCCGGGCCTGGGCTTCTATGGCGGGTCGATCATGCCGGGCCACGGCCTGGGCAAGGATTTGTCGATCCAGGACGTGTTCGAGGCGGTCGGCGCGCATGCGCGCGGCGTGATGTCCGACGAGGATTTCCGCACGGTCGAGACCAAGGCCTGTCCGGGCGCGGGCGCCTGCGGCGGCCAGTTCACGGCCAATACGATGGCGATGGCGCTGTCCATCCTGGGCCTGTCGCCGATGGGATCGGGCGACGTGCCGGCGATCCACAAGGACAAGAAGGCCCAGGGCGAGCGCTGTGGCCGGATCGCGGTGGACCTGGTGAAGCAAGGCGTGCGCCCGCGCCAGTTCCTGACCGAGGAGTCGCTGCACAACGCGGTGATCGGGGTGACGGCGAGCGGCGGGTCGACCAATGCGGTCCTGCACCTGACCGCCATCGCGGCGGAAGCCGGAACGCCGTTCAGCATCGACACGTTCGATTCGGCGTCCGACGAGGCGCCGGTGATCGTCGACCTGAAGCCGGGCGGCAAATATCTGGCGTTCGACCTGTTCAAGGCGGGTGGGACGCGCCTGTTCGGCAAGCGGCTGAAGGACGCCGGCAAGCTGAAGGATACGCCGACCGTCACGGGGCGCAGCCTGTTCGAGGAGCTGGACGCGGCGGAGGAAACGCCGGGTCAGGACGTGGTCCTGTCCTTCGACAAGCCGCTGAAGGCGACCGGGGGCCTGCGCGTGCTGTACGGCGACGTTGCGCCGGAGGGCGCGGTGCTGAAAACCGCCGGTTACGCGACCGAGGTCTTCGAGGGACCGGCGCGGATTTTCGACAGCGAGGAGGAATGCTTCGCCGTCGTGGAGAAGAACGGGATCTCCGAAGGGGAGGTCATCATCATCCGCAACGAGGGGCCGCGCGGCGGACCCGGGATGCGGGAGATGCTGGCGGTGACCGCCGCGCTGGCCGGGCAGGGCCTGGCCGGGAAGGTGGCGCTGATCACCGATGGACGGTTTTCCGGCGCGAGCCATGGCTTCGTTATCGGCCATTGCTCCCCGGAGGCGGCGCGCGGCGGGCCGATCGGCAAGCTGCGCGATGGCGATGTGATCCGGATCGACGTTAACGCCCGGCGCATCGATACGGACGCAGACTTGGCCGCGCGCGAATCGGCGCCGGACAAGGGCGCTGCGGCCAAGGAAGAAGCTTTCGGCGGCGCGTTCAAGAAATACGCCCGCCTGGTCAGCTCCGCCTCGCGCGGCGCTGTCACGACCCTGATCGAGTAATTGAGGAAACGACCGTGGCAATCACCATCTATACCGACGACGACGCCAATTTCGATCTGATCAAGGGCGATCCGATCGCCATCATCGGCTATGGCAGCCAGGGCCGCGCCCACGCCATGAACCTGAAGGATTCCGGCGCGGACGTCATCGTCGGCGTCCGCAAGGGCGGCAAGGGCTGGAACCAGGCCCAGGAAGACGGGCTGGAAGTCGCCGAGGTCGCCGACGCGGCCAAGCGCGCCCGCATCGTGATGATGCTGACGCCCGACATGAGCCATGAGGACCTGTACACGACCCAGATCGAGGACAATCTCGAAGAGGGCGACGCGCTGGTCTTCGCGCACGGCTTCTCGATCCTGTATGGCCGCGTGAAGCCGCCCAAGGGCGTGGACGTGTTCCTGGTCGCGCCGAAGGGCCCGGGCGCGCTGGTCCGCAGCCAGTACGAATCCGGCCGCGGCGTGCCGTGCCTGTTCGCCGTCGAGGTCGACGCGACGGGCAAGGCCAAGGACCGCGCGCTGGCCTATGCGAAGGGCATCGGCGGCGGCCGCGGCGGCGTGATGGAGACCACGTTCCGCGAAGAGACCGAGACCGATCTGTTCGGCGAGCAGGCCGTGCTGTGCGGCGGCGCGACCGAGCTGGTGCTGGCGGGCTTCGAGACGCTGGTCGAGGCCGGCTACCAGCCGGAGATCGCGTATTATGAGTGCCTGCACGAGCTGAAGCTGATCGTCGACCTGCTGAACGAAGGCGGTCTGGCGAAGATGCACGAGTTCATCTCCGAGACCGCCAAATACGGCGATCTGGTCTCCGGCCCGCGCGTCATCAACGCCGACACCAAGGCGCGGATGAAAGAGGTCTTGACCGACATCCAGAAGGGCAAGTTCGCCCATGACTGGATCGTCGAGAACCAGGCCGGGAAGGTCCAGTACGACCGGATGCTGCAAGCCGATCTGGATCACCAGATCGAGGAAGTCGGCCGCGGCCTGCGCTCGCGCATGTCGTGGATGAAAGAGAAGGGCAACGCCCCGGCCTGACGCCGGAGCGGAGCCGGAATCCTAAGGAAACGGTCCCATGACACGTCCGATGACCGCACAAGAGCCGAGTGACGCGACGCCGATCGCGCAAGGACACAATACACGCCCGAAAACGGGTTCGCATGTCCTTGTGGAGGCGCTCGAACAGCTCGGCGTCGAGGTGGTCTTCGGGTATCCGGGCGGCGCGATCATGCCGATCTATGACGCGCTGCCGGGATCGAAGCTGAAGCACATCCTGGTCCGGCACGAACAGGCCGCGGCGCTGGCCGCCGACGCCTGGGGCCGGATGACGGGCAAGGCCGGCGTGTGCATGGCGACCTCCGGCCCCGGGGCGACCAATCTGGTCACCGGGATCGCGAACGCCTTCATGGACTCGATCCCGATGGTCGCCATCACCGGCCAGGTGCCGCAGGCGATCATGGGGACCGACGGCTTCCAGGAAGTCGACGTGTTCGGCATCACCATGCCGGTGGTGAAGCATTCGGTGATCCTGCGCGATCCGTCCAAGATCGCCGAGACGCTGGCCGAGTGTTTCCACATCGCGGAGTCCGGACGGCCGGGTCCGGTCCTGATCGACGTTCCGAAGGACGTCGCCACGGCGGTGATCGAATCCAGCCAGCCGGCGGTGCGCCCGACCGTGCGCGCGCGCGTCGCGGCGGACGAGGCTTCGGTGAAGGCCGGAATCGACATCATCAATTCGGCGAAGAAGCCGCTGCTGTATGTCGGTGGCGGGGTCGCCCGCGCCGGGGCGGTGGAGGAGCTGCGCGCCTTTGCGAAGGAGACCGGGATTCCCGAAGTCTCCACGCTGCAGGGGCTGGGCTGTCTGCCGACCTGGGACGACCAGCATCTGGGCATGCTGGGCATGCATGGCGGCAAGGCCGCGAACATGGCGGTGCAGGAAAGCGACCTGCTGATCGTGTGCGGGGCGCGCTTCGACGACCGGGCGACCGGGCGGCTGGACAGCTTCGCCCCGAACGCGCGGGTGGTTCACCTGGACCGCGACCCGGCGGAGATCAACAAGCTGCGCAACGCGGACGTCGGCATCCAGGGCGACCTGGCCAAGGCGATGCAGGGCCTGTCCGCCGCGCGGCCCGAGATCGACGCCTGGTGCAGCCATACCCAGGACGAGAAGGTCACCCACGCCATGCGCTATGACGCGCCGGGCAAGGGCGTCTTCGCGCCGCTGTTCCTGAAGGAGCTGTCCGAGGCCGCGGGCGACGATTTCGTCGCGGTCTGCGATGTCGGCCAGCACCAGATGTGGGTGGCGCAGCACTGCCGCTTCAGCCGTCCGCAGGCGCATCTGACGTCCGGCGGGCTGGGCACGATGGGGTACGGCGTCCCGGCCGGGGTCGGCGCGAAGCTGGCCGAGCCGGAGGCGACGGTGGTCACCGTCACCGGCGACGGGTCGGTGATGATGAACATCCACGAGCTGGCGACCATCCGGCGCTACCGGGTGCCGCTGAAGATCGTGCTGTTCGACAATTCCACGCTGGGCCTGGTGCGCCAGTGGCAGGAGCTGTTCTTCGAGGAGAATTTCAGCGAGGTCGACCTGTTCGACAATCCGGACTTCGCGGAGCTCGCCGAAGCGTTCGGCATCGAGGCGTTCACGGTCACCAAGCGCGACGACACGGACTCCGCCATCGACCGGCTGCTGTCCTGCAACGGGCCGATCCTGGCGCATGTGCGCATCGACCCGATGGAGAACGTGTGGCCGCTGGTCCCGCCGGGCCGCTCCAACGCCGAGATGATGGAGGCGTGACGATGGATTTTCGAATTACCATCGACTTCGAGAATGACGAAGGCGCGGTGCGCCGCATTCTCGGGGTCATCGAGCAGCGCGGTTTCGAGATCGTCTCGATCGCGATGCCCGGCGCCGAAGGGACCGTCAGCATGACGGTCGGACTGAAACCCCGCGGCGAGGGACGCAGCATCGAGATTCTCGGCCGTCAGATCGCCCGCCTGCACAGCGTGCAGAATGTGCAGACGACGCAAGGCCAGACTGAATTCGAAAGAGAGTGTGCGTGATGAGTAACGAAACCAACCAACCGGCGCGCGTCAGTGTCTTCGACACGACGCTGCGCGACGGCGAGCAGGCCCCCGGCTTTTCCATGACCACCCGCGACAAGCTGGTGCTGGGCCGGGCGCTGGCCGACATGGGCGTGGACGTGATGGAGGCCGGCTTCGCCGCCGCCTCTCCGGGCGATCTGGAGGCGGTCCGCGCCGTCGCCAGCGAGATCGAGGGCCCGACCATCTGCAGCCTGTCGCGCGCCACCGAGGGCGATCTGGACGCCGCGGCCAAGGCCCTGGAGCCGGCCAGGCGCTCGCGCGTCCATATCTTCCTGGGCACCAGCCCGACGCACCGCGAGGCGAAGCTGAAACTGTCTCGCGACCAGGTTCTGGAGCGGATCGACTTCGCGGTCGGCTATGCCTCCAAGCTGTTCGACGAGGTGGAGTTCAGCGCCGAGGACGCGCTGCGCACCGAGCGGGACTTCCTGGTCGAGGCGTTCGAGCGCGCCGCCGCGGCGGGCGCGGTGGTGCTGAACGTTCCGGACACGGTCGGCTTCACCACGCCGGACGAGATCTATGACGTGTTCAAGATGCTGTCCGAGAAGGTGAAGGTCGCCGACGGCGTGATCTTCAGCGCCCACTGCCACGACGATCTGGGCATGGCGGTCGCCAACACGGTTTCGGCCGTGCGCGCCGGCGCGCGCCAGATCGAATGCGCGATCAACGGCATCGGCGAGCGGGCGGGCAATTGTTCGCTGGAAGAAGCCGTCATGGCGCTGGCCACGCGCAAGGACGTGTTCAATGTCGAGACCGGCATCGATACGCGGAAGCTGTATCCGGCGTCCCGCCTGCTGTCGCGGCTGACGCGCAATCCGGTGCCGCGGAACAAGGCCATCGTCGGCAAGAACGCCTTCGCCCACGAGGCCGGCATCCACCAGCACGGCATGCTGGCGGACCGCCGCACCTATGAGATCATGAACCCCGAAGACGTCGGCCAGCCGTCGTCGAGCCTGGTCCTGGGCAAGCACAGCGGCAAGCACGCCATCCAGGAGCGGGCCAAGGCGCTGGGCTATGAGCTGGACCAGACGGCGCTGGACGCGATCTTCCCCGAGTTCAAAGCGGTGGCCGACCAGTGCCGCGAAGTGACCGACGAGCAGCTGATGCAGCTGATCGGCGGCAACGCGGTGTCGAGCAAGAAGGCCTCGCCGTGGAAGCTGCGCCGGGTCGAGCTGCGCGCGGCGTACGGTTCGCGCACCGAGCCGTTCGCGCGGATCGAGCTGGATCACGATGAACGCGGACGCGTATGCGACGTAGGAATCGGCGGAGGTCCGCTGGATGCCGCGTTCGATGCGATCCAATCCATCGTCGGCATCACCGCCAGCGTGCAGGAGCTGGATATCACGCACGTAGCGGACCAGGACGAGGGCGCCTGCCTTGGCTATATCGAGCTGAAGGTGGACGGCCGCACCTATTCCGGCAGGGCGCGGGGCAGGGACGTGATCCCGACCGCCGTCGACGCCTATGTCGTTGCGATCAACCAGGCGCTTTCGTCGGCGGAGTCCGGCAAGCGCGAAAAGGCCGACGCGGCCTGATTTCAAGGAATACCTTCAATGCCGATCGATGAAGTCGAGCACATCTGGCAGAACGGCAAGCTCGTCCCGTGGAAGAGCGCGACCGTCCATGTCATGACGCACGCGCTGCACTACGGAACGTCCGCCTTCGAGGGCATCCGTGTGTACGACACGCCCGAGGGGCCGCGCGGCTTCCGCCTGACGGACCATGTCCGGCGCCTGTTCGACAGCGCCAAAATCTATCAGATGGCCATTCCGTTCTCGCAGGACGAGGTCGTCGCGGCCTGTAACGCGGTCATTTCGGCCAACGGCCTGCGCGCGGCCTATATCCGGCCCATCGCCTTCTACGCCTATGGCGAGATCGGCGTCGTTCCCGGCAAGGGCGCGAAGGTCGACTGCGCCGTCGCCGCCTTCCCCTGGGGCGCCTATCTGGGCGAAGCGGCGCGGGCGCAGGGCGTGGACGTCTGCGTCAGCTCCTGGCGCCGGGTCACGCCGGACACGGTTCCGGCGACGGCGAAGATGGGCGGCAATTATCTGTCCGGCCTTCTGATCAGCCGCGAGGCGAAGGAGCTGGGCTATGCCGAAGGGATCGGGCTGGACCATAACGGCCTGATCTCCGAAGGGGCGGGCGAGAACCTGTTCCTGGTCAAGAACGGCAAGCTGATGACGCCGCCGTCGGCGGCCTCGATCCTGAACGGGATCACGCGCGACACGGTCATCAAGCTGGCCCGCGACGCCGGATACGAGGTTATCGAGCAATCGCTTCCGCGCGAGGCGCTCTATCTGGCGGACGAGGCGTTCTTCACCGGCACGGCCGCGGAGATCACCCCGATCCGCAGCGTCGACCGCCGCCCGGTCGGCGCCAATGGCCGCGGGCCGGTCACCGAACAGCTCCAGGACATCTTCTTCGGCCTGTTCGATGGCCGCACCGAAGACACATACGGCTGGCTGGAGCCGATGCAGCAAAACACAACAGAGACACAAAATGCCAAAATCGCTGTTTGAGAAGGTCTGGGAACGCCACCTGGTCAAGGAAGAGGCGCCGGACCATCCCGGCATCATGTATATCGACCTGCACCTGGTGCATGAGGTCACCTCGCCGCAGGCCTTCGCGGTGCTGGAAGAGCGCGGGCTGAAGGTCCGCCGGCCGGACCGCACGTTCGCGACCATCGACCATTCCATCCCGACCCTGCAGTTCAAGCAGGGCGTGGAGGAGCCGCCGTATTTCACGCCAGAGGGCAAGAGCCAGGTCCAGACCCTGCAGGCGAACGCCAAGAAGCACGGTCTGCCCCTGTACGACTGGGACAGCGAGCAGCGCGGCATCGTGCACGTGATCGGGCCGGAGCTGGGCCTGACCCAGCCGGGCATGACCGTGGTGTGCGGCGACAGCCATACCTCCACCCACGGCGCGTTCGGCGCGCTGGCCTTCGGCATCGGCACGACCGAGGTCGGCCACGTTCTGGCCACGCAATGCCTGCTGCAGCGCAAGCCGAAGACGATGCGCATCCATTTCGACGGCCAGCTGGCGCCGGACGTAACGGCCAAGGACATGGCGCTGGCCATGATCGCCACGATCGGCGCGTCGGGCGGCACCGGCTATGTGCTGGAGTTCGCCGGGCCGGCGATCGAGAGCCTGTCGATGGAAGGGCGCATGACGCTGTGCAACATGTCCATCGAGGCCGGCGCGCGCGCCGGCATGGTGGCGCCGGACGAGATCACGTTCGAATTCCTGAAGGGCCGCCAGTACGCGCCGAAGGGCGCGGCCTGGGACGCGGCGGTGGAAGACTGGAAGAGCCTGCGCAGCGACGAGGGCGCGTCCTTCGACAAGGAAGTGCGCATCGACGCAAGCAGGATCGGCCCGATGGTCACCTTCGGCACCTCGCCGGACTACGGCATCGCGGTGAACGAGAACGTGCCGGCGCCGCAGGGCCAGCCCGATCAGGACTCCCTGAAATACATGAAGCTGGAGGCCGGGGCGCCGATCCAGCAGGCCAAGGTCAATCGCGTGTTCGTCGGGTCGTGCACCAATTCGCGCATGTCCGACCTGCGCGCGGCGGCGGACATCCTGCGCGGGCGCAAGGTGGCCGACGGCGTGGTGATGCTGGTGGTGCCGGGATCGGAATCGATCCGCGTCCAGGCGGAGGCCGAGGGCCTGCACACCGTGTTCGAAGAGGCGGGGGCGCAATGGCGCCTGCCGGGCTGTTCGATGTGCATCGCCATGAATGGCGACAAGGGCGAGCCGGGGGAGCTGGTGGTGTCCACCTCCAACCGCAATTTCATGGGCCGTCAGGGCAAGGACGTGCGCACCGTGCTGGCGAGCCCCGCAACGGCCGCGGCCAGCGCCGTCGCCGGCCATATCGCCGACCCGCGCGACTATGCGCCGGCCGCAGCGGAGACGAAGAATGTCGCTTGATCCGATCCAGACCCTGCGTTCGCAGACCATCGCGATGCCGCAGGAAAATATCGACACCGACCAGATCATTCCGGCGCGCTATCTGACCACCACGACCCGCGAGGGGCTGGGCAAGGTGCTGTTCTATGACTGGCGCTATGACGTCGACGGCACGGTGAAGGCCGAGGCGGTGCTGAACAATGTCGACCCGGAGGGCCACGCCATCCTGGTCGGCGGGCACAATTTCGGCTGCGGATCCTCGCGCGAGCATGCGCCCTGGGCGCTGGCCGATTACGGCTTCAAGGCGGTGCTTTCCACGAAAATCGCCGACATCTTCAAGTCCAACGCCATCAAGAACGGCATCCTGGCCATCGAGGTGAGCCCGGAGGCGCACGCCTGGCTGATGGACAATCCGGGCGCCGAAATCGAGATCGACCTGGAGGAGAAGAAGGTCCGCCTTCCCAACCAGATGGTCGAGAATTTCGAGATCGAGGCGTTCGGCCGGCGCTGCCTGCTGGACGGCGTCGACCCGCTGGGCTTCCTGCAGAACTCGGCCGAAGAGATCGAGGCGTATGAAGCGCGTACCGGCAAACACGCCGCGTAAAACAAAACAAACCGAGGAAACGCCGTGAAGATCGTATACCTGCCGGGCGACGGCATCGGCCCGGAAGTCACCGATGTGTGCCGCGCGATCATCCAGAAGCTGACCGCGCAGGCCGGCGTCAATCTGCAGACCGAGGACCATGATTTCGGCGGGATCGCCATCGACAATCATGGCGACCCGCTGCCCAAGGCCACGCTGGAGGCCTGTCAGGACTCCGACGCGGTGTTCCTGGGCGCGGTGGGCGGACCCAAATGGGACAAAGGCGGGCCGCGGCCCGAGGCCGGGCTGTTGGGCCTGCGCAAGGCGCTGGGCCTGTTCGCCAATCTGCGCCCCGTGGCGGTGCAGAAGGGGATGGAGCATCTGTCGCCGCTGAAGACCGAACGGGTCGCGGGCGCCGACATCCTGATCATCCGGGAGCTGACCGGCGGGATGTATTTCGGCGAGAAGAAAGAGGGCGACGAGGTCGCCTCCGACCTCTGCATCTATTCCAAGGAAGAGGTCGAGCGCGTGGCGCGGGTGGCGTTCGAGGCCGCGCGCAAGCGGCGCGGGCTGGTGACGTCCATCGACAAGGCGAACGTGCTGGCCAGTTCCCGCCTGTGGCGCAAGACGGTCGTGGCGCTGCACGAGGCGGAATATTCCGACGTGAAGCTGACGCACGAACTGGTCGACGCCGCGGCGATGAAGCTGATCCAGGCGCCGACCTATTACGACGTGATCCTGACCGAGAATCTGTTCGGGGACATCCTGTCGGACGAGGCGAGCGTGATCCCGGGGTCTATCGGCCTGCTGGGCTCGGCGTCCCTTGGTTCCGGCGGGCCGGGCCTGTTCGAGCCGATCCATGGCAGCGCGCCGGACATCGCCGGGCAGGACAAGGCCAATCCGCTGGGCGCGGTGAACTCCGTGTCCCTGATGCTGCGTCATGGCCTCGACATGCCGGAGGCGGCCGACCGCGTGGACGCGGCGATCGCCGGGGCGCTGAAGGACGGCGAAACGACGCCGGATCTGGGCGGCTATCTGACCTGTTCCCAGCTGGGCGAAGCGCTGCTGGCGCGCGTCTAGCCTCCGGGCGATTGCGGACAATTATCGGCGGGGCGTTAGGGGCGGCTTCACGCCCATGCGCCTAGCGTCCGCCCTCCCATAATTTAGGAGGGAGGGCGCGATGCGAATGCATCAGGTCTGGTCCTTCATCCGGGTCGGCGCGGTGGCGGGCGTGTTCGCCGGGATCGCCTTTGCCGACCAGGTTCAGGAATTCGGATTCCGCACGGCCGGCTGCCCCATCAAGGGCAATATCAGCGACGCCGGGCGGCGCATCTATCATGCGCCGGGCCAGCGCTATTACGACGCGACGGCCGTGAACTGGCTGCGCGGCGAACGCTGGTTCTGCAGCGAGGCGGCGGCGCGCGAGGCCGGCTGGCGCAAGGCGCGAATCTGACCCCGGCAATTGAACCTTTTGCGCCGCTGCGGCGACTATCCCTGCAAACGCCGGGAGGGCGCCGGGCATGGCCCGCAGCGAGACGCACCGCGTCTATGACGAATTGCTGGTCACGCTGGTGCAGGCGGGCGACCGCGCGGCCGCGGCGCGCCTGGCCGCGCGCTGGCAGCCGCGCCTGATCCGCACCGCGCGGCGGCTGCTGCGCGACGAGGAGCAGGCGCACGAGGCGGTGCAGGAGGCCTGGGCCGGCATCGTGCGCGGCTGGGCCACACTGCGCGATCCGGCGCGGTTTCCGGCCTGGGCGTTCGGCATCCTGCACCGCAAATGCGCCGACCGAATCCGCGGCGAGCAGAAGCGGCGCGCGCGGACCGCGCCGCAGGAGGCCGCGCCGGAACCCGAAGCGGCGGCAAGCGGCGAGGACCGGCTGGCCATCGCGCAGGCGCTGGACGGCCTGACGCCGGAGCACCGGGCCGCGGCGGTTCTGTATTTCGGCGAGGGACTGACCCTGGCCGAGATCGCGGAGGCGACCGGCGCGCCGCTGGGCACCGCGAAATCCCGCATCTTTCACGCACGCCGCCAGTTGAAGGCGGCCCTGACAGGAGACGAGCCATGAGCGATATCGACACGCGGCTTCGCGAAGCGCTGAGCGCGGAGGACGAAGCGTTTCTGCGGCGTCTGGAGACCGAGCGCGGGCTGTTCGCGCAGCTGGGCGAGGTCTTCAAAGGCCCGCTGGCCTGGATCACCTGGGTCTGCAACGCGCTGGTGCTGGCCGCCACGGCGGTGGGGATCTGGGCGATCATCGGCTTTCTGAACGCCGACACGGTTCCGGCGATGCTGCGCTGGGCGGCGCTGGGCTGGGCGGCCTGGACGATCCAGGTCGCGCTGAAGCAATGGCTGTGGGACCGGGTGAACACGCTGAACGTCCTGCGCGAGCTGAAGCGGATCGAGCTGCGGGTGACGCAGCTGGAGACCGGAGTCTGAGCCGGGCGGTGGGACTGGCTGTGGGACGGGCGGTGGGATGGCCGCGCGCGGCGCGGTAGACTGCCCGCAAGACCAAGCGGGGAGGAAGACCGTGCCGGACGACGCGTTCGCGGGCGAGATGCTGCCGGTTCAAGGCGGCGAATTCTGGATGGGGTCGGACGACCATTATCCGGAGGAGCGGCCGCGGCGGCAGGCGCGGGTCAGCGATTTCCTGATCGACCGCACGCCGGTGACCAACCGGCAGTTCGCGGCCTTCGTGGAGGCCACGGGCCACGTCACGCTGGCCGAGACCGCGCCGGACCCGGCGCTGTATCCGGAGGCGGACCCGGCGCTGCTCATCCCCGGGTCCAGCGTGTTCACCGCGCCGGACGTACAGCCCAAGGCCGCCAATCCGATGTTGTGGTGGCGCTATCAGCCGGGGGCGGACTGGCGCCATCCCGAGGGGCCGGGCAGCAGCATCGAGGGGCGGAAGGACCACCCGGTCGTGCATGTCGCCTTCGCCGACGCGGAAGCCTATGCGGCGTGGGCGGGCAAGCGCCTGCCCACGGAAGCCGAGTGGGAGCGGGCGGCCTGGGGCGGGCGCGAGGGCGCGGCCTATGCCTGGGGCGACGAGCTGGCCCCCGATGGAAAGATGATGGCCAATTACTGGCAGGGCACGTTCCCGAGCCAGAATCTGTGCCTGGACGGGTATTTCACGACCTCGCCGGTCGGGCATTTCCCGGCGAACGGGTTTGGCGTGTACGACATGATCGGCAATGTCTGGGAGTGGACGACCGATTGGTACGCCCTGCCCAAGGACTCCAGCAAGCCGTGCTGCGCGCCGGACCTGAAGCGGGACGCGGCGGACGCCAGCCGCGATTTGAACGATCCGGGGCGGAATTTCCCGCGCAAGGTGATCAAGGGCGGGTCGCATCTGTGCGCGGAAAATTATTGCCGGCGCTATCGCCCGGCGGCGCGCTATCCGCAGACGGTGGACACCTCCACATCGCATATCGGCTTTCGCTGCGTGCGCGATGTGGAGGCGGTCTGACGCCTAAAGACTAGGGCGCGTCCTTGAAGAAGGACTCGGTCGCCGCGACGTGCTGGAGCCGGCAGAACTGCCAGGACTCTTCGGCGGTGTTCCAGAGGCCGTCCGCGAAGCCGGCGCAGTCGGCGGGCTTGGGCAGCGGGTATTCCTCCAGCGGGTCGTTCACGAGGTTGTAGAAGGCGCAGGCCTCGATTGCCGCGTTGCCGTCACAGACCAGCTTGTAGTCGCGGTTGCGGACGCCGACCTGTTCGGCGCCGGCGGCCATCAGATTGCGCGACTCGGTCAGCAGGAAGCCTTCGTTCGGGTCGCGGACGTGATCGGCCTGGCCGAACAGGATCGGGGACAGGGAGACGCCGTCCACCGCGACCTCGCCGGTATTGTCCGCGTCCGGCACCATCGCCGGAGACTCCAGCCCGCCCAGATTCAGGACGGTCGGGAAGATGTCGACGGCGTGGACGAATTCGTCGCTGCGCGCGCCGGCCTGGATGTTGGGTCCGCGCACGGCGAGCGTGACGCGGGCGCCGCTTTCATAGACGGTGCCTTTCCCGCGGCCGTCGCGGGTGATGTACATATTGTCGATGAAATCGAGGCCGGGCCGGCCGTACATCGGCGTGCCGTTGTCGGCGATGATGATGACATAGGTGTTGGGGTCGAGCGCATCGACAGCGTCCAGCACCTTGCCGATCACGGTGTCGACCGAATTGGTCATGGCGCGCATCGACGCCTCGCCGCTGCAGTCGCCGAGGTCGGCGCTTTCGAAGACGCCGTTGCACGCCTCCATCTCCTGCCGGCTGACATCGTCCAGCGTGTCGGCGTTCGGCACGATCATCTGGGTCGGGTCCGAGGAGATCGTGGCGTGCGACAGGTTGAAGGCGACCCAGGCGAACCAGGGCTTGTCCGGATCGGCCTGTTCTTGGGCCGTGATCCAGTCGATCGTGTCGGCGGCCTTCACCACGGGCGCGTAGGTCGTGGGCGCGATGCCGGGCAGGGAGCGCACCGGCGCCTCCTCCGTCCGCCACATATCGTCGGGCGAGCTGTCGTCCTGAATCTCGTAATCGTAGTCCCAATAAGTCAGCGGCGCGGCGTGCATATTGCCTTCGAACAGGTCGAAGCCGGCCTGTTTCGGCTTCATGCCCGGATAGGGCGGCTGGTTGCTGGGGATGCCGGCCATGTGCCACTTGCCGAACACGCCGGTGGCATAGCCCGCATCCTCCTTCAGATTGCGCACGAAGGATTCGTGGGTGGAGGCGAGCGGGTCGGCATAGGTCAGCACGCGCGTCTTGGCCGAGAACAGACCGGTCAGCATCGAGGCGCGGGTGGGCGAGCAGAACGGCTGGGCCCAGGCGTTCGAGAACACCATGCCGTCTTCGGCGAATTCGTCGAGGACGGGGGTGGAGGCGGGGTGGCCGGCGATGCGGTCCGCGTCCGGGTGATCCAGCCCGTCCGGCCCGTACCGGGCGGACAGGTCTTCGATCATTCCAGGATACATGCCGGTCGTCACGTCGAAGCCGATATCGTCCAGGATGATCAGCATGATGTTGGGGGGCGCGTCCTGCGCGCGGGCAGCGCCGGCCGTCAGGCAGGCGGCGATGGCCGCCGCGCTGGCCGTGGCGAGGATTTTCGCTTTCGATTTCGGATCAGCGGACATGTGGCGGGCCTCCCTCCGGCGGTCTTGTTGCGCCCTGCGTTTCGATGCGCGGGCGGTTTGTTCTGCTTGTTTTGCGGCCCCATTGGTCGCGCGCCGGCGTCGCATTAGCCAGCGGGGCGGGGGTGATAACTGGGTATCAAGCCAAGCTTATAACTGGCTTATGGCCGGGTCTGGCCGGAGCCGTGGACGACGTATTTGAAAGTCGTGAGCTGTTCGGCGCCAACGGGGCCGCGGGCGTGGAGGCGGTTGGTGGAGATGCCGATTTCCGCGCCCATGCCGAACTCGCCGCCGTCCGCGAACTGGGTCGAGGCGTTGTGCATCACGATGGCGCTGTCGACATGGCGCAGGAAATGCTCCGCCGCGTCCTCGTCGTCGGTGATGATGCTTTCGGTGTGGTTGGAGCCGTATTCGGCGATGTGATCCACCGCGGCGTCCATGCCGTCCACCACGCGCACGGCCAGGACCGAGTCCAGATATTCGGTGCGCCAGTCCTCTTCGGTCGCCGGGGCCATGTCGGGATAGATGGCGCGGGCGGTGGCGTCGCCGCGCAGTTCGCAGCCGGCGGCGGTCAGGTCGCGCGCGATGGCGGGCAGCATGGTTTCGGCGGCGGCGCGGTCGATCAGCAGCGTCTCCGCCGCGCCGCAGACGCCGGTGCGCCGCATCTTTGCGTTCAGCGCGACGGCGCGCGCCATCTCCAAATTCGCGGCGCTGTGGATGTAGAGGTGGCAGATGCCCTCCAGGTGCGCGAGCACGGGCGCCTTGGCCTTTTCCTGGACGGCCTTCACCAACCCCTTGCCGCCGCGCGGGATGATGAGGTCGATCGCGCCGTCCGCGCCCTCCAGCAGGGCGTCGGCGGCGGCGCGCGAGGCGGGGGTGAGCTGGACGCAGGCCTCCGGCAGGCCGGCGCCCGTCAGCGCGCGCTGGACGCAGGCGTGCAGGGCGGCGTTGGACCGCGCGGCGTCCGACCCGCCGCGCAGGATGACGCAATTGCCAGAGCGCAAGGTGAGGGCGGCGGCGTCCACCGTCACGTTCGGCCGGGATTCGAAGATCATGCCGATCACGCCGATGGGCGTGCGGACGCGCGCGATCTGCAGGCCGGACTTCACGCCCCAGCGGCCGATCTCCGCGCCCAGCGGGTCGGCCTGGGCGGCGATGGCGCGCGCGGCCTCCGCGATGCCGGCGATGCGGGCGTCGTCCAGGCGCAGGCGGTCGATCTTGGCCGCGCCCAGATCGTTCTTTTCGGCGTCCGCCACGTCCTGCGCGTTGGCGGCGAGGATTTCGGCCTTGGCCTTTTCCACCTCGTCCGCGATGGCGGCGATGGCGGCGCTGCGCACGCCAGCGCTGGCGTTCGCCAGCACGCGCTGGGCGGCGCGGGCGTCGCGCCCCATGCGCGCGAGCACGTCGCGGGCGTCTGTGGCGGAGGTCACGTTAGAATCCGGCATCGTCGCGGCCTTTCAGCACCAGGTCGTTGCGGTGGATCAGTTCCGGGCGGCTTTCATAGCCGATCAGATCGGCGATTTCATCGCTGCGGCGCCCGGCGACCCGCTTGGCCTCCGCCGCCGACAGGGAGATCAGGCCGCGCCCGAGCTCCACGCCGTTCATGTCCACGACCGTGACCACCGCGCCTTTTTCGAACACGCCCTCCACGCCGACCACGCCGGCGGGCAGCAGCGACTTGCCGGCGTTCAGCGCCTTGCTGGCGCCGGCGTCGACGCGGACCCGGCCGGCGGGCTTCAGCGCCGCGGCGATCCAGTGTTTGCGCGCCGCGCCGGGATTGGTGGAGGGGCGGACCCAGGTGGCCTGGCCGCCCTCCGCCACGCTCAGCAGCGGTCGGTCGCGCAGGCCGGCGGCGATGGCGGTGGCGCAGCCGGCGGAGGCGGCGATGCGCGCGGCTTCCAGCTTCGAGCGCATGCCGCCGGTGCCGACCGAGGAGCCCGCGCCGCCGGCCATGGCCATGACGTCGTCGGTGACCTCCCCGACCTCGCCCACGAACTGCGCGCCGGCCTCGGCGGGGTTGGCGGTGTAGAGGCCGTCGACATCGGTGAGCAGGACCAGCGCGTCGGCGGCCAGCATCTGGGCGACGCGGGCGGCGAGGCGGTCATTGTCGCCATAGCGGATCTCGTCCGTCGCGACGGTGTCGTTCTCATTGACGATGGGGCAGGCGTTCAGGCCCAGCAGGCGCTCCATCGTCGCGCGGGCGTTCAGCCAGCGGCGCCGGTCTTCCGTATCGAAGAAGGTCAGCAGGATCTGGGCGATGGGCACGCCGTGGGGGGCCAGCGCCTCCTCCCACGCATGCATCAGGGCGCTCTGGCCCGCGGCGGCGCAGGCCTGTTTCTCGTCCAGCGTGCGGGGGCGGTCCAGGCCCAGCCGGCCGGCGCCCAGCGCCACGGCGCCGGAGGAGACCACGACGACCTGTTTGCCCTGTTCGCGCAGGGCGGCGATGTCCGCCGTCAGGCCCTGCAGGAAGGCGGCGTGGGGGGTGCGCGTTTCGGCGTCCACCAGCAGGCGCGAGCCGACCTTCACCACCGCGATGCGGGCGGCGGCGAGCGGCGTGGGGCGGGCCCCGGCGCCGGTTCCGGCGATGGCTGTCTGCACGGTGGTCACGTCGCACTCTCCAGATCCAGCGTCATGTAGACGCTGTGCGGGTCCAGCACATAATCGGCAAAGGGCTGACAGTCGATAAAGCCGTGCTTTCGATAGAGCGCGCGGGCGGCGTCGAAATAGGGTGCCGAGCCGGTTTCCAGGCTGACGCGCCGGGCGCCGCGGGCCCGCGCATCGGCCAGAATATGGGCCAGCATCGCCGATCCGACGCCGCGATTGCGGCCGGCCCGGACCGTGTGCATCGACTTTACCTCGAAATGGCCGCGGCCCAGCGATTTCAGCCCGCCCATGCCGAGAAGCGTCTCGCCGTCCCAGGCCGTCCAGAACCGCATGTCCGGCCCCTGGAGGGCGGAGGTGTCCAGCGCGTGGCAGCTTTCGGGCGGGCTTTCGCCCCAGACTCCTTCGAGATGCGCCGCGATCAGCGCCAGCACGCGCGCGTCGTCCAGCCCGCCGGCCCGGATCTGCATGGTTCCGATTCCGCCTGTTCCAGGAGGCGCGCGATGTACACCAAAACCGGCCGCGCGTCGCCGCAGGACGCACACCGGCGCGGAGAAGGTTTGCGATATTCGGCACTTGACCGGCGGGCGGCGACCAATCACATTCGCCGCGCTCATTGAGACCGGCTGAGGGATCAGGCCCAAAGACGCCGGGGCAACCACCGAACCGATCGGAAAGGTGCCACATCCTACGGTGTTCCCTTGGAACGCCGGCAGATGAGCGAAGGCCGGAAACGGCCTTTCCTCAACTGGTCTCCATGGCGCGGCGTCAACAGCATGGGGACCGGAATGGTCTGCACGGACAGTTCAATCGATGCACGGGCCGCCGCGGGCGCGCCCGAGTTCGTCCGCGACGTCACGGCCGATGTGCCGGAAGGCTGGCGCGGCGAGCTGGGCACGGTGTTGCCCGAAGGCGTCCTGACCGGCCGCGTTGCCGGCAATACGGCCGGCGGGGTGATCTGCATCCTGGGCGGGATTTCCGCCACGCGTTTCGTCGCGCAGGAGCGGGACAACAAGGGATGGTGGCCGCGCGTTGTGGGATACGGCCTGCCCGTCGATCTGGACCAGGTGGCGGTGTTCGGATTCGACTGGCCGCCCGTCGACCCGAAAGAGGCCGTGATCCTGACCCCCGCCGATCAGGCGCGCCTGCTGGCGCTGGTGCTGGACGCGGCGGGGATCGAGACGCTGAGCGGGCTGGTCGGCTGCTCCTATGGCGGGATGGTGGCGCTGGAGTTCGCGCGGCAGTTCCCGCAACGGGTGGAGAAGATCGCCGTGGTGGCCGCGAGCCACCGGCCGAGCGTGATGGGCGCGGCCTGGCGCGGCGTGCAGCGGCGCATCCTGGAATTCGCGATTGCGTCCGGGCAGCCGGAGGAGGGCGTGTCGCTGGCCCGGCAGCTGGCCATGACGACCTATCGCGCGCCGGAAGAATTCATGGTGCGGTTCAACCCGGTGGGCGAACATCACGAGCGGTTCGGCGCGGCGTCCGAGGTTTGCCAGTATCTGATGTCGCGGGGCGAATCCTATCGCGGCAAGATGAGCGCGGAGCGGTTCCTGTCCCTGTCGGCGAGCGTGGACCTGCACGACACGCCGCCCGAGGCGGTGACGACGCCGACCTATCTGGTCGCGACCAGCACCGACTGGCTGAACCCGAAGGAAGACGTGAAAGAGCTGGCCAAGCGGCTGGGCGGACCGTCCGCCTATCGCGAGATCGAGTCGCCGTGCGGGCACGACGCCTTCCTGGTGGAGCAGGAGCGGATTTCCGAATTGCTGGCCGAATTCCAGGCC
>CAJXKJ010000039.1 GCA_913055605.1 uncultured Euryhalocaulis sp. | reverse complement strand
GCGCCGGTCCTCGATCATCAGCTCCTCCAGCCGGCCGTCGGCGCCGACCGAGCGTACGAAGATGGTGAGGTCGTCCGACGGGTGGGTGAAGGAGCCGGGCTTGATCAGGCTGGCCACCATCTCCACCCGCGCCTGGTGCAGGGTGCGGCGCATCTCCCGGTGGCTCATCGGCTGCAGCCACAGCCCGATGGCCAGCTGCACCACCATCACCCCGGCGGCCAGGCGCAGGACCGGCGACAGCGTGCCCCAGCGGCTGAGGCCCGAGGCGCCGGCGACGACCAGCTCGCTGTCCGAATGCAGGCGCTGCAAGCCGTGGATTACGGCGATGAACAGGGCGACCGGAAGCACCAGCGCCAGCAGCTGGGGCAGGGTCAGCACCACGATCCGCATCAGCAGGAAGAACGTCTCGCCGTCCTCGATAATCAGGGACAGGCTGGACAGGGTCTGGGTCAGCAGCGCCAGCACCGCCAGTGCAAAGCACGCGATCAGCAGCGGTCCGAGCAGCTGCACAAACATGTAGCGCTGAAGATGCTGCATTTTCCCCCGGAAGGCCCTGCACTTCTAACGTCCCTTGTGATCGGATACCACATGGGCGCCCGCGACCAAGCGCCCCCGGGCGCCTTTCAGGAGAAAATGCGTGTTGAAAATCCGTTTTGTGGCCCCGTCCGACGCCAAAGGCGCGCTGGCCGCGCTCGCCTTCGAGGATTCCGACCTGTCGCCGGCGGCCAAGGCCCTGGACGAGGCGTGCGGGAACGCGCTGACCCGGGCCATGGAAGGCGGGCGGTTCACCGGCAAGGCCGGCCAGTCGATGGAGCTTCTGGCCCCGACGGGGCTCAGCGCCAGCCGGATTCTGCTGCTCGGCGGGGGCAAGGCCAAGGAATTGAAGCGCGACGGGCTGGAGCGGGCGGCCGCCGGCGCGGTGAAATCGGTGCTGCTGACCGGTGAGAAGGAGCTGACCCTGCGCCTGGAGGGCCTGCAGATCGACGCCGACGACGCGGCCTTCGCCGGTCTGGCGGCGACGATGGCGGCCTACCGGTTCGACGCCTACCGCACCAAGCTGAAGGCCGAGCGCAAGCCGAGCCTGGAGACGCTCTATATCGCGCTGGACGATCCGGACGCGGCCGAAAAGGTCTGGGACAAGATCAAGCATGTCGCCAAGGGCGTCCGTCTGGCCCGCGATCTGGTCAATGAGCCGGCGAATATCATCTATCCCGAAAGCTTCGCCGAGCGGGTGAAGGGGCTGGAGGACCATGGCCTGACCGTCGAGATTCTCGGCGAGAAAGAGATGGAGAAGCTGGGTATGAACGCCCTGCTGTGCGTCGGCCGGGGCAGCCGGCGCGAATCCAAGCTGGCGGTCATGCGCTGGGACGGCGGCAAGGACGGCGAAAAGCCGATCTGTTTCGTCGGCAAGGGCGTGTGTTTCGACACCGGCGGCATTTCGCTGAAGCCCGGCGCGGGCATGGAGGACATGAAGGGCGACATGGGCGGCGCGGCGGCGGTGACCGGCGCGATGCGCGCCATTGCCGGGAGGAAGGCCAAGGTGAACGCCGTCGGCGTGATCGGCCTGGTGGAGAACATGCCGGACGGCGACGCGACGCGGCCGGGCGATATCGTGGTTTCGGCCAACGGCCAGACGATCGAGGTGCTGAACACCGACGCCGAGGGCCGTCTCGTGCTGTCCGACGCGCTCTGGTACGCGCAGAAGAATTTCGATCCGAAATTCGTCATCGACCTGGCCACGCTGACCGGCGCGATGATCATCGCGCTGGGCAACGAGCAGGCCGGGGTGTTCACCAATTCCGACGGGCTGTGGGACCAGCTGAAGAGCGCCAGCGAGGCGGGCTCCGAGGCGGTCTGGCGGATGCCGCTGGGCGCCGCCTATGACAAGCTGATCGACAGCGACAACGCCGACATGAAAAATATCGGCGGGCGCGGGGCGGGCTCCATTACCGCGGCGCAGTTCCTGAAGCGCTTTATCGACGAGGGCCGCGACTGGGCGCATATCGACATCGCCGGGGTGGGCATGAAGTCCTCCCGCGACGATCCGCGCGAACCGGTCTGGGGCACTGGCTGGGGCGTGCGCCTGCTGGACCGGCTGGCCGCCGCCTGCGAGGACTGAGACCGGCCGGGCGATGGCGGAAATCTGGTTCTATCACCTGGAGCGGACCACCATCGACCAGGCGCTGCCGGCGCTTCTGGAAAAGACGCTGGAGCGCGGATGGAAGGCGCTGGTGCGCACGGTCTCCGACGATCGCGTGACGGCGCTGGACTCCCATTTGTGGACCTGGCGCGACGAAAGTTTTCTGCCGCACGGCGCGGATAACGCCGCCCACCCCGAACGCCAGCCGGTCTTGCTCTCGGCCGGCCAGGGAGCCCCGAACGGGGCCGACGTCGTGTTCCTGATCGACGGGGCCGAGGCCCCCGACTGGGAACATTTTGCCCGGTGCGTGCTTCTATTCGATGGAAACGACGAAGAAGCGCTGACCGATGCGCGAAAGCGCTGGACAGAGGCGAAGGCGGCAGGGGCCGC
The DNA here is from genome assembly GCA_913055605.1 of uncultured Euryhalocaulis sp. Lineage (GTDB taxonomy): Bacteria > Pseudomonadota > Alphaproteobacteria > Caulobacterales > Maricaulaceae > Euryhalocaulis. The sequence goes on along the minus strand of CAJXKJ010000039.1, from coordinate 27,328 downwards.
AGTCTCCTACTGGCGGCAGACGGAGCGGGGCGGATGGGAAAAACAGGCCTGATCCTGACGGTGATGGGCGGCGCGGCCGCCCTGTCGGCCTGTGCGACCGAAGCCGAAATCGCCCCGGAAGCCGAGATTGCGCCCTGCGGGTCGGAGCAGTTCGCCTATCTGGTGGGCGCTTCGGAAGCGGAGGCTCGCGCGGCCAATCTGACGCTGCCGCATCGCATCTATGGCCCCGAAGACCTGATCACAATGGATTACAATCCGGAGCGGCTGAACGTCGTTCTGGACGGCGACGGCATGGTGGCCGAGGTCAAATGCGGCTGATCACGGCATCCGCCCTCGGCGCCTTCGCCGGCGCGCTGATCCTGGCGGCCTGTTCCTCGGCCGCGGGGCCGGTGGACCTGGCCGAAAACGCCTCGGCTGCGCCGCCCCGGGTCTGCGCCGCGGAGCAATACCAGATTCTGGTCGGCGAACTGGCCGGCGAGGTCGACACCGCCACGCTGCCCCAGCCGGTGCGGCTGCTGGGCATGGAGGACGAGGTGTCGCCGACGCCCGATCCGGCCCGGCTGACCCTGACGACCGGCGGCGACGGCCGCATTTCCTCGGTGGTCTGCAACTAGCAGGACCGTCCGCTCCGCCGTCCGTCAGAGCACGCATTTTCAACGTCACGAATTGCGGTCATTCTGCTTAGCGCCGCCAACGCGCGCGGGGCGTGCGGGCGGCGGGGTCGATGACATGGCAGCTTCGCAAAATACGTCCGTTCCGCCCTGGGCCGCAGGCGCCGAGGCGCGGATGGACGAGGTCTTTCCCATTCTGAACGCCGAGGAGATGGCGCTGTTCACGCCCTATGGCGAGACGCGGGTCCTGAAGGCCGGCGAAACGCTGTGGGAGATCGGCGACCGCGAGGCGGGACTCTACCTGCTGCTGTCCGGCGAAGTGGAGATCGTGGGGCGCGGCGTGCGCGCCGAGCATTTGCTGGTGCGCCTGACGGCCGGGCAGTTCACGGGCGAGATTTCGACGATGGCCGGCGACGCCGCGCTGGTGGAGGGGCGCGCGGTCAGCGACGGCGAGGCGGTCTATGTGTCGCGCGCCGATGTTCGCCGGCTTCTGGTGACCGAGCCGGAGCTGGGGGAGAAGGTGCTGATGGCCTTCACCCTGCGCCGGATGCGCATGGTGGCCGAGCATCTGGGCGACGTCGCGCTGGTCGGCGACCCCGACGACCGGGAGGTGGCGGTCCTGCGCACTTTCCTGTCGCGCAACGGCGTGCCGTTCGAGGTGCATGAGGCCGCCGCGACCTGTCAGGCGCTGGCCGAACGCGGCGCGAAGGATCTGCCCCAGCCGGTGGTGATCTGCGGCGGGCAGACGCTGTCGCGCCCGACGCTGCGGCAAGTGGCGGAGTGCCTCGGCATCGCCGCCGAACTCGCACCCGGCGCCCGCTACGACCTCGCCGTGATCGGGGCTGGGCCGGCGGGCCTGGCCGCGGCGATCTATGGCGCGTCCGAGGGGCTGTCGGTGGTGGTGCTGGAGGCCTGCGCCCCCGGCGGCCAGGCGGCGACGAGCAGCCGGATCGAGAATTATCTGGGCTTCCCCACCGGCATTTCCGGACAGGCGTTGCTCGGCCGCGCCTATCTGCAGGCCAACAAATTCGGCGCGCGCGTGGCCGTGGCGCGCGGCGTCACCGCCATGGCGCCGGGCGATTCCGGCTATGATTTGACGCTGGACGGGGAGGATTTGCTGAAGGCGCGGTCGGTCGTGATCGCGTCTGGCGCGATCTACCGCAATCCGGGCATCGACGGGCTGGAGCGGTTCGAGGAGTCGGGCGTCCACTACGCGGCGACCCATATCGAGGGCCAGCTCTGCCGTGGCTCGCGGGTGATCGTGATCGGCGGCGGCAATTCGGCCGGACAGGCGGCGGTGTTTCTGTCCCGGCACGCCAAACAGGTCAGCATTCTGGTGCGCGGCGCGGGCCTTGCCGAAAGCATGTCCGACTATCTGGTGAAGCGGATCGACAGTCTGGAGAATGTCGAACTGCTTACTCATACCGAGGTCACGGCCATGCACGGCGAGCGCAAGCTGTCCGGCGCGACCGTGAAGAACAACCGGACGGGCGAGGCGCGCGAGATGGACGTGGACCACGTCTTCATCTTCATCGGGGCGCAGCCGGCGACGGCGTTCGCGGCGTCCAGCCTTGCGCTGGACGAGCGCGGCTTCGTGCTGACCGGCGATGCGCTGGATCAGGCGGCGCTGGACAATGGCGGCTGGCCGCTGCCGCGCCGTCCGTTCCTGCTGGAATCCAGCGCGCCGGGCGTGTTCGCGGCGGGCGACGTGCGCGCCGGTTCTGTGAAGCGCGTGGCGGCGGCGGTGGGCGAGGGGTCCGGCTGCATCGCCTTCGTGCACCGGGTGCTGGCCGACGCGGCCGCGGCCGCGCCTCAGGACGCCCGCGCGGCCTCATAGGCTTCGGCGGCCTCCAGCCAGGCGGTCTCCAGCCGGTCCAGTTCCTCCGATGCGCGGGCGCGCTGCTGGGATAGCTCAGCGCCGGCGGCGGGCTGTTTTTCGAACAGGCCCGGCGTGGTCAGCAGGCGGTCAAGCTCTGCGATCTCGGCCTGCTGGGCGGCGATGGCCTTTTCCAGACGCTCGGCCTCTTTCTTCAGCGGCGCGATTTCCGCGCGCTGGGCGGCGGAGGCCTTGCGCTTGTCGGTCTTCACGTCCGGCTTGGCGGGGGCGGATTTTCCGCCCGTGGAGGCGGCGGGCGTCAGGACCTGTTTGCGGTAGTCGTCCAGATCGCCGTCGAACGACCCGGCGGTCCCGTCCGCCACCAGCCACAGCCGGTCAGAGATCGACTCCAGAAAGCGCCAGTCGTGGCTGATGGCGATCACCGCGCCCTCGAACCCGTTCACCGCGTCGGCGAGCGCTTCCCGCGAATCCATGTCCAGATGGTTGGTCGGCTCGTCCAGCACCAGCAGATGCGCGCCGTGGAAGGTGACGAGGTGCAGCAGCAGCCGCGTCTTCTCCCCGCCCGACAGGTCGCCGGCCGGGGTCTCCCCCTTGTCGCCCGGGAGGCCGACGGCGCCCAGCCGCGCGCGGCGCTGGGCCTCGGTCGCGTCCGGCATCAGGGCGCGGATGTGCTCATAGGCCGATTGCTTGGGGTTCAGCTGGTCCAGCGCGTGCTGGGCGAAATAGGCGACCTGCATCTTCTTGTGCGCGCCGACCCGGCCGGACAGCGCCTCGATCTGCCCCGTCATCAGCTTCACCAGCGTCGACTTGCCGGAGCCGTTGCGGCCCAGGATCGCGACCCGGTCGTCGTTGGAGATGACGAAATTGAGGTCCTGCAGGACCGGCGCGTCCTCCGAATAGCCGGCGCTGGCCTTTTCGATCTTGATGAGGGGGGAGGGCATGCGCCGCTGCGCGAAGGGCAGCAGGAAGGGGGCGACCGGCCGCTCTACGCGCGTGGCCACGATCTCCATCTTCTCCAGCCGCTTCACCCGGCTCTGCGCCTGTTTGGCCTTGGACGCCTTGGCCTTGAAGCGGTCGACGAATTCCTGGAGGTGGCGGCGCTCCGCCTCCTGCTTGGCGCGCAGCTTCAGGTCCAGCCGCTGCTTCTCCGCCAGCTGGCGCTCGAAGGCGTCGTAGCCGCCCTCATAACCGAACAGCTTGCCGTCCTGCAGGTTGAAGATGCGGTCGCAGGCCTCGTTCAGCAGGTGCCGGTCGTGGCTGACGATCAGCGCGGCGCCCGGGAATTTCGCCAGATGCCGCGTCAGCCAGATGGCGCCTTCCAGATCCAGATAATTGGTCGGTTCGTCCAGCAGCAGCATGTCCGGCGCGGCGAACAGGCTGGCGGCCAGGGCCGCGCGCATCCGCCAGCCGCCGGAGAATTCCCGGCACGGGCGGGCCTGATCGGCGGTGGAAAAGCCGAGGCCCGACAGGATCGCCCCGGCGCGCGCCTCCGCCGAATGGGCGCCGATATCCGCCAGCCGGGTCTGGATCTCCGCGATGCGTACGGGATCCGCGGCGGTCTCCGCCTCCGCCTGCAGAGCGCTGCGCTCCTTGTCTGCCTCCAGCACGAAGTCCAGCAGGGTGATGTCGCCGCCCGGCGCCTCCTGCTCCACCGTGCCCAGCCGGGCGCGGGGGCGCAGGCGGATTTCGCCGGCGTCGGGGGACAGCCGGCCCTCGATCAGGCGCAGCAGCGTCGTCTTGCCCGTGCCGTTGCGGCCGACCAGCCCGGCCTTGGTCCCGGCCGGAATATGGGCGGTGGCCCCGTCCAGCAGGGTGCGGCCCGCAATCGTGTGGGTGACGTCGTTGAGGTGCAGCATGGGTGTCCGCGCGGCTCTTCGCAGGCCGCCCGGCCCGGGTCAAACGGGAGTTTCGCTATCCCTTTCGCGTTTCCAGCGCCCGGCGGGTCAGGACCAGCGCGGCGGACAGGCCCGCGCCGAACAGCAGACCCTCCATCCCGCCCAGCAGCGCCTCGCGGATGCCGTCGAAGCGGACGGCGGCGAAGAAGGGCGCCAGCCGGTCCATCGGCGCGCCGCTGGCGGCGATGGATGCGCCCAGCCCGTCCAGACTGCCCGCCAGCAGCGTCCCGCCGGCCAGCACGATCGCCATGCAGGCGATGGCGCAGGCCATGGTGGCGCAGGCGATCGGGGCGGCGACAGGATTGCGCCGGGGCATCTGGCCGCCGGCCCATAGGCCGAGCGCGACCGCCGCGCCGATGACCGCGCCCTCCAGCCCGCCGGTCATGCGGACGGGCGTCGTGCCCAGCAGCAGCGTGAAGGCGTCCAGCCCCAGAAGGCTGGTCAGCGCGCCGACCGTGAAGCCGCCAAGCGCCGCCCCGGCGGCGGGCCGGAGCGGACCGGCGCCAGCCAGCGATCCGGCCGCCCAGCCCAGGGCGACGCCGAAGCCGCCGGCGGCGCCGACCGCGACGTTCAGGACGACCAGCAGAGTCAGCACCGACGCCCCGCCCACGGCAGGCGCGCCGGGGCCAAAGCCGATGACGCCGCCATAGAAGAGGCCGCCCAGCACGCCCGCAGCCGCGCCGCCAAGGGCGCCGGCGGCGGTGAGCGCGACGATGCGCAGCCAGGCCGGGCGGAGGGATGGCGCTGGCGGCAGGGGCGCCTCGCTGCGTCCATCAGCGGATTCGACCGCCGCGACAAAGCGATAGCCGTGTTTCGGGACGGTCTTGATGAAGCGGGGCGCGCGGGCGCTGTCGCCGAGGGCGCGCCGCAGGGCGGCGATGCACTGGGTCAGGGCCTCGTCCCCGACCGGCACGCCGGACCAGACTTCCGCCAGGAAGCGGTCCTTCTCGATCAGGCGGCCGGGCGCGCGCAGCATCAGGACCAGGGCGTCGAAATAGCGGGCGTTCAGCTCCACCGGCCCGTCCGGGCCGCGCAGCTGGCGCTCGCCTTCGTCCAGAATGAATTCGCCGAACCGGTACATGACGCCGCCCAGAAACCGACCCCTGCACAGGGATGGCGGGAAATTCCCCCGCAGCCAAGGGCGCGGCGGCCGGTTCAGAAATTCCTCAGGCTTTGCTCATGCGGCCCGGCGCATTCCGCGCCATGCCACGGACGGCGCGGAAACAGGGAGCGCAGCATGGAATTGCAGACCGGCCGGACGGCGGGGGCGAAGGGGAACGAGGTGCGGATCGCGGGCTGGTCGCTGGCGGCCGGGCTGCTGTTGCTGCCGCTCGTCGCGATGCAGTTCACCGAGGAGGTGGCCTGGGGGCCGGAGGATTTCGTCTTCGCGGTTGTGCTGATCGGCGGGACGGGCGGCCTGCTGGAGTTGGCGGCGCGGATGTCCCGCAACTGGTTTTACCGCGCCGGGGCGGCGCTGGCGCTGGGCGCGGGCTTTCTGATGGTCTGGGCGAACGCCGCCGTGGGCCTGATCGGGTCGGAAAACGATGACGCCAACGCGCTGTTTTTCGGCGTGCTGGCGGTGGGTCTGGCCGGCGCAGGGCTGAGCCGGCTGCGGGCCGGGGGCATGGCGCGCACCATGGCGGCGATGGCCACGGCGCAGATTGCGGTCGCGATTCTGGCCTTCGCCGCGGGGCTGGGGAACGGCGGGGCGCTGTATCCGGTGGACATTCTGGGCGTGACCGCGGTGTTCGGCGGGATGTGGGCGCTGTCCGGCCTACTGTTCCGTCAGGCGGCGAGGGAGGCCTAAGAGGGGTGCACTTCGCAGCGGCGTCGGTTTCGCCCATGCTCCGGCGGCCGGAGGGAGGGCGAGGATGACGGACTTGCTGGACGGGGCGGAGCTGCGGACCTTCCTGCCGACGCAGGATTTCGAACTGTCGAAGCGTTTCTATAGCGCGCTGGGGTTCGAGCAGGTCGCCGACGGGGAGGTCGCGATCTTCAACACTGTGGGGCGCTGCGGGATCATCCTGCAGCGCTATTACCAGAAGGACTGGGCGGAAAATTTGATGCTGTCCCTTCTGATGCACGATCTGGACGCCTGGTGGGCGCGGACCGAACGGGCCGATCTGGCCGGCGCGTTCGGCGTGCAGCCGCCCAAGGCGCCGAAGATGCAGCCCTGGGGCCTGCGCGTGGGCTTCGTCCATGACCCCTGCGGGGTGCTGTGGCACATGATCCAGCGGCCGCAGGCCGCCGGCTGAGCCGCCCAGGCGCGCTTGCCACCGTCACGAAGCGTTGCTATCGCCCGCCGCCACAACATTATTTCGAGTTTCAGGAGCAGTTTCATGGCGCTGCAGCGCACGTTCTCGATCATCAAGCCGGACGCGACGCGTCGCAATCTGACCGGCGCGATCAACGCCAAGATCGAGGAATCCGGTCTTCGCATCATCGCCCAGAAGCGCATTCTGATGACCCGCGAGCAGGCCGAGGGCTTTTACGGCGTCCACCGCGAACGCCCGTTCTTCGGCGAGCTGGTCGAATTCATGATGTCCGGCCCGGTTGTGGTGCAGGTGCTGGAGGGCGAGGACGCCATCGCGAAGTACCGCGAAGTGATGGGCGCGACCAATCCGGAAAACGCGGCGCCGGGCACGATCCGCGCCGAATTCGCCGAAAGCGTCGGCGAGAATTCGGTTCACGGCTCCGACGCGCCGGAGACCGCGGCGGAAGAAATTCCGTTCTTCTTCAAGGACGAAGAAATCGTCGGCTGATCGCCGGACGGTTTCGAGGGACGGAGGGCGGCCCTGCGGGGCCGCCCTTTTTCTTTGCGGGTTTAGGGCGCGGGTCTAGCGCGGCCGGGCCGGGAAAAAGCCGCCGGCCGCCGCGACGATCCAGCCGATTATCATCGTGGACCCGCCGATCGGCGCGGCCATCGGGAACAGATGGGCGCCGGTGAATTGCCGCATCGCCAGATCGCCGGCGAACAGCGCGACCCCGACGGCCATGACGAGGCCGGCGGCCGTGGCGGTGCGGACGGCGTCGCGCGCGGCGACCAGGGCGATGATCGCCGGGGCGTGCGCCAGGCACATGGCGGAGGCCGGGCCCAGCAGCGCGCCGCCGGTTGCGTGCGTCGCCGCTGCGGCCAGCGCCACGCCGGCAAGGCCCATCAGGCCGGCAAGAAGAATGAGAAGGGGGCGCAAGAGATCGGACATGGCGTGATCCTAAGCCCCCTTCATGGCGTCCGACAGGACCGCATTCGCCGCAGCCCCTTAGCGGGCTCCTAGCGGTTCAGCACGTCGTCGCGAACCGACTCCGCGACCTCCGCCGCGCGGGCGATCAGCGGGTCGGCGACGCCCAGATCCTTCAGCGTCGCGCCCAGATGGCCGACGACGATGTCGAAATGCTCATCGTTCAGGCCCTGCTCCTTCACCAGGCGCTCATGCGCCCTGCGCATGGAGTCGCCGCTATAGGCCGGGGCGCCGCCGAAAGCGTAGGTCAGGAACATCTTCTGCTTGGCGCGCTGCTTCTTCATGTCCGTGCCGGCGAAGAAATGATTGATCCGGCCGTCAGCCATGACGCGGGCGTAGAAATCCTCCACCGCCGCATCCACGGCGGCGCGGCCTCCCAGCTCTTCGAAAAGCGACATCACGCATCTCCCTTTTGCGCTCTAATTGTTGTATATCAGATGCAACAAATCAGGCTCGCAGGGAAGACCGATGCGGCTCACGCAATTTTCCGATTTCGCGCTCAGGGCGTTGATTTATCTGGCCGTTCGGGACGAACCGGCGTCCTTGCGTCAGATCGCCGCGGCGTATGCGATCTCCCACAATCACCTGGTGAAGGTGGTGGGCCTGCTGCAACGCGCGGGTTTCGTGGAGACGCGGCGGGGTCCCGGCGGCGGCGTGACGCTGGCCCGCCGGCCGGAGGCGATCAATCTGGGCGACGTGGTGCGCGCCGCGGAGCCGGATTTTGCGCTGGTCCCGTGCATGGAGGGCGGGGCGGGTGGCTGCCGCATCGCGGGCCTGTGCGCGCTGACCGGCGTGCTGGACGACGCGCGCGACGCCTTTCTGGCCGAAATCTCGCGCCACACGCTGGCGGACGTGACGCATAATCGGGGGGCGCTGGCGCGCCGGCTGACCCCGCCCGCAAAAGCGCAGGCCGCCCTATAGCGGCGGCGGCATGAAGAGGGGGGAGCCTTTGAGGTCCGTCCCCTCCAGCACGGCGATGTCGCGCCGCACGGGCGCGCGACCCTCCACCACCATGCGGATACAGGCCGGATAGAGCAGGTGCTCGGCCGCCAGCACGCGCTCGGCCAACGTTTCGGCGCGGTCGCTCGGCATGACCGGGACGGCGGCCTGGCCGATGATCGGGCCGGCGTCCATTTCCGCGCGGACATAGTGGACGGTGCATCCGTGCAGCTTCACCCCGGCGTCCAGCGCGCGCTCATGCGTGTTCAGCCCCTTGAAGGCGGGCAGGAGCGAGGGGTGGATGTTCAGGATCAAATCCCGCCATTCCTCGACGAATTCGTCGGACAGCAGGCGCATGAAGCCGGCCAGGCAGATCAGGTCCACGTCCGCCTTTTTCAGCTTGGCGTCCAGCGCCGCCTCGAACGCCTCGCGCGTCTTGGCGCCGGTGCTGTCCACCGTCTCGGCGGCGATGCCGGCGCGGCGCGCGATGTCCAGCCCGGCCGCGCCCGGCCGGTCGGACACGACCAGGCAGACCTCCGCCGGGAAGGTCTCCTGTTCGCAGGCTTTCAGGATCGCGGCCATGTTGGAGCCGCGCCCGGAGATCAGGATGGCGAGCCGCGTGCTCATTCGGCCTTTGCGAGCGTCCCCAGCCGCCAGGCCTGTTCGCCCGCGTCGGCCAGCTTGCGCAGGGCCTCGTCCGCGCGGTCGGGCGCGACGACAAGCACCATGCCGACGCCCAGATTGAAGGTCCGGCGCATCTCGTTTTCCGCGACCCCGCCGGCCTCGCCCAGCCAGGCGAAGAGTTTCGGGCGGGTCCAGGAGTCGTAATCGATCTGGGCGGAAAGGGTCTTGGGCAGCATCCGCGGGACATTGCCGGGCAGGCCGCCGCCGGTGATGTGCGCGCCCCCCTTCACCATCCGGGCCCGCATCAGGGGCAGGACGGACTGCACATAGATGCTGGTCGGGGCCAGCAGCGCATCGCCCAGCACGCAGTCCGAATCGAACGGCGCAGGCCCGTCCAGCGGCGGCGAGTCGATGGCCAGGATGCGGCGGACCAGCGAATAGCCGTTGGAATGCGCACCGGAAGAGGCGAGGCCGATCAGCACGTCGCCGGCCTCCATCGCATCGGTCTTCGGCAGGATGTCGCCGCGCTCCACCGCGCCGACGGAGAAGCCGGCCAGATCGAACTCGCCATTGTCGTAGACGCCCGGCATTTCGGCGGTTTCGCCGCCGATCAGGGCGCAGCCCGCGTCTCGGCAGCCCGCGGCGACGCCCGCCACGATCTCCGCCGCCCGGTCGGCGTCCAGCGCGCCGGTGGCGAAATAGTCCAGGAAGAAGAGCGGCTCGGCGCCCTGGGTCAGGATGTCGTTGACGCACATCGCCACCAGATCGATCCCGACGCCGCTATAGCGCCCGGCCTCGACCGCCAGCTTCACCTTGGTGCCCACCCCGTCGGTGCCGGACACCAGCACCGGATCGTGGTACCCGGCGGCTTTCAGGTCGAACAGGCCGCCGAATCCGCCCAGATCGGCGTCCGCGCCGGGGCGTTTTGTGGAGGCGGCCAGCGGCTTGATCAGGTCGACCAGCCGGTCTCCGGCCTCGATATCCACGCCTGCGGACTTGTAGGTGAGCCCATTTTGGCCCGATTTCTCGTCCATTTACGGATCCTTCGGCCTGCGGAGGGATTGATTCCGCGGCGCTGCGCGAGCGCCGAAACAAGCTTATCCAGCCTGCGTGCGCAAGCTACCGAAACGGCCCCGCCGGGGTATAATCGCAGGGCGCGCGGAATGAGGACGAAAGGACGGCTCGTGAACAGATTGGTCATGGCGCTGGCGGCATTGTCGGCAGCCGGTTCGCTCTTCGCCGGAGCCGCCCAGGCGCAGGAAGACGCCTTCACGGTCGGGGGCGTTCCCATCGACGCCACGGCGGAAAACGCCGCGGTCGCCCGCGAGCAGGCCATCGCGGCCGGTACGCCCCGGGCCCTGCGCCGCCTGTTCCAGCGGCTGGTCCTGGCCGAGGACATGTCGCGCGTGCCGGAAATCTCCTCCGGCCAGGCCACCAGCATGGCGATCGGCTTCCAGGTGGATAACGAGCTGCGCAGCGCCACGCGCTATCGCGGCGACCTGACCGTCAGTTTCGAGCCGGAAAGCGTGCGCCGCGTCCTGCGCAATTACGGCGTGCCGTTCGTGGAGAGCGCCGCGCCGCCGACCCTGGTCGTGCCGGTCTACCGCGTCGGCGGGCAGGCCTCGCTGTTCAACGCCAATCCCTGGGCCGAGGGCTGGGACGAGGCCCGCTATATCGGCGGCTTCGCGCCGGTCGTCGTGCCGACCGGATTCGGATCGCGCGCCAGCATGATCAGCCCGCAGGCGGTCGCCAGCGGCGATCTGGATACGCTGTCGCTGATGGCGGATTCCTATGGCGTGGACCGGGTGCTGCTGGCCGTCGCCGAGCCGCAGGGCCAGACGCTGAACGTCGATCTGACGCTGGTCCGGATGGAGAGCGAGTTCGACGTCAACGCGCTGACCCCCTCCGCCCCGGAGGAGATTCCGGGCGGGCTGCGCGGCGACGCGGCGCCGGCGGCGGAAACGCCCGATCCGTTTTCCCAGTCGCGCCGGCCCGAGCCGGTGTCTCTGGGACGGATCCAGGTCCAGGCCTCCGAATCCCAGACCCCGTTCCAGCTCGCCGCCGACCGGGCGCATGAAGTGCTGTCCGAGGAATGGAAGCAGCAGACCGTGATCCGCAGCCAGTCGCGCACCGACATGCAGCTGACCGTGCTGTTCGACAATATCCGCGAATGGCACAGCCTGCGCAGCTCGCTGAGCGGCTCGCCCTTCGTCACGGACGTCCGGCTGGACGCGCTGGCGCGCGACGGCGCCTATATGCAGCTGACCTATCGCGGCGTGCGCGAACAGCTGGCGGCGGACCTGCTGCGCCGCGGCGTGCGGCTGCGCAGCGATTTCCGGATGGGCGAGGTTGCCCAGAGCCTGAGCCGCGCCGGGGGCCTGGACACGCTGTCCGCCCCGGCGCCGGGCGCATTCCCCTCCGGCGCTGGCGCCAGCATGCCGAGCCAGCCGCCCGCCGCGTTCGGCGGGGTGCCGGCCGACGAGGTCCTGCGCCGGGACGAGCCGGCGCTGTCCGGGGACGGTCCGGGAGATCTATGACGAGACAGCTTCGGCTCGCCTGGCCGCCGCAACTGGACTTCACGCCGGAAAGCTTCGTGGCCAGCGGCGCCACGCGCGAGGCGCGCGAGGCTCTGGCTGGCTGGCGTGAATGGCCGTCGCGCGCGCTGGCGCTGGTCGGCCCCGAAGGCGCCGGCAAGAGCCATCTGGCCGCGATCTGGGCCGGCGAAGCCGGCGGGGCGGGCGAAGACAGGCCGGTCCTGGTCGAAGACGCCGACCGGACGGCGGGCGAGGGCGACGAGATGGCGCTGTTCCGCCTGCTGGAGCAGGCGGCCGCGCACGAGATTCCGGCCGTCCTGCTGACCGCCCGCCGCCGCCCCGCGGACTGGGGCGTTTCGATGCCGGACCTGGCCTCCCGCCTGCGGGCGCTGGCGTTCGTGGAGCTGGAGGCCCCGGACGACGCGGCGCTGTCGCAAATCCTGCGCAAATTGCTGCGAGACCGTCATTTGCGCGTGGACGACCGCGTTATCGACTATGTGGTAAAGCGGATCGAGCGGTCCGCCCCGGCGGCGCGGCGCGCCGCCGACCTGCTGGACAGGGCCGCAAGCGAGCAGGGCCGGAACGTCACAATGCGCCTGGCGTCGGAGGTATTCGCCGCCGGCGAATTCGAGACGGACGACGAGGGGCTGTCGGCATGAGCGAGGCTGCATTCGAACTGGAGCGGGCGCCCGACGCCCAGCGCAAGCCTTCGCCTTTGCTGGAGACGCCCGAGCGGTTCCTGAACCGCGAGCTGTCCTGGCTGGAGTTCAACTGGCGCGTGATGGCGGAGGCGCAGAACGAGGCGCATCCGCTGCTGGAGCGGCTGCGCTTCCTGTCGATCTCCGCCAGCAATCTGGACGAATTCTACATGGTTCGCGTCGCGGGCCTGCGCGCGCAGGTGCGCAAGGGACTGGCGACGCCCAGCGCCGACGGCCTGACGCCCGCCCAGCAACTGGACCGTATCGCCAAAGTGGCCACCGACCTGATGGGCGCGCAGCAGGACAGCTGGGCCGCGCTGCGGCAGGATCTGGCGCGCGCGGGCATCGTGGTGATGGAGCCCGAGGCGCTGAGCGCCGACGACCGGGCCTGGCTGCGCAACGAATTCATGATGCGGGTCCTGCCGGTAATCACGCCGCTGGCCATCGACCCGGCCCACCCGTTCCCGTTCATCCCGAATTTCGGCTTCAACATCGCCCTGTCCCTGGCCGGGGCGCACGGGCGGGAGGCGATGAACGCCCTGATCCCGGTGCCGAGCGGCGTGGAGCGGTTCATCGAGCTGCCCGATTCCGGCGAGACGACCGACGACGGCCACGGCGTCCGCCGGTTCATCACGCTGGAAAACGTGCTGGGCCTGTCGACCGACCTGCTGTTCCCCGGCTTCGAACTGCTCGGCAAGGGCATGTTCCGGATCATCCGCGACTCCGACATCGAGATCGAGGAAGAGGCCGAGGATCTGGTGCGGGAGTTCGAAACGGCGCTGAAACAGCGCCGCCGCGGCAAGATCGTGCGCCTGAAGATCGACAAGTCGATGCCGCAGGCCCTGCAGGAAGAGATCATCCGCGAACTGGGCGCCGAGCCGCAGGACGTGGTGCCGATTGAGGGCCTGCTGGGCCTGTCCGAGGCCTCGCAACTGATCCTGGACGACCGGCCGGACCTGACCTTCAAGCCCTACGAGCCGCGCTTCCCGGAGCGGATCAAGGAGCATGACGGCGACGCCTTTTCCGCCATCCGGGCGAAAGATTTGCTGATCCACCACCCGTTCGAAAGCTTCGACGTCGTGGTCAGCTTCCTGCGCCAGGCGGCGGCCGATCCGAACGTGGTCGCGATCAAGCAGACGCTGTACCGGACCAGCAAGGACAGCCCGATCGTGCGCGCCCTGATCGCCGCGGCGGAATCGGGCAAGAACGTCACCGCGCTGATCGAGCTGAAGGCGCGGTTCGACGAGGCGGCGAACCTGAAATGGGCGCGCGACCTGGAAAGCGCGGGCGTGCAGGTCGTCTATGGCTTCGTGGAGTACAAGACCCACGCCAAGATCAGCCTGGTGGTGCGGCGCGAGGGCGGGGAGCTGCGCACCTATACCCACTGGGGCACGGGGAATTATCACCCGCTGACGGCCAAAATTTATACCGATCTGTCGCTGTTCAGCGCCGACCCGGCGCTGGGCCGGGACGCGGGCCGGGCGTTCAACTACGTCACCGGCTATGCGCGCCCCTACAAGCTGGAGCGGATCGCGCTGTCGCCGCTGACCATGAAGCCGACCATCCTGTCGCTGATCGACGACGAGATCGCGCATGCGCGCGAGGGGCGGCCGGCCACGATCTGGGCCAAGGTCAATTCGCTGCTGGACCCCGAAGTGATCGACAAGCTGTACCAGGCGTCGAACGCGGGGGTGCGGATCGACCTGATCGTGCGGGGAATCTGCACGCTGCGCCCGGGCGTTGAGGGCATGAGCGACAATATCCAGGTGAAGTCGATCGTGGGGCGGTTCCTGGAGCATTCGCGGATCGCGTGCTTCGGCAACGGAGAGCCCATGCCGTCCCCCAGCGCCAAGGTCTTCATCAGCTCCGCCGACTGGATGCCGCGCAATCTGGACCGGCGGGTGGAGGCGTTCGTGCCGCTGCTGAATTCTACGGTTCACCGTCAGGTGCTGAATCAGATCATGGTGGCGAACCTCAATGACGATTCGCAGAGCTGGGTCATGCAGCCGGACGGAACATATGAACGCGCACCGACGGCGGACCCGGACGCCCCGTTCAGCGCGCACAATTATTTCATGAACAATCCCAGCCTGTCGGGCCGGGGCGAGGCGCTGGCCTATGACCCGCCGCCCGTGCTGACGCCGACCGGACTGCGCCGGCATGTCCCCGCCGAAACTTGAACTCCGCCGCCGGCCGGCGCCGCGCCGCGCGCCGGCGATCGCCGCCGAGGAGGCCAGCGCCCAGATCGCGGTGGTCGATATCGGCTCGAACTCCGTCCGCCTGATTATCTACCGGCGGGAGGGGCGGGCCTTCTGGCCGATCTTCAATGAAAAGCTGCTGGCTGGGCTCGGCCGCGGCCTGCCGGAAACCGGGCGGCTGTCCGAAGAGGGCGTGGAGATGGCGCTGCGCACGCTGCGTCGGTTCGAGATGATCACGCGCGCCCGCGGCGTGGCCGATATCGTGGCCTTCGCCACGGCGGCCGTGCGCGACGCCGAGGACGGTGAGGAGTTCGTCCGCCGCATCCGCGAGGAATGCGGCATCGTCGTCAATGTTCTGTCGGGGTCGGAGGAAGGGCGGCTGTCGGCGCTGGGCGCCATTGCCGGCGGGGCGGACAGCGCCGGGATGGTGGGCGACCTCGGCGGGTCCAGCCTCGAACTCTGCCCGCTGCAGGGCGGCGCGCCGCAGGGCGGGGTGACGCTGAAACTGGGTCCGCTGGCGGTGCTGGGCGACGGCCAGCAGGACATGAAGAGCCTGCGCAAGACGATCGACGCGGCGCTGAAGACCGCGGGCGGGCTGTTCGACGAAGCCGGCTCCGATTTCTACGCCGTTGGCGGGTCGTGGCGGAATCTGGCGCGCGTGGACATGAGCCTGCGCGATTATCCGCTGCACGTCCTGCATCACTACGAGATGACCCGCGCGCAGGCGCGCAAGACCTCCGAATTCGTGGCCAGCCAGAGCGCGGACTCTCTGGGCGCGATGCCGGACGTGTCCAGCCGGCGGGTGCCGCTGCTGCCCTACGCCGCGCTGCTGCTGGAATGCATTCTGGACCACGGCAAGTTCGACCGGGTGGTGATCAGCGCCTATGGCGTTCGCGAGGGCGCGCTGTTCGACCGGATGAGCGAGGAGACGCGCGCGCGCGACCCGCTGCTGGCCGGGGCGGAGGCGTTCGCGCGGCGGCTGGCGCCGAACTCCAATGTCGGGGAGGCGCTGGCCGAATGGGTGGAGCCGGTGTTCGCCTCCGGCGACGTCCTGGACCCGGCGCGGGAGGCGCTGCTGCGCCGCGCGGGGGCGATCCTGGCCGATATGGGCTCGGCCATGCACCCCGATCACCGGGCGGAGCTGGTGGCCGATCAGGTCCTGTATTCGCCGATCGCCGGGATGGACCATTGCGAGCGCGCCTATCTGGCGACCGCGCTGTTCCACCGCTATGGCGGGCCGTCCGACCCCCCGGCGGATTTCGCGCCGCGCGATCTGGCCGCGCCGGAAGTGCTGGAGCGGGCGCGCGGCGTCGGCCTGGCGCTGCGCCTAGGCTGTGTCATCTCCGGCCGGTCGCCGGATCTGCTGGCGCTGACGAGGCTGGAGATCGAGGACGGGCGGCTGGTGCTGACGGTGCGCAAGGCGGGCGAGCCGCTGGCCACCGATCAGGCGGAGAAACGTCTGAAACAGCTGGCTTCGGCGCTGAACCTGTCGCCGGAGATCGTCACGCCGGGCGGGTGATGACCTCGCCCTTGTGCAGGCCGAGGACGGTCTCGCCGCGCTTCAGCTTCAGGGCTTCTTCGCCGAACACCTCGCGCCGCCAGCCCTGCATGGCCGGCACGTCGGCGTCGTCGCTGGCCGCGATCTCCTCCAGGTCCGAGACGGTGGCCAGAAGGCGCGGGGCGAGGCCGTTGGCCTGCGCCACCTGACGCAGCAGGACTTTCAACAGCTCCACCGTCGGCCCGATATTGGGGGGCAGGACGCGCGCCTTCTCCACTTTCGGGGCGTAGGCGGCCGGGTCCTCCAGCGCGGAATCCAGCGCCTCCACCAGCGACTGGCCGGCGCGGGAGCGTTCGAAGCCTTTCGGCACGCCGCGCATGCGGCCGAGCGCCTCGACGCTGCGCGGCTGGGCCTGCGCGACCTCGTAGAGCGCATCGTCTTTCAGGATGCGGCCGCGCGGCACGTCGCGGCTCTGGGCCTCCCGCTCGCGCCATGCGGCGGCGGCTTTCAGCGAGGCCAGGAATTTCGGATCGCGCTTGCGCAGTTTCAGACGGCGCCAGGCCTCGTCCGGCGTGACGTCGTAGAGGCCCGGACTGGCGAGAGCCTTCATTTCCTCGGTCAGCCAGGAGGCGCGGCCGGAGCTTTCCAGCTTATCCCGCAGCACCGGATACAGGTCGCGCAGATGGGTGACGTCGGCGAGGGCGTAGGACAGCTGGGTGTCCGACAGGGGGCGGCGCGACCAGTCGGTGAAGCGCGGGCCCTTGTCGATGCGCCGGCCGAGCACATTGTTGACTAGCGCGTCATAGGCGATCTGGTCGCCATAGCCGAGCGCGGCCGCCGCGGTCTGGGTGTCGAACACTGGGGCGGGCGGGGCGCCGGTCAGGTGGAAGAAGATTTCCATGTCCTGACGCGGGGCGTGAAAGACCTTCAGCCGGCTCTCGTCGTTCATCAGGGCCAGGAAGGGGGCGAGGTCGATCCCCTCGGCCAGCGGGTCGATCATCACCTCGACCCCGTCCGCCGCCGCCTGGATCAGGCAGAGCTGGGGCCAGTAGGTGTTCTCCCGCATGAATTCGGTGTCGACGACGATGACGTCGCTGCGGCCGAGATCGGCGCAGACGTCGCGGAGGCGGTCATTTGTGGAGACAAGCGGCATTAGCCGCGCGCTATAGCGGATCGGCGCGGCCCTGTCGCGGGCCGTTTCCTGCGCATGGCTCGCCTTGACAGCCGCCTCAGGGCGGGGTTTCACGCGGCCTCCAAGAGACCACCGGAATCGTCAGGCTTCCCATGCATCCCTATCGCACCCAGACGTGCGGCGAATTGCGCTCCGCGGACGTTGGCTCGGAGGTCCGGCTTTCGGGCTGGATCCATCGCAAACGCGACCATGGCGGCCTGCTGTTCGTGGACCTGCGGGACCATTACGGGCTGAGCCAGATCGTTCTGGAGCCGGAGAACCCGCATTTCGCGACCATCGAGCGCATTCGCGCCGAAAGCGTGATCTGCGTGACCGGCAAGGTCGTGGCGCGCACGGTGGAGACGGTGAACCCGAACCTGCCGACCGGGGAAATCGAGGTCTACGCCGCCGATATCGAGGTGTTGTCGGAGGCCGCCGAGCTGCCGCTGCCGGTGTTCGGGGAGCCGGAATACCCTGAGGACGTGCGGCTGAAATACCGCTTCCTGGACCTGCGGCGGGAGACGCTGCACGCCAATATCCTGTTGCGCACGCGCATCATCGCGAAGATGCGCGAGCGGATGGGGCAGGCGGGCTTCACCGAATATTCGACGCCGATTCTGACCGCCTCCAGCCCCGAGGGCGCGCGCGACTTCCTGGTGCCCTCGCGCCTGCATGCGGGGCATTTCTATGCGCTGCCCCAGGCACCGCAGATCTACAAACAGCTGATCATGGTGTCCGGCTTCGACCGGTATTTCCAGATCGCGCCATGCTTCCGCGACGAGGACCCGCGCGCCGACCGTCTGCCCGGGGAATTCTACCAGCTCGACCTCGAAATGAGCTTTGTGGAGCAGGACGATGTGCTGGGCGCAATGGAGCCGGTGCTGCGCGAGGTGTTCGAGGCGTTCGCCGACGGCAAGCCGGTGACGCAGGACTTCCCGCGCATCCCCTATGACGAGGCGATCCGCAAATACGGCACGGACAAGCCGGACCTGCGCAACCCGATCGAGATGCAGGACGTGTCGGAGCATTTCCGCGGCTCCGGATTCAAGGTGTTCGCCGGCATTCTGGACAAGGACGAGAAGAACCAGGTCTGGGCCATCCCGGCCAAGACCGGGGGCAGCCGCGCCTTCTGCGACCGCATGAACAGCTGGGCGCAGGGCGAGGGCCAGCCGGGCCTGGGCTATATCTTCTGGCGGGAAGAAGGCGGGGCGCTGGAAGGCGCCGGGCCCATCGCCAAGAATATCGGACCCGAGCGGACCGAGGCGATCCGCACCCAGCTAGGCCTGGAGGCCGGTGACGCCGCCTTCTTCGCCGCCGGCGACCCGAAGGCGTTCCGTGGCTTCGCCGGCGACGCCCGCACGCGGGCGGCCGAGGAGCTGGGCCTGGTCGACAAGAACCGGTTCGAACTGTGCTGGATCGTCGATTTCCCGTTCTATGAATGGGACGAGGAGAACAAGCGCGTCGATTTCGGCCACAACCCCTTCACGATGCCGCGCGGCGGCTTGGAGGCGCTGGAGAGCGAGGACCCGCTGTCCATCAAGGCCTATCAGTACGACATGGTCTGCAACGGGTTCGAGATCGCCTCCGGCGGCATCCGGAACCACCTTCCCGAAACCATGGTGAAGGCGTTTGAGATCGCCGGGCTGGACCGCGCGGCGGTCGAGGAGAATTTCGGCGGCCTGTATCGCGCCTTCCAGTACGGCGCCCCGCCGCACGGCGGCATGGCTGCGGGCATTGACCGCATCGTCATGTTGCTGGCCGGCGCGAAGAATCTGCGCGAGATCACCATGTTCCCGATGAACCAGCAGGCCGAAGACCTGCTGATGGGCGCGCCCGGAACGGCCGAGCCGAAGCAGCTGAAAGAGCTGCACATCCGCGTCGTGGAGCCGCCGAAGTCCGAAAAGAAGGACTAGCGTGGCCGGCGGCTGGCGTCCGCCCGCGCGGAGCGAGGTTCCGCCCTTCATCGTCATGGACGTGATGGCGGCGGCCGCGCGGATCGAGGCGGAAGGCGGCCATGTCATCCATATGGAGGTGGGCCAGCCCGCCGCGCCGGCGCCGTCTACCGCCATCGCGGCGGCGCGCGCGGCGCTGGACGGGCGGATCGGATATACCGACGCGCTGGGCGCGCCGTCCCTGCGCCGCCGCATCGCGCGCCATTATGCGGAGGCGTATGGGCAGGAGGTCGAACCGGCGCGGGTGATCGTCACCACCGGGTCGTCCGCCGGGTTCCAGCTGGCCTTCCTGTCCATGTTCGAGCCGGGCGCGCGGGGGGCGCTGGCCAATCCCGGCTACCCGCCTTACCGCCACATCCTGACGGCGCTGGGCTGCGAGCCGGTGCTGATCGGAACGGGGCCGGAGACGCGCTGGGCGATGAGCCCGGAGGCGCTGCTGGCCGCGCACCGGGACAAGCGGCTGGACGGCCTGCTGATCGCGAGCCCGGCCAACCCGACCGGCACGATGATGGACGCGGCGTCCCTGGGCGCGCTGATCGGCGCGGCGGAGGATGCGGGCATCCGCGTGATCTCCGACGAGATCTATCACGGCCTGGACTATGCATTTCCGGCGGTGACGGCGGCCTCGCTCTCCGCCGAGGCGGTCGTCATCAACTCTTTCAGCAAATATTTCTGCATGACCGGCTGGCGGGTCGGCTGGATGGTCCTGCCCGAGCCTTTGATGCGCCCGGTCGAGCGGCTGCAGCAGAATTTCGCGATCAGTGTGCCGGAACTTTCCCAGATCGCCGCGGAGGCGGCGTTCGACGGGCGGGCGGAGATGGAGGCGGTCAAGCGTGGTTATGAGGTCAATCGGCGCATCCTGACGGACGGCCTGCCGGGGGCGGGGCTGGATTCCTGGCTGCCGGCCGACGGCGCCTTCTATCTCTATGCCGATATCTCGAAATATTCGGACGACAGCGAGGCGTTCGCGAAGGCGATGCTGGAGGAGGCGCATGTCGCCGCCACGCCGGGCGTCGATTTCGATCCCGTGGACGGGCGGCGCTTCCTGCGCTTTTCCTATGCCGGGTCGGCGGAGGACATGCGCGAGGGCGTGGCGCGGATCGGGCGCTGGCTCGGCGGGCGCTAGAGCGGTTTCGCGAACAGCAGGTCCGAATAGGTCCCGCCGCCGACGCTGAAGGTGCGCGTTCCGGCGTCTTCGAAGCCGCTCTTGCGGTAGAAGGCGATGGCGCGGGCGTTGTCGTCCTTCACCCCGATCAGGACGCGCCCCGCCATGCGCGCCTTCGCTTCGGCCAGCGCGGCGTCCATCAGGGCGATTCCGGCGCCGGTCCCGTGAAAGCGGGACAGGACATAGATGCGCTTGATCTCCAGATCGTCCTTGCGCGGCTCGGCGACCGGCATGTTTTGCGGCGGTGCCAGCATGGCGTAGCCGACCGGGGCGGCGCCGGGCTCGGCCACCGCCAGCCATAGCGCGTAGTCGGGGGAGGCGAGCCACTCCGCGTACCGCCCGGCGGCGTGTTCGCGCGCGCAATGGGCGAGGATGTGCGCGCCGTCCACCAGGCCCGCGAACGTCTCCAGGAAGGTCGCCGCACCGACGGCGGCGAGCGCCGCGTCGTCGCCCGGCCAGGCGCGCTTGATGGAGACGATCGTCATTGCGGGGTGAGGGTGAGGATTCGCGCGCCCTCCGGCGGGGCGTCGGCCGACAAATCGGTGCGGATTTCGAAATATTCGCCGTCCGCCCAGGGCTGAAGCAGGTCCTTGTAGTGCGGCGAGGCGCGGTGGCCGGACTGGCCCATCGGCATGGCGAACAGCGAGGCGTCGGGGTCAGCCAGGTCATAGATCACGCGCAGGCTGGGTCCGTGCTGGGAGGCGTAGCCGCCGCCATAGGAGAAGCCCGCCTCGTTCAGCGTCGTGCCGTTACCGCCCGCCGCGACGCGGGCGGAGAACAGGCCGTCCAGCACCGGAAACACGCTGAACGGCGCGTGCGGGAAATAGGCCTGGTGCGCGGCGCCCCAGCGCCAGGAGTCCATGTCGCGGCCATGCTCGGCGGTGAGCGCTGCGACGGCGTCGTCCAGCGCCGGTCCGGCGATGTCCGCGCAGGTCTCTGTCGCGTCGGTGCCCGTGTTGTCGCACCAGGCGGCGCTGTCGCCGCTCAGGACATGGTCCATGAACTGGGAGCGGGGGGAGGCGAAGCGGGCGTAATTCTCCCCGAACTCGTCGCCATAGACCGCTCGCGCCATGGCCTGCATCCAGGCGGCGTAGATCAGCGCCTCCGCCGAGTCAGCCGCCATGTCCCCGTCCCAGCCGCGCATCCGTTCCAGCGCGTTCTGGCCCGCGTCCGTACCGGGCGCGGCCTCCAGCAGGACGGGCAAAGCGCGCACGGCGGCGAGGTCCACCGTGTCTGTCTGGATCGCGGCGAAGCTCTGCGGCGTATGCGACTGCGTTTCGGCCAGCAGCGCCTCGGCCCGCATGGCGCGGAAGGGCGGGGCCCAGTCCCCGGTCAGGGCGTAGGGGTATTCGTCCGGCGTCAGGCGGTTATTGGCGTTGACGATCACGCCGTCCGCCGGGTTGTGGGCGCGCGGCAGCTCGGCGGTCGGGATGGCGCCGACCCAGTCGCCCGCCGCGTTCCGCACCGGCACCCAGGCGGGGGACAGGATGCCGATATCGCCGTCGGCCGCGGCGAACATCACATTAACCATCGGGGCGTAGAAGCCCGCGAGCGCGGCCTGGAACTCGCCCCAGTTCCGCGCCCGGTTCAGCGGCGCGGCGGCGGCGGCCGTGCGGTCCGCCGCGTCGTCCAGCGGCCAGCGCAGCACCGCGACCTGACCTTCGGGCGCCAGCGTTCCCTGCGCGAATAGCTCCGGCGGCAGGACCGGCCCGTCCGCGGTGCGGCGCAGGCGAACCGTGCGATCCTCGCCGAATCGGACGGGGACGGTCTCCTCCCATTCCTCGATCACCGCGCTTTCGGGCTGGAAGACGAGGTCCGCGACGTCCGCCCCGGTGATCGTCATGCCCCAGGCGATGTGGTTGTTGCGGCCGATCACGATGGCGGGCGCGCCCGGCACGGCGGCGCCGACCGTCGCGCCCTGCGGCGTGCGCACGGCGGCCAGATGCCAGGTCCCCGGCGCGCGGTGGTTCAAGTGCGGATCGTTGGCGAGGAGGGGAAGACCGGATGCGGTGTGCGCGCCCGACACGACCCAGGCGTTCGACCCATCGCGCGGTGCGTCCGAGACGTCGCGTCCGCCGGGGGGCGGCGGGGCGGGTGGTGCGCCGGACGCCAGGCCGAGGTCCTGCGCGCTCAGCGTGACGGGCGCGTCTGCTGGGTAGGGTGGCTGGAATTCCGCGATCTGCTCCTCGGTCAGGATCTGACGCAGGAGCGATGCGCCATAGGCGCGGAAGGCCTCGCCGTTCATCAGGTCCAGCGCCAGACCCTTATAGATCAGCAGCGAGTCCTCAGGCTTCCATGCCTGGGGCGCGACGCCCAGCATCAGGAATTCCAGCGGCGGGACGAAGCCGCGCGAGGCCATCGCCGCGTTCACGCCTGCTGCATAGGCGGCGAAGGGCGCGAGTTCCTCCGCCGTCATCGCAGCGGCCAGCGCGTCCGCCGAGGCGCCGAGGCCATAGGTGCGCATCTGGGCGTCGCTGTCGGCGGCCAGCGCGCCGAGCACGCCCGCCATCTCTCCGCGCAGATACCAGCGATTGACGTGCATCTGCCACAGCCGGTCCTGGGCGTGGACGAAGCCCATGGCGAAGGCGGCGTCGTGATCGGTCTGCGCCGTGATATGCGGCACGCCGCGCGCGTCGCGCAGGACGGTCACCGGCGCATCCAGCCCCGCCGCCTGCAGCTCGCCCTGGGTGCGCGGCAGCGCCTCCCACGCGCGCCACAGCACGGGACCGACGGGCAGCCACGCGATCAGGAACAGGACCAGCAGACCTGCCGCGATCCAGCGCAGCACGGTCAGCGCCGCCCTCACGCCAGCAGGTCCAGCGCGGCGGCGGTCATCGCCTCCGCGCCCTGCGCCACGGTGGGGCGGGGGACGGGGGCGAAGAAGGGCGAATGCAGGCCGGGCAGCTTTTCGCCCGTGCGCTGGGCCTCGGCGTAACGCCCAGGATCGACGCCGCCGAGCCAGAAGATGAAGGAGGGGATTTTCGGCTCGATCTTGCCGTAGCGGGAGAAATCCTCCCCGGCCATGACGGGGCGAATCTTGCGCACGCTGTCGGCGCCGAAACGGTCTTCGAACAGCCGACCCAGCCGGCCAGAGAGGTCGTCATTGTTGAAGGCGGCCGGGGTGTGCTCGTCGCGCACCACGACCTGGGGCAGCCGGTCGTCGGGCAGGCCGGCGGCCCGGCCCAGATTGACCGAGATGCGGCGGATCGCGCCCAGCATGTGCTGGCGCACCGCTTCGTCATAGGACCGGACCGTCAGCTGCAGGTCCACGCGGTCCGGGATCACGTTGTGCTTCGCGCCGCCCTGGATGGACCCGACGGTGAGCACCGCGGGGTCCTGGGGGTCGATTTCACGGCTGATCAGGGTCTGCAGCGCCATGACGATCTGGGAGGCGAGCACGACCGGGTCCTTCGCGCCGTGCGGATAGGCGCCGTGGCCGCCGACGCCCAGCACCGCGATGTCCACCGAGTCGACATTGGCGAAGGTGAAGCCGGGCGTGTAGCCGATGGTGCCGCTGGGCAGCTCTGCGTTCACGTGCAGCGCCACGTTGAAGTCCGGGCGCGGGAAGCGGGTGAACAGGCCGTCCTCGATCATCGCCTTGGCGCCGCCGCCGCGTTCCTCCGCCGGCTGGCCGATCAGGACCAGCGTGCCGGCCCAGCGGTCGCGCAGGGCGGACAGCCGCCGCGCCGCGCCGACAAGTGAGGCCATATGCACGTCGTGGCCGCAGGCGTGCATGACGCCGACCGTGTGGCCCTCGTCGTCCGTGGTCTCGACCGTGGAGGCGTAGGGCACGCCGGTGCGCTCGCGGACCGGCAGGGCGTCCATGTCCGCGCGCAGCATCACCGTCGGGCCGTCGCCGTTGTGCATCAGCGCGACGACGCCGGTGCCCCCGACCTTCTCCGTGATGTCAAAGCCTGGCGCGGCCAGTTCCTGCGCCATGCGCGCGGCGGTCTCTTCCTCGTGGAACGACAATTCGGGATTGCGGTGAAAGTGCTCGTACAGGTCGAGCAGATAGGGCTCGTCCGCCGCAATGTCCGCCGCCAGTTCGGGCGCGATTCCACGGTGCTGCTGCATACGGGCAAGTCTCCGCCGGGCGCGCGCCGGTTCCGCGGCGCGATGTCCTGCATCCTCCTTCCCAAATTCGCGCTGGGCCGTCGAGGCGCCCTCCGGCGGATGGTGAAGCTTTGCAGCGATGTGACAGATGTCGCGGCAAAATTTCCGCCTTGCGACATATGTCGCATAAGAAATCGAATAACATCAAATACTTATTGGTGTTCAATATGAAATTATTGTTTCTCGATAAAAATTTTCTTGACCGCCGACCGGGCGGGCGTATTTTCCGCGCCAGACGCCGCTTCGCGACGCCGCCCGCTTGAGGGCGGGCCAACGCGCGACCGGCCTTGAACACCAGGCAACGCGCCGCAGGGCGGCCGTTGCGGCAACACGCGGGCGAGGCCCGCCCATTGGAGGAGACGTACCCATGTCGAAGTCCACGATCAGTCTGAAAAGCGTTGTCGTCGCGGCGCTGGCCGCCACGTGCGCCGTCGGCGCCGCCGCCGGTTCCGCTTCGGCCGAACAGGCCGGCGAGGCGGGCGAAGTGACCCTGACCTATCATTTCGACCGTTCGCAGCTGGCCACCGAGGACGGCGCCGCCGAGGCGTATCGCCAGCTGATGGACCAGGCGCGCGAGGCCTGCCGTTATCCCGCCGGCCGCACGCCGGAATCGAACAAGGTCGACCGGCAGTGCGCCGCCGATCTGGTCGCCAAGGTGGTCGCCGCGACCCGGGCGCCCGCTTTGTCGGAACGCCACGCCCGCGCGGCGGGCCACGCCCAGCCCCGGGGCTGATATCGCGCCGGTAATTGCTGCGGTCCCGCGGGCGGCGGGGCCGCAGTTGCGCCGGCCGGCCCCGTCCGCCCCTTTCCAATTCAGCCGCCGGAGATCGCCATGACGACGACGTTCACAGCTTCCGCCTTTTCGCTCGCTTTGGCCGGTCTGGCCCTGAGCGGTTTGGCGCTGGCCGCCCCGGCGCACGCCGAGACGCTGGAGATTCGCGATTTCGTCGGCCGCGTGGAGGTGCGCACGGGCAATTACGACCGGATTGAGGCGCGCGTCACCGGCGGCGAGAGCCTGGGCGAGGAGATCGGCGATGCGCGGATCGACCGCCAGGGCGGCGATGTCGTGATCGACGGCGGCAATGAGCGGCGTTGGGGCTGGGTCGACTGCCGCGGGTCCGGCGCGAACCTGCAGGTGCGGATCAATGGACGCGGCGACCGCTCTTTGTTCGGCGGCTTCCGGGACCGTGGCGAGTTCGTGCCGGTCGCGGACCTGCCGCTGATCGAGGTAACCGCGCCCGACGATGTCGAGCTTCAGATCGAGAATGTGATGCTGATGGGCGAGATCGGCGATGTCGGCGGCGGCAGGGTCGCCAACGGCTTTTGCGCCGATCTGCGGATCGGCGACGTGTCCGGAGATTTCGACGCCAGCCATGGCGGATCGGGGCGGATGACGATCGGCGAAGTAGGCGGCGATCTGGACGCGCGCCTTGCCGGGTCCGGCGAGATGATCGTAGGCGATGTTCGCGGCCATCTGGGCGCTCGTGTCGAGGGCTCCGGCGAGATGGCGGCGAGCCGGGCGGGGCGGGGCGTGGACATCCATGTCCTCGGCTCCGGCTCCACAGATATTGAAACGGTCAGCGGCGATATCGGCATCAGCATCGCCGGGTCCGGCGACGTGATGCTGGCCGGCGGATCGGCCGGAGCGATGGATATCAGCATCATGGGCTCCGGCGATGTCAGTTTCGGCGGTACCGCAGAGCGGCTGGACGTCAGCGTCGCGGGCTCCGGCGACGTCGATGTCGCGAACGCCGGGGACAGCGATGTCCGCATCGCGGGCAGCGGCGACGTGCGCGTGGCCGGCCGGCGGATCGACTAGCCCCGCGGCACCGGCCGCATTGAGCTTCGCGCCCGCATTGGCCATGGTCCGCGCCGCAGCAAATCGGAGCGGACGCAATGGCGAAGGTGGCCTTTCTCGGCTTGGGCGTAATGGGGTTCCCGATGGCGGGCCATCTGGCGGACGCGGACCGCACGACGGCCGTCTGGAACCGCACCGGGGAAAAGGCCCAGAGCTGGGCCGCGCGCTATAGCGGCCGGGCGGCGGAGAGCGTCGCCGAAGCCGTCGGCGGCGCCGATTTCGTCTTCATGTGCCTGGGCGATGACCCGGACGTGCGCGCCGTCGCGGCGCAGGCGCTGCCCCACATGAAGCCGGGCGCCATCCTTGTCGACCATACGACCGCCAGCCCCGCGCTGGCCCGGGAGCTTGCCGCCGAGTGCGAGGAGCGCGGCCTGGGCTTTCTGGACGCGCCGGTCAGCGGCGGCCAGGCGGGGGCCGAGGCGGGCAAGCTGTCCATCATGTGCGGCGGCGAACAGGCGACTTTCGATGTGGCCAGACCTGTCATGGCGTCCTACGCCAAGGCGGCGCTGCTGATCGGCCCGGCCGGGGCGGGGCAGCTGTGCAAGGCGGTGAACCAGATCTGCATCGCCGGCCTGCTGCAGGGACTCTCCGAAGGCATGAACTTCGGCCTGAAGGCCGGGCTCGACATGGAGAAGGTGATCGACGTCATCGGCAAGGGCGCCGCGCAGTCCTGGCAGATGGACAACCGCGCCGCCACCATGTGCAAGGGCGAGTTCGACTTCGGCTTCGCCGTGGACTGGATGCGCAAGGACCTCGGCATCTGCCTCGCCGAAGCAAAGAACAACGGCGCCCGCCTGCCGGTGACCGCCCTGGTCGACCAGTTCTACGCCCAGGTCCAGGCGCGTGGCGGCCAGCGCTGGGACACCTCCAGCCTCATGCACCTCGTCGCCAACGACTGATCACCGACCGGAACGTCGGGCGCGCGGCGCCCGCTTTGGGGGAGCAGAAAGCGCATGTCCGGTGAAGACTTCGTTCTGCAGGCCGTCGTGGCGGGGG
>CAJXKJ010000038.1 GCA_913055605.1 uncultured Euryhalocaulis sp. | reverse complement strand
AGCCGATGAACGCCGACACGATCAGCCGGATCGCCGAGGCCGTGTCCCGCGCCTATGAGGAAAGCGGCGCGGTCGTCTACACCGTGCTCGTCCCCTCGCAGGACATGTCCGGCGGCGTCCTCACCATCACCATCATCGAGGGCTATATCGAGCAGGTGACGCTCGCCGGCGAGGTCGAGGGCCAGAAACTCTCCCTCGTGCGCGCTTACGCCGAAAAACTGACCGAGGAGCGTCCGCTGACGCGCCCGACGCTGGAGCGCTATCTGTCGCTGATGCGGGACATCCCGGGCCTGACGGTCGAGGCGGAGTTCCTGAACGGCCAGACCCGCGGCGGCGTCCGCCTCGCCCTGACGCTGGATCAGGACCGGATCGAGGTCACCTCGTCCCTCAACACCAGCGGCTCGTCCCTGCTCGGCCGGACCCAGGTGACCGGCCAGGCGGAGTATTACGGCCTGCTGCGCCAGGGCGACCGCACCACGCTGGCGGTCACCGTGCCGACCTCGCTGGACAATTTCTATTATGTCGCCGGCTCCCACCGCACGCCGGTCGGGACCGAAGGCATGACCGCCCAGCTCCGCGCCTCCTATCTGGAGAGCGAGCCGGACAGCTTCCCCCTGAAGGGCGAGGCGACCACGGCGGGGCTGGAGGTCAACTATCCCCTGATCCGCTCCTACCGGCAGAACCTGTCCGCCGTCATGGCGGCCGACCTGCTGGACAGCACCAACGCCGTGCTCGGCCGCTTCTTCTCCAGCGAGCACACCCGCACGCTTCGCGCCGGCCTGTCCTGGAGCAAGAGCGGGGAGAAGACCTTCACCCGCGCCGGCGGCGTGGTCAGCGGCGGGATCGACGGCCTGGGCGCCAAGGTGAACCCGCTGCTGGGGGAGGAAGGCTTCCTGAAGCTCAGCCTGAACGCCGCCCATAACCGCGTGCTGGACGACACCATCGCCATCCGCCTGAAGACCGCCGGCCAGATCGCCGCCAATGACCTGCCGCTGTCGGAGGCCTATTCGGTCGGCGGGCTACAGTTCGGCCGCGCCTTCTCCTCCGCCCTGCTGCAGGGCGACCACGCCCTTGCCGGCAGCGCGGAGCTCGCCTGGATCCCGGAATTCTTCAAAGGCGATTTCTCCGGGTCGGAAATCTATGTCTTCACCGACGCGGCGGAGGTCTGGCGCCGCGCCCGTCCCCTCTCCGCCTCCAGCAGCGACAGCCTGGCTTCGGCCGGCGCGGGCTTCCGCCTCGCCTATGACGAGTCGGTCGTCGGGCTGGAGTTCGCCAAGGGGATCGACACGCCGGAAACCCTGACCAGCGGCGCCTGGCGCGTCCTGCTGTCCTGGACCATCCGCCCGTAACACCCGTAACGAAAACGGCCCGCCGTTTCCGGCGGGCCGCTTCGTGTCGTCTGAAGAAACGCTTTAGCCCGGCACGATGCGCAGCAGCTTGGCGTTGTCCTCTTCGGTGATGACGTACAGCGCGCCGTCGGGGCCGGTCTTCACCTCCCGCGTCCGCGCGCCGATGGGCAGCCATTCCTCCCCGGTGATCCGCGTGCGGTCCTCGTTGAAGGTCAGGCGCGACAGCCGCATGCTGCCTTCGCCGGCGATGAACAGGTCGTTCGTCCATTCCGGGAACATGTCGCCGGTATAGAAGGCCATGCCGCCCGGCGCGATGACCGGATCCCAGTAATAGACCGGCTGCTCCATGCCCGGACGGGACGTCTCGTAATCGGCCATCGGCGTGCCCGGATAGTCGACGCCATAGGCGATGATCGGCCAGCCGTAATTCTTGCCCGGCTCCGGCATATTCAGCTCGTCACCGCCGCGCGGACCGTGCTCCAGGCTCCAGAACTCGCCGGTGACCGGGTCGATGGCCGCGCCCTGAACGCTGCGGTGGCCATAGGACCAGACTTCCGGCGCGCCGCTCTCGCCGTCCGCATACGGATTGTCGGCGGGGATGGAGCCGTCGAGGTTCAGCCGCACGATCGTGCCGATATGATCCTCAGGCGTCTGGGCGGTGACGCGGGCGTCTTCCAGCATCCGCTCGCCCAGCGTCAGGAACAGAACGCCATTGGCCTCGTCGATGGCGATCCGGCCGCCGAAATGGCCGGGCGAGGCCCAGGCCGGCTCCATGCGGAAGATGACTTCGACATCCTGCAGCTCGCTCGCCCCCTCGGGCAGCGTGGCCGCAGCCAGCGTCGTGCCGTTCTTGCCGTCCTCACGCGGCTCGGCATAGGCGAAATAGATTTTCCGGCTGGACTCGAAGTCCGGCGCCAGCGCCACGTCGAACAGCCCGCCCTGGCCTTCGTTGAAGACCTCCGGCACGCCGGTGATCGGGTCGCTCATCTCGCCGTCGGTGGACACGATGCGCATCTGGCCGGGACGCTCGGTGATCAGGAACCGGCCGTCCGGCATCAGCTCCAGCCCCCAGGGGTGGACCAGGCCGGTCGCCACTTCCTCCATCGTCCATCCCTCGGTCACTTCGGGGATGGGCGCGCGGGTCTGGCCGTCGAAGGCCGGCGTCTGGCCGCCCAGCGTATCGGCGTTGGGTGGGCGCTGCTCGGCCACCGCCGGGTCCGGCGTGAATTCGGACGTGATGTCCGGCCCGACGCGCGGGTTGTTGGCGCGCGCTTCCTCGACGGCCGGGTTCGGTCCCGCGCCGAAGCCCGGCGGCGGGCCCGGCGGGGGCGCGTCGTCGCCGTCCAGTTCGGCGACATCGGTCTCTTCCGCCTCGGCCTCTTCGGCGTCCATGGCGTCGGCTTCGACCTCGACGACGGTTTCGTCGACGGCGTCCGCCGTGTCGGTGGACTCGCCGCAGGCCGACAGAGCCAGAACGGCCGCCGAAGCAAGCAGGATTGCGCGCATAACTAACCTCCCAGTGGATTCGCGTGGGTCGCGATATTCTGGGGCCATTGAACCACTTTGACCCGCCCCGCGCCAGCCGCAGCCCAATCACGGACAGGAGATAATGCGCTTTTGCCCGCCATGGCGCCGCGCCGGCCGATGGGCGAACATCCCGCGTCCATGCTCCGGCCCGCGCTCCCGCTCCTGATCGCCCTCGCCGCCGCGCTGTGCGCCGCGCTCTCGGCCTGCTCCGGCGCTGCCGAACCCCCGCCGCCCGCGCCGGACGGCGCCCTGCGCATCGTCAGCTTCAACGCCGCCTATGTGCGGGAGTCGAAGGTCGAGCGCTGGCGCCGCCGCGCGCCCGCCTTCGCGGAGGCTCTGACGGCGCTAAACCCGGACCTGATCGCGTTTCAGGAGATGGAGACCTTCACCGGCGGCCATAAAAGCGGCCTGAACCGACAGCTCGACGCCGCCCTCGCTGCCCTGCCCGGCCACGCCGCGGCGGCTTCAGGCGATCCGGACGTCTTCCCCTGGACCCAGCCTATCCTGTACCGCACCGCCCGGCTGGAGGCGCTGGACCAGGGCTTCTTCTTCCTGTCCGACACGCCGGACACGATCTACGCCCCGGGCTTCGCCGGCGGCTTTCCCTTTTTCTGCAGCTGGGCGCGCTTCCGCGACCGGGACAGCGGCCGCGCCTTCACCGCGTTCAACGTCCATGTCGACGTGAACAGCGGCGCCGCGCGGGACAAATCCGTCGCCCTGATCCTGGACCGCATGGCGCAGATCACGGGCCCCGGCGAGCCGGTGATCCTGCTCGGCGATTTCAACGCCCTGCCCGGCTTCCCCAGCGTGCGCGCCTTTCAGGATGCGGGGCTGGAGCTGACGCCCGCTTCCGGCCCGACCTATCATTTCAATATGGGCCTGAACCTGATCCCGGGCCCGATCGACCATATTTTCCTGGGCGAGGGGCTGGCGCGCGCCGGCGCGCCCTTCGTCCTGCGCGGCCGCTTCGGCGGCGTCCTGCCCTCCGACCATTATCCGGTGGGACAGGACGTCCGCCTGACGGCCGGCGCCAGTGAAGGCGCTACCAGCGAAGGCCCTAGTGGCTGATGTGCACCGCGCACAATTTGTTGCCGTCCAGATCGCGGAAATAGGCGGCGTAGAATCCGGGCCGGCGCTCGCCGGGGCCGCCTTCGTCCTGACAGCCATGGTCCATCGCGATCTTGTGGAGTTTGTCGACCGTCGCGGTGTCGCCGACATTGATGCCGGCCATCACGCCGTTGCCGACGCTCGGCGGCTCCCCGTTCGCGGTCTTGTCCGTCACGCCGATCCAGACCCCCTGCGGCCCGCCCCAGGTGATGTTGTTTTCCAATTCCATCTTGCGCTCGCCGCCGATCGCGGCGGCCAAGTCGTCATACAGCGTCGCGGCCTTTTTCAGGTCCTTCGTGCCGAACAAGACGTAACCGATCATGCTTTCCTCCCTCTGAAATCTTTGGCCCGCAGTGCGGGCGGCGCACACTAGGGCGCGCCGGGCGCGGGCGACAGGGCGGAATTGGAGGGCTGGAAATGCGCCTTTTCCGCCACAGGTGACGCAAAATCGGCGCGGGC
This sequence comes from uncultured Euryhalocaulis sp., assembly GCA_913055605.1. Lineage (GTDB taxonomy): Bacteria > Pseudomonadota > Alphaproteobacteria > Caulobacterales > Maricaulaceae > Euryhalocaulis. The sequence goes on along the minus strand of CAJXKJ010000038.1, from coordinate 26,229 downwards.
GCGCCACCCCGCCGCGCTTTGCGCAGGGTCGCGCCCTGTCAGGGCCGCATTCGGCTCCTTACATGTAATCGCGAGCGACGATGTGCATCCAAAACGCGCTTCGGGCGTTGAGTGTGCGCCAGCCAGCGAAACCGGGTTTATGACCGATCTGATCAAAGACTGCTCCGCCTCCCGCGCCCTGGTGCGGACGAATGTATGGCGGGACGGGCTGACCGGCGCGGTGGTCGCGGTTCTGCGCGTCACCGGCACGCTGGTCGCTTCGGTCTTCCTGCTGGCCGGCCTCATCCTGCTGCCGCTGCCGATCCCGCTCGGCCTGCCGCTTCTGGCGCTGGGCGGTTTCCTGATGTGGCAGTCCTGCCCGCCGGTCCGGGGTCACGCCATCGCCTGGCTGCGCGCCCATCCGGGCGTCACCCGCCGCGGCCGCGCCGCGCTTGCGCGCTTCCGCCTGCGCCGGAAGGATCCGGGCAACCGGGACCTCTAGGTTTTCTCTGAAATTGAGGCCCTGAAACTCAGGCGCTGACGGCGCTCAGCGCCCGCACGTCGCCCCGGCCCAGCGCCTCCAGCGTCCGCGCCGCGATGGCGCGCGCGTCCAGCCCGGCCTGTTCGTACTGGCGGTCCGGCGCGTCGTGCTCCTGGAAGATGTCCGGCAGGGTCAGCGTCCGCACCTTCAGCCCGGCGTCCAGAACGCCGGTGCGCGCCAGCAGGTGCAGCACATGCGCGCCGAACCCGCCCTCGGAGCCTTCCTCGACCGTGATCAGCGCCTCGTGCGAGCGCGCCAGGCGCAGGATCAGGTCCTCGTCCAGCGGCTTGGCGAAGCGAGCATCGGCCAGCGTGGTCGAGAAGCCCTGCGCGGCCAGCATGTCGGCGGCCTTGGCCGCTTCCTGCAGCCGCCCGCCCAGCGACACGATGGCTACCGCCGATCCCTCGCGCAGCACCCGCCCCTTGCCGATCTCCAGCGGCTGCGCCGGATCGGGAATCTCCACCCCCGCCGCCGCGCCGCGCGGATAGCGGAAGGCGCTCGGCGCGTCGTCGATCACGGCGGCCGTCGCGACCATGCGCGCCAGCTCCGCCTCGTCGCCCGCGGCCATCACCACCATTTTTGGCAGGCAGGTCAGGAAGGCCAGGTCGAACGCCCCCGCATGGGTCTGCCCGTCCGCGCCGACCAGCCCGGCGCGGTCGATGGCGAAGCGCACCGGCAGCGACTGGATCGCCACGTCGTGCACCACCTGGTCATAGGCGCGCTGCAGGAAGGTCGAATAGATCGCGGCGAACGGCTTCATGCCGTCGGCCGCCATGCCCGCGGCGAACGTCACCGCGTGCTGTTCGGCGATGCCGACATCGAAGGTGCGGTCCGGAAAGCGCTCGCCGAAAATATCCAGCCCGGTGCCCGAGGGCATCGCCGCAGTGATGGCGCAGACGCGCGCGTCGCGCTCGGCCTGTTTCACCAGCTCCTGCGCGAACACTTTGGTGTAGGACGGCGGACCGGCCGCGCCCTTGTGCTGCTCGCCGGTGACGACGTTGAACTTGGACACGCCGTGATATTTGTCGGCCGCGGCCTCGGCGGGGGCGTAGCCCTTGCCCTTGCGCGTGACGACGTGGATCAGGATCGGGCCCTCGTCCAGCTCCTTGGCGTTCTCCAGAACCGGGACCAGATGGTCCAGATTGTGGCCGTCCAGCGGGCCGACATAGTGGAAGCCCAGCTCCTCGAACATCGTGCCGCCCATGACCATGCCGCGGGCGTATTCCTCGGCGCGCCGGGCCGGCTCCTCCAGCCCGATCGCCTTGACCACGCTCTTGGCCACCTTGCGGAACGAGGCATAGGGCTTGGAGCTGACCAGCCGCGACAGATAGGCGCTCATCGCCCCGGTCGGCGGCGCGATCGACATGTCGTTGTCGTTCAGGATGACGATCAGCCGGCTGCCCAGATGGCCGGCGTTGTTCATCGCCTCATAGGCCATGCCGGCGCTCATCGCGCCGTCGCCGATCACCGCGATGACGTGATTGTCCTTGCCCTGCAGATCGCGCGAGGCGGCGAAGCCGAGACCGGCGGAGATCGAGGTGGAGGCGTGCGCCGCCCCGAACGGGTCGTATTCGCTCTCGTCCCGCTTCGTGAAGCCGGACAGGCCCCCGCCCTGGCGCAGCGTGCGGATGCGGTCGCGCCGCCCGGTCAGGATCTTGTGCGGATAGCATTGATGGCCGACGTCCCAGATCAGGATGTCGTCCGGCGTGTCGAACACATGGTGGATCGCCACGGTCAGCTCGACCACGCCCAGCCCCGCGCCCAGATGGCCCCCGGTGGTGGAGACCGCCTGCACCGTTTCGGTGCGCAGCTCGTCGGCCAGCTGGCGCAGCTCCTTGTGCGAAAGGCCTTTCAGGTCTTCCGGGGTGCGCACGGCGTCCAGGATGGAGGGGTCTGCGGTCATCAGTTCTTTCGGTGTAGCACGAAGTCTACGGCGTTCCTCAAGCCTTCGGCACGGTCCCCGAACATCTCCAGATGGTCCTTGGCCTGCGCCGCCAGCATGTCGGCCTGCGCCCGCGCCTGCTCCACCCCTAATATGGTGACGAAATTGACTTTTCCCCGGTCGGCGTCCTTCTGCGCGGCCTTGCCCATGGCCGCCTGTTCGCCTTCCGCGTCCAGAAGATCGTCGACGATCTGGTAGGCCAGCCCAAGATCGTGGGCAAACCCGGCCAAAGCATGGCGGACGTCCTCTCCGGCGCACGCCATGATCGGTCCGATCTCCGCGGCGTAGGCGATCAGCGCGCCGGTCTTCATCCGCTGCATCCGGGTCACGACCGCCAGATCCGCGCCCTCCTGGTCGCACACCGCCGACAGGTCGATCATCTGACCGCCCACCATGCCGCGCGCGCCGGCCGCCTGCGCCAGCCCGGTGACCAGTTCGGTCCGCACCGCGCCCGACGAATGGGTGTCCGGATGGGCCAGGATCTCGAACGCCAGGGTCAGCAGCGCATCGCCCGCCAGCACGGCGGTCGCCTCGTCATAGGCCGCATGCACGGTCGGCCGCCCCCGGCGCAGATCGTCGTCGTCCATGCACGGCAAATCGTCATGCACCAGCGAATAGGTGTGCACGCATTCCAGCGCCGCCGCCGCGCGCAGCAGGCTGCGCTCGTCCAGCGCGAACAGCGCCCCGCACTCCAGCGCGAAGAAGGGCCGCATCCGCTTGCCGCCGCCCAGCGCCGCATAGCGCATGGCGGAGATCAGCCGCGCCTCCGGCCCGTCGGCCCGGGGCATCAGCGTGTCCAGCGCGACCGTCACCCGGTCGGCGGTCTCTTCGAGTTTTTCGAGAAAGGTCAAAGCCGCCGCCATTACCCGGGCCAGCCGGCCGGGCGGGCGCGGCCGGTCAGTCTATTCAAGGTCGGCGGGCTCCGCGCGCGCCTCGCCGGAATCGTCCAGCACGATCTTGTCGATCTTCAGCTGGGCGTCCTTCAGCTTGGCCTCGCAATGGCGCCGCAGGGCCGCGCCGCGCTCATAGATTTCGATGGAGGTCTCCAGCGGAATGTCGCCGCTTTCGAGGCGGGACACGATGGATTCCAGCTCCGCCAGAGCGTCCTCGAAGCTCATTCCGGCGACCGGTTTTTGATCTTTCGCGGGGTCGCTCATCAGGCTCCGTCTCCGTTCGCGGGCACCTTATCGGCGGGCGCCGGAAGCGTAAACGCGGCCCCCTGCGGCAGATATGTGCGGAACGACCAATAGGCGTCCCCGCCGTCCTGAACGCAGACATAGCCGCGCCGTTTCAGCGCCGGGCGCATCATCCGGTTGAACCAGCCATGCGCGAACACCATCACGCTGCTGCCCCCGCGCGCGGTGTCCACCAGCAGGGCCGCGCCCTTGTCGGCGCGGACTTCCGCCTGGGCGCGCGTCTCGCCGCCCTCCGAATAGCCCAGCCACCACATGATGCGGGACAGCACGCCCCAGGTCGGCGGCTTCAGCTGGAACGGCATTGGCGGCGGCGGCAGCGGCGCCTCGATGAACAGCGGGTCGACGCCGATCTCGCGCCCGGGCGCGACGGCCTTCGCCGTCGCCACCGCGCGCGGCAGGCCGCTGGCGATCAGGATGTCCGCCTCGCGCGCCGCGGCGATCACGTCGGCCGGCGGCTCGTCCCCCGGATACAGGCCGACCGTGTCATAGGCCGCCCACCATTCGCGGTAGCCGCCGGCGTTCAGCCGCACCGTGCGGTCGGCGTGCGGCCGTCCGTGCCGGGCCAGGATGATCGCCCCCGGCTGCGCGGCGCCCCGCGCGGCCTGGGCCGCGGGCGGAATCGGAGTCAGGGCGGGATCCATCAGGCCAGCCAGCCCGGCCCGCGTGCGGACACGGCGAATGCGTTGGAAATGCGCACGGCGTCGCGGCCCCCCGTCAAATGCGTTCAGGCGTCCAGCAGGGCCTTCACATGCGCGGCGGCCGACCGCCCGAGCGCGTTCAAGTCGTATCCGCCCTCCAGAGTGGATACAAGGCGACGCGGCTGCGCCCGGCGCGCCAGCTCGGCGGTGATCCACGCATAATCGTCCTCGGTCAGCGACCCGCTGGCCAGCGGGTCGTCGCGGTGCGCGTCGAACCCCGCCGACAGGATCATCATGTCCGGCGCGAAGTCCTCCAGCGCCGGAAACAGGCCGCGTTCCACCGCCGCGCGCCAGGCCGCCGCGTCCTCGCCGGGGCCGAAGGTGATGTTGGCGATCTCCCCCGCCTCGCCGTGATCGGCCGGATCGCCCGTGCCCGGATACAGCGGCGACTGGTGGATGGAGGCGTAGAACAGCCCGCTCTGGCCGCGGAACGCCGCCTCCGACCCGTTGCCGTGATGCACGTCGAAATCGATCAGCGCCACGCGCTGCGCTCCGTGCACGTCGCGCGCGCGCAGCGCGCCCAGCACAGCCGAGTTGAACAGGCAGAACCCCATCGGCCGCGCCGGCTCGGCATGGTGGCCCGGCGGGCGCACGGCGCAGAACGCCGCCTCGAAATCCCCCGTCATCGTCCCGTCCACCGCGGCCAGCACCGCCCCGGCGGCGCGCCGCGCGGCGGCCAGCGTGCCTTCGGACAGCCAGGTGTCCGGGTCCAGCGGCGCCGGTCCCTCGCCATCGCGCGGCGTGGCTTCCTCCAGCACGTCGATCAGGCGTTGCGGATGCAGCGTGGTGATGTCGGCGTCTTCGGCCAGCGGCGCCTCGCGCCGCTCCAGCCCGTCCAGCGCCTCAAGCGCGTCCAGGACGGCGCTCAGCCGCTCGGGCCGTTCGGGATGGCCCGCCGGCGGCCGGTGGGAAAGGCAGTCGGGATGGGTGAAGAGGACGGTCCTCATCCACCCCGACTAGCACGTTTCAGTGCGCGTTGGCGCCGTTGCGCTTGCGCGGTCCCGCGGCGTGGATCGCGACGGGGGAGACGGCCGGCGGCTCGGTATAGGCCGACACATAGGACGGCTCCATCTCGTGGTCCGGCTCGAACTCGTTATAGTTGCAGGTGATCTCCTCGCCCGCCTTGATGTCGCGGATGGCGTAGCCGTCCGTGACGCCGGTGAAGTCGGTGTTCGGCAGGGAGTCGTGGTTCATGTAGCGCCCGTGATCCAGGTCGATCACGAACATGGTCGGGTCCAGATTGTAGGGATAGCCGTAGCGCTTCACGAACGAGGCCAGATGCTCCGGGCCGGTGTCGATCAGCGATCTGGGGACCAGCTTGTCGAACAGCGGATCGAAACGATAGATCAGCTGCCCTTTCTTGATGTCTTCCGCGGCGAACACGCCGACGCCCTCGATCGGGCTCGGACCGACAAAGGTCTTTACCAGCAACATGTGGTTTTGAGATCTCCGGGAAGCGGGGGGACCATGATTGGCGCTTGGCCGCCCTGCCCCGGCCCAACCCGGTGCGGACGAATCGGCCTTGCGGGCGCATCGCTTCCGAGGCGGAAAATGATGAAGCCCGCGTCGCAATTCAAGTAACAAACATCAAGAAACTGAAATATTCGGACCGGAAGGACTTCGCCTCCGGGCGCGAAAGCAGTTACCCGGCGACCATCAGCGCCAGCCACCCCATTCCGATAACCGAAACGACAATCCAGAAGCCCCAGCGCGCCCATCCCGGCGCGTCGCGCCACCAGCGCATCGCCGGCGCGCCGAACACCGCCATGGCCACCGCGATCAGGACGAACCGCCCGCCCCGCCCGGCCAGCGCCCCGGCCAGGAAGACCCAGACCGGCAGGTCCGCCGCCCCCGCGCCCAGCGCGACCATCGGCCAGGGAAAGGGCGTCAGCCCGCCCAGCGCCACTGCGGCGAACCCCGCCTCGCGGATGCGCGCGGCCGCCTCCTCCACCTGTTCGGCCAGCCCCGCGCCCATCAGCCCGCCCAGCGTGTCCATCGCCAGCGCGCCCGCCGCATACAGCGCCAGCCCGCCGACCAGCGATCCGGCGACCACCGCGCAGAGGAACAGGGGAATGCGCCGCCGCGCCCCGGCCATCAGCCCGGCCAGCGCGATCTCCAGCGGCAGCGGCAGGATGCTGGAATCCAGCACCCCGGCGGCGAACAGCGCTGGCGCGGCGGCGCCCGACTGGGCGCGCCGCAATATCCAGCGCGTCACGCCGCGATAGTCGTCGGGATCGATTTCGCTGGGATCGATGTCGCTCAAGGACGGTCCGCCGGCTGCCGCGCCCCGTCTCAGATCCGGCGGGACGCGCGCCTAACGCGCGCCATGGCGGGCCGGTTCAGTCCGCCCTACCAGCGGCGGCGGCGGTCGTACCGGTAATAGCGGTCGTAGTCGTAATTGCTGTAGCCGATGGAGAAGCTGACGCCCGGCTGCCGGTAATAGCCGGAATTGTAGTAGCCCGAATTGTAATAGCGCGGCTGCGAATAGCCGTAATAGGGCTGCGAATAATAGGAATAGGACGGGTAAGCGTAATAGGACGACGAGCGGCTGTAGGAATAGCTCGGCTGGGAATACGAATAGGAATAGCCCGGCGAATAATAGCTGTAGCTGTAAGAGCCCGACGGCTGCCGCGTGTAGTACGGGGAGGCGTAGCGCCCGCCGCCGCTATGGCTGACCCAGGTGGAGCGGCCATAGCGTCCGCCGCTCACATACCCGCCATTATACGCACCGTTATAATAGGACCCGCTGGAATAATAGGGCTGGTAGCCCCCGCCATAGCTGGACCCGTAATAGGCGCGGGAATAGGGCTGCGCCCCGCCACCATAATAGGCGGCCGAGCCATAGGAGCCGCCGCCATAATAGGGCTGGTATCCGGAATTGCCGTAATAGGGCTGGTAGCCGCCGCCGTAGTAGCAGTCGCGGGAGGAGCCGCCGACCGCCGCGCCGAGCCCGGCGCCGACCAGACCGCCCAGCACCGCGCCCTCGGTGTGCGCGCCCGGCCCTGTCACCGCATAGCCCAGGCCCGCGCCCGCCGCGCCGCCGATCAGCGCGCCGGCCAGCACATTGCCGTCATTGTCGCGGCAATAGGTCTGGGCGCTGGCTGCGCCGGCGGTCAGCGCCATCGCGGCGGCCGCTCCTAGAATGACGTATCCGGTGTGGCGCATGGCCCTCTCCCCGCAAATCTTGACCAGAGGTTAACGCAGGAACGCGGCGGGGACCATTCGGTTTCCCCCGCCGCGCTGCTTTCGCCTCCTGCGCGAAATCAGTCGCTTAGCGGCCGTACTGGGTCGGATAGCCGCTCTGATAGACCTGCCCGAACACCGCCTGCTGGCGCGGATGCGGCGTGCGGCCATATTGCTGCTGGGCCCTCCGCTGATCCTCATAGCGGCGCTGCTCGTCGCGGCGGCGCTGTTCTTCGGCCTGGCGGCGCTGCTGCTCGACCAGACGGCGCTGTTCCTCGGCGATCCGGCGCTGTTCGGCCTCGACCCGGCGCCGGTCCTCATAGGCCCGGTCGTAGCCGATCTGATAGCGCGGGTCGCCATAGCGCCCGTCGTCATACCGCCGGTCCCCGTAACGCCCGTCGCCATACCGCTGGTCGCGATAGCCGCGCTGGTCATGGACCGGCGTCGGGGCGCCATAGCGGCGATTGTCGAAATAGCGGTCCGCGCCGCGGCGGCAGTCGTCGTCCTCAGCCACCGCGCTGCCGGCCACTGCGCCCAGACCCGCCCCGACCAGGGCGCCCACGGCCGCGCCTTCGGTCTGCGCGCCGCGGCTGGACGCGCTGGAGCCGACCACGCCGCCCAGCACCGCCCCGGCCAGCGCGCCGATCACGGCCGCCTCGGTCTTGTCGGTGTCGCATCGCCCGTCCCGGGCCAGCGCCGGGGACCCCGCCCCGAAAGCGACCGCCAGGGCCGCCGCGCCGCAAATCAGCGTCTTGTTCATCGCATCCTCCATTCCCGCCGCTTTCCCTCGCGATTCGGGCGGATGTCTCTGGACGCCATGAAAGGATTTCGCCCCTGAACGGGACATGAAGGTAAATGGCGGGTTTCCAGCCCGCTTCGCAGGGCGGGTTTCTAGCCCGCCTCGCGTAGGGTCCGCGCGGCCATGCGCAGGATCAGCCCGAACGCCATCAGCGCCAGCCCGTCCGCGCCCAGATCGACGCGCAGGGCGGGTTCTCCCAAATCCAGCATGGCCAGCAGGCTCGGCGCGCCCAACGCCGCCATCAGGCCGGCCAGAAACACCGCGATGCCGGCGTGGGAGAGGGATGCGGCGTTACGCGCCAGGCGCGGGCGGCCGTGCGCGAACCGGTACAGGATCAGCGCCGCCTCCAGCGCCCCCAGCGCCAGGAAGATTTCCGGCGATACGTCCAGCGCCGCGCGCGCCGCCGCCCCGGCCAGCGCCGCGGCGTCCTCGCCCAGCCCGCCCTGCAGGCCCGCGGCCTGCCAGGCCGGGGCCAGGATCACCGCCCAGGCCAGCGCCCCGGCGACGATGGCGACAAGAAACAGCGCGACGCGCCAGGTCCAGACCGCGCGCCGGCGGAACCGCGCCTCGGCGTTATGGGACAGCGGCCCGTCAGCCATGTCCGGCCTCCTTCGATGCGTCAGCTCCGCCGCCGCGGCGGGCGCGGAAGAATTCGCGCAGCAGCGCGGCGGACTCCTCCGCCATCACCCCGCCGATCACCGACGGCCGCCAGTGGCAGGTGGGCTGTTCGAACAGGCGCGGCCCGTGCTCCACCGCCCCGCCCTTGGGATCGGACGCGCCATAGACCAGCCGCCCGATCCGGGCGTGGCTGATCGCCCCGGCGCACATCGCGCAGGGCTCCAGCGTCACGTACAGGGTCAGGCCGGTCAGGCGGTAATTCCCGGCCCGCCGCGCCGCCTCGCGCAACACGCGGATTTCCGCATGCGCGGTCGGGTCAATTTCTCCAATGGGAGCGTTTCCGGCTTCGGCGATCACCCCGCCGTCGGCGGGGTCCACGATCACCGCCCCGATCGGGGCCTCGCCCGCGGCCGCCGCCGCCCGCGCCATCTCCATGGCGCGCGCCATGCCGGCCGCGTCGTCCCGGGTCATGAGGCCGCCAGCGCGGCCACGCCGAGCGCCATCACGCCGAACGCCGCGGCGATCAGCAGGATGAACAGGACGGGGCGTCGAATTTCGCGCATCGGGACAGCCGGCTGCGGGGCGCAGTTCGCGCCCCGCGCGCCTTTTATCGTCCAAGCGCCGGGAAGTGGAGGCCCGGAGGGAAACCGCCTCTACAGCCGGGTGAAGATCACCGGCACCTCGTCGCTGGCGCCGGTCCAGCGGTCGGCGCTGCTGCGGGTCAGCGTGGCCATCACATTGCCGGAGGAATCGGTCAGCGTCAGCGTGCCGTTCGACTCGTACCAGTTCGTGACCTCGCCGACATAGGCGGGGCAGCCGCGCTCGGTCCGCACCGCGTTCTGCACGGCATAGCGGTTGTTCGGGTCCGGCTTCACGAAGGTCACGCGGCAGCCGCGCGTCTGGCCGGGCTCCGCCGCGCGCCAGTCGCCGTGCAGCGTCGCCGCGTCGAAGCTGGGGGAGGACGGCGCATTGCCCGGGCCCACCGCCGCGCCGGGCGCGATCGTGTAGACGCGGAACGTGTCGGCCACGCCGCCGGTCCAGCCTTCGCCGCGCGGGTTCGGCTGGCCGCGCCAGATCGCGGTGCCTTGCGCGTTCATCAGCATCAGGTCGCCCTCGACCCGCTGCCATTGCCGCGCGGTGCCCAGCACGCCGGGACAGCCGGCCTGCGGCTCCACCGCGCCGCGGTCGCCCGCGCCGGACAGGATCAGGTCGCAGGTGTCGCGTCCGGTCAGGTCGCTGACGTCGAAGCGCGCCTGGGCCTGGGCCGCGGCCTGTTGCTGCTGTTGCTGGGTCGCGCCCGGCTGCGGGCCCAGAAGCCCCTGCAGGACGCTGCGGAAAATCTGTTCGCCGTCGGTTTGCGCCTGCGCCGGTACGGCGGCGGCGGCGAAAGCCAGGGCGCTAAAAGCGGTAAGCGTGGACAGGCGCATAATGTGTTTCCTCCGGTCGGCCGGTATCCCTCGCCGCCCAAAACCCCTATTCGCCCGCCTCCGTTCCATTCGGCAAGCCGCTCTCACGCGAATTTGCGTCTCAGAACGACTCGTACAGGGCGGCGATCAGCCGTCCGGGGCGCGGATCGCCGATCAGATGCGCCGACTGGCGGTTCATCACATAGGAAAAGGACACGCCCCGGTCCGGATCGGCGAAGGCGCACGACCCGCCCCAGCCCGAATGGCCGATGGCGTTGGGCGACGGACCGTAAAAGCCCCAGTCCGGCGCCTGGTCCTTGTTCGCCCCGGGCAGGTTGCGCAGCAGCCCCGCTGCGAACGCGACGATATAGGGCAGCACCCGGTCCTGCCCGCGCACCCGCTCCTCGGTCAGCGCCCCCAGCGTGGAGGCAGACAGGATTTGCGACCCGTCCAGCGCCCCCTTCTGCGACAGCAGATCCATCAGATGCGCCAGGCTGCGCGCCGTGCCGTGGCCGTTGGCGCCGGCGAATTCCGCCCGCCGCCAGGCCGGGGCCCCGCGTTGGCCCGGCGCCGCCCAGGGGGACAGGAAGGCCGCGGTCTTCTCCGGATTCACTTTGCCGAAATTCGGGATCGCCTTGGGTTTTTCCATCTCGGCGGCGCGGCCATGCTCTTCGTCCGGCAGGCCGATCCACAGATCCAGCCCGTGCGGCTGCGCAAACTCCTCGCGCAGGATCGTGCCGACGCTGCGGCCCGAGGCGCGGCGCGCGATCTCCCCGGCCAGAAAGCCGAACGTGACCGGGTGATAGCCGGAGCCTTCGCCGAGCTTCCACATCGGCGCCTGCGCGGCCAGCCGGGCGGTGATGGCGTTCCAGTCGAACCAGTCGGCCGGGTCCATCTGTTCGGTGATCCCAGGCAGGCCCGCCTGGTGCGACAGCGCCTGCGCCACCGTCACCGTTTCCTTGCCGTTCTGCGCGAACTCCGGCCACAGCGAGGCGACGGTCTGGCCGTAATCCAGCATCCCCTGCTCGACCAAGAATGCGATGGTGAGGGCCGCCATCGCCTTGGTCGTGGAGAATACCGGGACCAGCGTGTCCTCGGCCCAGTCCGCCCCGGTCTCGCGGGAGGCCGTCCCGGCCCACAGATCGGCGACCGGCTCGCCGTCCACGCGCACGGCCACGGCCGCGCCGCTCTCCAGACCCTCTTCGAAATTCGCCGCGAACGCGTCCCGGACGCGCGCGAACTGCGCGTCGGCGAACCCGTGAATGTCGGAGGTCACTTCAGGACGCGGTGACGGGCCAGCGGTACCGTCAGCGCGGTCAGGCCCAGCGCGCAGACAAGGCTGATGATGTCGACCCGGATGCGCGCCGCGCCGAACCGGCTCAGCTCGACCTGGGCGAAGGCGGCCATATCATAGGCCATGCACGCCGCCGCCACGACCGCGCCCGCGATGAAGGCGATCGCCGCCCAGCGCCGCAGGAAGGCCAGCATCAGGCCCGCGATGATGTAGAGCGCGCCGGCCGCGATCCACGCGCCCCGGCGAATGTCGCCGGACTGCGTCCAGTCGCCCAGGATGGGCGAGGAGGCGTCGACCGTCTCCGCGATATACAGGGCCATCAGGGTCAGGCCGCCGCCGATCAGCACCGCCAGGCCCAGTAGCCGCAATCCTCCCCGCATACGCTCCGCCTTTGTATCGCCGCCGCCGCCCAAGGCCGCACAAGATTCGTCCCCGCGGGGTCAGACTAGCCGCGCCGTGACGGGCGGTCACCCTTATACCCCAATGGGTTGAACCGGAGGGTGCTACATCCGCTCCGGCGCTTCCAGCCCCAGCAGGCCCAGCGCCAGCTCCAGCTGTTTCAGCGTCAGCGCGGCGAGGCCGAGGCGCGAGGCCCGCACCGCCGGATCGTCCGCGCCCAGAACCGGACAGGCCGCATAGAAGGCGCTGAACGCGGTGGCCAGCGAATAGGCGTGATCGGTCAGGAAATTCGGCGCGCGCTTGTCATAGGCGCCGCGCAGCGCCCGCTCGAAGGCGTCCAGCGCCAGCACCAGCGCCTGCTCTTCCTTGGCCTCGGCCCGGATCGGCCCGGGCGCCGCGCCGGCGTCGGCGGCCTTGCGCATCAGCGATTTCACGCGCACCGCGGCATACAGCAGATACGGCCCGGTCTTGCCCTCGAACGTCATGAAGCGGTCGAGGTCGAAAATATAATCCGTCGCGCGGTCGTGGCTCAGGTCGGCGAACTTGATCGCGGCCAGCGCCACCTGCAGCGCCACCGCGCTCTGCTCGGCCTCGGACAGCTCCCCGGCCAGATTCGCCTCTTTCATGCGCTCGCGCGCCCGCGCCTCCGCCGTCTCGATCAGGTCGGACAGTTTCAGCACCCCGCCCGCGCGCGTCTTGAACGGCTTGCCGTCCGGCCCGTTCATCGTGCCGTAGGCGATATGCTCCAGCCCGGTACGGTCGGCCATGCCGGCCTTCTTCGCGGCGCGGAACACCTGTTCGAAATGCAGGCCCTGCCGCTTGTCGACCACATACAGGATCAGCGCCGGCGCCCAGCCGCGCACCCGCTCCAGGATCGTCGCCAGATCGGTCGTCGCGTACAGCGCCGCGCCGTCCGATTTCAGCAGGATCAGCGGCGGCAGCTCCTTCTTGTCGTCCTCTTCGGCGACCGGGATGACCAGCGCGCCCTGGTCCTCCACCGCCACGCCGCGGCGGGTCAGCTGTTCGGCCATGTCCTCGATCAGCGGATCGGCGTCGGACTCCCCCTTCCACAGATCGAAGCTGACGCCCAGCCGCGCGAAATCGGCCTTCAGCGCCTCAATCGAGACATTCAGGAAATGCCGCCACAGCGCGACATATCCCGCCCGGCCCTGCTGCAGTTCGCGCGTGGCCTGCTGCGCCTCGGCCAGGCGCGCGGGGTCTTCCTTGCAGGCCGCGCTGGCGCGCGGATAGATCGCCTGAAGGTCCTCCATCGTCACCGGAGAGGCCTCCGGATACGGGCCTTCGAAGCCGGCGTCGAAATAGGGCAGGTCCGGCTGCTCGCGCTGCAGGCCGGTGATGATCTGGCCCATCTGCAGGCCCCAGTCGCCCAGATGGACGTCGGAGATCACCTCGTCGCCGCGAAACCGGAACAGCCGCTGCAGCGCATCGCCGATAATGCTGGAGCGCAGATGGCCGACATGCATCGCCTTGGCGACGTTCGGCCCGCCGAAATCCAGCATCACCCGGCGCGGCGTTTCGACCTTAAGCGCCCCGGCGCGGTCGTCGGCGGCCAGCGCCGCGGCGCGCGCGTCCAGCGCGCCCTGCGACGGGGTGATATTGATGAAGCCCGGCCCCGCAATCTCCAACCCCGCGAACAGCGGATCGCCCTCCAGCGACGCGACGACGGCTTCTGCAATGTCGCGCGGCGTCTTGCCGGCGGCTTTCGCGCCGGCCAGCGCGCCGTTGCACTGGAAGGGGGCCAGGTCCGGCCGGGCGGCCGGCTTCACCGCGCCCAGTGCGGCGTCCAGGCCCGCGCTTTCGAACGCGCGGCCCAGCGCCGCGCCCAGCACGTCCTCCAGCGGACGCGCGGCGAGGTCTGCGAATGCGTCGGCCATAGGCTGTTAGCCTTCGGGCGCCTCGAACGTTCCGACATTCGGCCGGAAGCGCACGCCGGAGCGGTTGAAGGCCAGCTGCTCGGGCGTCAGTTCGAACCCGACAAGGATCTCGAAATTGGAGCCCGCCACCCCGTCATCGGCGCGCGGAATGGTGATGCGGCGGATTTCGTCGCTGCCATAGACGATGTCGGCGTCGTCGAAATCGGCGGAGACGGCGAAGGTCCGCTTGGTGATCACCGCCCGGTCGCGCCGGGTCACCGCCACGAAATAGGGATAGGTGTTGTCGTATCCATTCGCCGACGGGCCGCGGCCGAAGGCGAACTCGATCTCCAGGTCGGATTCGATCGGCTCCCCGTCCGCATAGCGGCACAGCGAGCGCACGCCCAGGATTTCCCCGGTGAAGCCGACATTGGCCAGCCGCTCCTCGCCGAACATCTCCACATAGCGCGCGGCGTCGAACAGGACGGAGGCCTGCGGGCACGGCGCGGGATTGGTGATGGTGTCCAGTTCGGTCGGTCCCCCGCCGCAGGCGGCGGCGGCGAGACAGGCGGCGCTGATCGAGAGGCGTTGGAGCGGGATCATGATCTGTGTTCTGCGGTGGCGCGCGCTTCGCGCAAGCGGCGCGATTTGCTAGGAACGGCCTCATATCGTTTCCCCTGCGGAACCGCAACGCGCGCCCGCCGCGCCCCGACCCGCATAAAGTCTCCGGAACCATGCCCGACAGCGCCGCGCCCAAACCCGACCTGACCATGCTTCTGGCCGCCCCGCGCGGCTTCTGCGCGGGCGTGGACCGGGCGATCCAGATCGTGGAGCGCGCGCTCCAGAAATGGGGCGCCCCGGTCTATGTCCGGCACGAGATCGTCCATAACCGCCACGTCGTCTCCCGGCTGGAAAGCATGGGCGCGGTCTTCGTGGACGAGCTGGACGACGCGCCGGAGGACCGCCCCGTGGTCTTCTCCGCCCACGGCGTGCCCAAATGGGTGCCGGAGACCGCGCGCAGCCGGAACATGATCTATGTCGACGCCACCTGCCCGCTGGTCTCCAAGGTGCATGTGGAGTCGGGCCGCCATCACAAGGCGGGCCGCCACATCCTGCTGATCGGCCATGCCGGCCACCCCGAAGTGATCGGCACGATGGGCCAGCTGCCCGACGGCGCGATGACGCTGATCGAGACGGTGGCGGACGCCGAAACCTTCACCCCGCCCGAGGGCGCCGGGGGCCTCGCCATCGCCACCCAGACCACGCTCAGCGTCGACGACACCGCGGAGATCGTGGCCGCCCTGCGCGCCCGCTTCCCGGACATCGCCGAGCCACACAAGGAAGACATCTGCTACGCCACCACCAACCGCCAGGCGGCGGTGAAGGCGATGGCCCCGCGCTGCGGCCTGGTGCTGGTCATCGGCGCGCAGAACTCCTCCAATTCCCGCCGTCTGGTGGAGGTCGCGAAGAACGCCGGGGCCGGCGACGCCCTGCTGATCGAATCGGCCGCCGACATCGACTGGGCCCGCGTCGCCGCCGCCGGAACGGTCGGCCTCACCGCCGGCGCCAGCGCGCCGGAAGTCCTCACCGACGGCGTGATCGCTGCGGCGCGCGAGCGCTTCGCCCTGTCGCTGGAGGAGCTGCGCGTCACGCGCGAGGACGTGGAGTTCAAACTCCCCCGCGCGGTGGCTTAGGATAGGCCGATGGCCCAGCCTGCGAAGAAGCCTGCGAAGAAATCCGAAAACAAGACAAAGCCCACCCCGGTCAGCGTCGGCGCCTTCCTGGATTCGGTGGAGCACGACACGCGGCGGCAGGACGGCTACGCCCTGTGCGATTTGATGGCCCGGATCAGCGGGCAGGAGCCGGTGATGTGGGGTCCCACCATCGTCGGCTTCGGCCAGTACCACTACAAATACGACTCGGGGCGCGAGGGCGACATGTGCCGGATCGGCTTCTCGCCGCGCAAATCCAGCCTGTCGCTCTATGTCACCTGCGACGCCACCCGCCACGCCGACATCCTGTCCCGCCTCGGCAAGCACAAGACCGGCGCCGGCTGCATCTATGTGAACAAGCTCGCCGACGTGGACATGAAGGTCATGGAAGAGCTGGTCCGCGCCGGCTGGGACCACATGGCCCGGACCTATCCCGCCTGACGATGCCCGGATAATTCATGTCAGAGATCGTCATCCACACCGACGGGGCCTGCAGCGGCAATCCCGGCCCCGGCGGCTGGGGCGCGATCCTGGAATGGAACGGCCTGCGCAAGGAGCTGAAGGGCGGCGAACCGGCCACCACCAACAACCGGATGGAGCTGATGGCCGCCATCCAGGCGCTGGAGGCGCTGAAAAAGGACGGCAGCACGGTGCGCCTGGTGACCGACAGCATCTATGTCCGCGACGGCGTCTCGAAATGGATTCACGGCTGGAAGAAGAACGGCTGGAAGACCTCCGCCAAGAAGCCCGTGAAGAACGAGGACCTCTGGCGCCGGCTGGACGCCGCCGCGCAGCGCCACGACGTCACCTGGGAATGGGTGAAGGGCCACGCCGGCCACGCGGAGAACGAGCGCGCCGACGAACTGGCGCGCGAGGGCCTGGCCATCGCCCGCGCCAGACGCGCGGACTAGCGCCTTTTCGAACTAGTCCTTCGACCCCGCGCCGCCATAATCGGCGGCGTTCTCCGGATCGTCGTAATTGTCCTTCGCCGAATCCGGATGGGTGTCGGGCGTCGGATCGTCCTGTCCCTTCGGCGCCAGATCCGGTCCGCGCGGCGGGATATGGCCGCCATCGGTGCGCGGCTTGTCCATCGCCCCGCGGAAGCGGCCCTTGCGCATATCCTTGTCGTCGGTCAGCGCCGGATCGTTTTTCTTCGCCATCGCCTTGGTCCCGTCTTTTTCGTCTGCGCAAAATCGCATGGTCTGACGTCCCGGCAAACCGACATCGGCCCCGGGTCGTTCCGTCATTACGTTCCGTTCCGTTCGAAACCGCGCCCGCTATAGTGGCGCCCGGCAACCGATACGCCCCCGGGAGGTCTCCATGAACCGCACCGCCTTCGCCGCCACGATCGGCGCCGCGATCCTCGCCGCAGCCTCCGCCCAGGCCGGATCGCTGTTTCAGGTGACCACCAGCGATTCTTCTGGAGCGGTGACCGACACCAGCGAGATCAAGGCGGAGGACGCAAAGCTCGCCATGAGCGCCATCGGCGCCGGCGGCATGATGCAGAACGTGCGCATGATCTTCCGCGGCGATCTGGAGCCGCCGGTCATGTACGCGATCGACGATTCCGAACGCGCCTATTACGTCATGGAGCCGGAGGCGATGGCCGCCGGCATGGCGGACATGCAGTCCCAGGTGCAGGCCGCCATGGCCGCCGCGATGCAGAACCTGACCCCCGAACAGCGCGCCCAGATGGAAGCCGCGATGGGCGGCATGGGCGGCATCGGCGGCGCAATGGGCGGCGGCGCGATGGGCGGCTTGGGCGCGATGCCCGGCATGCCCGACCCGGACAGCATCCGCGTCGCCGCGACGGGGGAGGCGCGCACCATCGCGGGCGTGCCGACGCGCGGATACGAGGTCACCGAAAGCGGCGCCCGCGCCGCGATCATCTGGGCCGCCGCGCCGAACGATTTCTCCGGCGCCAGCGATCTGGCCGCTTCCATGGCCGGCATGTCGGACTTCATGTCGCGCATGCCCTTCGCGGCCGGCGCCGCGGCGATGTACGACATGGGCGCGCTGGAGGGCGGCGTGCCGGTTCAGGTGGAGACATACGCCAACGGCGCGCTGGACTCGGTCTCGACCATCAGCCCCGGCCAGCCGGCGGATTTTCCGGATTCGGATTTCGAACCCGACCCGTCCTATTCGCAGCAGCAGATGTTCGGCGGCCTTTAGGAAACAGGCGCCAGGAAACGGGCGCGAGGCTCAGGCGCCCGGCTTCGACCAGTTCGGGCGCAGCACGCGCCGTCCGGCCACGACCAGGATGAAGGTGAAGGCGGCGAAGGCGCCGATCTGCAGCCGCCAGTCCGGCGCGAAGCCCAGCGCCACGACCCCGGTCAGCAGCGCCGCCAGCCCGGCCCACAACAGATAGGTCGTGCCGGTGAAAATCTCCGCGCCCAGCATGACGAGACCGGCGACGAGCCATTTCCAGCCCGTCAGCGCCTGGAGCCAGCCGAGCGCGGCCTCGGTAAGCATCGCGTCCCCTTAGAGCTGACCTAGCATGTGTTCGGCGCTGGAGACGTTGAACTCGCCCGGCGCTTCCACATTCAGTTCCTTCACCACGCCGTCCTCGACCAGCATGGAATAGCGCTGGGAGCGCAGCCCCATGCCGAAGCCGGACCCGTCCATGGTCAGGCCGACCGCCTTGGCGAAATCGCCGTTGCCGTCGGCCAGCATCGTGACGTCGCCGCCGACATTCTGGGAATCGCCCCAGGCGCCCATGACGAAGGCGTCGTTGACGGACAGGCAGGCGATCTCGTCCACGCCCTTGGACTTCAGCTCGCCCGCCTTGTCCTTGTAGCCGGGCAGGTGCCGGGCGGAGCAGGTCGGCGTGAACGCGCCGGGCACCGCGAACAGCGCCACCGTCTTGCCGCCGAACACCTCCTGGGTCGTCTTCTGCGCCGGACCGTCCTTGGTCATCACGCCGAATTTGGCTTCCGGCAGTGTGTCGCCAACCTTGATCGTCATATGCATGTCCTCCCGCTTTGCGTGCGGTTGTAGCGCCGCCCGCCGGGCGGCGAAAGCCGCGCAGGCGCCAGCGATGCGGCGGGCGGCGCTTGCATCGCGCGCCGGGCGTGGCAAGCTTGGTCCATGCCCATTGAACACGAAAGTCATTGGGGATTGTCAGAGGACGACGAGTCTGCCGACTCGCTCCGCGGCCAGCTTTTGATCGCCACGCCCTCGATCGGCGACGATCGCTTCTCGCGCACCGTCATCTATCTCTGCGCCCATAACGACGAACACGCGATGGGTCTGATCCTGAACAAGCCCATGGGCGCCCTGCGCCTGCCCGATCTGCTGGAGCAGCTGGGCGTCAAATGCTCGATCCAGGTGCCGGACCGCCCGGTGCGCTCCGGCGGCCCGATGGAGCAGGACCGCGGCTTCGTCCTGCACAGCGACGATTTCTATCTGGAGGACTCCACCGTCCGCGTCGGCGGCGGCGTCGGCCTGACCGCGACCAAGGAGATATTGGAAGCGATGGGCACCAGCCAGGGCCCGCGCAACACCGTGCTGGCGCTGGGCTATGCCGGCTGGGGTCCGGGCCAGCTGGAGAACGAGCTGCGCGCCAACGCCTGGCTCCTCGCCCCGGCGGACATGGACCTGGTCTTCGGCGACCAGCTCGACGGCAAATGGGAAGGCGCGCTCGGCTCCATCGGCGTCGACCCCGCCATGCTATCCTTCCAGGCCGGACGGGCCTGAGAGCCGCACGATGCGCGCGGACTGGCCCGAACTCCATTATGACGACTGGGCCGGGACCTGCGCGGCGCTGCATCTCTGGGTGCAGATCGCCGGCAAATACCGGCTCGCCCGCACGCCCTGGGTGAACCATTCCTGGCACGCCACCCTCTATGTCACCCCGCGCGGCCTCACCACCGGCCCCGTTCCGGACAAAGGCGGGCCGGACACCGGCGGCTATGTCACGCTCAGCTTCGATTTTCCGGACAGCCGGCTGATCGCCGAATCCTCGACCGGCGCGCGAAACAGCTTCGCCCTCGGGCCGATGAGCGTCGCAGCGTTTTTCGCCCAGACGAAAGACCTCATCGCCTCGGTCGGCGGCGATCCGTCCATCAACGGCAAGCCGAACGAGGTCCCGGACGCCGTGCCGTTCGCGGAAGATACCGCCCCCCGCCCCTATGACGCGGCGGCCGTGGCCCGCTTCCACGCCGCGCTTATCTCGATCGAGCGCGTCTTCCAGCATTTCCGCACCGGCTATCTCGGCAAGTCCTCGCCGGTTCATCTATTCTGGGGTTCGTTCGATCTGGCCGTGACGCGGTTTTCCGGCCGCGATGCGCCGCCGCACCCGGGCGGCATCCCGAACCTGCCCGATACCGTAACGCGGGAGGCCTACAGCCACGAGGTCGCCTCCGCCGGCTTCTGGCCGGGAACGCCCGGCGGCCCGGACGCCAGCTTCTACGCCTACGCCTATCCCGCCCCGCCCGGCTTCGCGGACCGCACGGTCGCGCCCGACGCCGCGGGCTTCGACAAGACGCTCGGCGAATTCCTGCTGCCCTATGAAGCCGTGCGCACCGCCGCCGATCCCGAAGCCGCGCTCATGGCCTTCCTGCAGTCGGCCTATGAAGCCGCGGCCGAAACCGGCGGCTGGCGCGACCCGGCCCTGGAATGCGATCTCGGAATACCGGGCGTCCCCCGCCCCGTGCCAGCGGCCTGAGGCGCGGCCTGAAGCGCCTAGCGCAGCGCCTTCACTAGGCGCAGCAGCAGCCAGACCGGCACCACGATGATCGCGCCATACAGCATATAGCGCAGCACCGCGCCGAAATTGTCGCTCAGCGCCGCGAAGGCCTCGCCCAGCCGGTCGAACAGGTCGGCCCAGAAGGCGCGCGGATCGACCCCGAACATGGCCAGCAGGAAGCCGACCACCACGCAGGCCACGATCAGCACGATCACGTCGGAAGCGGAGAAGGACAGGAAGCGCGCGGCGAACCCGCCGCTGCGGCGGCCGCCGCGCTTGCCGGCCCGTGCGATGGCCTCGTCGATATCCCGCCGGTCCCGGGTCATGGCGCGACTATAGCAAGGCCCGCGCGAGGCGCTATTGCCCCTCGCCCGGATCGGCGCCCTTCGGATTGGCGCCGCCCTCGGCCGGGCTGTCCTCGCCGCCCTGTTCGGTCCCGGCCGCGACCATCAGGCGCTGCGCCGGCTGCACGCCGTCGGGCGTCTCCACCTTGGTGATCTCCACTTGGTGCGGATACGGGATCGACACGCCGTTGGCGTCGAAGGCCTGCTTGACCCGCTTGTTCAGCTCCAGCCCGGTCGCGAAATAGATCGAGGTGTCGCACCAGGCGCGCACCAGGATGTCGACCGAGGAATCGCCCAGGCCCCGCACCGCGATCTGCGGCTCCGGCTCCTTGTGAACCTCCTCCATCCCGTCCAGCACCTGCCGGATGACGGCCATCGCGTGGTCGATGTCGTCGTCATAGGAGATGCCGTAGGTCATATCGAGGCGGCGCGTGGCGTTGAACGAATAGTTCTCGATCACGTCGCCCCAGGCCTTGCCGTTATGGATGATGACCCGGCGGTTATCGATCGTGTTCATCGCCGTATAGAAGATGGAGATGTCGTCCACCGTCCCCGACTTGCCGCCGATATCGACGAAGTCGCCGACCCGGTAGGGCCGGAACAGGATGATCATCACCCCCGCCGCCAGATCGCCCAGCGTGCCCTGCAGGGCCAGGCCGATCGCCAGCGTCGCGGCGCCCAGCATGGCGACCAGCGAGGTCGTCTGGACCCCGAATTTCTGCAGCACCGCGATCATCACGATCGCCACCAGCAGATAGCGCGTGATCGAGCCGAAGAAGCGGCCCAGCGTCGGGTCGACATGCGGCGATTTCAGGATCCGGTTGCGCACCGCGCCGGACAGGAAGAACGCGACCCACAGGCCGACGACCAGGATCACCCCCGCATAAAGGATGCGCAGGCCCCACTCGATGACCATCGCCCAGATGGCCGACTCGAACAGCGTGTCGACCTCCACATTGAGTCCGGGGATTTCGGCGGCCAGTACGAAAAGATCGGTCACGTGTTCACCATCTGCTATTTATGTGTCTGCTGCTGATGTCCGTGTCGCGAACCGCGCCCGCGCGCGCTCCAGGTCTTCGGGCGTGTCGACGCCGTCGGGAACCGCGTCCAGCGGCGCGGCGACGATCGTCATCCCCGCCTCCAGCGCCCGAAGCTGTTCCAGCCGCTCGCGCTGTTCAAGGGCCGATGGCGGCAGGGCGCAGAACCGCTCCAGCGCCGCCCGGCGATAGGCATAGATGCCGACATGCTTCCATAACGGCCCCTCGCCCCAGGGCGCGGCGGCGCGCGTGAAATACAGCGCCCGCGCCGGCAGGCCCGCCCGGGCGGCCAGCACCGCCTTCACCACATTGGGATTGTCCGCCGCCGCGCGCGCCGCGTCCTCGACCGCCAGCGTCGCAATATCGGCCTCCGAGTCCGCCGCCAGCGCGTCCAGCGCGGCGCGCAGCGTTCCGGCCGGCAGCCAGGGCAGATCGCCCTGCAGATTCACCACCGCGTCGTGCGCCCCGTCCGGATCGGCCGCCTTCACCGCCGCCAGCACCCGGTCGGAGCCCGACGCCAGCTTTGGGTCGGTCAGCACCGCCCGCCCGCCGCCGGCCTCCACGGCCTCGGCGATCTCGGGGTCCCCGGCGGCGACCAGCACCGGCCCGGCGTTTTCGGCCATGGCGGCGTCCAGCACGCGCAGAATCATCGCCCGGCCGCAAATATCGGCCAGCGGCTTGCCGGGCAGGCGCGTGGACGCCATCCGGGCCGGAATCACGACGATCGGGTTCATCGCTGAGGTCACGACAGGGCCGATACAGGCCCCGCCGGAGTGCGGCAAGCGGGCGCAGGCCCCGGCATGTTGCAGAACCCGCCCCTCCATGCCAAACAGCCCAAGCAATCTATCGGCTTTGCGCCTCCCTCGAACGGCTATCTACCCGAGACGCACCAACAATGATGTTCACCAAGATTTCCGGCGTGCTGCTGGCCACCCTTCTGGTCGTTCTCGGCCTGAAAGAGCTCGCTCACGTGGTCTATCACCCGCACGAGCTGGAAGAGGCCGCCTACCATATCGAGGTGCCCGAGGATTTGGGCGCCGGCGCGGCCCCTGAAGAGGAAGGCCCGGTCGATTTCGGCGTCCTGGTCGCCGCGGCCGATCCCGCCGACGGCGAGGCCGTGGCCCGCAAATGCCTGGCCTGCCACACCTTTGAGGAAGGCGGCGCGACCGTGACCGGCCCGAACCTGCACGACGTGCTGGGCCGCATGGCCGGCTCGGTCCCGGGCTTCGCCTATTCCGACGCGATGTCCGACTACGACGAGACCTGGGGCTACCAGAATCTCTACGATTTCCTGGAAAACCCGCGCGGCTACATCCAGGGCACCGCCATGGTCTTCGTCGGCCTGCCCCGCGAAGAAGAGCGCATCGCCATGCTGGCCTATCTGCGCTCGATCAACCCGGCCGCCCCGGCCCTGCCCGATCCGCTGCCGCCCGAGCCGGAAGGCGAAGAGGGCGCGGACGGCGAAGCCGCCGACGGCGACGCCCCGGCCGAGGAAGCTTCGCTGGACTACGGAACGCTGATCCGCGCGGCGGACGCCGAGGCCGGCCAGGCCTCGGCCCGCATCTGCCTCGCCTGCCACACCTTCGACGAAGGCGGCATGATCATCACCGGCCCGAACCTGCACAATATCGTCGGCCGCCAGGCCGGCGCCGTGCCGGGCTTCGCCTATTCCCCGGCGATGCAGGAATTCGGCGAGGCCTGGGACTGGGCCACGCTGGACGCCTATCTCCAGAACCCGTCCGAGGTCGTTCCGGGCACCAACATGGTGTTCGCCGGCCTGCCCGATCTGGACACCCGCATGAACGTGCTGGCCTATCTGCACGAGGTCAGCCCGGACGGCCTGGCCCTTCCCGAGCCGGCCGCCGAATAGGATTTCCGGCCGGATGCGCCCGCATCCGGCCGATTCCTTGTATCGCCTGACAATCCGGTAACGCTTCGGAAACCGGGGGCGCCTAGTTTGCCTCCCCGGGGAGCATGGTCTGGCGGCGGCGGAATCGCTGCGGCCCAGCGCTTGCGTCCCGAGATGGGGAAGGCGGCCGCTCAGGCCGGCGTCAAGCGAATGACCGATTCCGGCGAAGCGAACATCGCTGAACAGCTGAGCCAGGCGACGATCCTGCTCGCCGACGATTCCCCGTTCATGCTGGAGCTGATGAGCGCCATGCTGAAGGCGTTCGGCGCCTCCCGCATCGAACGCGCCGCCAACGGCGAACAGGCGCTCCAGATGATCCAGGACCGCCATTTCGACCTCGTCATCGCCGACTGGCAGATGCAGCCGATGGACGGCCACGCCTTCCTGAAGCGCCTGCGGCACGAGCTGCGCGGCGCCGCCCAGCGCATGCCGGTCGTCATGTGCACCGCCTATACCGACCGCGAGCGCGTGCTGAAGCTGCGCGACGCCGGCGCCAACGAGGTGCTGACCAAGCCGGTCTCCCCGGCCGCGGTCTATGAAAAGCTGATGCGCGCGCTGTTCCAGCCGCGCCCCTTCGTGGTGTCCGGAAAATATGTCGGACCCGACCGCCGCCGCCGCGAACGGCCGATCGATTTCCCCGACCGCCGCCGCCGCAACCTCGCGCGCGCCGCCGGCGGCGAGGACATGTATCTCTAGAAAATCTGGGGGCGGCTTCCGCCCCGGCCGTCAGATCGTCGCGCCCGGCTCCGGCCCTTCGCGGTTCTCGGCGATGTTCAGCCGCACCAGCGCCCCGGCGCCGGGGCTGGAGACCTGCTCCACCGTCGCGTCCAGGCGCTGGGCGAACTGGCGCACGATGGCCGACCCGGCGCCCGACGCCGCCGGGCTCGTCCCCTCGGGGTCATAGCCGACGCCGTCGTCCTCCACCTCGAACACCAGCCCGCCGTCGCGGTACGTCAGGCGCACCGTGATCCGGCCCGGCCGCTCGTCCGGGAATCCGTATTTCACCGCATTGGTGATCAGCTCCACCGCCACCAGGCCCAGATAGGTCAGCTTGTCGGGCGACAGCTCCACCGGTGACAGCTCGGTCTCCATCTCCAGATGGCTGTCGGTGGCCAGCAGCGTCTCGCGCAGATCGTCGGTCAGGCGCTGCAGATAATCGTCCGCCCGCCCCTTGGACAGCGTGTCGGAGCGCAGCAGCAGCCGGTTCACGTCGGTGATCGCCGCCAGCCGGGCGCGGATCTGGCGGATCGCGTCGGCCGCCGCCGGGTCGCGCACCCCGCGCAGGGTCAGGCCGACAAAGCTGCTGATGATCTGCAGATTGTTGCCGGTCCGGTGATGCATCTCGCGCAGCAGCACCGCGCGCTCCTCGGCCATCTCCTCGGCCTCGCGGCTGCGGATCTCCAGCTCCCGCGTCGCCTCCTCCAGCGCCGCGGTGCGCGCCGCCACCCGGCTTTCCAGCTCGGCGTTGCTGCGCTCCAGCGCGTCCATCGCCTTCTGCAGGCGGCGATTGGCGCCGGCGTATTGTTCCGGGCTCGGCATCGCGGCCACGCGCGGGATCAGCGGCCAGATCACGATGGCGGTCGCCACCGACACCCCGGCGGTGGCCAGCTTCATGACCCCTTCGAAGCCGTACCAGGGCTTCCAGATGGTCGCGACCTCGATCAGATGGGTCAGGCCGCACAACAGGATGAAGGCGGCGAACATGCCGAAAATCCAGTTGAAGGCGACGTCCCGACGCTTGCGCATGAAATGGATCAGGCCGAGCGGGATGGAGAAATAGGCCCCCGCGATCAGCACGTCCGACCCGGCGTGCAACACGATCAGGTCCGGTCGCCACAACAGACAGGTGCCATGCGGGAAGGGCAGTCCCAGGTCGAACAGCCACTCGAATACGCCCATCCTAATGCCCCCCGAAGGTCCGGCGCGCGCCCGCGCTGCAGCCAGTGCATAGTTGTCCGCTATACGAAACGCCAATGCGCGGCGCCGGTTTCACGCCATTGGGAACTGGGGAAAACTGCGCCCGAACCGCGCTTGAGCCACCGCCCGGGCGCGGCCACTATCGCGGGGCACGCGGGCGTGGCGGAATTGGTAGACGCAAGGGACTTAAAATCCCTCGGTCCGAAAGGACCGTGCCGGTTCGACCCCGGCCGCCCGCACCAGACATCCTTCCCAAAATCGCTCATCCGGAAATCGCGCACCCCACCGCCGTTCCCCGGAAATCGCCCCCTCTCCGCCGTTCCCCGGAAATCGCGCAGCGATTATCCGGGGCCCAGAAAACCATCTCCGCCGCCCACACCCCTCACCCTGAGGGCCCGCTTGCGGGCGTCTCGAAGGGTGGCTCCAGCTGGCAAATCCTCTCAGCCCGTTCCCCGGAAAGGCGTCGGGGAAATGCGGGGAATTCCGCAATCTCATCCCCCACCCCTCCTGCTGCCCCATACTCCGCCTTGGCTCTGCGGATGAGGGAAGTGGCCACTCACCATTTCCGCGGGGCGTGCGTGGCGCGTCCGCGCCTGCGGCTGTGAGGGCCGCAGGCTCCGGCGCGGCCTTCGGGAAGGGCCGGCGGCACTAAACGCCAGACCGCCGCATCTCCCGGATTGGAAACGCGGGGCGA
>CAJXKJ010000037.1 GCA_913055605.1 uncultured Euryhalocaulis sp. | reverse complement strand
GCGTCTCCTGGGCGCTGGCCGGCGGGTCCGCCGGGCGCCGCCTGCTGCAAATTGAGCCCTATATGTTCCTGCTGTTCTGCGCCCACCTCATCTTCATGTGGCTGGGCGCCTCCCAGATCGGGCGGGTCACCGGGCGCATGGGCGAACCGCTCTATCCGGTCTTCCTCATCCTGATGCCCTTCCTCTGCCTGCTGGCCACGATCGCGCTCGGCCGGGCGCTGTCGGTCTGGCCGGCGGCGGCGCGCCTGCTCAGCGGCGGCCGGTTGAAATCGGAACGGCGCGTGCGCCCCGGCGCGGCGGGCCAGGCGGCCGCCCCCGCTCCTGCTCCCGACCGGGCCTGAAGCAAATGAAAAACGCGCGCCGGTTCGCGGCGCGCGTCTCTCAACGCCGGATGCGGCGGGCCGCTACTCCCAGCCGGTGTCCGAGTCGTACGGCGCCATGAAGCCCATCGCCTCGATCTCGTGCACCATGCCGTCCGCGCCGATCTTGAAGACGTGCGCGGCCGGCAGGTCGAACGGGGCGAAGCCGAAACTGTCCTTGTCCCGCACCACCGTGGACCCGTCGCTCAGCGTCACCTCATAGGGCTCGAAATCCATCGGGTGGCGGAAATGGGACAGGCCCATGACCAGCCCGGTCGCCGGATCGGCCGCGAACACCCGGCGGTTATCGATCGTGGTGATATAGGCCATCACATTGCTGGACAGCTGGCCGGCGCAATCGCGCGGCGTCGCCCCCGCATTGTTCGGCCCGCCCCCGGTGCCGGGGTCGGGGCTGGCGGTGACCATGCCGTTCTCGTGCCGCTCGCAATCGGCGGCGAAGGGCATCAGCGTGCCGTCATTGTCGTCCAGCGCGTCGTAATAGGACTCGCCGATCTCGATCAGCTCCGCATGCGGCTTGCGGTCGGCCGGCGGGATTTCGCTGTCCAGGCGCAGGCCGCTGCGCAGCGCGTCGAACGGCGCCATGTCGCGCAGGCCGGTCGTCAGATGCTCGGCCTCCACGATCTCCCCGTCCTCCAGCTTCAGGCGCAGCGCGATCAGCGCCGGCTGCTCGGTCTTCTCGGTCGTCGCGGCGAACTCCGCGCGCTCCTCGGCGGACATGCCCTGCGGCGCCGGCGGCGCCGCCATGCGCGTGATGACGCCCAGGAAGCCGGCGGTCTGGTTCGTCTCGTCCGGCACATAGATGGCGAAATCCGTCGGGCCGGACACCGCCGTCTCCCACAGGCCCTGGCCCGGCTCCATCGGCGTGACGTCCTCCACGAAGCGCACATCGCCGGCCAGCGGCGCGGCGGACGGGTCGTTCGCGGCCAGCGCCGCCAGATAGTCGTCCGTCACCCCGATCAGGCAGCCGCGGTCGCACGCCGCCATCGCGGCGGTCATATCGTCGGCGTCCGCCTCGGCGTCCGGCCGTTCGGTCGCGTCGACGTCTTCCACGCCCGGATCGTCGGCCGCGCCCAGCGGCGCGTCGGACGTGTCCTCGCCGCACGCCGCCAGCGTCAGGCCCAGGGCAGTGACAAGGGCGGCGGCTATGGCGATCGTCCCAAAGTGCGAAATGCGCATGCGTGTCTCCTCACAGTGCGGCGCGCAAAAAGCGCGGCCTATTCCCAGCCGGTCGGGGATTGATAGGGAACGACGATCCCGTTCGCCTCGATCTCGTGGACCATGCCGTCCGCGCCGATCTTGAAGACGTGCGCCGCCGGCATGTCGAACGGGTCATAGGGCATGTTTTCCGAATTGCGTTCGGACGTGGACCCGTCGGTATGGGTCACGGTGTAGGGCAGATTGTCGAACGGATGGCGGAAATGGGAAAAGCCCATCGCCAGGCCCGTCACCGGATCGGCGGCGACCAGCCGGCGGTTCTCGATCCGGTCGATATAGACGAAGGACTGGCTGTCCAGCTGCGGCGCGCACAGGCGCGCCACCGGCGCCCGGTCGGGATCGGCGTTCGGTCCGCCCCCCGCTTCCGGGCCGGCGGTGACCATGCCGTTCTCGTGCCGCTGACAGTCGTCGGCGAAGGGCATCAGGCTGCCGTCATTGTCGTCCAGCGCGTCATAGTAAGACAGGCCGATCTCGCCCAGTTCGTCGTGCGGCAGGCGCGACTCTTCCGGAATTTCGCTGACCAGCCCCGCGCGCGGGGTTTCCAGCCGCGCCAGGCTCGCCTCGCTGGTGATCGGGGCGGCGATATGCTCGGCCTCCACGATCAGGCCGTCTTCCAGCTTTAGGCGGATGGCGACCAGCACCGGCGCGTCGTCGCTTTCCAGCATCCCCATCCAGCCGGCCTGCTGCAGCGCGGTGTCCGGCACATGGATGGAGAAAGTGGTCGGCCCCTGCGTGGTCGTGGCCCACAGGCCTTCGCCCGGCGCCATCGGCGTGACGTTCTCCACGAAGGCGACGTCGTCGGCCAGCGGCGCGGCCGCCGGGTCGTGCGCGGCCAGCGCGTTCAGGTAGGTGTCGGTGACCGCGATAAGGCAGGCCCGGTCGCAATCCGCGTCCTGCGCGAATGCGGGCATGCCGGCCAGCAGAACGCCGGCCATGGCCGTGGCGCCAGCTGCGCCCGTGAATGTGGGCATCGTCGTCTCCCCATGGGCCTCCCGGCCCGGGGCGTCTCTTGCGGACGCCCTCTGACCACTCCGCCGGGAAGCCTATCCCAGCGCGAAAGCCAAAGGAAGTTGACGGAAAAGGCGGGGAGGGGAGCGCCTAGTCGGCGGCGTCCTGGACGGTCTCGCCGACCGACTGAACGTCGCGGCCCACGCCCTGGACGGTATTGCACGCAGCCATGCACAGCAGCGCGGCGGCCAGGACGGCCCAGGCGGCGGGCTTCAGCGTCGTTTTCGTGGTCATCCTCGGGGTCTCCATCGCCTCCGGCCCCCAAAACCGGCCGGCGGCATATTTGATCGCCCGCGCCGCAAAAGAAAAGCCGGGAAATACCCCTCAAACCCCGCCCGGATTGTTATACAATCGGTCCGGACAAGGAGGCCGCCATGCGCGCAACACCGATCCTGATCGCCGCCGCCGCCGCGTTACTGGCCGGGTGCAACGCCGCGCCGCCGGGCCAGCCTCTGCACGCCGCGTCCGATCCGGACGCGATCCGCTGCCGCGAAGTGCTGGAGCCGCCCTCGAATGTGGTGCGGGAGCTGTGCCTGACGGAGGCCCAGTGGCGCCAGCGCGAAGACGGACAGCGCCGCGCCGCCCAGGACTATCTGTGGGATGTCTTCACCCGCTCGGGCATCCAGACCCAATAGGCGTTCAGGAAAATCTAGGCGGAGTTCGCGCCGCGCGGCGGCTGCGGCGCCGCGCCCTGCATGTACAGCACGCTTTCGATCCCCGCCGCCGTCATGGCCGGGGCGCCTCCGGTCTGCAGGGCGTCTTCCAGTTCCGCGAAATCCGCCGGCGCCGCCCGCATGGTCGGGGCCGGATTGTCGTTCGCCGCGCGGTTGGCGGGGGCGGTCCGTGTCTGCGCGGCCGCCTGCGGCTGGATCGCCGCGAGCAGGGCGGTGGCGGCGACCGTGGCGAAGGCGGGCAGGAATTTGCGCATCATGCTTGAAAAGCGCGAATCCGGCCCGCCGGTTCCGTGTCCCTGAAATTTCGTAGCGAACGGCTCAGAGCCAGCGGTCGAAATGCGCCATCGGGCGCGGCGCGCCGCTATGGGTGCAGTTCTTGGCCAGTTCCGCCCGAGCCCCTTCCGGGTTCGGCCGGTCCTGCGGATCGGCGCTGTAATAGCTGCGCTGGTCGTCGCCCTTCACCATCAGGAAATGGCGCACGCCGAACGGGGTCTGCTCGCTGCGCGCGGCTTCCACCACGCCGGTCACCGTCCCGCAGGCCTCGGTGCTGAAACTGTTCCAGGCCATCCAGCCCAGCAGCCCGGCGATCAGCAGGCCCGCCGCGGCGAAGGGGGCGGCGGTGCGCATCCGCTCGGCCCGCTCCATGCGCCGGACATGACGGGTGAATTCGGCGTTGCGATCTTGGCTCTTGGGCACGGGCGCTCCTGCTCCGCCTCCGATATGATCCCGGTCAGGCAAGCCCGCCATGGGGCGAACGGACGCAGGGGCGCGTTGCGCCCGGGCCCGCCGCGCGCTAGCGGAGCGCGATGGCCGCCCCGCCGCTCCTGTCCCTGCGCGACATCCGCCTGACCTATGGCGACTCCGACCTGTTCGAAGGCGCGGACATGCAGGTGTTCGAGCGCGACCGCCTCTGCCTGGTCGGCCGCAACGGCTCCGGCAAATCGACCCTGATGAAGATCGCCGTCGGCCTGGTGGAGCCCGACGGCGGGGAGCGCGCGCTGCGTCCCGCCGCCACGCTGCGCTATCTGGCGCAGGAGCCGGACCTGACCGGTTTCGCCACGGTCCTGGACTATGTGCAGGCCGGCCTCGCCCCCGGCGACGACCCCCACCGCGCCCAGCGCCTGATCGAGGATCTGGGCCTCACGGGCGCGGAGGATCCCGCCCGGCTGTCGGGCGGGGAGGCGCGCCGCGCCGCCATCGCCCGCGCCATGGCGCCGGACCCCGACGTCCTGCTGCTGGACGAGCCGACCAACCATCTGGACCTGCCGGCCATCGCCTGGCTGGAGGACGTGCTGGCGCGCAGCCGCGCCGCGCTCGTCCTGATCAGCCACGACCGCCGCTTCCTGCAAAACCTCACCCGACGCACGCTCTGGATCGACCGCGGCGTCACCCGCGCGCTCGACCAGGGCTTCTCGGCCTTCGAGGAATGGCGCGACAAGACCCTGGCGGAGGAAGAGGCCGCCCTGCACAAGCTGGGGCGCAAGATCGTCGCGGAGGAACACTGGGTCCGCTACGGCGTCACCGCCCGGCGCAAGCGCAACATGCGCCGGATGCGCGAGCTGGAGGATTTGCGCCGCCAGAAGCGGGAGGCCCGCCGCCCCGGCGGAACCGTGAACTTCACCGCCGCCGAGGCCCAGACCTCCGGCAAGCGTGTGATCGAGGCGCAGGGAATCTCCAAATCCTTCGGTGGCCGTCCCGTCGTTTCGGATTTCAGCATCGAGATCGCGCGCGGCGACCGGATCGGCCTCGCCGGCCCCAACGGCGCGGGCAAGACCACCCTCGTCAATCTGCTGACCGGCAAGCTCGCGCCGGACGAGGGCGACATCGTGCTGGGCGCCAATCTGGAGCTGGTCAGCCTGGACCAGCGCCGCGCCGCCCTGAAGCCCGACGAAACCCTGGCCGACGCCCTGACCGGCGGGCGCGGCGACCAGGTCACCGTCGCCGGCAAACAGCGCCACGTCACCGCCTATATGAAGGACTTCCTGTTCAGCCCCGACCGGATACGCCAGCCCGTCGCCAGCCTGTCGGGCGGGGAGCGGGGGCGCCTTGCTCTGGCCGTGGCGCTCGCCCGCCCGTCCAACCTTCTGGTGCTGGACGAACCGACCAACGATCTGGACCTGGAGACGCTGGATTTGCTGGAGGAGGCGCTGGGCGCCTATGACGGCACGCTGCTTCTGGTCAGCCACGACCGCGACTTCCTCGACCGCGTCGTCGCCTCCACGCTCGCTCCCGACCCCGCGCGCCCCGGCGCCTGGATCCAGTACGCCGGCGGCTGGTCCGATATGATGGCCCAGATTTCCGCAAAAGAGGTCGCGGCGGGGCAGGGGGACCAGCCGGCGGAGCCATCGAAGGCGGGCTCCTCGCCAAAATCCTCCGAAAAGCCGGCCCCGAAATCCGCCGCCCCGGCGAAGGAAAAGCTCAGCCCGCGCGAACGCCACGTCATCGCCAAGGCGCCCGGCGAAATGGAGAAAATGGGCGAAGCCATCGCGGCGCTCGAAGCCGCGCTCGCGGACCCGGACCTCTATGCAAAGGACCCGGACCTGTTCGCCAAAACCGCACAGTCTCTGGAGAAGGCGCGCGCAAAGCTCGCCGCGCTGGAGGAAGAATGGCTGGCCGCCGAGATGAAGCGGGAGGCGCTGGACGCCTGACGCGTCCGTCTATTCGCGGATATCCACCACGCCGCCGCCGTCCAGCGTCACCGCGTCCGCGCAGCTTTCGGTCGCCCCATCGTCCAGCATATGGGTGCACACCGCCCGGCTCAGCTTCAGGTCGACGATCTGGCCGCAGGAGGCGCTGACGAACATCCGCCCCGACCGGGTCTCGCCCGCGGCGAAATCGCCCAGGCGGATATATTCGCTGATCGTGCCCTGGCTTTCGGTGCGCGCCGTATAGGCGACCTGCACGTTCACCGCGTCGCGCTCCAGCCGGTTTTCCCCGTCCATGCCGATCAGGCAGACATCGTCGTCGTCGGGCGTCGCGTCCATCATCCCGGTCAGGGTCAGCGCCAGCGCCGCCGGCGCCGCTTCGGCCTCCGGCTCAACCTCTTGGGCGGCTTCTGGTGCGGCTTGCGGGGCGGACTCCGCGCCGCAGGCGGCGAGGGCGAACGGGACCAGCAGGATGGCGGCGGCGATGCGCATGGGCCGCTTCGTGCTAGGCCGCGCGCCGAAGGTCAAGAGACGGCGCGTCCGCCCGCTGGCGGGTCCCGCCCCCGCATGCTAACCGGAACGCCGTGTTGTCAGGCCCGGGAGGGGCGCGTGAAAGACACAAACATGCCCGGCGATCCGATCATCGCGGTCCGCGGTCTGACCAAGACCTATGAGGGCGGGTTCCAGGCGCTGAAAGGCGTCGATCTGGACATCCGAAAGGGGGAGATTTTCGCCCTTCTGGGCCCCAACGGCGCCGGCAAGACCACGCTGATCAACATCATCTGCGGCATCGTCACGCCCAGCGAGGGCACGGTGACGGTCGGCGGCTATGACCACCAGAAACAGTATCGCGAGGCGCGCAAGCTGATCGGCCTGGTGCCGCAGGAGCTGCACACCGACGCCTTCGAATCCGTCTGGGCGACCACGAATTTCTCCCGCGGCCTGTTCGGCAAGGCGCCCGACCCCGCCCATATCGAAAAGGTGCTGAAGGATCTGTCCCTGTGGGACAAGCAGAAGGCCCGCATCATGATGCTGTCGGGCGGCATGAAGCGCCGGGTGATGATCGCCAAGGCGCTCAGCCACGAGCCCGCCATCCTGTTCCTGGACGAACCGACGGCCGGCGTGGATGTGGAGCTGCGCCGCGACATGTGGGCGATGGTGCGCAAGCTGCGCGAATCCGGCGTCACCATCATCCTCACCACCCACTATATCGAGGAGGCCGAGCAGATGGCTGACCGGATCGGGGTGATTTCGAAAGGCGAGATCATCCTGGTCGAGGAAAAGGCCGACCTGATCGAAAAGCTGGGCAAGAAGGAGCTGCGCCTGTCGCTGCAGGAGCCGCTGTCCGCCGTCCCGCCCGAACTGGCCGAATGGAAGCTCGAACTGGGCCAGGACGGCCATCTCCTCACCTACACCTTCGACTCCCAGGCCGAGCGCACCGGCGTCCCGTCGCTGATGCGGCGTCTGGCCGACCTCAATATCGGCTTCGCCGACATCGAGACGCGCCAGTCCTCGCTGGAGGAGATTTTCGTGAACCTGGTCCACGACCAGAACGCCGGCCAGAACGCCGACCAGACCGCCGACGCGTCTTTGCCTGACGGCGAAAAGGACTCCCGTCCATGAACCTGCATTCGATCTGGGCGATCTATCGCTTCGAAATGGCGCGCAGCGTCCGCACGCTGTGGCAGTCGCTGATCACGCCGGTCGTCTCGACCTCGCTGTATTTCGTGGTGTTCGGCGCGGCCATCGGCTCGCGCATGCCCCCGGTGGAGGGCGTGGACTACGGCGCCTTCATCGTGCCCGGCCTGATCATGATGACGCTGTTCACGACCAGCATCTTCAACGCCAGCTTCGGCATCTATTTCCCGAAATTCACCGGCACGATCTATGAGGTCCTGTCCGCCCCGATCTCCTTCCTGGAGATCGTGCTGGCCTATGTCGGCGCGGCGGCGACCAAATCCGTCGTGCTCGGCCTCGTCATCCTGCTGACGGCCAGCTTCTTCGTGGACCTGGATATCGTCCATCCGCTCTGGATGGTCGCCTTCCTGGTCATGATCTCCGCGGCGTTCAGCCTGTTCGGCTTCATCATCGGCATCTGGGCCAAGGGCTTCGAACAGCTGAACATGATCCCGATGCTGATCGTCATGCCGCTCGCTTTCCTCGGCGGCGCCTTCTACTCGGTCACCATGCTGCCGGCCTTCTGGCAGAAGGTCGCCCTGTTCAACCCGGTCGTCTATCTGATCAGCGGCTTCCGCTGGTCCTTCTACGGAAACGGCGACGTGCCCGTGGAGATCAGCCTGGCGGCCGTCGCGATCTTCTTCGGCGTCTGCCTCGCCGTCACCTGGTGGATCTTCAAGACCGGCTACCGGCTGAAGAGCTAGGGCGCCGCGGCGGCCGCGCCGGAACCGGAGCCCGTCCCAAGCCATTCCCTGTCTGCACAGAACAGGGAGGCCGCCATGGATGCGCAATGCGTCGAGGAAATCACCCATATCGAGGCCCGGCAGGAGGGCTATGACTGCCATCTGCGGGTCGAGGGCCGCGCCGGCGCCGGCGCGCCGGACTTCCTGCTGAAGCCGCGCGCGGGCGACGGCCCGCCCGCCGACGGCGTGCTGGAGCTGGACATGGTCACCGTCGATGGCGGCGGCGGCGGAACCGGCTCCGCCGAACTGACGCTGGAAAACCTGGAGAATTTCTGGGGCGAGGGCGGCCATCCGCTGAAGGGCGTCCGCGTCCACAGCAAGACGAATTCGGAGGAAGTGCGGATCGCCGCAGCATAGGCGACAACCGCGCGCGCAACGAAAAAGCCCCGGGCGATCCGCCCGGGGCTTTTCTCTTTAAGGGCTGCCGCTCGCGCCTATCCGCCGCCCAGCGGGTCGGGCACGCCGATCACGTATTGCGCGATCAGGCCCAGTATGCCCAGCGCCGTCAGATAATAGATGGTCGGGATGATCGTCTTGCGCAGGATCGATCCCTCCTTGCCCAGATAGCCGACCGTGGCGGAGGCGGCGACGACATTGTGGATCGCCACCATATTGCCCGCCGCCGCGCCCACCGCCTGCAACGCCGCGATCAACAGGCCGGAGATCATCAGCGCGTCCGCCACCCCGTGCTGGAACGCCACGAACATCAGGTTCGACACGGTGTTGGAGCCCGCGATGAAGGCGCCGAAGCCGCCCACCGCCCCGGCCACCGCCGGCCACACGCCGCCGACATTGGCCGCCACCCATTCGGCCATCACGATCGGCATGGAGTCATAGCCGGACGCGTTGACGCCCGAATTGATATAGATCCGCACCATCGGCACGGTGAACACCAGCACGAACCCGGCCCCCAGCAGCGTGCCCAGCGCGGCGCGGAACGCCCCGCCCAGCTCGCTCCCGCTCATCCGGTGCAGCAGCGCGGTGATCAGCACCACGACGATGAAGATCGCCCCCGGCAGATAGAGCGGCGTCGTGGACGCCGAAATGCCCGTGCCCAATATGTCGGGCAGGCTCACCGTCACCGCTGCGCTGCGCAGCAGGTCGCCCACCCCGAACGCGGGGATGCGCGTGATCACCAGGAACGCCGCGACCAGCAGATAGGGCACCCAGGCCAGCGCCAGAGACATGCCCGGCTTGCCGACGCCGGACGCCACGCTGATCTTGCCCAGCCAGTCGGCGGGCCAGGAGGATTCCTCCGGGAAGTCCCAGCTGTCCTTCGGCGTCAGGAAATTCATCTTCGCCGCCGTCACCACGATCACCAGCCCGATCAGCCCGCCCAGCAGCGACGGGAAGGCCGGGCCCAGGATCAGCGCCGTCAGGAAATAGGGAATGACGAAGGCCAGCCCGCCGAAAATCGCGAAGGGCAGGGCCGACAGCCCCTCGGACCACGACTTCTTCGTTCCGAAGAAGCGCGTCATCATCACGATCATGAAGGCCGGCATGATGATGCCGATGATCGCATGCAGGCCCGCCGCATAGACTGCGATCAGGCGCACATAGGCGTCATAGTCCATCCCGGCTGCATCGGCGCGCGCCAGCATGTCCGGGCTCGACAGCCCGTCCGCGACCCCGACCAGAACCGGCGTGCCCGCCGCGCCGAACGTCACCGGCGTCGACTGCACCATCATGCCCAGCATGACCGCCGCCATGGTGGGAAACCGCATCGCGACCAGCAGCGGCGCCACGACCGCCGCCGGCGTGCCGAAGCCCGACGCCCCCTCGATGAACGACCCGAACGTCCAGACGATGATGACCACCTGGATGCGCCGGTCCGTCGTGATGCTGGAAAATCCCTTCTCGATCACATGGATCGCGGTGGATTTCTCCAGCGTCTTGAGGAGGAGGATCGCGCCGAAAATGATGAAGACCAGGTCGAACGTGATGACCAGGCCCTGGATCGTGGCCGCCGCCACCTGCGGCAGCGTCATGCCCCAGACCATAAAGGCGATCGCCACGGCGGCGAGGAAGACCAGCGGCATCGTCACCCGCGCCGGCACGCGGAACCCGACCAGCAGGATGGCGGCCAGTGCGATCGGCGCCACGGCGAGCAGCGCCAGCAATCCCAGACTCATCTCGACTGTCTCCCCACAGGCGGCCTCTTTTGCCGGGCCGCTTCCCCGGCGCGGACCTTAGGCGCAGGCCCCGCCCCTGGCCAGCCTCGGCAGGGTTTTCTCGCCCGCTTTCCCTTCCGCCATACGGAATCTCCATTCCCCCTTGAGGGGGGAAGGGTCGGGGATGGGGGTGGCCGTTCGCGCCGCGCGCCGGAATTTTGGGGAAGGAAGGCGGCGGACGCCTAGCTCCGGAAATAGGCCTCCACGGGGCCCTTCAGCTTCATGGTCAGCGGCTGTCCCCGCCGGTCCACCGCCTTGCCGGCGGCGACGCGGATCCAGCCCTCGCTGACGCAATACTCCTCCACATTCGTCTTCTCGACGCCCTTGAACCGGATACCGATCCCCCGGCCCAGCAGCGCCTCGTCGTAAAACGGGCTAGCGGGATCGTTGGACAGCCGGTCCGGCGGCGTATCGGTGGAGGCGGAAGCTTCGAAAGTCTGGTCGGTGTCGCTCATGCCGTTTCGATAGCCGCGCGCGCCCACCCGTTCAATCGCTTCCTCCTGTCACGCGCCCGGCGCACAATCGCGGGACTTCAGAGGAGACGCCCAATGCTGGACCATGTCGGCTTCACCGTTTCGAATTTCGCCAAAAGCCTTGCCTTCTATCGCGCGGCGCTGGCCCCGCTGGACGTCACCGTCCTGATGCAGCTTTCGAAAGACCAGACCGGCGGGTTCGAAGGCGCCGGGCTCGGCCGCGATGGCAAGCCATCCCTGTGGCTCAGCGGCGGGGAGGAAACGACGCCGCCTCTGCACATCGCCATCGCCGCCCGCACGCGGGCGGAAGTCGACGCCTTCCACACCGCCGCGATGGCCGCCGGCGCGACCGACAATGGCGCGCCCGGAATTCGCGAGCATTATCATCCGAACTATTACGGCGCCTTCGTCCTCGACCCCGACGGCCACAATCTGGAAGCCGTCTGCCACGCGCCGGAATAGCGCCTCTCTCCGCCGTTCCCCGGAAATCGCGAAGCGCATCCCCCTCACCCTGAGGGCCCGCTTGCGGGCGTCTCGAAGGGTGACTCCAGCTGATTCATCCTTCGAGACGCCCGAAGCCGGAGCACACGCTCCGCCTCCGGCCCCTCACCCTCAGGGTGAGAACCGGAAAAAGCGGGGAAACCCGCCCCGTCATCCCCCACCTTGCCTCCACCCTCATACTCCCGTCCGTCTCCCCGCCCGAGGGACGTAGCTAATCACTATGGCGGGGCGATCGCGTGGCGCGTCCGCGCCCGTGGCTGTGATGGCTGCGGGCTCCGGCGCGGCCTTCGGGGAGGCGGGCGGCACTAAACGCCAGACCGCGCCAAATCCCCGGATTGGAAACGCGGGGCGAGAGCCTTCGGGAAATCCACGCGCGGAGCGTCGGCGGCGGACTCTCAAAAACCGTTGGCGCCTTAAAATCCGGGTTCGAAGCCGACGCTCCGCTCCCTCACGTTCGGTAATGGCACGGAGCCGCCGCTCGCGTGGCCGCCCGTGCGCGCCTAGCCCTTCCGCTCCAGCACCTCGGCCCGCACGCGCAGCGTTCGCGTGGCGATGGCGATCTCGCCCAGGAACAGGACCAGCGATGCGATCAGCACGCCCATGGTCAGAATGAACAGCACCGCGACCAGACGGGACAGGTCCACCGTCACCAGCTCCCCGGTGAACAGCGTCACGATCACCAGACAGACCAGCAGCGCCGCCAGCGTGGCCAGGGAGATCGCCAGATTGATCCGCTTCATCCGCCCGTCCAGCATCCGCAGCTCGCGCAGATGCCGCTCGCGCGGCTCGCCGTCAGGCTCGCCGGCGATCTCGTCTTCCAGCGCCCGTCCGCGGTCCACCACCCGGCCCAGCCGGCTGGTCATCACGTTCAGCAGCGCTCCGACCCCCGCGATCAGGAAGACCGGCGCGACCGCCAGGTCGATGATGTGCGCGACGTCGAGGACGGGACCGGCCAGCGGGTTCATGGCGCGCAGCTTTCGCGCCCCGGTCTGTCCCGGTCAATGCCCGCGGCCGCGATCCTCCCCCGCGCCAGCGGGGGAGGGGAACCACGAAGTGGTGGAGGGGGCGGCCGCCGCCTCTGTCGCCGAAAGACGCTATTCGGCGTCTTCGGCCTCCAGATAGATCTCGGAGCCCAGCTCTCGGAACTCGGCCGATTTCTGCTTCATGCCCTCTTCTGACATGCGTTCCAGATCCGCCTTCTCGTTGTCGCTCAACCCGGCGGCGAAGTCCCGCACCTCCTGCGTGATCTTCATGCTGCAGAATTTCGGTCCGCACATCGAACAGAAATGCGCCACCTTGTGCGCTTCCTTGGGCAGGGTCTGGTCGTGGAAATCGCGTGCGGTTTCGGGGTCCAGCGACAGGTTGAACTGGTCCTCCCAGCGGAACTCGAACCGGGCGCGGCTCAGCGCGTCGTCGCGCAGCTTCGCCGCCGGATGGCCCTTGGCCAGGTCCGCCGCGTGCGCCGCGACCTTGTAGGTCACCACGCCCACCTTCACGTCGTCCCGGTCCGGCAGGCCCAGATGCTCCTTCGGCGTGACGTAGCAGAGCATCGCGGTACCGTACCATCCGATCATCGCCGCCCCGATGCCGGACGTGATGTGGTCGTAGCCGGGCGCGATATCGGTGGTCAGCGGCCCCAGCGTATAGAAGGGCGCCTCGCCGCATTCGCGCAGCTGCTTGTCCATATTCTCCTTGATCTTGTGCATCGGCACGTGGCCGGGGCCCTCGATCATCACCTGGCAGCCCTTCTTCCAGGCGATCTGGGTCAGCTCGCCCAGCGTCTCCAGCTCCGCGAACTGGGCGCGGTCGTTGGCGTCGGCGTTCGATCCGGGGCGCAGCCCGTCGCCGAGCGAGAACGACACGTCATAGGCCCGCATGATGTCGCAGATTTCCTCGAAATTCTCATAGAGGAAGCTCTCGCGGTGATGCGCCAGGCACCATTTGGCGATGATCGACCCGCCGCGGCTGACGATGCCCGTCACACGCCCGGCCGTCAGCGGCACATAGGGCAGGCGCACCCCGGCATGGATGGTGAAATAGTCCACGCCCTGCTCGGCCTGCTCGATCAGCGTGTCGCGGAACACCTCCCAGGTCAGGTCCTCGGCGATCCCGCCGACCTTCTCCAGCGCCTGATAGATCGGCACCGTGCCGATCGGCACGGGGCTGTTGCGGATGATCCATTCGCGCGTGTTGTGGATGTTCCGCCCGGTGCTGAGGTCCATCACCGTGTCGGCGCCCCAGCGGATCGCCCACACCATTTTTTCGACTTCCTCCTCGACGGAGGAGGCGACGGCGGAATTGCCGATATTGGCGTTGATCTTCACCAGGAAGTTGCGGCCGATCACCATCGGCTCCAGCTCCCCGTGATTGATATTCGCCGGGATGATGGCGCGCCCCTTGGCGATTTCCTCGCGCACGAATTCCGGCGTCACGAATTCGGGGATCGCCGCGCCGAAGCTCTCGCCGTCGGCGATGCGGGCGGCCGCGCCCTCGGCGGCTGCGGCGCGGCCCAGATTCTCGCGCTCGGCGGCGTAGACCATCTCCTCGGTGATGATCCCGGCGCGGGCGTATTCGATCTGGGTGACCGGCGCGTCCGACTCCGCGCGCAGCGGCCGGTTCCGCACCGGGAATTCGCGCGCCAGATATTTGCCGCTGGCCCCGCCATTGTCCTCCGGCTTCACGTCGCGGCCTTCGTATTCGGTCACGTTGCCGCGCGCCTTCACCCATTCGCTGCGGGGCCGGGCCAGGCCCGCCTCCACGTCGATGGTCACGTCCGGATCGGAATAGGGGCCGGACGGGTCATAGACCGGCAGCGCCGGCTCGTTCGCGCTCGGGTGCAAATCGATCAGCCGCCGCGGCACGCGCAGCGACGGGTTCGCCGCCGGGTTCGTATAGTCCTTGCGGCTCGACGGCAGCGGGCCGGTCGTCACCTTCGGCGCTTCGAATTCGTTCGGCGAAACGGGCTTGTTCATGGCGGGCCTTTCAAAGCCTGGGCGATTGCTGGGGCCCCGCCGATGAAGGGAAGGTCTGCGCGGATGCGCCGCGCTGCTCCGTCCCTTCGCCGGCATGACCCGGATCAGGTTCTAAGGGTGCTGGACCGGCCGGAGGTCCATCTCAGCGGCTGCCGCCGCGCCCCTCGGGATAACGCAAGTGTAACAGCTGCGCGTCAGGAGTGCGAGCGCCCCGAACCGCTGGACGGCCCATGCGTTCCCGCAACGGCCGGAGGAACGCCATGCGCGCACTGTCCCTGATCGCCCTCGCCCTGCTGGCCTTCGCCGGTGCGGCCGCCGCCCAGAATACAGGCCAAGACGCTGGCCGGAGCGCCAGCGAATTGCGCGCCCGGCTGGCGGACGCGCCCGGCGACGCCGAAGCGCGGCTGGACCTCGCCCGCATCTATTTCGAGGAGCATGAGGATCGCGCCGCGGAGTTCAATCTGCGCCAGGCGCTGGCCGACCGCCTGTCCCCGGATTCGGCGGCGGAGGCGCGCGACCTTCTGGCCGCGCTTCAGCGCCGCCGGCTCTGGATCCTCACCGGCGACTTTTCCGTCGCGCCCAGCGTGCGGGCCAGCGAAGTGTCCGGCGCGGCGAAATCCGGCCTCGGCATTTCCGCCAGCGGATCGGTGGAGCGGCGCCAGCCCATCGGCGAGTCCCTGCGCCTGTCGCTGGAGGCTCAAGCCTACGGCGCCGACTACGAAGGCATCGCGTTCGACGAATATGTGGTGACTGGCTTCGCCGGCCCGATGCTGCTCCAGCGCGGCGACGACCTCGTCTCCCTGCGCGGCCTGGTCCAGCGCCAGTGGTATGGCGGCGCGCGCAATTTCGACGCGGTGGGCGTGGAGCTCGCCGGGCGGCGCAGTTTCGGCGACCGCGTGCGCCTGGTCTCCGCGCTCACCGTGCGCGACATCGACCATCGCTTCGACGTCCGCGACGGC
Source organism: uncultured Euryhalocaulis sp. (assembly GCA_913055605.1). Taxonomy (GTDB): domain Bacteria; phylum Pseudomonadota; class Alphaproteobacteria; order Caulobacterales; family Maricaulaceae; genus Euryhalocaulis. The sequence goes on along the minus strand of CAJXKJ010000037.1, from coordinate 15,352 downwards.
TGGGACGCTGCGCTCGGCGCGGACCTCCAGCGCTTCGGCCCGTCCGGCCGGTTCGAACGCCTGTTCGCCTTCACCCGCCGCCGCCAGGCCGAAGCGTCGTCCCAGGCCTATTGGTTCGTCCGCGCCGGGGCGGGCGCCTATCGCGAATTCCCCTATGGCGTCGGCCTGTATCTGGAGCCCTCCGCCGCGGTGCAGGCCTTCGACGGCGCCGACCCGCCGACGGGGCTGGAGCGCACCGACTGGCTGCTGACGGGCCGGGCGCGGATCATCAAGCGCGACTGGCGGCTGTTCGGCTCGGCGCCTTTCCTGGCGCTGGAGGTGACGCGGCGGGAATCCAGCGTCGATCTCTATGACGGGACGGACACCGCCATCCGCGCCGGCTTCACCCGCACATTTTGAGCCCGCCTATTTCGGCGGCCAGCCCACCGTGACGGTTTTCCCGTCCTCGACAACCGGCCGCTTGATCAGCGCCGGATTGGCGATCAGCACCTTCGCCTCGCCGGCCTTGGCGCGCTCCTTGTCCGCGTCGGACAGGCCGCGCCAGGTCGTGGACCTTGAATTGACCAGCTTCGCCGCGCCCACGGCGTCCAGCCATTGCGGCACTTTCGTCTTCAAATCCGCCTCGGCGCGGATATCGACGAAGTCCGCGTCCGGATTGTCCGCGATCGCCTTGCGGCATGTATCGCAATTTTTCAGGCCATAGAGCGTGGTCATGCCCGCGCATGTCCCCGATTCCGCGCGCCGTATCAAGCCGCGCAACCTTCAGGCACTTACGAGGGTTTCATCCGGGGTTCAGCGCGGAAATGCTGAAATGCGTGTGTCCGCGCCTATATAGGAAACCATGATGACCAGCCGCCTTGCCCGTTCCGCCCTCCTGTCCGCGGCGCTCGCCTGCGCCGCCGCGCCGGCCTTCGCCCAAGAGGCGGGGCAGGCGCTGGGGGAGAACGCGCCGGTCGAGGCGTTCGGCGAATACTCCTATTACGACGCCTATCCGAAGATGGACGCGAACGACCTGATCGATGTCGGCCTGTGGACCACCTGCTGGGCGTTCACGGAGGCGGAGAAGGACCGTCTGGACGCCCTCGCCGAACAGGCCCCGAATCCGGAGCTGGCGGACGAGATGAAGATGGCGTCGATCCATTATCAGGTCGCCGAAATCTATTATGGCGAGCTCGTGCGCGGCACCGCGATCTTCAACGGCGAAGCCATGGGCAAGGTGAACAGCCAGCGCGAGATCGAACAGCAATCGCTGATCGGCGGCGCGCCGCAATGGATCGCCAAGAACGCCGCGGACTGCATCTGGAAGATGCCGGACCGCGACATGCCGGAATTCGCGGAGCTCTATCCCTGGCTCGCCTCCGGCTTCGGCACCACCTACCGCAACTAAAGCGGCGCCCGCATACTCGGCGCGTGGCCAGCCGTCATTTCCCATCGCTTCGCAAACAATCGGCGCCGGCGCCAGCTGCAGAATCCGGCGCCGCGCGCGGCGATTTTCTGTTCCTGTACGGAACGCTGCGCCGCGGCGGCGTGATGTTCCGCACGCTCGGCCTGTCCGGCCGGCTCGCCCCGGCGGGCGCCGCCGCGATGCGCGGCGCGCTCTATTCGCTGGGCGCCTATCCGGGCCTGGTCCCGGGCGGGCGCGGCCTGGTGCACGGCGAACTCTATCGCGTGCTCGATCCGCGCGTGTTCGCCCCGCTGGACCGGTATGAGGATTTTTGGCCGGACGATCCGGCCGCCAGCCTGTTCCGCCGCGTCCGCGCGCCGTTGTCGGGCCGGGCCGATACCGCCTGGGTCTATGTCTATAACCGCGAAACGGGCCGCGCCCGGCCCATTCCGTCGGGCCGCTGGACGCTCTAGCGGCCCCGGAACGGGTCGCGCATCAGGATCACGTCCTCGCGCTCGGGGCTGGTGGACAGCATCGCCACCGGCCGGCCGACCAGCTCTTCCACCCGGCGGACATATTTCACCGCCGCCGCCGGCAGTTCGGCCCAGCTGCGCGCCCCGCGCGTGGAGCCCTTCCAGCCCTCGAACGTCTCATAGACCGGCTCCAGCTTCGCCTGATCGCCTTGCGCGGGCGGGAAGCGGCGCACCGGATTGCCGTTCAGCTTGTAGCCGACGCAGACCTTGATCTCCGCGAACCCGTCCAGCACGTCCAGCTTGGTCAGGGCCAGCCCGTCGATGCCGCTGATCGCCGCCGCCTGGCGCGCCATCACCGCGTCGAACCAGCCACAGCGGCGCTGGCGTCCGGTCACCGTGCCGAACTCCGCCCCGCGCTCGCCGATCTTGCGGCCGATATCGTCGTCCAGCTCGGACGGGAAGGGGCCTTCGCCGACCCGCGTCGTGTAGGCCTTGGCGATGCCCAGCACGAAATTGATGTCGCCCGGCCCGACGCCCGACCCGGCCGAGGCCTGCCCCGCCACGGTGTTGGAGGAGGTGACGAAGGGATAGGTGCCGTGGTCGATGTCCAGCCACACGCCCTGCGCGCCCTCGAACAGCACGTTCTTTCCGGCCAGGATCGCCTCGTCCAGCGTCCGCCAGGCCGGCCCGGCGAAGGGCAGGATGCGCGGCGCGATCTCCTTCAGCGCCTCCAGCAGCTCGCCGGCGTCCGCCTCCGGGCTGCCATGCCCGCGGCGCAGCGCGTTGTGGTGGTGCAGCAGGTTGGCGATCTTGGCTTCCAGATTGTCCGGATCGGCCAGGTCGCCGACGCGGATCGCCCGCCGCCCGACCTTGTCCTCATAGGCCGGGCCGATGCCCCGGCGCGTGGTGCCGATGCGCGCGGCGCTGTTGCGGTCCTCGCGCAGCTCGTCCAGCTCGCGGTGGACCGGCAGGATCAGCGTCGCGGTCTCCGACACGGTCAGCGTCTCGGGCGTCACCTTCACGCCCTGTCCGCGCAACCGGTCCATCTCCGTGGCGAACGCCCAGGGGTCGATCACCACGCCGTTGCCGATCACCGACAGCTTCCCGCGCACCACGCCGGAGGGCATCAGGGACAGCTTGTAGACCTCGCCGTCGACGGTCAGCGTGTGACCGGCGTTATGGCCGCCCTGGAACCGCGCGACCACGTCGGCGCGGTGGGACAGCCAGTCCACGATCTTTCCCTTGCCCTCGTCGCCCCACTGGGCGCCGACGACGACGACATTGGCCATGATGAAAAACTCCGAAGGTCGTGCCGGCTTTGCCCGGCGCTGGGTCTGCACGTGTCCTGACGGCATTGCGGCGGACCCTGACCGGGTTCAAGCTGCCGCGAAGGCGGACGCGAAGGGTTACGACATGGCGCAACCGATTTCAAAGCCCCTGCTGTGCGCCGCGGCCCTGCTGTGGGCGGCGCCGGTTCTGGCTCAGGCCCCGCAGCCGAACTGCCAGAGCGACCCGGTCTATTCCCAGTTCGATTTCTGGGTCGGGGAATGGGAGGTCGCCACCCCCGGCGGAGACCATGCGGGCCATAACAGCATCAGCAAGCGGGACGGCGGCTGCCTGATCCTGGAGGAATGGAGCAGCGCCGGCGGCGGCTCGGGAACCTCGGTGAATTTCTACGATCCCGTGGCCGGCCTCTGGCGCCAGATCTGGATCAGCCCCGGCGAGATCATCGACTATTCCGGCGGCCTGAACGCTGAGGGCGAGATGGTGCTGGAGGGCTCCATCACCCCCCGTGGAGGCGATCCCGCGCCGTTCCGCGGAATCTGGACGCCGCTGGAGGACGGCCGCGTGCGCCAGCATTTCGAGCAATACGACGCCGATGAGGACGCTTGGATCACCTGGTTCACCGGCGTCTACACGCCGGCCTGAGAGGCCCGCCGCCAGTCCAGCGTGGCCGCCAGTCCAGCGCAGCCGTCAGTCCAGCGTGTAGGAAACCCGCAGGCCCAGAATGTCGACGCCCTCATTGGACCGGCTCGACAGGATCTTGCCGTGGCTGAAATGCTCGAAATACGCCTCGCCGGCCACCTGGTCGGTGAAGCGATAGCCGAAGCCCAGCGCGTTCCGGAACAGGATGCGGCTGCCGTATTCGATATTGTTGGCGTTGCCGAACACCCGGCGGGCGGCCTCCTCGGCGGTCAGGCCGGGCTCCAGATCGTCGATCTCCAGCTCGCCGTCATGGATGGCGAGGCCCGGCGCATATTCGAAATAGAAACGGTCGCCCGTTCCGAAATCCAGCCGCAGGACGGAGCCGAACCACAGGAAGCTGGTCGCGCCGCCGAAATTCAGGTCGCCGCCCAGTTCGAAGGCCGGCATCAGGGGCAAAGCGCGGACCTTGTCGGACACCACGCTGGCGGTGATGGCGACGCTCTCTTCCTTGCCGCTGATCCCGGCGTCCAGCCCGCCGAAGTCGTGATACAGAACGCCCGCACGCAGTTCCGTCGCCTGCGCCGCGCCCGCGCAGGCCAGCATTGCGCCGCCGGTCAGGCACGCAAGAAAACGATTCATGGATGGGTCCCCTCGACTACGGGGGCAATCTAGCGGCGTTCGCACCCGCGGCAAAGTCTGCGCAATCGCCGCCGAGGCTAGAACAGCAGGGGTTTCACAGCCTTAACGTTCGGCAGGGCCTGCACTTTTTCCAGCACCGAGGGGTCGACCGCCCGGTCGATGGACAGCAGGGCCATGGCGTTGCCGCCTTCCGATTCGCGGCCCAGGCTGAACGTGCCGATATTCACGTCGGCCTCGCCCAGCACCTGACCCAGGCGCCCGACAAAGCCCGGCACGTCCTCGTTCTCCACATACAGCATGCGGGGCGTGATCGGCGCTTCCAGCCCGACGCCGTCGATGGACACCACGCGCGGCTCGCCGCCGAACACCGCGCCGCACACCACGCGGCGCCGGCGCTGGGTCTCCACCGTCAGGCGGATCATGTTCTCGAACGGATCGGCGCGGTCCTCCCGCGCGTCGGCCACCGCGATGCCGCGCTCCGACGCCCAGGCCGGGCCGGACACCATGTTCACGTCCGACAGCATCGGCTTCAGCACCCCGGCGATGGCCGCGGCGGTCAGCGGTTTGGTGTCGTAGGCGGAAATCTTGCCCATCGTGCCGGTCTCGACCCGCTTCAGGCTGGTCTCGATCAGCTGGCCGGCCAGCAGGCCCAGACGCTGGGCCAGGTCGATCCAGGGGCGCAGGCGCGGCGCGTCCTCGGCGCTGATCGAGGGCATGTTCAGCGCGTTGGTGACCGCGCCGGACAGCAGGAAATCGCTCATCTGTTCGGCGATCTGCACCGCGACGTTTTCCTGCGCCTCGACCGTTGCTGCGCCCAGATGCGGGGTCGCCACGAAATTCGGCGCGCCGAACAGCACGTTCTCCTTCGCCGGCTCGTCGGCGAACACGTCGAACCCGGCCGCGCGGACATGGCCGGACTCAAGCGCTTCGCGCAGGGCCTCCTCGTCCACCAGGCCGCCGCGCGCGGCGTTCACGATGATCACGCCCGGGCGCATTTTGGCGATCGCCTCGCGGGAGATGACGCCCCGCGTGCGGTCGGTCAGCGGCACGTGCAGGCTGATGATGTCGGCGCGGGCGAACAGCTCGTCCAGATCGACCTTGTCGACCGATAGCGCCGCGGCCCGCTCGTCGGTCAGATAGGGGTCATAGGCGATCGGGTGCATTTTCAGCCCGTGCGCCCGTTCGGCCACCAGTCCGCCGATATTGCCGCAGCCGATCAGGCCCAGCGTCTTGCCGTACAACTCCGCGCCCAGAAAGCGGGATTTCTCCCACTTGCCGGCCTGGGTGCTGGCGTCGGCCGCCGGAATCTGGCGCGCCGCGGCGAAGATCAGTGCGATGGCGTGCTCGGCCGTGGTCACGGCGTTGCCGTGCGGCGCGTTCATCACCACCACGCCCTTCGCCGTGGCGGCCTGCATGTCGATATTGTCGACGCCGATCCCGGCCCGGCCGATGACTTTCAGCCGCCCGGTCGCGTCGATCACCGGTGCGGTGACCTTGGTGGCCGAGCGGACGGCGAGACCGTCATAATTGACGATCTCGGCCATCAGCTCCTCTTTGGAGAGGCCGGTGTTGACGACAGCCTCCACGCCGCGGCGCTGGAAGATCTCCATCGCCGCGGGCGACAGCTTGTCGCTGATCAGGACTCGGGGTGCGCTCATCCCGCTTTGCGGGCCGCGCCGTCCTCCATCATTTCCGCACGCGCCGTGGCGTAGGCCCAGTCCGCCCATTGGATCAGGGCTTTCAGGTCGTCCGCCTCGATCGTGCCGCCGGTCCAGATGCGCAGGCCCGGAGGCGCGGTGCGATAGGCGCCGCAGTCCAGCCCGGCCTCGTTCTCGGCCAGCAGCTCCAGCATCCGCGCCTGCAGCGCGGCGCCGTCGACGCTCTGATCCTTGAACACCAGGCAGACGCCGGTATTGGAGCGTTCCGCGTCGTTCTTGCAGAGCGGCTCGGCCCAGTCGCTCGCCTCGATCCAGTCATAGATGATCTTGGCGTTGGAATCGGCGCGGGCGTGCAGCGCGTCCAGGCCGCCGATCTCCTCGGCCCAGTCCAGCGCGTCCAGATAGTCCTCGACGCACAGAAGGGACGGGGTGTTGATCGTGGAGCCCTGGAACAGGCCCTCGTCCAGCTTGCCGTTGGACGACATGCGGAAGACTTTCGGCACCGGCCAGGCCGGGGTGAAGGTCTCCAGGCGCTTCTGGGCGCGCGGGCTGATGATCAGCATGCCGTGCGCGGCCTCGCCGCCCATCACCTTTTGCCAGCTATAGGTCACGACATCGAGCTTCGGCCAGTCGAGCTCCTGCGCGAAGGCCGCGCTGGTGGCGTCGCAGATCACGATGTTGTCGCGGTCTTCCGGCATCCAGTCGCAGTTCGGAACGCGGACGCCGCTGGTCGTGCCGTTCCAGGTGAAGACGACGTCGCGGTCGGGCTTGGCCTGATTGAAATCGGGCAGTTCGCCGTAATCGCCGACATGGACGTTCAGATCGTCCAGCTTCAGCTGCTCGACGGCGTCGATCACCCAGTCCTTGCCGAAATTTTCCCAGGCAAAGACGTCGACGCCCTGTTTGCCGAGCATCGTCCACATCGCCATTTCCACGGCCCCGGTGTCGGAGCCCGGAACGATGGCGATCTTGTAGTCGGCGGGAACGCGAAGAATTTCGCGGGTGCGGTCGATGGCCAGCTTCAGCTTGGCGACGGCGGCTTTGGACCGGTGATTCCGGCCCAGGGCGGCGTCCTCGAGGTTCTGAAGAGACCAGCCGGGATGCTTGCGCGTGGGGCCCGGCGAAAAACGCGGATTAGCCGGCCGCGTGGCCGGCTTGCTTGGAAAGGTCATGTTTTACTCCCATCCTTCCAGATGGGTCGCGCGCCGTTGGGGGCGCGTGGCCCGCCGCGCATATGCGCTGTTTGCGGCGAGCCGTCAAACGGATTGCTGCAATCGGGCCACAGCGGATTGCATTTCCGCCGCTGATTCCCGATAGGGGCGCCCATGATCCCTTCCCAGCGTCACCTTTTCGAAATCCCCGACGACATCGCCTTTCTGGACTGCGCCTATCTGGGCCCGATCCCGAAGGCGGCGGTGCAGGCCGGCATCGACGCGGCCTGGCGCAAGGCGCACCCGTGGGAGATCACGCCCGACCAGTTCTTCAACGAGGTCGACGTGGTGCGCGATCTGTATGCGCGCATCTTCGGCGCCGACCAGGACGGCATGGCGATGACCTCGTCTGCCTCCTACGGCATGGCGACGGCGGCCAAGAATGTGCGCCTGACGCCGGTGGGGGAGGTCATCGTCCTCGCCGACGAGTTCCCCTCCACCGTCTATACGTGGCGGGACGCCGCGCGCCGCGCCGGCGCCAATGTCGTCACCGTGAGCCGGGAGGCCGGCCAGACCTGGACCGACGCCGTGCTGAACGCCATCGGCGAGCGGACCGAGGTCCTGGCCCTGCCGGAGACGCATTGGGTCGATGGCGGAATGCTGGACCTGCCGCGCATCGGCGCCGCGGCGCGCGACGCCGGTGCCGCGCTGGTGCTGGACCTGACCCAGTCGCTGGGCGCCTCGCATTTCGACGCGCACGCGGTGCAGCCCGATTTCGCCTGCGCCGCCGCCTATAAATGGCTGCTCGGCCCCTACACGGTCGGCGTCCTGTATGTCGCGCCGCACTGGCGCACCGGCGCGCCGCTGGAGCAGAGCTGGCTGAACCGCGCGGAGTCCGACAATTTCGCCCGGCTGATCGACTATCGCGACGACTACCAGCCCGGCGCCCGCCGCTTCGACATGGGCGAACGGTCGAACTTCCACACGCTGCCCGTCGCCATCTCGGTCATGCGCCAGCTTCTGGAATGGGGCATCGGCAATATCGCCGACACCTGCGGCGAACTGACGAAAAAGTGCGAGGAGGCGGCCATCGCCGCCGGCGCAACGCCCTGCGACACGCCGGACCGCGCCCCGCATTATCTGACGCTCGGCCTGCCGGAAGGCGTGGGCGACGATCTGGTGCTGCGGCTGCGGGAGCAGAAAGTCTATGTCTCCCGCCGCGGCCCGCGCCTGCGCGTCACCCCGCATGTCTGGGTCAATGACGACGACATCGCGAAATTCGAGCGCGCGCTGGGCGAGGCGCTGCGCGCCTAGCTTGGGCCTAGCTGCGCCTGGCCGCCTCTAGCGGCAGTCCGGCGTCGGCTCCACGAAGGCGTACCACAGCGGCATCTCGTAATCCGGATTGCCCCGGATCGGATGGCGGAATTCGCCGTCCGGCTGCTCGGGCCGCTGCACGCCCAGCCAGGCGAAGGCATAGTTCAGCGCCCGCGCCTGCGAATGCGGCACCGCGTCGGTCCAGACCAGAAGGCACTGGCCGGGCCCGTCCGGCTCCGGCGCCGGGAACGCCGCGACCGGATAGAAGGCGGCCAGCACCCGCGCCTCCGGCATCAATGCGCGCAGATTGCCGCCCAGATGATGATCCATCGCCACGATGGTTCCGCCCGTGAACCCCGCCGCGCGGAGATCGTCCGCCCACGCCTCCACCGGCTGGAACTCGCGGCAGGTCGGGGCGCAGGCCTGCGGCTTCCACGCATCGAACGCGAACCGCCCTGCGACGGCGGAGAGGATGAACACGGCGCAGGCGGCGGCGAACACCGCCAGCCGCCGCGTCCCGTCCGCGCCGGTCAGCTGCGCGCGCAGGAACAGCACGATGGGCAGCGGCGCCAGGATTTCGTGCATCCAGCGCGATTTGAACTCCGTCGCGCCGAAGGCGAACACCGCGACGGAAAACATCGCCGCCCCGATCAGCATCGACAGGCTCAGCAGCCGCGCCCAGGCGGCAGTCTCCGGCTCAGCATCCGGCCGCCGCCGCCAGTCGAACACCGCGCGCGGAAACAGCAGCGCGAACAGCGCCAGCAGCGGCAGGGAAAATTCCAGCATCGCCAGGACCAGCCCGCCGATCCCCGCGATCCACATCAGGGGATTGGCCGTCGCGCCCGACCCGCGCGAGGCCTCCTGGCCCAGCTCGGCCAGCGAATAGCCTTCGGTCGCCGACCACAGCGCATAGGGCGCGACGATCGCGATCCCGATGGCGAGCGCCGCGGCCAGCCGCCCCGGCGCGATCCGCGCGCGCAGGGCCGGGGTCAGCGCCAGCGCCAGCAGCAGCGCCGCGGGCTGGATCACGAAGACATATTTGGACAGCGTCCCGAGCCCGATCGTGACGCCCAGATAGGCCCAGTCGCCCCAGCGCCCGCGCTGCATGGCCAGCGCGAAGGCGTGCAGGTTGAAGAACAGCAGCGCAGTCAGAAGCACGGTGTGCGTCAGGTCCAGATGCGGGGCCAGGCCCAGCGCCCATGTCGCGCCCCAGGCCAGCGTGGCCAGCGCCGCCGCCGCCGGTTCGCGCAGCAGGCGCCGCGCGGCCAGATAGAAGCCGGCGAACCCCGCCGCCATCGCGACATATTTCACCGCATGGAAGCTCCAGCGGTGCAGGCCGATCGCCTCTTCCATTAGAGCGTAAATCCAGGTCACCAGCGGCGGGTGCCGGAAGCGGTAGCCCCATTGCAGGGATTGGGAGAACAGGACCTGCTCGGCCTCGTCCAGCGTATAGACGGGGGAGACCGCCATGCGCACCGCCCAGTGGACGGCGCAATAGGCGAGGATCAGCAGAAGGACGGTCCGCGGCCGGCTCAGCCGGTCCGCCCAGCCGCCCGCGCCGGTCACCGCCGGTCGTCCGTTTCCGCCACCGGGCTGAAGGTCGCGCGCATGCGCAGCCACATCACGCCCAGCAGATCAGCGATGCCCACGGCCAGCCGGCCCAGCGTGCCGTATTTCGACTTGCCCATATGGCGCGGCCTGTCGGTCACCGTGACCTCGATCACGCGCCAGCCCGCCCGTTTGATCAGCGCCGCGACGAACCGGTGCATGCCGCCGAAATTCGGCATGTCCAGCGCCGCCTCGCGCCGCATCAGCTTGAAGGCGCAGCCGACATCCTTCACGTCGTCGTCCAGCATGGCGCGGCGCACCCCGTTGGCGATGCGGCTGGACAGCCATTTCACCGTACCGTCATGGCGGCTGTTCCGGGCGCCCGAGATCAGGCCGAGGTCGGCCGGCGCGCCGGGCGCGACATGGGCGTTCCACACGCGAACGATATCGGCCGGGTCCTGCTGCATGTCGCCGTCGATCGTCTGGATCCAGGCGCCGCGCGCCCGGCGGAACCCGTTATACAGCGCCGCGGCCTTGCCCGCCTGTTTCGGGTGGATCAGCAGCAGGGCGGAGGGGGCCAGGTCCAGCGCCTCGCGAATCTCCGCCACCGTCCCGTCGGACGAGCCGTCGTCGATGAAGATCAGCTCATAGTCCGGCCCCGTCGCCATGGCGGCGACCAGCTCCCGCGTCAGGGGAAGGACGTTCCCGGCCTCGTTCATCATCGGAATTATGATGGAAAGCTGGGGCGCGGGACCGGATTCGGGAGCGGCGGAATTCATGGCCGGGCGTGTGTGGCGCGGGCTGGCCCTGCGGTCAACGCTGCTGATTGCCGCCCCGGCTCGCCTTGCCCCCGATGAACCCGGGCGCGGCCTGTGATAAGGCCCTGCGGCCATGACCGCCCCCTGGACCGCAACCGTGCTGACCCTGTTCCCGGACGCCTTTCCCGGCGCGCTGGGCGCCTCGGTCATCGGAACCGCTGAAAAGCGCGGCCTGTGGCGGCTTCAGACGGTGGACATCCGGGATTTTTCGACGCATAAGCACCGCGCCGTGGACGACACCCCCGCGGGCGGCGGACCTGGAATGGTCCTGCGGCCCGACGTGGCGGCCGCGGCGATCGACGCGGTCGGTCCGACGGATCGGCCGCTGATTTATTTGAGCCCCCGGGGTCGTCCGTTCCGCCAGGCCGATGCAAAGGCATGGGCGGCGGGTCCCGGGCTTGTTCTGTTCTGCGGCCGCTTCGAAGGGCTCGACCAGAGGGTCATCGAAGCGCGCGGGATGGAGGAAGTGTCGCTCGGCGATTTCGTACTCGCCGGCGGGGAGGCGGCGGCCGCGGCCATGATAGAGGCCTGCGTGCGGCTGATCCCCGGCGTGCTCGGCGAAGCGGAGTCGCTGGCGGAAGAAAGTTTCGAAGGTGGTCTCCTCGAAGCGCCCCATTACACGCGTCCGCGCGTTTGGGAGGGCAGGGAGATCCCCGAACCGCTGCTGTCGGGCGATCACGCAAGGATCGCGAAATGGCGGCGGGAGCAGAGTGAGGACATTACCGCGCGCGTCCGCCCGGATTTGCTGGGCCGCGCCGGGAAGACGGAGGACGGGCCATGAACCTGATCGGCCAGCTGGAAAAAGAAGAAGCCCAACGTGTTCTGGGCGACAAGAAGATCCCGGAATTCTCCCCCGGCGACACGCTGAATGTCGGCGTGCGCATCCGCGAGGGCGAACGCGAGCGGGTGCAGCGCTATGAAGGCGTCTGCATCGCGCGCGGCGGCGAAGGCCTGAACGAGAGTTTCACGGTCCGCAAGATCAGCTTCGGCGAGGGCGTGGAGCGGGTGTTCCCGCTGCATTCCCCGATGCTGGACTCCATCGACGTGGTCCGCCGGGGCAAGGTGCGCCGCGCCAAGCTGTATTATCTGCGCGGCCGCCGCGGCAAGCGCGCCCGGATTTCGGAGCGCACGACCGGCCGCGACGAAACCGGCACGGCCGAATAAATTTCCGCATATCGCGGAACGTGAAACGGCGCGGGGCCTCCCCGCGCCGTTTTCGTTTCAGCCTTCGCGCTCGGTCATGCCGGCCTTGCGCAGGCGCCACAGCAGGACCGGGATGCGGTCCTGGCCGAAAAACGGCTCGCCCGCGAACACCATGGTCGGCACGCCCCAATGGCCGGCCGCGCCCAGCGCCTTCGCATTCTCCTCCAGCGCCGCGTCGAACCGCTCCGGCGCGCGGTTCACGGCGCGCTCCAGCTCTTCCAGGTCCAGCCCGGCGCGCGCGGCGGCGTCGGCCAGCGCGTCGTCCGCCGTCCAGTCCTGGCCGGACCACAGCAGGCTCGCGACCTCGTCGATGAAGCTGAGACCGCGCCCCATCTCGCTCGCCGCCGCGCCCAGGCGCGACAGGCGCATCATCATGGGCTGATCGGCCGCCGGCTCCCGCCCGCCGCCTTCGGCGTCAATCATCGCCAGCGGATCGGGGTCGGGCAGGGCGTAGGGAAGACCCAGCATTTCGGCCAGGCGCGGGGCGTCCTTGCGCACATAGGCGGACCATTCCGGCCCCATGCTGCGCTTCACCCGGTCTGGATCGCGCAGCGGCGTCGGCAGGACGATGCGCGGAACGATGTCGAAATCCCAGCGCCGGCGCAGGGAGGCCAGCTGCTTCACCGCCAGATAGGAATACGGGCTGCGGAACGACCAGTAGAGATCGACGGAATAGGTCATGGCCGGCGGCTCGGTTGCGTTTCCTGTTTTGCGGCCGATCATGGCCTCCATGCGGGGAGGGCTTCAAGCAGCAGGCGCCCTGGCTGCGGCGCTCTGCCTCGCCGCCGCCGGTCCGGCTGCGCCCCAAAACGCGTCCCCGGCTGCGCCCCAGAATCTGGACGGCCTCGGCCGGGCGGAGGCCGCGCGCGGCGCCCGCGCGCTGGACGGCGCCAGCTTCGCCCTGCAATCCGGCGCGGTCGTGCGCCTGGCCGGCCTGAACATCCCGCCCGTCGAGGCTCCATTCGCGGAGAATGCCCGCGCCGCGCTGGATGCGCTGGTGCGGGACCGGGACGTGACGCTGCGCGCCGCCGGGGACCGGCGGGACCGGCGCGGCCGGACCGTCGCCCATGTCTGGACGGACAGCGGGGACTGGGTTCAGGGCGCGCTGCTGTCCGCCGGCCTCGCCCGCGTGGAGACCGCGCCGGGCGCGGCGGAACTCGCCGTGGACATGCTGGCTGCGGAACAGGCGGCCCGCGCCGCCGGGCGGGGCCTGTGGGCCGATCCGGACTGGTCGGTCATGGGGCCGGACCCGTACGCGCTGGCCCAGCGTCTGGACACGTTCCAGATCGTGGAGGGGATTGTGGTGGAAACCGCCGAAACGCGGGATTTCGCCTATCTCAATTTCGGCCTCGACTACCGGACCGACTTCACGGTCTCGATCCGCCTGCGCGATCTGGACGATTTGCGGGAGGAGAGGCTGGACCCGATGGCGCTGGCCGGCGCGCGCATCCGCGTGCGCGGCTATGTCCACGCCGTGAACGGCCCGATGATCGATCTGGACCACGCCGCGCAGATCGAAATTCTAGACTAGAGGCCAAATAGCGAAGCCCCCCGGCGCGCGAAGCGCCGGAGGGCCAGGCCGTCCCCCCGGGTGTGCCTTGGCGGCCCTTAGGCCGCCGCGGTCGCCTCGGCGCGCTTGTTCAGCGTCCGCGTCAGCTTTTCCTGGGCCTTCTCACGCGCGATGTCCTCGACGGCGGCGACTTCGCGCACCATCCGGTCCAGCGCGCTCTCATAGAGCTGGCGTTCGGAATAGGACTGCTCCGGCTGGTCCTCGCCGCGATACAGGTCGCGCACGACCTCCGCGATCGAGATCAGGTCGCCGGAATTGATCTTGGCTTCGTATTCCTGCGCGCGGCGGCTCCACATCGTGCGCTTGATGCGGGCGCGGCCCTTCAGGGTCTTCACCGCGTCCTGCACCACGCGGCCGCTGGACAGCGGACGCATGCCGACTTGCTGGGCCTTGTTGCAGGGCACGCGCAGGATCAGCTTGTCCTGCTCGAACGCGATCACATAGACCTCGATATCGAAGCCCGCGACCGTTTCCTGTTCCCGTCCCATGATGCGGCCGACGCCGTGCGCCGGGTAGACAATGTATTGATCCAGATCAAATTGATTATCGTTGTTGGCGGTCTTCTTTTTCGTCATCGACTCTCTCTAACGACCCCACTGCCCGTTTTTCGCACAAGAACAGTTTGACGGAGCCAAAGGTAATGGGCCGCGTCTAGTGTTCCATTTACACACGATCGATATCGCCTGGAAAAGTTTGCCCCGAAATCAAAGGGATTCCGGCAGCCGCAAACCGAGCGTGCTGCGTAGAATATCACAAAACTGATAAAAATCAACGCCTTTCGGCTGCTGGCGCAACCAAGGCGGGATCGTGACCGCTAGTCGCCCGAACCTGGCTTCTCGGAGAAATACTTCTCCAGCTTGCCATTTTCCTTGGCCAGCTCGTCGGCGTCCGCCGGCGCGTCCTTCTTCACCGTGATGTTCGGCCAGGACTGGGCGAAGCGCGTGTTCAGCTCCAGCCACTTGTTGTCCGGGTCGTCCTCGGTGTCCGGCTTGATCGCCTCGACGGGGCATTCCGGCTCGCACACGCCGCAGTCGATGCACTCGTCCGGATGGATGACCAGCATGTTCTCGCCCTCGTAGAAACAGTCCACGGGGCAGACTTCGACGCAGTCGGTGTATTTGCAGCGGATGCAGGCGTCGGTGACGATATAGGTCATGACCGGAAAAGGATGCTGATCAGAAACGCGCGGGACATTGCCCCCCAGCGCGCGATTGTCAATCAGCGCCCGCTTCTGCCCGCTGCCGCGCCAGGATGCGCGCGCGGTCGGTCACCGCCAGCAGCGGGCCGATCCGGCGGATGAAGGATTCCTCGTCGGCGCTTCGTGTACCGTCGGCCAGCGCCACCGACCACAGATGCTGCATCAGCGTTTCGCGCTCCTCCAGCGGCATCTGCTCCTTCACCACCTTGGTGAAGCGGTAATGGTCCACTGCCTGTTCGGTCAGGTTTTCCGCTTTCTGGACAAGGGCTTCGGCGTCCGCCTCGTCCAGCGCGAACGCCGCGCGCAGGGCTTTCAGGATCTGCGCGCGCTCGTGATCCTCATAGTCGCCGTCGGCCATCGCGGTCTCGACCAGCAACGCCGCGGCGGCTTCGTGCGGGGAGGGCTCTTCGCGTTCAACCGGTTGCATTCCGCCGAACAGGGTCTTCAGGGCTTTGATCATGTCGGCTCGG
>CAJXKJ010000036.1 GCA_913055605.1 uncultured Euryhalocaulis sp. | reverse complement strand
ACACCATCGCCTCGCTTTCCTCGCCCGGATTGCGATGGACATAGAGCGCGACTTCGGTTCCCGGACACATCGATTGGCAAAGCTGCGCGTCACGGGCAAAGCGTGAACGCACCGTGGTGAAGCTTATCGGGAAGTAGTAGCCGTCGCAGGTGCGCACACAGAGCGTGCGGAATGTGCCGTCGCTCAAGGGGTCGCCCCAACTGCGGTCGCGAAACAACCGGTTCCCGAACAGCGAGCCGAGCAGAGTCCCGCGCCGGGCCGGCTCGGCGTAATCCTCGTAGTGCGGGCCACACTGATTGGCCGCGAGGGCACGGATCAACTCGCGACGCTCATCGCTTCCGCCGAAGCGGCGATCGTCGGCCCGGTCGCGGGCGGCGTTCAGGCGGTTGAGGGTGAAGTCGTCCAGCGGGATTCCGGCGGCGCCGCGTAGCTGGCGGGCGAGGCGTTCGGCGTCGCCGGGGGCCAGCACGGGCTCATCGGGATTCTGGGGCGGGGAGGCGAGGCAGTAATCGGTGAAGGCGTCGATCTCCGCCGCCATGCCGGGCCAGTTTCCGCAGGCGGCCGGGTCGATCAGGATCGCGGTCATGCCGTTCTTCACCCCGCCGCCGCGCGGCGTGCCGGGCTGGATCGTGCCTGCGCCGGTCAGCGCGCCGCCCAGAAGCTCGCACATGAAGGCGAGCGCATAGCCCTTGTGCTCGGCGAACGGGGTCAGCGCGCCCTTCGTCTCCCCCCAGCCCATGCCGGAGGGATCGTCGGTGGGGTCGCCGTTTTCGTCCAGCAGGGCGCCCATGGGGACCTTCTTGCCCGCGGCGATGGCCACGCGCGCCTTGCCGATGGCGATCTGGCTGGTCGCCATGTCCATGATGGCGGGGCCGTGCTTGGGCGTGCCCGGCGTGCCCACGGTGACCGGATTGGTGCCGAAGCGGCCGTCGCGGCCGCGCCAGGGCGCGACGATGCCGCGATGGTCGGTGACATTGACGAAGCTGACCCAGACCAGGCCCTCGGCGGCGGCCTGCTCCGCGAAGCCGCCGATGCGGCCGAGATGGTGGGTGTTGCCGGTCAGGACGACGGCGACGCCATGGTCCTTCGCGCGCTTGGCCCCTTCCTCGGTGGCGAACTTGCCGGTGACCGCGCCGAAGCCGCCGCGCCCGTCGACGCGGATCACCGCGCCGTTGTCGCCGGACACCACGGGGCCGGCGTTCGGGATCACTTTCCCGTCCTTCGCATGCTCCACATAGAGCGGCAGGACGCCGATGCCGTGGCTGTCATGGCCGGCGAGATTTGCGCCGACCAGATGGGCGGCGATGGTCAGCGCCTCTGTGCTGTCGGAGCCGGCGCCTTCCAGGCAGGCGGCGGCGAAGTCTTCCAGACGGGGGGCGGGAAAGGTGTCGGACATCAGAAATCGAGGTCTGCGTAATAGGAGGGCGGCGGGGAGCCTGGGATCATGTCGGCCAGGATCGGGCGGAAACAGGGGCGGGACTTGATGCGGACATACCAGGATTTGGCCGACTCGAAATCGGCCCAGGGGATTTCGCCCAGATAATCGAGCGCAGACAGATGCGCGGCGACGGCGAGATCGGCGGCGGAGAAGCGGCGGCCGGCAAGCCAGTCCCGCGATTCGGCGAGATAGGCGACATAGTCCAGATGCCAGCGCACGGCCTCGCGCGCGGCGCGCATCAGCTCCATGTCCGGCCCGCCGCCGCCCTGCATCCGTTTGGCCAGTTTCTCGGCACGGATCGGGGCGCCGGCCTCCGGCTCGAACTTGCGGTCGAACCAGTCCAGCAGACGGCGCGCCTCGGCGCGCTCGGCCGGATTGCCGGGAAACAGAGCGGGCTCGGGGGAGGTCTCGTCCAGATATTCGACCGTGGCGCGGGCGCCGACGGAGACGGTTTCGCCGCCGAAAACCAGAACAGGACCGGCGCCGCCGGGGTCGGATTTCGCCAGCACCTCCCCAGGCGCCCAGGGGGTCTCGGTGACGCTGTCGAACTCCAGCTTCTTTTCTCCCAGCGCGGCGCGGACCGTGCGGCCGAACGGATCCAGCTTCCAGTGGTGCAGGGTGCGCATCAGCCGGCCTCCCGCCGCGCCGCAAGCTCCGGCCCGTGCGGCTCTGCGCGGCCGCGCGGGTCCGGGTGGATCAGAATGTCGGCGGCGGGGAATTGCGCAAGGATTCGCTTCTCTGCGGCCACAAGAATCTCGTGCGCGGCCTGCAGGCTGATCGCGGGGTCCAGATCGATATGGAACTGGATGCGGATCGCCGCGCCGCTGGCGTGGGTGCGCAATTGGTGCACGCCGAGAATTCGCGGATCGTCCTTCGCCAGCGCCAGAATCTGGGCGCGCGCGGAATCCGGCAGCTCCCGGTCCAGCAGCAGGTCGAAGGCGCTGCGCGCCACATTGATCGCGGCGATGGCGAGCCAGACCGCGACGAGGAAGCCGATGGCGGCGTCCGCCCGCTCCAGCCCCGCGAAGGCGCCGAGGGCGACGCCGACGATGACCGCGCCGTTCACCATGAAGTCGGACATGTAATGCGCGCGGTCGCCGCCGACCGCGACCGAGCCGGTGCGCCGGACGACGCGGCTCTGATAGGCGATCAGCCCGCCGGTCAGCACCAGCGCGAACAGGGTGACGGCGAGCGCGACCGCGCCGTGGTCGATCGGCTGGGGATCGATGAAACGGCCGACGGCCTCCCGCGCCACCAGAGTAGCGGAGATCAGCACCAAAGCGGCCTGGAACAGGGCGGACAGGCCCTCCGCCTTGCCGTGGCCGAACCGGTGTTCGGCGTCCGGCGGCGTGGCGGCGTAGGCGATGGCGCCGAAGGTGATGAGCGAGGCGGCGACGTCCAGCGCCGAGTCGGCCAGCGAGGACAGCAGCGACACCGAATCCGACATCGCCCAGGCCCCGGCCTTGGTCAGCGTCAGGATCAGGGCGACCGCGACCGAGGCGGCGGCGGCGTGGCGGCTGAGCCTGGCCGATTCCTTCAGCGGCTGGCGGCCCGGGCCGAAATAGTCTGCCTCCGTCGTCATGATCCGATGGCTATCAGAGGGATGGGAAAGGCGGAAGCACCGGGTCCGCGCCTGCGAGGCGCTTGCAGCAAGGGCGCGGGAAGGCGACAAGAGCGGGCGCGAGGGGAGAGATAGCGGTGAGCCTGTTCCATCTTGTGATCCTGGCCCTGATCCAGGGGATCACGGAATTCCTGCCCGTCTCCTCGTCCGCGCATTTGATCCTTGCGCCGCTGCTGATGGACTGGGCCGACCAGGGCCCGCTGATCGACGTCATGGCGCATCTGGGCACGCTGGTCGCGGTGCTGGTCTATTTCCGCGCGGACGTCATGCATATGACCGCCGGGGCGCTGGACGTGGTGCGCGGCAAGGTGACGCCGGGGGCGCGGCTGGCCCTGCTGCTGATCGCCGCGACGCCGCCGGCGCTGCTGGCCGGGGCGGCGCTGTATGTGACTGGCGTCGTCGATTCGCTGCGCGATCCGGTGCTGATCGCCTGGATGAATCTGATCTTCGCGCTTCCGCTGTGGCTGGCCGACCAGTTCGCGCCGCGCCGCAAGACGGTCGAGGACATGACGATGAAAGGCGCGCTGATCGCGGGCGTCGCGCAATGTTTCGCGCTGATCCCCGGGGTCAGCCGCAGCGGCGTGACGATGACCGCGGTGCGGGGCCTGGGCGTAACGCGCGCGGACGCGGCGCGGTTTTCCATGCTGATGGCGATCCCGATCCTGCTAGCCTTCGGCGCGGCGGCGGGGCTGGAGCTGGCCATGGACGGGGCGGAGGCCAGCCTGACCGACGGGCTGATCGTCGCGGCGCTGTCCTTCGTGTCGGCGCTGGCGGTGATCGCGCTGCTGATGCGGCTGGTGGAGCGGATCGGTTTCCTGCCCTTCGCCGTTTACCGGGTGGCGCTGGGCCTGATCCTGCTGGCGCTGTTCGGCCCGATCCCGTTTGGAGGCGCGTAATGACCGGTTTCGTCCTGGACCCGCAGCTGGAGTCCGACAGCGTGTTCGTCGCCGATCTGGATCTGTGCCAGGTGCGGCTGATGGACGATTCGCGCTTCGGCTGGCTGCTGCTGATCCCGCGCCGGGGCGGGCTGAAGGATTTGACCGACCTGACACAGGACGAGCGGGCCGAGGCGATGGAGGAGGTCGCCGCCTGCGGCGAGGCGCTGAAAACGGTCGAGACGTGCGACAAGCTGAATGTCGCCTCGCTCGGCAATATGGTGCCGCAGCTGCATATCCATGTGATCGCGCGCCAGCAGGGCGACGCGGCCTGGCCCGGCCCGGTCTGGGGCGCCGGCGAGCGGGTGCACTATTCGGAGGAGGCGCGCGAGGCGCTGGCCGCGCGGCTGGAATCCCTGTTGCTGGAGGGGGATGGGGCGGAGGGCTAGGATGGCCCGCGATGCCCGAAAGTCCCGTCATGCGCGCGCCGTCCTGGCTGATCGCGGCGATTCTGGCGCTGCTCGCCGGACTGATGTTCATGCTCGGCGACGGGCTGATCGACGACACGCGCTATGGCTGGCGCGGGGCGGTTCTGTTCGCCGCCGCGGCGTTTGCGCTGGTCTGGATCCGGCTGGACATGCGCAAGCGCGAGCTGCGGCGCCGGGCGCCCCCTCCGCGCGATTGACAGGAAGGGGCGCGGGCATAGGCTGCGCGGGCAGGCCGGGCACTGGGTTTCCGACGCGTGCGAGGGAGAGTTCATGACTCCGGATTGGTACCGGGGGCGGCCGATGTCGCCGCATCTTCAGGTGTGGCGCTGGCACTGGACCATGGCGGCTTCGATCGGCCACCGCGTCACCGGCGTCGGCAATTTTCTGGGCGTCACCCTGATCGGAATCTGGATCGTCGCGCTGACGCTGGGCGGCGCGCAGGCCGTGCCGACCGGCGCGCTGGGCGTGCTGTTCTGGCTGGTCCTGTATCTGTTCGCGGTGTCGATCACCTATCATCTGCTGAACGGCGTCCGGCACCTGGTCTGGGATAGCGGGCGCGGCTTCGACCCCGATCAGGCGAGCGCGGTGTCGGCGACGATTTTCGGCGTGTCGGCGATCATCGCCGTCGCGCTGCTGGTCGCGGGCCTGCTGGTCGCGGGGGTGTTCTGATGGCCAGCGAATACCGCACGCCGCTGAAGCGCATCCGGCATTTCGGCTCCGCCCATCACGGGGTGGAGCATTTCATCGCGCAGAAGGCCTCGGCGCTGGCGCTGCTGGTTCTGGTTCCGCTGTTCCTCGTCAGTTTCGTGCTGAAGGCCGAGGCGGGGGCCGATGCGCTGCGCGCCTGGCTGGGCTCGCCCGCCGGGGCGCTGATCGCGCTGGCCTTTTTCGGCGCGGCCTGTTTCCACATGCGCGTGGGCGTGGCGGTGATCGTTGAGGACTATGTGGAGAGCAAGGCTCTGCGCTATCTGTGCCTGCTCGCCAATTCCTTCTTCGTCATCGCCCTGTGGGCGGCGACGAGCTTCTCCATTCTCTATCTCGCTTTCCGGGGCTGACGCATCGTGGCTGCCTATGACTGGAACATCCACGAATATGACGTGGTCGTGGTCGGCGCCGGCGGCGCGGGCCTGCGCGCGGCGCTGGGCGCGGCCCAGGCCGGGCTGAAAACCGCCTGCGTGACCAAGGTCTTCCCGACCCGCAGCCATACGGTCGCGGCGCAGGGCGGCATCTCCGCCAGCCTCGGCAATATGGGCGAGGACGACTGGCGCTGGCACATGTACGACACCGTGAAGGGGTCGGACTGGCTGGGCGACCAGGACGCCATCGAATATCTGTGCCGGCACGCCCCGGAGGCGGTGTACGAGCTGGAGCACTGGGGCGTGCCGTTCAGCCGCACCGAGGAAGGCAAGATCTATCAGCGCGCCTTCGGCGGCATGACGAAGAATTTCGGCGAGGCCCCGATCCAGCGCACCTGCGCGGCGGCGGACCGGACCGGCCACGCCATGCTGCACACGATGTACGGCCAGTCGCTGAAATACGACGTCGATTTCTATATCGAGTGTTTCGCGCTGGACCTGCTGATCGACGACGACGGCGCGTGCCGCGGCGTGACGGTGTGGAAGCTGGACGACGGCTCGCTGCATCTGTTCCGGGCGCAGCAGACGATCCTCGCCACCGGCGGATACGGCCGCGCCTATTTCAGCTGCACCAGCGCCCATATCTGCACCGGCGACGGGGCGGGCATGGTGGCGCGCGCGGGCCTGCCGCTGCAGGACATGGAGTTCGTGCAGTTCCACCCGACCGGCATCTATGGCGCCGGGGTGCTGATCACCGAAGGGGTGCGCGGCGAGGGCGGATACCTGACCAATTCGGAGGGCGAGCGCTTCATGGAGCGCTATGCCCCGAACGCCAAGGACCTGGCCAGCCGGGACGTGGTCTCCCGCTCCATGACCATGGAGATCCGGGAAGGGCGCGGCGTTGGCAAGGACGGCGACCATATCCATCTGCAGCTGTCGCATCTGGATCCGGACATTATCCACAAGCGCCTGCCGGGCATTTCGGAGTCCGCGCGCGTGTTCGCCGGGGTCGACGTGACCAAGGAGCCGATCCCGGTCCTGCCGACGGTCCATTACAATATGGGCGGCATCCAGACGAATTTTCACGGCGAGGTGCTGAACCCGACGCCGGGCGATCCGGACCGCGTGGTGCCGGGCCTGATGGCGGTGGGCGAGGCGGCCTGCGTCAGCGTGCACGGGGCGAACCGTCTGGGCTCCAACTCCCTGATCGACCTGGTGGTGTTCGGACGCGCGGTCGGCGACCGCTGCGCCGCGACGCTGGAGGCCGGCGCGTCCCATCCCAGACTGTCGCCGAACGAGGCGGAGGCGCATCTGGACCGGTTCGACCGGTTCCGCAACGCCGCCGGCGGCACGCCGGTCAGCCATCTGCGCGACCGGATGCAGCGCACGATGCAGAACCATTGCGCGGTGTTCCGCACCGAAGAGGTGATGCAGGAGGGCGTGGAGAAGATCGCCGGCGTGTGGGCCGACAAGGGCGATGTGGCGATCAAGGATCGCTCGCTGATCTGGAATACCGATCTGGTCGAGGCGCTGGAGTTCGAGAATTTGATGGTCAACGCCGCGGCGACCGCGACCAGCGCGGTGGCGCGCAAGGAAAGCCGCGGCGCCCATGCGCGCGAGGACTATTCGGAGCGCGACGACGCCAACTGGATGAAGCACACGCTGGCGCATGTGTCCGACGCCGGGGAGGTGACGCTGAGCTACCGCCCCGTCCACGACTACACGATGACCAACGAGGTCGCGTATATCGAACCGAAGAAGCGGGTCTATTGATGCGGGCGGCGGGCGCAGTCGCGTTCGCCGTTCTGCTCACCGCCACGTTCGCTTACGCCCAGGATTTCGAACCGGATGTGACGCCGCCGGGCGCGGATAATGCGCCCGCCGAAAGCCCGTTCGAGGTCGTTCCGCCGCCCCCGCCCGACGATGCGCTGATGACCGGCGAGGAATTGCGCGCCGCATTTGAAGACCGGTCCTATGAGGGCTGCTATCCGGACGGGTCGCCCTGGGCCGAGCGGACCGGGGCGGACGGGGCGCTGTTCGACCTGTTGCGCAGCGGATCGCCGCGCGTCGGCGTCTGGTGGGTTCAGCAAAACCAGATCTGTTATTTCTACGACGCGTCCGGCGTGACGGCGTGCTGGAACGCGGCGCGGCAGGACGGAGAATTCTATTTCTTCTTCCCCGGCACCGGCGTTGTCGGCGGAACCACCGATTGCGGCGAACCGATCGCGTGAGCCGCGATCCCTTTCATGACGCCGAATTGCTGCGCCTGCGGCGCCTAATTCGGGCTTCGGGGTTACATCGGTCATCATTCGGGACTATCTAAACCCCGCAATCCGGATTTAGCGGCCTGTTCAAAGACGCGGGCCGCGCGCGCTCCAGGCGGGGCGTTACGGCGCACAAGCGCTGTGTGCGGACTTGCGTTCGCAGGTGTGTGCGTTGCGCGCGCCGCGTATTCCCCGCCGTCCTTTCGGCGCAGAAAAGAGGAACGCCCAGATGACATCAGACACGCTGACGCGTGGCGAGCAGGATTTTGGCGAAGATCCCATCGCCCGCCGCGAGACCGACAATTACACCGCAGAATATATCCAAGGCTTCGTCGAGAAGTGGGATTCCCTGATCGACTGGGAAGGCCGCGCCGAGAGCGAAGGCGATTTCTTTATCGATATCCTGCGTGCGCGCGGGAAGAAGACGGTTCTGGACGTGGCCGCCGGCACGGGCTTCCACTCCGTGCGCCTGCTGGAGGCCGGGTTCGACGTGACCAGCGCCGACGGCTCCGCCGAGATGCTGGCCAAGGCGTTCGAGAACGCCAAGAAGCGCGGCCACATGCTGAAGACCGTTCAGGCGGACTGGCGCTGGCTGAACAAGGACATCCAGGGCAAGTACGACGCGATCATCTGTCTGGGGAACAGCTTCACCCATATTTTCGACGAGATGGACCGCCGCCGCGCGCTGGCCGAGTTCTACGCCGCGCTGAAGCATGACGGCATCCTGATCCTGGATCACCGCAATTACGACGTGATCATGGACGAGGGCTTCCGCACCAAGCACAAATATTACTACACCGGCGAGAACGTCTCCGCCGAGCCGGAGCATGTCGACGACAGCCTGGCGCGGTTCAAATACACCTTCCCGGACGGCGCCGAGTATCACCTGAACATGTTCCCGCTGCGCAAGACCTATGTGCGCAAGCTGCTGAACGAGGCGGGCTTCCGCACCATCCGGTCCTTCGGCGACTTCCAGGAACAGACCGACGACAGCGAGCCGGACTTCTTCGTCCAGGTCGCCTACAAGGACGAGCCGGAAGGGAGCGACGAATGAGCCTTCCCGACCGCGCAGACGATGTCCGCGTCGCCGAGGACTATTACGACAGCGACGACGCCGACCGGTTCTATTTCGAGATCTGGGGCGGCGAGGACATCCATGTCGGCCTGTATGACGGCGTTGGCGTTCCGGCGATCCGCGAGGCCAGCGTGCGCACCGTCGCGGCGATGGCGCGCAAGCTGCGGGGCCTTGGCCCCGACAGCACCGTGCTGGACGCGGGCGCGGGCTATGGCGGCGCGGCGCGCTATCTGGCGCGTGAGACCGGCGCGAACGTTATCTGCGTCAATATCTCCGAGACGCAGAACGCCCTGAACCGCACCAAGAACGAGGATCAGGGCCTGGCCGGCAAGGTGTCGGTGCTGCACGGCAGTTTCGACGATCTGCCGGCGGCGGACGCCAGCGTCGACGTCGTGTGGTCGCAGGACGCGTTCCTGCACGGCGCGGACCGCGCCAAGATCATCGAAGAGGCCGCGCGCGTGCTGAAGCCGGGCGGGGAGCTGATCTTCACCGACCCGATGCAGGCCGACGACGCGCCGGAGGACAAGCTGCAGCCCGTGCTGGACCGCATCCATCTGCCGTCCATGGGTTCTGTCGCCTTTTATCGCGCCGCGGCGACCAAGGCCGGCCTGCATGAGGTCGGGGTCGATCCGCTGCCCGAGATGCTGGGCCTGCACTATGCCAGCGTGCGCCAGCAGCTGGAGCAGCGGCGCGAGCAGCTGCGGGGCCGCCTGTCCGACGACTATATGGACCGCATGGTCGCGGGCCTGGGCCATTGGGTCGACGGCGCCGAACGCGGCTGGCTGAACTGGGGGATTCTCCACTTCAAGAAGCCTGCCTGATGCGCGCAGAGCGCGGCTGGCTGAAAGGCCTGAACCCGACAGTCGCGATGGCCTCCAAGGCCGTCGTGCTGTTGCTGGTCGTCTATGGCGCGGTGGAGGCGGCCAAGCTGGTCCCCAGCCCCGCCGCGGGATCGGTGTTCCAGCTGATCTCCAACTCCATCCTGGGCGCGTTGGGGTGGTGGTACATCATCCTGGTCGCCGCGACGGTGGTGTTCGCCTTCTGGCTGGCGATCAGCCGGGTCGGGCGGATTCGTCTTGGCCGCGACGACGAGCGGCCGGAATTCGGCCTGATGTCCTGGTTCGCGATGCTGTTCGCCGCCGGGATGGGGATCGGCCTCGTCTTCTATGGCGTGGCGGAGCCGGTCTTCCACTTCCAGGACAACCCGTTCCAGATTCCGGGCGATCAGGTTTCGGCCGAGCGCACGGCGATGCGCCTGACATTCTTTCACTGGGGCCTGCACCCCTGGGCGATCTATGGCGTGATGGCCGCGGGGCTGGGCTATTTCAGCTTCCGCAAGGGCCTGCCGCTGACCGTACGATCGGCGCTGTACCCGCTGATCGGCGACCGCATCTATGGGCCGATCGGCCATGTCGCCGACATCCTGGCGGTGTTCGCCACGACCGTGGGGGTTGCGACATCCCTCGGCCTTGGCGTGCAGCAGGTGAACGCCGGGCTGAACCATCTGATGGGCGTCGAGATTTCGCTGGGCGTGCAGCTGATCCTGATCGCGCTGATCACCACGGCGGCGGTGATCTCCGTCGCGACGGGCCTCGAAAAAGGCATCAAATTCATCAGCCAGCTGAATGTCTGGCTGGCCGCGGCGCTGCTGGCCTTCGTGGCGAGCGTGGGGCCGACGGCCTCGCTGATCTCCGAGTTCATCCAGAACACCGGCGACTATCTGCAGAACCTGATCTTTCTCAGCTTCTGGACCGACGCCTATCAGCGCACCGGCTGGCAGGCGAGCTGGACGACCTTCTATTGGGGCTGGTGGATCAGCTGGTCGCCCTTTGTCGGCATGTTCGTGGCGCGCATCTCGCGCGGCCGCACGGTGCGGGAGATGATCCTGGGCGTGACCATCGTGCCGACGCTGGTGACCTTCCTGTGGATGACGGTCATGGGCGGGGCGGCGCTGGACCAGATCACCAGCGGCGATCCGACCGACATCGTCGGCACGGTGAACACCGACGTGTCGCTGTCGCTCTATGCGCTGCTGGAGGCGCTGTCGCCCGGCCTGATGGGCACCATCGTGGCGGGGCTGGCGGCGGTTCTGGTGGTGCTGTTCTTCGTCACGTCCTCCGACTCCGGCACGCTGGTGACCAACACGATCCTGAGCGTCGGCGATCTGAACCCGCCGGTGGCGCACCGCGTGATCTGGGGCGTCAGCGAGGGGGCGGTCGCGGCGGTGCTGCTGGCCGCGGGCGGGCTCTCCGCGCTGCAGGCCGCGGCGATCTCCGCCGCGCTGCCCTTCACCGTCGTCATGGTGGCGATGTCGGTCGGGCTCGCGATCTCCATGGTGCGGGAAGAGAAGGCCATGCCGGCGCATGAGCGCCCGCACGGAAAGCCGCCGCCGCGCGTGGCGCCTTCGCCCCCGCCCCGGCCGCCCGAACGCGCCGATACGCCGCACGGCGGCTGAGGGACTAGCGCAGGGGCCGTCCGCTTGCGATTGTGCGGCGCGGCAGGCACGGGAATCGCCGGGGAATCGCCCCGGAATCGTCAAGGGATTGAGATGGTCCAGCTCACGCTTCCGAAGAATTCGAAGGTCGGCAAGGGAAACCGCGTCGAGGCCGTGCCTGAGGGCGCGAAATCGACCAAGACGTTCCGCGTCTATCGCTATGACCCCGACACCGGCGAGAATCCGCGCTGGGACGAATATGTCATCGGCATGGACGAGATCCGCCCGATGGTTCTGGACGCGATGATTCACATCAAGGACGAGGTGGACTCCACGCTGGCCTTCCGCCGGTCCTGCCGCGAGGGGGTGTGCGGGTCCTGCGCCTTCAATATCAACGGGCGCAACACGCTGGCCTGCACCACGGGCTGGGACGAGTACGGCGACACGATCCAGATCAGCCCGCTGCCGCACCAGCCGGTGATCAAGGATCTGGTCAGCGACCTGTCGAATTTCTACGCGCAGTACGCCCAGATCGAGCCGTGGCTGCACACCACCACGCCCGAGCCGCAGAAAGAGTGGAAGCAGAGCCCGGAGGACCGGGAGAAGCTGGACGGGATGTATGAGTGCATTCTGTGCGCCTGCTGCTCCACGTCCTGCCCGTCATACTGGTGGAACGGGGAGCGGTTCATGGGGCCGGCGGCGCTGCTGGCGGCCAATCGCTGGATCGAGGATTCGCGGGACGAGGCGACGGGCGAGCGTCTGGACGCGCTGCACGATCCGTTCCGGCTGTACCGCTGCCACACGATCATGAATTGCGCCCAGGTCTGTCCGAAGGATCTGAACCCGGCCAAGGCGATCGCCAACATCAAGAAGAAGATGGTGGAGCGCAGCGTCTAGGACGCCGCGCCCCGCGCATCCGGCTCTTCGCGGCGTGGCCAGTCGCCGCCGCCATATCTGCACGGCGCGGCGTAGCCGGAACAATGCGCGCCGTGCACGGTTAGGCCCGATTCGCATGGGCAGACGCCCCGCTGGACGCTAGATAATCCCTTCATGATCGAATCCGCCGCCGTCGGTCTCTTACCGGCGAAAATCGCCCTGATCGCCGGGGTCGGCATCGCCTCGCAATGGCTGGCCTGGCGCATGCAATGGCCGGCCATCGTGATGATGAGCCTGGCGGGCCTGATCCTGGGGCCGCTGTCGGCGCTGGCGCTGGGCGCGCCGGTGATCGACCCGCAGGCTGATTTCGGCGAATTGCTGCGCCCGACCATCGCCATCGCCGTCGGGGTGATCCTGTTCGAGGGCGGGCTGAACCTGAATTTCACCGAGCTGCGCGGCGCGGGCCAGACCGTGCGCCGCCTGATCATTCCGGGCGCGCCGATCGCCATGGTTCTGGGCGCGCTGGCCGGGCGCTATCTGGCGGGCCTGCCCTGGGACATCGCCTGGATGTTCGGCGGGCTGATGGTGGTGACCGGGCCGACCGTGATCGTGCCGCTGCTGCGCCAGGCGAAGCTTTCCGGGCGGACCGGGGCGGTGCTGCGCTGGGAAGGCATCATCAACGACCCGATCGGCGCCTTGCTGGCGGTGCTGGTCTATGAGGTGATCCGCATCACCAGCGAGGGCGGGGCCTGGCTGGACGCGGCGGGCTGGATCGGGTTCGGCGCGACGGTCGGCGCGATTCTGGGCCTGGCGGCGGGGTTCAGCCTGGGCTGGGCGTTCCGCCACGGCCATGTGCCGGAATTCCTGAAGGCGCCCATCGTGCTGGCCGCGGTGCTGGGCGTGTTCGTGCTGGCCGATCTGGTGGCGCACGAGACCGGGCTGCTGGCCGTCACGGTGTTCGGCATGACGGTGGCCAATTCGCGCCTGGCCTCGATCGAGGAGATGCGGCGGTTCAAGGAATCCATCGCCGTGATCCTGGTGTCCGGCGTGTTCGTGGTGCTGACCGCCTCGATCACGCCGGAGATCATCGGGTCGGTCGACCTCGGCATGCTGGCCTTCGTCGTCGCGATGCTGTTCGTGGTGCGGCCCGTGACGGTGCTGGTCTCCACGATCCGGTCCCGCCTGTCCTGGAAGGAGCGGCTGCTGGTCGCCTGGATCGCCCCGCGCGGAATCGTGGCGGTGGCGGTGGCCGGCTTTTTCGCAACGGAGTTGGAGACGCTGGGCCGGCCGGAGGGCGCGCTGCTGGTGCCGCTGGCCTTCCTGATGGTGTTCGCGACGGTCATCGCGCACGGATTCACGATCAGCCCGCTGGCGCGCAGGCTGGGCCTGTCGCGGTCCACCGCCGAGGGGGTGATCGTGGTCGGGTCCAACGCCTGGAGCGTCGGGCTGGCCAAGGCGATCGCCGATCTGGGCGCGCCGGTCATGGTGGCGGACGTGTCCTATCGCCGGCTGAAAAAGGCGCGCGACGCGGGCATCCCGTCCTTCATCGGCGAGGTGCTGTCGGAACAGGCCGATCACCGGCTGGACCACGCCAATCTGGGCTATCTGGTCGCCGCCACGGCGAACGACGCCTATAACGCGCTGGTCTGCGTCCAATTCGCGCCGGAGTTGGGCCGCCACCGGGTGTGGCAGCTGTCCGGCTTCGAGGACGAGAACGAGGCGCGCTCCATCGCCTTCACCGCGCGCGGGCGGACCATGATCCGGCCCGGGCGCGGCTTCGAATCCCTGTCGCAGGACTGGTGGGCGGGCTGGCGCTTCCGCGCCACCAAGCTGTCGGAGTCCTATACGCTGGAGGATCTGAAGCGCGACCGGGAGGGCAGCGATTTCGTGCTGGAGCAGCGGGCCGACGGGGTGCTGGTCTTCCTGGGCTCCAACGCCCCGCCCAAGGGCGCGCCGGGCTCTGTCGTGCTGACCTTCGGCCCGCCGCGCTCGGAGACCGAAAGCGAGCCGCAGAACGGAGAAAAGGACCGAGAGCCGGACGGGGACGGGAGCGGCCAAGAGGCCGCGTGACAGCGGCCCGGAAGGTGATAGAAAACGCCCATGCGCAATGAACTGATCACGATTTTCGGCGGCTCCGGCTTTCTGGGGCGCTATCTGACGCGCGAGCTGTGCCGCCGGGGCTACCGGGTGCGCGTGGCCGTGCGGCGGCCGCATCTGGCGGTGGACCTGAAAGTGGCCGGCGAGATCGGCCAGATCCAGATCGTACAGGCCAATATCCGCAACCGCGCCTCGATCGAGCGCGCGGTCGAGGGCGCGACGGGCGTGGTCAATCTGGTCGGCGTGCTGTTCGAGGAAGGCCGCCAGTCCTTCGCCGCGACGATGGCGCGCGGCGCCGGAACGGTGGCCGAGGCCGCCGCCGCGGCGGGCGCGACGCATATGGTCCATGTCTCCGCCAACGGCGCGGACGCGGAGTCGGATTCGGCCTATGCCCGCGCCAAGGCGGCCGGCGAGGACGCGGTGCGCGAGGCGTTTCCCGCCGCGACGATCCTGCGCCCCTCGGTCGTGTTCGGGCCGGAGGACGACTTCCTGAACAAGTTCGCGACCATGGCGCGCTTCTCTCCGGCGCTGCCGCTGATCGGCGGCGGCAAGACGAAGCTGCAGCCGGTCTATGCCGGGGACGTGGCGCGGGCGATCGCCGGCGCGCTGGAGACTCCAGGCGCGGCGGGCCAGACCTTCGTTCTGGCGGGGCCCAGCGTCTACAGCTTCCGCGAAATCCTGGAATTCATGCTGGAAGAGACCGGCAAGCGGCGCTTCCTGATCCCGCTGCCCTGGCCGGTGTCGAGTTTCATGGGCAAGGTCGGGGGCGCGCTGGGGCGGCTGCCTTTCGTGACGCCGCCGGTCACCGCCGATCAGGTGACGCTGCTGCGCACAGACAATATCGCCGCGCCGGGCGAGGCTTCGGGCCTTGCGGCGCTGGGCGTCGCGCATCCCGAGACGCTGGAGACGATCGCGCCGACCTATCTGCGCAAATACCGCCGGCAGGGCAGCGAGCCGGACTTGGCGCTGGCCGAAGAACAGGCCTAACGCGCCGGCGGGTCCTTACGGGCGCTCAGGGGCCGGCGACGAGGTCGTCCAGAATCTCCATCGTTTCCTCGCCGTGATACTCGGCGCTGGCGTCGCGCATCTGGTCGAAGCCTTCTCCGCTGAAATCATTGTCCGCCATGCAGGCCTTGCGCGTCGCGTCGTCCGGCCACAGCGCATAGGACACATAAGTGCCGTCCGCGGCGCGGTGCAGGCGCGCGCCGAACGAGCCGCAGCGGTCGTGGATGGCGCGCGTGCCGCGCGTCCAGCCCTCCCGAAACTGGTCTTCCTTCCCGGGTTTCAGGGTCCAGCGGTACAGAACGGCGAGCGTCATGAAGGTCGTCCTCCGGCACGGTGAAATTTGTTCCGGATCAAAAGCTTAACCCAGGGCAACGGCGCCACTGAATCGCCATGATGCGACCCGGAACAGGGGTTTTCGGCCCGCGTTTGTCGGGGCGTTCGCACAATCGCGGACACGACCCCGTTCGCGATCTCGCGAACCAAACACAAGGGCAAGCACGATGAAACTCCTAGTCACGACCGCAACGGCGGCGCTGCTGAGCGCCGGGATCGCCTACGCTGGCGACGCCACGTCCGAAACCTCGATTCACGCCGGCGCGCCGAAAGAGGGCGCCGTGGCGGAATCCACCATCACGACCGATCTGGATGCGGCGCCCGCCGTCGACACCAGCAACAGCGTGCATGTGATGACCGATCTGGACAGCGACGCCAGCGGCGACATCTCCCTCTATGAGGCTCAGGAATTCGACCCGAGCATCACCGAGGAATCGTTCGCCGAATATGACGCCAATGCCGACGGCATGCTGGACGCGGACGAATACGCGTACTGGGAAACCGAAATGGATTCCTCCATGCGCGGCCAAGGCGACGCCGATCTCCTGAACGAGACGACGCCGCGCCCGGAGCCTGCGGTTGATTCCGAGGGCAATTTCGAGACCGAAGCCGGCGTCGACATGGACGCCGACACCGGCCTGGACGGCGAATTCGACGCCACCGACGACGTCGCCCCGCTGAATGGCGACATTCATGGCGGCGCGACCGGCGCGGCCGGCGTTGAAGGTTCGGTCGAGTAATCCTCGATCCGGATCCGCGAAACGGGAGCGCCCCGGCCAGCCGGCCGGGGCGTTTCCAGTTCGGGACCCGCGCCTCCGCGCCCTCTTGGGGGCGGCCGGGTCAGGACCTAATATCGGCGGGCGGGCGGATGTCCCGCCACAGGGAGAAGCGGCCATGAAAAGAACGATGATAATCGGGGCGGCGTTGGGGGCCCTGGCGGCCGGCGCCGCCGCAGCGCAGGACACGACGCCCGAAGCGGTGTTCGGCTTTGTCGACGCCAACAGCGACGGCGTGCTGTCTTTCGAGGAGATCAACGAGGCGAACGCCAGCGTGACGCAGGAAGTGTTCGCCGAATTCGACGCGGACGGGAACGGATCGCTGTCGATGGAAGAGTTCGCGAACCTGTTCACCAACGGCCCGCCGCCGCCGGGCATGTAAACCCGAGTATTATGTCGCTGTCAGGCCGGCCCGGTGTCCGCCGGGGCCGGCCGCGCGGCCGCCGCGCGCCGCCGGCGCTTCTTCATCAGAAACTGCACGAAGCGATAGCCCAGCAGCACGGCCAGGATCGCGCCGTGCACCCAGGGGCCGAGCTGTGCGCCCTTTTCCGCGAAGAAATGGTGGATCACCGCGATGACGGCGATCAGGTAGACGAGCTGGTGCAGGCGGCGCCAGCGCATCGCGCCCAGCCGCTTGATCATGCCGTTGGTCGAGGTGACCGCGAGCGGGATCAGCAGGACCAGCGCCGCCATGCCGAAGGTGATGTAGGTGCGGTCCAGCACGTCGGCCCAGAGCGCGGGCAAAGAGAAGAACAGGTCCGCCCCGAAATAGGCCAGCAGATGCGCCAGCGCGTAGAAGAAGGCCGCGAGCCCGACGCGCCGCCGCAGCAGCATTAGCGGGGCGTAGCCGGTGATCTCCTTCACCGGGCGGATGGCGAGCGTGACCAGCAGGATACGGATCGCGGTCTCGCCCAGGAAATGGTGGGTGGTCTGGACCGGATTGAAGCCCAGCGTGCTGGGATTGCCGGTCAGCCACAGCACCCATTGTGCGGTGATCCACACCGCCGGCAGGATCAGCAGGACGAGCGCGATCGGCTTCAGCCATTTGCGGCCGAACCGGTTCAGCGCCTGATTGCGGACAGCCACGCCCGGCTCAGAAATTCTCGCTCAGGTCCATGCCCTCATAGAGATGGGCGACCTGGTCTTCATAGCCGTTGAACATCTCGGTATCGCGCCGGGCGAACGGGCCGGCGCCGATGATCCGCTCGCTGGCCTGGGACCAGCGGGGGTGGCTGACGGTCGGGTTCACGTTGGAATAGAAGCCGTATTCATTGGCCTGGGCCTTCTGCCAGGCGGTGCGCGGCTGGTCGGAGATGAAGCTGATCCGCGCGATCGATTTGGCGGATTTGAAGCCGTATTTCCACGGCACCACGATGCGCACCGGCGCGCCGTTCTGTTTCGGCAGCGCCTTGCCGTAGACGCCGACCGCCACGAAGGCGAGCTCGTTCATCGCCTCGTCCATGCGCAGGCCCTCGACATAGGGCCAGTCCAGAACGTTGCGGCGCACGCCGCGCATTTCCTCGGGGTTCAGATAGGTCTCGAACTTGACGTATTTCGCCTCGTCCGTCGGCTCCAGCTTCGCGATGACATCGGACAGCGGAACGCCGACCCAGGGCACGACCATGGACCAGGCCTCGACGCAGCGCAGGCGGTAGACCCGTTCCTCCAGCGCGCCGTAATCGACCAGATCGGTCAGGGCGAACTCGCCGGTATTGTTCGCGCGGCCGTCGACGGTGACCTTCCAGTCGGTGACGGTCATCTCGTCGGCATAGCGGGCCGGATCGTCCTTGCCCGTGCCGAATTCGTAGAAATTGTTATAGCCGGTGACCGCGTCATAGGACGTCAGGTCGTCGTTCACCGTGTAGGCGCTCTCGGAAAAGTCGAGATCGGCCTCGGGCGCGGGATAGGCGCCGCCGGAGGCGGTCTGGGCCTCGCCCGACGAGGGATTGCAGCCGGCGAGCGCGCCGACGCCGAGCACGCCTGCGGCCTTGATGATCTTGCGCCGGTTGAAGAACAGATGCTCCGGCGTCGCCGCCTCGATCGGCAGCTGCCACGGGGCGGATTTGCGGGTGATCATGGGGCGCTCTCCCTTCGCGTTGTCGCGTTTGCATCCAGCATAACGCATGACCGCCGATATTTCGCCCGGCGGAGGCGAACGGTTACAGGCCGCACTTTCGCCTGCAGGCGGGGCACTTATTCCGCCGGCAGGCGGGAAAGGGCCTCGATCAGGCCGGCGTCGCCGAGGGCGGCGCGGCGGTCGCCGGGGCTCAGCCAGGACAGCGCCTCGTCCAGCGTCGAGGCTTCCTCAATCTTCTTACGCGCCGAGAGCACGTCCAGATCAGCCTGGCCGCGCGGCGGGGCCGGGCGCGGCGTGAACCAGTTCAGATAGATTTCGCGCGTGCGCTCGTCGGCCGCGGCGGCGTGCAGGCCGTCGCTTTCGGCCGGCGCGCCGGGCAGCAATTCGTCGCGCCGGGTGAACAGCGGCGGCACGGAGGTCTCCTCGGGGATCAGCAGCAGGCCGTCGCGCTGCAGCGCCACGCCCGCCGGGCGGCTGGCCGACAGGCGGGACAGCGGCGCGGCGATGACCATGCCGATCAGGGTCGGCGACAGCCACAGGAAGATGGCCGGGGAGATCACCAGCGCGCCGATCCCGGCGAGCGCGCCGGTCGCCATATGGCCGGCGTGGCGGCGCATGGCGAGGGACCAGGGGATGCCGGTTTCTTCGCGCTGCTGGGCGCTCCAGCCCGAGTCGCGGCCCGTGAGGATTTCGAACAATTGCTGGCACTGGATCAGCAGCATGACCGGGGCGTAGAGCGCCGACAGCAGGATCTCCACGAACCAGGAGGTGACCAGGCCCTGCGGCCCGCCTGCGCCGCGGCGCAGGCGCGCGTCGAACAGGCCGCGCACCAGGCCGATCAGTTTCGGGGTCAGCAGCACCGCCATGGAGACGCCGAACAGGCGCAGCATCCGCTCTGCGTCGAAGCGCGGCCAGTTCGGGAACAGGCCGAACGCCTCCTGAAAATAGACCGGTTCGGCCAGACGCGCCTGGGCGGACAGGATCACGCCGACGACCAGAAGCAGGAGCCAGAGCGGCGAGGCGCAATAGGACATGATGCCGATCGCCATATGGATGCGGCTGATCGGGCTGAGGCCCTTGGCGCCGATAACGCCGGCGTGCTGGAGATTGCCCTGGGCCCAGCGGCGGTCGCGCGCCGCGGCCTCCAGCAGCGAGGGCGGGCTTTCCTCCCACGATCCCTCGATCTCCGGCGCCATGCGGACTTTCCAGCCGCGGCGGCGCAGCAAAGCGGCCTCCACGAAATCGTGGCTCATGATCGGCCCGCCGAACGGCTTGCGGCCGGGCAGGACGGGCAGGCCGCAGGATTCGGCGAAGGCGGCGACGCGGATGATGGCGTTATGGCCCCAGAAATTGCCGTCGTCGCCCGACCAGGCCGCGACGCCGCGCGCGGCCACCGGGCCGTGCACGCGGCCGGCGAATTGCTGGAGCCGGGCGAACAGGCTGCGCCGGCCGGCGACGATGGGCACGGTCTGCAGCAGCGCCAGATCGGGATCGGCGGCGATGCGGTCGCGCAGGGCCAGCATCGCTTCGGCCGACATCAGGCTGTCGGCGTCCAGCACGATCATGAAGTCGTAGCGGCCGCCCCAGCGGGTCACGAACTCCTTCACATTGCCGGCCTTCTTGCCGGAATTTTCCGCCCGGCGACGGTACCAGACCGGGATCGGGGCGACAGCGGCGCGCAGGCGCGCGGCGGCGACCGTCTCGCGCACCCAGACGTCGGGGTCGGTGGAGTCCGACAGGATGAAGAATTCGAAGCCCTCGGCCCGGCCGCTGCGGGCCAGTTCCTCCGCCATCGCGCGCAGGGCGGCGGTCGTTCGCGCCGCGTCCTCGTTATAGATCGGCATGACGATGGCGGTGCGCCCGCCGGCGGGCGGGGCCTTGCGACCCTTGAAATAGAACAGGCCGGCGAGGGCGGAGAAGGCCGACTGGGCGATCCAGCCGAAGGCCGCGGCGAAGGCGGCGAGGAACGCGATCTCAAGACCGGTGAGGCCGCCCGGCTCCACCGCGCGCAGCATTTCGCGCACCCCGGCGACGGTGGCCGCCAGCGCGCCGCCGAACACGGTGAGGCGGGCGAGCCATGCGCCGGGCTGCAGACGCCGGGCCCGGCGGCGCACACGCGCGCGCAAATCCTGAACCGGCATGGAGAGCGGCGATTCGGGCGGGGTCGACGGCGCGGACTCCTGCCGGCCGTCCGTTGCGTGCGCCGAAGCTAGCCCGGCGTCCACCGATAGAGCCATGTCTCGCTTGCGGGTTCGCCGTCCGCCTCCAGGCGCAGGCGCAGCTCCACCAGATCATTGCCTTCCGGGTCCAGCTCGAACGTCGTGCGCAGCAGGCCGGTGCGCGGGTCGCGGGAGACGTGCGGTTCGGTGATCCGGCCGCGCGAGGCCGAGGACATGATGGACAGGTCCTCGATCTTTGCGGTCGACATGCCGGGATCGAAATCGACCACGAAGAAGCGCTTGCCCGCGGCGCTGGCGCCGGTGCGGGTATGGTCGACATGCATCAGCGTGGAGCCGATCGGCGCGTCGGCGCCCCAGTACAGGCGATAGGACGCCTGATAGGAGCCGCCGGCCGGGATGGCTTCGCGCGGGCGCCAGAAGGCGACGATATTGTCGTTGGTCTCGCGCTCGGTCGGGATCTCCACCAGCACGACGGAGCCGCGGCCCCAGTCGCCCACCGGCTCGACCCAGAGCGAGGGGCGGTCCTCATAGCGGGCGGTGAAGTCGTTATAGTCTTCCGAATTCCGCTTGCGCTGCATCAGGCCGAAGCCGCGCGGATTGTCGTCGACAAAGGCCGACAGCTGGAGCCGGCGCGGATTGGCGAGTGGGCGCCAGATCTGCTCCCCGCCGCCGTTCAGGATCTGCAGGCCGTCGGAATCGTGCACGGCGTTGCGGAAATCGTCGAAGCCCCAGCGATTGGTCTGGTCGAACAGGAACATCGAGGTCAGCGGCGCGACGCCGACCGAATCCAGCTCGTTCCGCGGGAACAGCGTCATGTCGACGTCCATCACCGTGGATTCGCCGGGCGTGATGACGAAGCGATAGGCGCCGGTGACCGAGGGGCTGTCCATCAGCGCATGGACGACCATCGACATGGCGCCGGGCTCAGGCTTCTCGATCCAGAATTTGCGGAAATAGGGGAATTCCTCCCCACGCGGGGCGCCGGTGGCGATGGCGAGGCCCCGGGCGCTGAGCCCGTAGGACTGGCCGCGCCCGACGCCGCGGAAATAGGTCGCGCCCTGGAACACCGCGAATTCGTCCCAGCGCTTGGGATCGTTGATCGGGGCGTGCGCGCGGAAGCCGGAAAAGCCCAGACCGTCGTTTTCCGGCGGCACGGCGGTGCCGCCATAGGTGAACTGGTCCGGCGAGAATTGCAGCGGGGTGGCGACGCCGTCCTCGACCAGGGCGATCTCCACGGGGACGTTGAAGATGAAGCCGGGGTGGAACAGCTCCAGCTGGAACGGGGCGCCGGTGTCTTTCCAGATCGCCTGGGCGCGGTCGAACGCGATGCTGCGATACTGGTCGTAATTCATCCGCAGCTTCGGATCGGCCATCGGCGGCGGCGGTTCGTGATCGCGCTGGGCCAGGGAGCGGGCGTGCTCCACCAGGGCCTCGTGACTGAACAGGGGGGCGTCCAGATCGTCGACGCCGGCGCCTTCCAGGCGGCTGCCAGTGGTCAAAAGGAGGGCGGGGGCGAGCAGCACCGCCGCCGCCAATATTGCGCCTGCGAAGGCGCTGCGAAATGCTCGCCGCCCCGTCACGTGCTGATCGTCCTTATCCATAGTGTCCGCGGGGGTTGCCGGTCTGCCGCGACACGCGCCCCAATATTGTGCAGCGCAGCAGAAATTGCGAGAGCGTCATGAAATATTTTTTCAGTGGCGAAGCGGCGGCTTTGAGCTGCGGCGGTCCGGTTTGCGGCCTGTGCGCTGGGCGCGGCGGCCGGGCTTTGATACCAGTCCCGGGATGATGACCCAGGAAGACGGCGTAAATACGGCGCCCGACTCGAACGCCGACCGCGCCTTAGCGCAATACGGCTGGCTTTGTTCCGCGCCCGCGGCCCCTGTGCGCCGGGGACCGGCTTTGTTAACCACCGCGCCATGAGCCAGGACACCGCATTGCCCGAAAACGCGCGCGTCGCGATCGTCGGCGCCGGGCACGCCGGGGGGACCGCGGCGGCGCTGCTGCGCCAGTTCAAACACACCGGTCCGGTGACCCTGATCGGGGCCGAAGAGGCCGCGCCGTATCAGCGCCCGCCGCTGAGCAAGGCGTTCCTGAAAGGCGATGCGGGCTTTGAATCGCTGCTGCTGAAGCCGGACGCGTTCTACGAGAAGCACGAGATCGATTTGCGCACCGGGGTGCGCGCCGAGGGGATCGACCGGGCGGCGCGGCGGGTGCTGCTGCCGGGCGGGGAGTCGCTGGCCTATGACGCGCTGATCCTGGCGACCGGATCGCGCAACCGCGCTTTGCCGGCGCTGACCGGCATGCCGGGCGTGCACGAATTGCGCTCGCTGAAGGACGCGCTGGGCCTGCAGGGCGCGCTCGGCCCGGGGCGGAAACTGGTGATCGTCGGCGGCGGCTATATCGGGCTGGAGGCCGCGGCCTCGGCCATCGCGCTGGGCGCCGAGGCGGTGATCGTCGAGCGCGAGCCGCGCGTGCTGGCCCGCACGGCCTCGCCGGAGCTGGCGGCGTTTTTCGAGGATTTCCACCGCAAGCAGGGCGTCCAGATCCTGACCGGGGCGAGCGTCGCGGAGATGGAGGCCGGCGAGGACGGCCATGTGCGCGCGGTGCGGCTGGAGGACGGGACGCGGATCGACTGCGACGCGGTGCTGGTCGGCGTCGGCGCGCAGGCCGAGGACGCCATGGCCGCCGATTGCGGCCTGGCCTGCGAAGGCGGGGTGGTCGTGGACCTGCAGGCGCGCACGGCCGACCCGTCCGTGTTCGCGGTCGGCGACATGACGCTGCGCCCGATGCCGCTGTACGAGAACCGGATGTTCCGGCTGGAGAGCGTGCCCAATGCGCTGGAGCAGGCGCGCCAGGCGGCCTCCGCCATTACCGGCCGGCCCGCGCCGAAGGCCGAGGCGCCATGGTTCTGGTCCGACCAGTTCGACCTGAAGCTGCAGATCGCGGGCCTGCCCTTCGAGGCCGACGAGATCGTCACGCGCGGCGATCCGTCCAGCGGCAAGTTCGCCATCTTCCATCTGAAGGGCGGCGGGGTGCGCGCGGTGGAGGCGGTGAACGCGCCGGACGCTTTCATGGGCGGGCGGATGATGCTGCTGGCCGGGACGAAGGTGGATGCGGAGCGGCTGGCCGATCCGGAGATTTCGGTAAAGGAGGCCGCCGGATGAGCGCGAAGCCCGGTTTCGTTTTGCGCAGCTTCACATCGCCCGACGGGCTGGCCCTGTCGGCGCGCGATTATGGCGGCGCGGAAGGGCCGGCGCGCTGTCCGGTCGTCTGCCTGCACGGGCTGACGCGCAATGCGCGCGATTTCGAGGATCTGGCGCCCTGGATCGCGGCGGCCGGGCGGCGGGTGATCGTGCCGGACATGCGCGGGCGCGGCCTGTCGGCGCGCGACCCGGACGCGTCGCACTACGCCATCCCGGTCTATGTCGGGGACGTCGCCGGCCTGCTGGACCAGTGCGGGATCGCGCGGGCGATCTTTATCGGCACCTCGATGGGCGGTCTGGTGGCGATGGGCATGGCGGGGCTGCGCCCCGGCGCGATCGCGGGCGCGGTGCTGAACGATGTCGGCCCCGCCATCGAGGCGGCGGGCCTGGCGCGCATCGCCTCCTATGCCGGCAAGCGGGTCACGATCGCCAACTGGAAGGGCGCGGCTGCGCGCTCGCGCGAGGTGAACGAAGCGTCCTTCCCCGAATACGGCGACAAGGACTGGATGAAATTCGCCCGGCGCACCTTCCGCGAGGGCGCGGACGGCGTTCCGGAGCCGGATTACGACATGGCGATCAGCGGCATGGCCGGGCCGGTGGACAAGGGCGCGGAGGCGACGCTGTGGGCGCTGTTCGGCGTGCTGGTCGCCAGCGCGCCGGCCCTGGTGGTGCGCGGCGGGATTTCCGACCTGCTGTCGGAGCAGACATTGAATGCGATGGGGGCCGCGGGGGCGCGGACCGCCACGGTGCCCGGAATCGGCCACGCGCCGATGCTGGACGAGCCGGCGGCGCGCGAGGCGATCGGGGCGTTTCTGCACAAAGTCCCGTGAATACTGGCAAAATCCGGGAACGGGCGGCCATACGTTTCGTTGATCCAGAGCAAGCCGCACGTTTGCGCGCCGGAACGCTGGAACGGAGAACGATAATGGTCGATGCGCCTCCCCCCCGGGACGACCGGACTCAGACGGCCGACCCCGCCGACATCGAGGACGACCGTCACGATCCGGGCCGCGCCAAGGAAATCGATTCCCGCCACGAGGCGCACAGCCCGATGGCCGATCCGATCATCCCCACGCGCCCGCGCGCGCCGCTGGGGCCGTGGCTGTGGATCAGCGCGGTCGCCGCGCTGGTTCTGGTGCTGGCGATCGCCGCGCTGGTGTCCCAGCTCTAGGCGTCACTTCACCCACTTTCAGGATAGCCGGTCGTCCGGATCGCGGTCCCGCTCCAGCTCGGAGGTGACCGAATCCTTCATGCGCGGAATGTGATGCCGCAGCATGGCCGAGCACGGCCCCAGGATCAGCAGGATCAGAAGCGCGCCGCCCGCCGCGATCACCGCGAGGCCATAGAGGCCGAGGCCGCAGGCGATGCCGAGCGCGCCCATAAGCCAGACCGACGCCGCGGTCGCCGCGCCGCGCAGCAGGCCCTCGCCCCGGAACATCGCCCCGGCGCCGATAAAGCCGATGCCGCTGACGATGCCGTTGAACATCTTGGCGGGGTCGATGCTGACGATCTGGGCGCGCTGGGAGGTGGCGACCAGCTCCATCACGGCGATGGTCGCGATACAGGCGCCGAGCGAGACCAGCATATAGGGGCGCACGTCCAGCGGCTTGTTCTTGGCGTAGCGCTCGAAACCGACCGAAAGCGCCAGCGCGATGGCGAGCATCGCGCGCAGCGCCGCCTCCCATAGCGGGACGTAGGTGAGCGACAGGCCTCCGGTCATCGGCCCCTTAACCGGCCCGGACGCGGGGCGGTTCCGGAGAAAGCGATCAGGCGGCGGCGGAGTCCCGCGCCTCCGCGGCGCGGCGGATCACCGGAATCTCCACCCAGAACAGCGATCCGGCGCCCTCGCGGCTGTCCACGCCGATCTCCCCCTCCATGAGCGAGACCAGACGCTGGCAGATGGCGAGGCCGAGGCCGGCGCCGTCGAATTTGCGCACGAAGGTGGAGTCGGCCTGCTGGAAGGGCTGGAAGATGGACTCCAGCGCCCGGGCCGGAATGCCGACGCCGGTGTCGCGGACCTCCGCGCGCAGGCGGCCGCGGCCGGGCAGGCTGCACGGCTCCAGCGACAGAGTCACCGTGACCTCGCCGGCTGGGGTGAATTTCAGCGCGTTGCCGATCAGATTCATCAGGACCTGGCGGATGCGGCTGAGGTCGGCCTCGATTTCCGCGCCCGGCGGCGTGGCGTCGACGCGCCAGGCGACGCCGCTTTCGCGCGCCCGTGCGCTCCACAGATCGCGCATCTCGGCGGCGAGCGTATCCAGCGCGAACGCCTCCGGCCGCAGGGCGAGGCCGCCGGCCTCCATCTTCGACATGTCGAGGATGTTGTTGAGCAGCGAGAGCAGCATCGACCCGGATTCGTGGATGGTGCGGGCCAGCCGCGCATGGTCGGGCGCCAGATTACTGCGCGTCAGAAGCGCCGACAGGCCGAGCACGCCGTTCAGCGGGGTGCGGATCTCGTGGCTCATCGTGGCCAGGAACTCGCTCTTGGCGCGGGCGCTCTCGCGGGCCTGACGCTCGGCTTCCGACAGATCGGCGGCCAGACGCTCCAGCCGGGCGGAGCGGTCGGCGACGGCCTTCACCGTGGCGGAGAACAGGCCGAGCGTGGAGACCACGCCCAGATAGCGGTCGTCGCGCGTGACCACGAAGCCGTCCATCAGCGCGCCGGGGCGGGCGGACAGGATATGGGCGCTCAGCTGCTCGATCGGGGTGTCCTCGGACACCAGCAGCGGATCGGTCTGCATCACGAAGGTGACCGGGCGCCGGGAATAGAGCGCGCGGCCATAGCGGTCGGCCATGCGCAGGAAGAAGCGGTCGCGGGTCAAAAGACCGGCGGGCCGGCCGTCCTGGACCACGGCGCAGACCAGAAGGTCGGGGTCGGCGGAAAACACCTCGTAAGCGGTTTCACCGGGCGCCTCCGGCGGAAGGATCGGCGCCTGCTCCATGATGGAGAACACGGTTTCGCTCATGCCGGTATCGCCCCCTTCGCCCATGGCGCGAAGCATTGCGGGGGACGTGGTTTCCTTGTGCTTAAAGGGAACCCGGGGTCTTGAAAACTTCACGCATCTGTCACGGAAGGCGGTCAGGAAGGCCCGATGTCAGGCCTTCGGCACGCACTCGCCGACCCAGTCCAGGAAGGGCTGGGCGGATCGCGCCTCGTCGACCTCCAGCGTCACCAGCGCCGGGGTGTCGTAGGGGTGGCGGGCGCCGAGCGCGGCGATCAGGCGGGGCGCGGCCTCCGCGGTGGTCTTCAGCAGCATCACGGTTTCGGAATCGCGCTGCAGCTCACCCTCCCAGCAGAAGACGGAGACCGCCGAGGGCAGGATATTGGCGCAGGCGGCGAGCCCGTCCGACACCGCCTCCTTGGCGGCGGCTTCCGCCGCGTCGGCGTCCGGCCAGGTGGTGTAGATCAGGCGGAAATCGCTCATCCAAATCTCCCTTGCGAACCTCTATAACGCACCAATGAGTAGAACGGGGCAAAACGGGGCGCAGGGCGGCGGGACCGCCGCGCTGGTGCTGTTTTCCGGCGGCCAGGACTCCACGGCGTGCCTGGCCTGGGCGCTGGACCGCTATGACCGCGTGGAGACGGTCGGCTTCGACTATGGCCAGCGCCACGCCGCGGAGCTGAAAGCCCGCGAGGCCGTGCGCGCGCGCATCGCCGAGACGTTTCCGGAGTGGGCGAAGCGGCTGGGCCGCGACGAGACGGTGGACCTGAAGGGCTATGGCGCGATTTCGGAGACCGCGCTGACGCGCGAGACGCGGATCGAGATCGGCGAATCCGGCCTGCCCACGACCTTCGTTCCGGGGCGCAACATCATGTTCCTGACCGCCGCGGCGGCGCTGGGCTGGCGGCGGGGCGTCCAGACGCTGGTCGCGGGCATGTGCGAGACGGATTTTTCCGGCTATCCGGACTGCCGCGCCGACACGATCGCGGCGACGGCGAAGGCGCTGTCGCTGGGTCTGGACCGCGAGATTCTGATCGAGACGCCGCTGATGTATCTGACCAAGGCGCAAACCTGGGCGCTGGCGCAGGAGCTGGGCGGCGACGAACTGGTGCGCATCACGGTGGAGGACAGCCATACCTGCTATCTGGGGGAGCGCCATCCGCACCCCTGGGGGGCGGGCTGCGGACGGTGCCCGGCGTGTCATCTGCGGGCCAAGGGCTGGCAGGAATGGCGCGCGGAAACCGCGAGCGGAGCCGGTGCGTGACCTATAGCGTGAAAGAGATGTTCCTGACCGTGCAGGGCGAGGGCGGACAGGCCGGGCGCCCGGCGGTGTTCCTGCGCTTCGCCGGCTGCAATCTGTGGAGCGGGCGGGAGCAGGACCGCGCGGGCGCGGCGTGCGATTTCTGCGACACCGATTTCGTCGGCGTGGACGGGCCGGGCGGCGGCAAGTTTGTGGAAGCCGCGCAGCTGGCCGATGCGGCCGCGGCCCTGTGGCCTGGCGGCGGGGCGCCGCTGGTCGTGTGCACGGGCGGGGAGCCGTCGCTGCAGCTGGACGCCGCGCTGATCGGAGCGCTGCACGCAAGGGGCTTCGAGATCGCGCTGGAGACCAACGGCACGCTGGCGGCGCCGGCGGCGGACTGGATCTGCGTCAGCCCCAAGGGCGCGACCGAGATCGTGCAGACGCGCGGCGACGAGCTGAAACTGGTCTATCCGCAGAAGGACGCGCCGCCCGAGCGGTTCGAGGACATGGATTTCCGCATTTTCAGCCTGCAGCCGATGGACGGGCCGGAGCGCGAGGCGAACGCGCAGGCGGCCTATCGCTATTGCCTCGAACATCCGCGCTGGCGGTTGTCGCTGCAGACGCACAAATATCTGGGCGTTCCCTGATCGGGGCGCCGATCGCTGAAATCAAAAACGGCGGGCCGATGGCCCGCCGTTTCGGTTCGATAGCGGCGCGGGCCTAGTCGGCCAGGGTGCGCGCCAGACGGTTCGCGAACATGTCGATGCCGCGATGCACGTCCGTCCAGGTGGCGGCGAACTGCGCCTGATAGATGTCGCTTTCCTCGTAGCGGTAGGTCACCTCGCCCAGCGGCGCGCCGTCGGCGCCGGTGAAGACGCCCTCCAGCTTGACCTTGCCGATGCCGAAAGAGGCGAGGCTGAGATGGCGCGACAGCGGCTGGCGCACGCCGGGGCGGTCCCAGCCCCATTCGCCGCGTCCGCCCAGCTGGGCGAAGGTCGGGCGGTTGGGCGTGGCCTCGACCAGCACCAGATCCAGCTCGGCGGCCGGTTCGCCGGGTTCGGCCAGCAGGCCGCGTTCGGCCAGGCGGGCCTCCACGTCCTCGCGCAGCTCGGTCAGCAGGCGGTCCAAGTCGCGCGCGCCGATATCCTCGACATGTTCGGCGAGTTCGGCGCCCAGGCGCACTTCGTCGACGCGCACAGGCGTTTGCTGCGCCTCCGCGCCGAGGTCCGCGTGCCAGTCGGTCGCCGCGAGGGCGGGCCCGGCGAGCGCCGCGAGGAGCCCGGAAAGAATTAGAGATTTCATACGCATCAGACCCTCCGTCAGGCCATGCGTCCCTGCAAGTCCCAATATAAGCGATCCGGGGGCTTTGTCAGCCAGAACGCTGCGTCCTAGCGGTAGCCGGCGTCGCGTTCGGCGTCGGCGCGCGTATAGCCGCCGCCGCTCTGCCCGCCGCCGTCATAAGACTGGCCCCCGTAAGACTGGCCCTGATAGGACGCGCCGTCATAGGAGCCGCGGTCGCCGTCCCCGCCGCTGGGGATCACCGCGCGCGCGGCCTTGCCGGTGGTCTTGGC
Organism: uncultured Euryhalocaulis sp.; assembly: GCA_913055605.1. Classification (GTDB taxonomy): domain Bacteria; phylum Pseudomonadota; class Alphaproteobacteria; order Caulobacterales; family Maricaulaceae; genus Euryhalocaulis. The sequence goes on along the minus strand of CAJXKJ010000036.1, from coordinate 2,060 downwards.
GGCCGTGCCGACGACCGCGCCGGTGGTCTTCACCGCCGCGCCGGTGACGGCGGCGGCGACGCAGCCCGACAGGAGCGGCGCGGCGAGGGCGGCGGCGAGCGCGAAGCGAAGCGGTTTCATGGCGCGGTTTCCCGTCTGCAGCAGAGGCGACCCTGCCCGGATCATGCTTGCGGCGCGGTTAATACGCCGGCGTGGCTGAACGGGGCGTGAAGGCTTCAGACCGTATCGACCATCACGATTTCCGCGGCTTCGCGCGCGGTGATCGTGAATTCCGGCTCCCGCGCGATGGCCGCGGCGTCCCGCTCCGCCAGCGTGACGGGGGCCGCGCCGTTCGCGCCCTTCACGTCCACCGAACCGGCGGCGGCGACCAGATAGGCGCCCCGGCTGGCCGGCAGCGTGTGGGTCACGCTCTGGCCCGGCTGCAGCGTGGCGGCGATCAGGCGCGCGTCCTGACGGATCGGCAGGGCGCCGGCGGCCTTGTCCTCGTCGCGGCCCGACGCCAGCACGACCAGTTTTCCGGCGCGGTCGTCCTTCGGGAATTTCGCGTTCGCCCAGAACGGCTCGCCGTCCGCTTCGCTCGGCTGGATCCAGATCTGAAAGGAATGGGTCGGCTCGCCGCCCTTGTTGTATTCCGAATGGCGGACGCCGCGCCCGGCGGACATGACCTGCACGTCGCCGGCCTCGGTCACGCCCTCATTGCCCATGGAGTCGCGGTGCGAAAGCGCGCCGCGCCGCACATAGGTGATGATCTCCATATTGTCGTGGGGATGCGGCGGGAAGCCGGTCTCCGGCGCGATCACGTCGTCGTTCCAGACGCGCAGCGCGCCCCAGCCCATGCGGGCGGGATCGTAATAATTGGCGAAGCTGAAGTGATAGTTCGCGTCCAGCCAGTCCAGCCTCATCTGGCCCAGCTTCGCGAAGGGGCGATGTTCGATCATGGCGATGTCCTTGTGGAGGACATTAGATGGGATCGGTCTTCGCTTTCTCAAGAACGGCGTCCCCCAGCACGGCGTCCATGACCGCCTGGAAGTCCTCTGCGCCGCCGTCCTTGAACACCGCCATGGCGGCGTAGAGTTCGGCGGCGGCGTGGTGGAAGCCGCCGGGCAGGCCCGCGGCCTCGAACGCCGCGGCGATCTCCTGCATCTCGCCCTCCCAGCGCCAGGCCTTGGGCGAGACGCGGACCGAGGCCTTTTCGGAATCCTCGTGCAGGCCGGGCAAGGACCGCTCCCATTCGGCGGCGAGGGCGCCGTCCACGCCTTCGGCCTTTGCGAGGGCGCGCACGCCCAGCAGCATCGCCGTGCGGCCCTTGGTCCAGGCCGCGTAGCACATCTTCAGCGCGCTGGCCGCGCCGGGCGGGCCTTCCACCACGATCGGCTCGGCCAGCGTGCCGTCGAACAACGGCCGGAACTCGCGCTGCTGCGCGCCGGCGGTGATCTGCGCCGCGGCCAGCAGCAGGCCGCCAAACGGCACGAGGAACGCGGACCGTCGTTGCCGCATCACGCCGCGAGGCTCCTGCCCCAAGGGATGCCGGCGGCCAGCGCGTCGAAGTAGTCAGCGATCAGCCGCAGCTGCTCGCTCGCCGTTTCGGCCCGGAACGCGACGTCGCGAAAGGCGCCGTTCTCGGGCCGGTCCTGCGCATACCAGCCGAGGTGTTTGCGTGCGATCCGCACTCCGGCCGGCTCGCCGTAGAACTCGTGCAGCGCGGCAACGTGCGCCAGAAGGATGTCCTTGACGGCCCGCGGCTGCGGTTCCGGCAGCCGTTCGCCGGTCGCGAGGAAGTGCCCGATCGCGCCGAAGATCCAGGGCCGGCCTTGCGCCGCCCTGCCGATCATCAATGCGTCGGCACGAGTCCTCACCAGCACGTCGAGCGCCTTGTCCGGAGAGTCGACGTCGCCGTTCGCGATGACGGGGATTCGAACCTCGGCTTTGATCGCGGCGATCGTCTCGTACTCGGCTTCGCCGCGATAGTGCATGTCCCGCGTGCGGCCGTGCACGGCCAGGGCCGCGACGCCGCACCGCTCCGCGAGGCGCGCGACCGCAACGCCGTTACGATGCTGTCG
>CAJXKJ010000035.1 GCA_913055605.1 uncultured Euryhalocaulis sp. | reverse complement strand
GAGCTCGTCCTCGATCCTGTCCGGATCGCCGCCATAGACGCCGGCGTTGTTCTGCAGCCAGTCCACGAACAGGCCCAGATCCTCCACGCCCGCCGGGAACTGGTATTCCGGCGCGAGGCGATAGGTGATCTGCATCCCCACCATGCCGTTCAGCGCGGCCCAGCGGGAGATGTTGTCGTAGAAGGGCGAGCCCTCCGAATGCTTGGTCCCGCCGGCGAAGCCGCCGCCATGGACGAAAACCAGGACGGGTTTGCCTTCGCCCGCGTCGGTTCCGGAGAACACGTCCACGACCTGCCGCTCATGCGCGCCATAGGTGAGGTCGCGATAGACGATCACGTCGTCATACGGCTCGGACGGGTGCATCGCCGCATAAGCCGGACCGGTGCGCTGCACCTCGATCACCGGGCCGATCTCGCGCAGCATGTCGGCGACGTCCTGCGGCATGCCCTCCGGCTTTTCCTGCGCGTGGGCCGCGCCGGCGGCCAGCGCCGCGGCGGCGAGCAAGCTCGTGAAACGGATCATCATGTCCTCCCCAACGTCTCTTTTGTGCGCCCTAGCCGCGCAGCGCGCGGTCTAGCGGATCGGACTCCACGGCAGCCTGTGGCTTGGCCTTTTTCGGATGCGCCGAATAGCCGGGCGCGTTGGACGTGGCGTCCACCAGGTCCGGCTCGGTAAAGGCGCGCCGGGGCGCGGCCTTCGCCGCGCCGCCGAGGCCGGTCGCCGCGCCGGCCGCGGCCGCCGCGCCGAAGAATGTGCGGCGGCTGACCGAAAAGGCGCTGTTGGTGCGGGCGGGTTTCTTCGCGTCGCTCATCATGGCCTCCCTTACGAGGTGAACGGCATCTGTGAGGACGGCATCCAGTTGCCGTGCGTGCCGCCGCGCAGGCGGAACGGCAGGCGCACCCTGGCGATCGGGCCTTCCTCCATCCGCGTCGCGTCGGCGATCACCAGCTCGGACACCATGTCCTCGTAATTGCTGGCCACGCCGAACAGATAGCCGTCGCCTTCGTCGGCGGCGTCATTGCGCGGGATGAAGCAGACTTCCTGCAGGCCGGAGACCGGGCCGACATTGAAGGTGCTGGTTTCCTTGCTGTGGATGTCGAACCGCACATAGCAGTTCGTCGCGCGGCCGGCCGGAACGCCGGTCTTTTCCTCGTCCCATTCGAAGGCCGGGTCGGCGTTGCCGACATAGCCGTAGCGGTAGGGCAGGCCGCAATAGCGGTCGTCCATGCGCGCCAGCGGGGAGTTGGAGGTGTTGATCAGCTCTTCCCCGAAGCGGTCGTCGCGCGAGCCCATATTCATCACCCAGCGCTTGATCTGCTGGGGGCTGCGCTCGCTGTCGCCGACCGGCAGCTCCATATTGATGATGTCGCCGTCTTCCCACGCGTTCAGATAGTGCAGCGTGTTGCGGGCCGGGCCGGTGAACCAGCGGACATCGGAGCCATCGCCGCCGCGGCGGAACACGCCCAGCATGGTCGGCAGGCTGGCGTCCCATTCCCACATCGGCTCGCCGGTGCGCAGGCGCTCCAGCGACGTGGTGCGGCTGATCACCGGGATGATGACGTAATTCTCGGTGATCGAGATGTCGTGGATGATGCCGAGATAAGGCGACTTGATCCACGCCTCCCACAGCTTCTCGCCGTTCGGGGCGAAGCTGTAGACCGCGATGTCGTCGCTGAGGTCGCCCTTGGCCTGATAGCCATATGCGATCAGTTCGCCGGTGCGGGCGTCGATCTTCGGGTGCGCCGACATCGAGGTGGCCGTGTACTGGCCGTTGAAGTCGTAGACGCCCTCGGTCTCCATGGTGTGCGGATCGACCGTCCAGGGCAGCGAGTCCTCTTTCAGGACCATCAGCTTGCCGTGGTGCCAGTACATGTGCGTGTTGGCCGCGGAGTGATCCAGATGCGCGACCGAGGGGTCGTCGGTCAGGCGGTTGCGATAGACGCCGAACAGGCGCTTGCGCGCGGCCTTTTCCGCCTTCAGCCGGTCGGTCTGGACGAAGCGGCCTTTATAATCGACCGAGCCGTTGCGGAAGCGGAACTGGGAGATATGGCCGTCGCCGTTGAAGCCGGTCGGCCATTCGTTTTCCGGCGGGCGGTACACGAAGTCGCACTGCATGCGGTAGAAGGTGCCGTCGATGTCGGACGGAATGTCGCCCCACACTTCGCAGTCATAGACGTCGGCCTCGAACCGCGTCGGCGCGGAGAAACCCGATGTCGGAAACATGGGGTGCCCACGGAAATCAACCGCCATAGTTCACTCTCCCTGTTCTTTCGCGATACTTCGATCGCGTGCGTCCCTCGGGACGAATTTGCTCCAATTTACCGAAGCTGCGCAGCCTCACCAATGTCGCAGCTGACTCTTCACCAGTGTTCGCGGCGCCTCAGTCCCCTGCCGCCAGGGTGTCGTGGATATAGGCCGCGAGGTCCTGAAGCTCCTCCGCCTCGTAGACGCCGGCGAAGGAGGGCATGCGGTTCCGGCCGGTGTGGACCACGGCCATAATGTCCGCGATCTCCAGCCCGCCGGTCAGCGGCGCGCCGCCGCCCTCGCCGCCCTCGCCGTCATAGCCGTGGCAGGGCAGGCAGCCGTCGCGGTACAGCGTCTCGCCGCGGCCGCGGTCGGCCACGTAATCGGTGTCCGGCGCGGGGACCGGGCCGGACACTGCAGCGGCCTGCAGCGCCGCCTGGGCCTGCGGGTCGACCGGGTCCATCGTTCCGTTCAGCGAGAACATCCAGATACCGTCGCCGCGCTCCCCGTCGCCGAAGACGCTGCCGCCGGCATGTACGACGACCTTCTGCACGCCATCCTGCATGAAGGTGGTGACGGTGGTGTTCACGCCCGCGTCGGTCTGGAACTCCCACAGCAGGGAGCCGTCGGCCGGGTCCATCGCGGTCAGGCGGCCGTCGCTGCGCCCGACGAACAGCAGGTCGCCGGCGGTCACGACCGAGCCGTTATAGCAGGCCTCGCGCCAGGACTGGCGCCAGCGGATGCGGTTGGTGGTCACGTCCAGGGCGACGAACAGCCCCCCGTCATGATGCAGACCCTGGCCCATCGTGCCGCCGAAATAGGGGACGTTGTCCACCTTCTCCTGAAGCGGCAGCTCGATGACATAGGTCGTCGGCCGGTCGGTCAGGCAGACATACATCGTCTCGCTGCGCGGGTCGTAGGAGCTGGGCGGCCAGTTGGCCCCGCCCTGCGGACTCGGGCGCATCATCCGCCGCTCGGTCCAGAACGGGGTGAAGATGCGGCCCTGATTATAGAGCGTGCCGTCGGGCTCCAGCGTGGCGCCCTCCGGCGGGATGTCGATCTGGTGCTGGACCAGCGCATCGCCGATCGGGAAGGGCTGGGTCGGGGAGGTGTGCTGTTCGGCGAGCTGCGGCACCGCCCGCTCCTCGATCCCGATCAGCGGCTCGCCGGTCTCGCGGTCGAGGATATAGGCGAAGCCGGTCTTGCCGACCTGGACCAGACCCTTGCGCATCCGGCCGTCGACTTCGGCGTCGAACAGGATGACCGGGTTCGGCGCGTCGAGGTCCCAGATGTCGTGGTGGATTTCCTGGAAGTGCCAGCGGCGCTCCCCGGTCTCGATATCCAGCGCGACGATGGAGTTGTTGAACAGATTGTCGCCCGGACGGACCGAGCCGTTCAGCACCGGCCCCGGATTGCCGGTGGAGAAATACAGAAGGCCGAGTTCGGGATCGACGGCGGGCGTCTGCCAGACCGGCGCGCCGCCCTTGGTGTAGGCGTCGCTGTCCTGCGGCCAGGTGTCGTGGCCGAACTCGCCCGGACCCGGCACGGTGTAGAAGCGCCAGATCAGCTCCCCCGTCTCCGCGTCATAGGCGGAGATGTGACAGCGCACGCCCATCACCCCGCCGGACACGCCGGTGATGACCATGCCGTCGTAATAGAGCGGCGCGGAGGTGATGGAGTAACCCTCGCTCCAGGGCGCGACCTCCACCGACCAGACCGGCTCCCCGGTCAGCTGATCCAGCGCGACGAGTTTGGCGTCGAGCTGGGTGGAGAAGACCTTGCCGGCGCCGATGGCGACGCCGCGGTCGGACTTGCCGAACGGGCTGCCGGCCTGCGGCGCGGGCGCGCCGTCATAGGACCACAGGATGTCGCCGGAGCCTGCGTCGATGGCGAAGACATCGTTGTCGCCGTTGGAGACATAGAGCGTGTCTTCATAGGCCAGGATCTGGGCTTCACCGGAATTGCCCGGGCCCGTGCCCGAGCCCATGCGCGCCACCCATTCGGCCTTCAGGTCCGTCACATTGGACTGGTTGATCTGGTCCAGCGGGCTGAAGCGCTGATTGGTCAGCGTGCCGCCATTGGTCACCCAGTTGTCCTGCGGCAGCTGGGTCAGGTCCTGCGGCGTGAAGGCCGGGGCGGGCTGGATGTCCTGAGCGACAGCCGAGCTGGCGATGGCGGCGATGGCGGCGGTGGCGCAAAGAATGGCGCGCATGTCTGGTTCCCTCTTCCCTTACGGGTTCGCTGGCGGCTGGCCGGCGACGAGCCGGACCACATAGGCCGCCACGTCGTGCAGCTCTTCGGTCGAATAGGCCGCGCCCAGAGCGGGCATGTCGCCCTTGCCGTTGGAGGCGACGGTCATGACGTCCTGGACGCTGAGCATGTTGGTCAGCTGGGCCCCGCCCTCGTGCCCGCCCTGCCCGTCCGGGCCGTGGCAGATGGCGCAGACCGCGGCGAAAATCTTCTCGCCGCTATCCAGGTCAGGGGTGCGGTCCGGAACCTCGATCACGGCGGCCTCCAGCCCCGGCATTCCGGGCGCGGGCGCCGGGGCCGGATCGGCGGCGCCGGGCGGCAGGGGCTCCATTTCCCCATTCAAAGAGAACAGCCACAGGCCGTCGCTCTTCTTGGTGCGGGCGAATGTCGTCCCGGCGGCCAGGATCGCGACATATTGCGTCCCTTCCCACTCGAACACGGCCGGCGGGGCGTTCAGCCCGGCGTCGGTCTGGAATTCCCAGAGCAGCTCGCCGGTGTCGGAATTCAGCGCGGTCATGCGGCCGTCATTGCGGCCGAGGAAGACCAGCCCGCCGGCGGTTGCGGCCGAGGGATTGTCGCAGCGCGAGGCCCAGGCCTGGCGCCAGGCGATGCGATTGGTGCGCAAATCCATCGCCGCATAAATGCCGCGCACCGGCGCGTCGGCGCGCTGGAACACGCCGCCCATATAGGTGGTCGGCGGCTCCGGCTCGATCCGGTCCAGACCCTCATGAACGCCGCCGCCGATATTGTCGTTGGCGCAGATGAACATCAGATGCCGCTCCGGGTCGTAGGAGCTGGGCGGCCAGTTGGCGCCGGCCGACGGCTTCCACAGGACCGGCGTCTCGCCATAGGGGGTATAGGTGCGCCCCTCGTTCGGGATCTTGGCCCATCCCTCCGGCGGGATGTCGATGAAATGGGGCATGATGTCGTCGCCGATCGGGATCGGCTGGGTCGCGGCGGTGTGCTGGGACGGCTCCTGCGGCACCGGCGTCTCCGGCGCGCCGATCAGCGGCTCGCCGGTCGTGCGGTCCAGGATGAAGAGATAGCCGGACTTGCCGATCTCGGCCGCGCCCTTGCGCAATTCCCCGTCGATCATGGCGTCGAACAGGATCACCGGCTGGGGCGCGTCATAGTCCCAGATGTCGTGATGCACCTGCTGGAAGTGCCAGCGGTATTCGCCGGTGTTCACGTCCAGCGCCACGAAGGAGGTGCTGAACAGATTGTCGCCGGCGCGCGTGGCGCCCGACAGGTCCGGCCCCGGATTGCCGGTGGTGAAGATGATCAGGCCGAGCTCGGGATCGACGGCCGGCGTCTGCCACAGCGAGGCGCCGCCATATTTCCAGGCGTCGCTGTCCTGCGGCCAGGTGTCGTGGCCGAATTCGCCCGGGCCGGGGATCAGGTTGAAGCGCCAGACCAGGTCTCCGGTGTCCGCGTCGAAGGCGTCGATATGGCCGCGGATTCCGTACTCGCCGCCGGCGTAACCGGTGATGACCATGCCGTCGTAATAGAGCGGCGCGCTGGTGAAGCCGTAGCCGTCCTCCGCCTTTTCGGGCTGGATGTCCCAGACCACCTCGCCGGTGCGCTGGTCCAGCGCGACCAGGCGGGCGTCGCCGCGGCCGACGAAAATCTTGCCGTCGCCCATGCCCACGCCGCGGCTGACCCGGGCGCAGCACAGGATCACCTCATCCGAGGCGATATTCGCCAGATATTCCCAGATGATCTCGCCGGTCTCGATATCGATGGCGAAGACGTCGTTCGCCCCGGTGGTGATGTAGAGGACGCCCTCCCAGAACAGCGGCTGGGCCTGGCCGGAGAATTCCGGGCCGACGCCCGAGCCGTTCAGCGAGGCGCGCCAGACGGCCTTCACATCCGACACGTTTTCGCGGTCGATCTGGGTCAGCGGGGAATAGCGCTGATTGGCCAGATTGCCGCCATTGGTCGGCCATGAGGTGACGGGGTCGGCGGCCAGCTGCTCCGGCGTGAAGGCGGGAGACGCCGGCGCGGTCTGGGCCAAGGCGGCGGCCGGCGCGATCAGCGCGGCGGCGAGGAAGGCGGGGGCGAGTCTCATTCTTCAGCGACCAGGTCTTCGGTGATGTAGGCGGCGACGTCGTGCAGTTCGGCGGTCGAATAGATCGCCGCGAAGGCCGGCATGGTGTTCTGGCCGTTCGCCAGCACCGTCATGATGTCGGACGCCGACAGCGCCTCGGTCAGCGCGGCGCCGCCCATCGGACCGCCCTGCCCCGTCTCGCCATGGCAGGCGATGCAGGACTGCACGTACATGGCGCGGCCGTGCAGCAGGTCGGGCGTGCGGCCCGGCGGCGGCGACAGCTCCACGCGCTGCTGCGGCGCGGCGCCTGGGGCGGCGAACTGGCCCGCCGGATCGCCGGCGCCCGGCGGCAGTTCGTCCATCCCGCCCTCCAGCGAGAACAGCCACAGCCCGTCGCTCTTGCGCGTCGGATTCAGCGCGGTGCCGGCGGCGTAGGCCGCCACATATTGCCGGCCGTTGTGTTTGAAGCTGATGGAGGGCGCGTTGACGCCGCCGTCGGTCTGGAACGACCAGAGCTGGCGGCCCGTCGCGCTGTCCAGCGCGGTGAAGCGGCCGTCATTGCGGCCGACGAAGACGATGTCGCCTGCGGTGGCGAGCGAGCCGGAATAGCAGGTGTCCGCCCATTGCTGGATCCAGCGGATGCGGTTGGTGGTGACGTCCACCGCCGCATAGATGCCGCGCCGCGCGCCGCGCACCCGCTCCACCGTCGCGCCGGAATACACGTCGCCGGGAAGGACCGGATAATCCTCGTCCACATCGGAGGCGCCCCAGAATCCGTCGATGGCGCAGACATAGAGCAGGCCCGTGTCCGGATCGTAGGCGTTGGGCGGCCAGTTCATCGCTGCGAACGGCTTCCACAGGACCGGCGTGTCCCAGAAAGGCGTGAAGATGCGCCCCTCGTTCACCAGGTCGAAGCCCTCTGGCGGGATGTTGATGAATTGCGGCACCAGCGCGTCGCCGATCGGGAAGGGCTGGGTCGGGGAGGTCAGCTGGCGCGGCTCCTGCGGGACGGGGCGTTCCTCGATCCCGATCAGGGGCTCGCCGGTTTCCCGGTCCAGCAGATAGACCCAGCCGGTCTTGCCGGCCTGGGCCAGGCCCTTCCGCATTTCGCCGCCGATCTCGATATCGAACAGCAGGGTCGGGTTGGACGCGTCATAGTCCCAGATGTCGTGATGCACTTCCTGGAAGTGCCATCTGTATTCGCCGGTATGGACGTCCAGCGCGACGATGGAGGAGGTGAAGAGGTTGTCGCCTTCGCGCATCGCCCCGTTCATCACCGGCCCGGGGTTCGACGTGCCGAAATACATCATGCCCAGCTCGGCATCGATGGCCGGGGTCTGCCACACCGCGCCGCCGCCATATTTCCAGACCTCGGAATCCTGCGGCCAGGTGTCGTGGCCGAACTCGCCCGGTCCGGGCACGGTGTAGAAGGTCCAGATCAGGTCGCCGGTTTCGGCGTCATAGGCCTGCATCCGGCCCCGCGTGCCCAGCACCCCGCCCGAGGTGCCGGTGAACACCATGCCGTCGTAATAGCGCGGCGCGCTGGTGATCGAATAGTGCTCCAGCGGGTCGGCGATCCGGACCGACCAGACCAGTTCGCCGGTCTTCTGGTCGAGGGCCTCCAGCACCGCGTCCTGGCGGCCGATGAAGATCTTGCCTGCGCCCATGCCCATGCCGCGCGAGGCCCAGCCGCAGCAGGCGGCGCGCAGTTCGGGGTCCAGCTTCGCGTAATAGCTCCAGAGCTGCCGCCCGGTCTCCACGTCCACCGCGAAGACGTCGTTGTCGCTGGTGGTCACGTAGAGCACGCCGTCGAAATAGAAGGGCTCGCCCTGGTTCGAGGCGCGGGGGGTGATCCCGGACCCGCCCAGCGAGGCGCGCCATTCGGCCTTCAGCTGGCCGACATTGTCCTTGTCGATCTGATCCAGGGGCGAATAGCGCTGATTGGCCAGATTGCCGCCAAAGGTCGCCCACATATCGGTGGGCGGGGGCGTCAGCTCTTCCGCCGCGAACGCCGGAGACGCGGGCGCGCTTTGCGCCAGCACCGCCCCGGCCGCCGCCACGGATATCGCACAAACGCCGATGGCTGCACGGAACAAGCCCATGCCGCTTTTCCTCCCCAAGGTATGCGGATTCTTGTTGTTGGGCCTCAGTCTAAAGGGCTGAGCCTGATTTTTGAAATGCTAGAAGCAATCATGACAGGTTTTTCACTATCCCCTTGACCGCCTCCCCCGCTATCTCATCGCGGAGGCATAGGGCCTAGAGCCAATTGCCTTACAAAATAAAACGCTTAGGGGGAGGAAAACGTGTCCGACAACCATGGAATGAGTCGATTTGCGCGTATGCTGACGGCCTGCGCGTCGCCGCTAGCATTGCTAGCGACAGGCTCAGCGGCGCTGATCGCCGGGCCTGCTCAGGCGCAGGAACAGACCGTCAGCGACGTGGTGGTGGTGACCTCGCGCTATCGCGAGGAAAGCGTTCAGACCACGCCGCTGGCCATCACCGCGATGTCCGCCGCGGACCTTGAAGAAAAATCGATCGAGAACGTGGAGGACATCGGCCAGTTCGTGCCGAACGCCTTCTTCCGCGAAAATGTCGGCAATTACGGCCCGACCAGCACGATCGGCCTGCGCGGCGTGAACCAGCAGGACTTTTCCTACGCCTTCGAGCCGGCGGTCGGCCTGTACGTCGACAATGTCTATCACGGCACGCTGACCGGGTCGGACATGGACCTGCTGGACCTGCAGCGGATCGAGGTCCTGCGCGGGCCGCAGGGTACGCTGTTCGGCAAGAACAGCCTGGGCGGCGCCATCCGCCTGATCACCCGCAAGCCGGAAGGTGAAGGCGCGGGCCTGATCCAGGGCGCGGTCGGCGACTATGACCTGTACGAACTGCGCGGCTCCTACGACTTCACGCTGGTTCCGGACCGGATTTTCGCGCGCGTCTCGGCGCTGGGCAAAACCCGCGACGGCTACGGCTCGTCGCTGGACTTCGCCTGCCAGATGGCGGCGAACGGCACGCCGGGCCTGGCCGGATCGCTGACGCCGGACCCGAACGCGGGCGACGATTGCGAGCTGTATTCGCTGGGCGGATCGAAGACCGGCGCGGTTCGCGCCCAGATCCGGATCCTCGCCACGCCGCGGTTCGAGATCAATCTGACGGCGGATTATTCCAACAAGCGGCAGGAGCCGCTGCCGCAGACCCTGCTGACCATGCATGGCGGGCTGTTCGACACCGGCTATGACGTCGGCGTCATCAACCCGACCTTCGGCGTCCGCTACACGCTGGACGACCGCTTCGTGACGGGCGATCCGTACACGAACTACAGCTCCTACGCCGATCCGCTGACGGGCCAATGGTACAACCCGCACGCCCGGACCGAGGCGATGGGCTTCTCGTCCGACTTCGACTGGGAGATGTCCGACAACATCAACGCGACCATCGTCGCGGCCTATCAGAAGTACGATTCCCGCTGGTCGAGCGACACGGACTTCACCCCGTTCCCAGTGCAGGGCACCTATCAGCTCCAGGAACACGAGCAGGTTCAGCTGGAAGCCCGGCTGGCCGGCACGGCGTTCGAGGACAAGCTGGAATGGGCGGCCGGGGCGTTCTTCTATGACTCCAACAGCCGCGCCTACAACACGACCGAGTTCGGGGCCTTCGACTATTCGGGGCTGCTGCTGAACTTCATCGCGGACGACTATTATTACACCCGTAACAAGTCGACCTTCCTGCACCTGATCTACGACATCACCGACCGGTTCTCGATCTCCGGCGGCCTGCGGTTCACCGAGGAAAAGAAGAGCAATATCTTCGACCACCAGCCGGGTCTGGCGGCGACGTCGGCGTCGTTCGGCGAAAGCCGCTGGGACTGGAAGATCAGCGCGGACTACTCCCCGACCGACTGGGTGTTCCTGTACGCCCAGGTCGCGACGGGCTTCCGCTCCGCCGGCTTCACGCCGCGGATCTTCACCGTCGGTCAACTGCAGGGCATCCCGAGCGAGGAGGTCCTCTCCTACGAAGTCGGCGCGAAGTTCAATCTGTATGAAGGCCGCGTCTTCCTGAACACGGCGGCGTTCACGTCCGAATACGACCCGCGTCTGATCCAGGTCGGCGGCGTGAACCAGTGCGACGCGCCGAGCAATCCGTCCCCGACGCCGTACTTCCTGCAGGGCGGCACCTGCCCGGCGGGCACGGCGCTGGCCGGGACGACGGGTCTGCCGTGGTTCTATTATTCCAACTCGCCCGGCAAGCTGAACGGGGCCGAAGCGGAACTGACCGCCGAACCCATCGACCGGCTGAACGTCAACTTCACGCTGGGCTATGTCGAGTACAAGAACGACCAGGACGACCCGACGGCGACCGACTATCGCGATCCGTCCGCCCTGCTGGTTCCGGAATGGTCGCTCAGCGCCGGCGTGCAGTACGCCTTCGAGCTGTTCGGCGACGCGGATCAGACCCTGACCCCGCGTCTGGACTGGACCTATCAGTCGCACCGCACCAGCGGCGCGGTGAACCAGCCCAACACGTGCCCGGAGGAGTGCGTTCCCGGCTATGACCTGTTCAACGCCCGGCTGACATATGACAACGCCGACAAGGACTTCACCCTGGCCGCGCAGGTGACCAACCTGTTCGACGACTTCTACTGGCAGCAGCTGGGCGCGGCGGTGACCGCCACCGGCGGCGTGCCGACGGCCCGCACCGGGGTTCCGGGCGAGCCGCGGATGTTCAAGCTAATCGCCACCAAGCGGTTCTAGACCCCCTTTAGAACCGCCAAAGGCAGAACCGCCGGGGCCAATGGCCCCGGCGGTTTCTTTTTGCCTTGTTGTCCGAAAGGTTTTTTAGCTGCGGGCCCGGGCCGGCAGGAATTGCGGCGCGATGTGCAGGTCGGTGGCCAGGCGCAGCTTCTTCAGGATCAGCAGCACGGTGCCGTTGTAGTCGACCAGCCGGTTGATCAGCCCGTGCTTGGGCAGATGCAGCGCGCTGCGCGGGAAGTCGTGGTGGTGGGTGTGGAACGCCTCGCCGCCGGTCAGCAGCGCCAGCAGCCAGACCAGCCAGGCCGGAGCCTGGAGATGGCCGACGACATTCACGCCCAGCGTCGTGGCGTGGAACTGGGCCGCTCGGCCCATCACCGCCGCGCCGTGCAGCATCGCCGCCAGCAGCAGCGACCCGCCCAGCAGATGGACGATGACATAGAGCGCGGCCGGCAGGACCAGGTGCACCAGCGCGGTCAGCGCGATGTAGTGCCGGTCGGTGAAGCGGGCGAGCGGCAGGCGCGACAGCCAGGCCGCCATCGGCCGCTTCAGGTCTTCCGGGTCGCGCCAAAGCAGCCAGCCGATCCACGCCCAGAACTTGCTTTCCTTCGGATTGTGCGGATCGCCCGGCTGGTCCGACAGGCGGTGATGCTGGGAGTGATAGTTCACCCAGTCGGTCAGCTTGCCCTGCATCGCCAGGATGCAGTTCATGATGACGAAGAACTGGGCCGGGGCGCGCAGATGGCCGGCGCGGTGCTGCCACACCCGGTGCAGCGGACCGATGCCCTGGTTGCACAGGAAGACGGTCAGGGCGAACACCCCCGCGGACAGCGGCAGGAACCACCAGGCCAAATGCAGGCCCGGCAGCGCCAGACCCAGGATCAGCGCGCCGAGGAACACGGCGACGCCGAGCGCCGGATAGATGACGGCGGAAAACAGGCTGGGCCAGTCCAGCGAGCGCCAGGAGCGCGGGATCGCGACGGAGCGCGGAAGCGGGGCGGAAAGCGGGTTGGGCATCGGAAACGCGCTAGTCCTTCAGCGTCGGCGTATATACCGGGTTAATCGGATTTGCGGCCCGCGCACAGGGGCGTCCGGCGCGGACCGGGCCGAACACTGGCCGATTGCGCGCCGGGCCGCAATTGCGCCTGCGCACGTCGCGCCGGGGGGCCTTGCGCACGTTTCAGTGAGGCGCAGAGCCGCAGGGCCGCCAAGGCGTTAGATTCCCCGCGCCGGAAACCGCGCACGTTGAATTTCGCGCTTCCAAGGGAGGACCGCCATGTCCAGACGATTCGCAGCCATCCTGTCCATCGGCGCCGCTGCGGCGGCGCTGACCGCCGCCGCGCCTGCCGCCGCCCATCACGGGTGGAGCACTTATGGCGCCGAGGATTTCGAACTGACCGGGACGGTCAAGGAAGTCCGCCTCGGCAATCCGCACGACATCCTGATCGTGGAGGCCGACGGCGAGGAATGGGAGGTCTGGCTGTCCCCGCCCAGCCGCAGCCGCAGCGCCGGGTTCGACGAGAACGCCATTGCCTTCGGCGACACGGTCACCGCGTTCGGCAACCGCAAGAGCGACCCGGAAATTTTCGAAATGAAGACGCGAAAGATCACGGTCGAGGGCGAGGAATACGAGCTGTATCCCGAGCGGCTTTAAAGCCCGCTCCAGCGAGGATCAGATCGCGGCGGCGGAGGGGGCTTCGTCCTCTTCCGCCTCGTCCTCGCGCTGGCGCTCGGCCTTCTTCACCTTCTGGATCGCGCGCTGGCGTTTCAGCCGCGACAGATGGTCGATGAACAGCACGCCGTTCAGATGGTCCATCTCGTGCTGGATGCAGACCGCGTAGAGGCCTTCGCAGTCTTCCTCCACCTGTTCGCCGTCATAATTCATGTAGCGGATGCGCACCTGCGAGGGCCGCTCCACCTCGTCATAGATGTCGGGGACGGAGAGGCAGCCTTCCTCATAGGGAAGCAGGTCCCGGTTCGCCGTCACGATCTCCGGATTGACGAAATAGCGCGGCTGGGGCTCCTCCCCCTCCCGCGCCAGATCCATGACGATCACGCGCTTGGGCACGCCGACCTGAACGGCGGCGAGGCCAATGCCCGGCGCGGCGTACATCGTCTCCAGCATGTCATCCATCAGCGCGCGGATGTCGTCATCCACGGCGCCCACGGGGGTGGAGACCTGTTTCAGGACCGGGTCCGGAACGGTGAGGATTCGCCGTATCGCCATGGGTTTTCAGGTAGGCGCCGGGGCGCCCGGGGTCAAGTTTTCGGCGCCGCGCCCCGTAGCCCCGTCAGTCGCCGCACAGATGGCGGGCGGAGACCGGCCAGACCCGGCGCGGGCCGGCGATCCATGCGTCCGGCGTGCGCCCGAAGACCTGCGCGAAGGCCGGATCGCAGACATTCAGCCCGCCTGCGTATGCGCCGAAGGCCGGCATGACCAGGCGCTGGCCGTCGCTGGCGAAACAGCGCCGGCGCACCGAGCGGCCGGCCGCGCGGACGCGCGCCACCGGATGCAGATGGCCGCACACCTCCCCGCGCGCGGGACCCGGCGCGGGCAGATGGCGCAGGACCAGACCGTCCAGCGCCAGCTCGGCCGCGACCTCCCCGCCCAGATTCACAGGCGGCGCGGGGTCGTGATTGCCCTCCACCCAGACGAAGCGGCGGACCGAGGCGGTGACGGCGCGGATGCGCGCCGCGTCGGCGGGCGACAGACGGGCGCAGGCCGCGCCGTCATGGAAGGAATCCCCCAGGCTGACCACGATTTCGGGGCGCCAGACCGCGATCAGCGCCTCCAGCCGCGCCAGCGCGTCGGCGGTGTCGTAGGGCGGCAGGAACTGGCCGCGCTGGGCGAAGGCGGAGCCTTTTTCCAGGTGCAGGTCGGAGACGATAAGCGCACCGCACGCGGGCAGGATCAGCGCGCCGGAGGCGTCGGCCAGCACTTCAGTTCCCGCGAGCGGAAACGGCGCCGCGGCGCCGAAATCGTCCGGTACGGCGTGCAGGGCGGCGGTCATCGGCGGGGCGGCAATCCAGTCGGCGTGCAAAGCATGGACTGACCCTAGCCCGGAATGGCGCTAAGACCAGCGCAGGAGACAGGGTCATGCACAGCAACGCCGCAGACGCCGACATATGCGCGCCGCAAAGCGCCAGTCCCGCCGCGCGCCTGTTCGCGGGCGCGCCGGATTCGGTCGGCTTCCGCAAGCTGCGCAAGCGGCTGGTGCGGCAGGCGGCGGAGGCGATCAGCCGCTACGCCATGGCGCGGGACGGGGAACGCTGGCTGGTCTGCCTGTCCGGGGGCAAGGATTCCTACACGCTGCTGGCGGTGCTGCTGGATTTGCAGGCGCAGGG
Source organism: uncultured Euryhalocaulis sp. (assembly GCA_913055605.1). Lineage (GTDB taxonomy): Bacteria > Pseudomonadota > Alphaproteobacteria > Caulobacterales > Maricaulaceae > Euryhalocaulis. The sequence continues at coordinate 17,286 of CAJXKJ010000035.1, read as the reverse complement.
CGCGCTGCCGGTCGAGCTGGTCGCCTGCAATCTGGACCAGGGCCAGCCGGGCTTCCCCAAGCACGTCCTGCCGGACTGGCTGGACGCGCTGGGCGTGAAACGGCGGATCGAGACGCGCGACACCTATTCCATCGTGACGGAAAAGATTCCGGAAGGGCGGACCTATTGCTCGCTCTGCTCGCGCCTGCGCCGGGCAATTCTATACCGCGTGGCGCGGGAGGAAGGCTGCGGCGCGATCGTGCTGGGCCATCACGCCGACGACGCGCTGGAGACCTTCTTCCTGAACATGTTCCATGGCGGGAAGCTGGCCGCCTTGCCCCCGAAACTGCTGAACGACGACGGCGACCTGACCGTGCTGCGCCCGCTGATCCTCAGCGCCGAGGCCGACATCGAAAAATTCGCCGCGGCGATGGATTTCCCGATCATCCCCTGCACGCTGTGCGGATCGCAGGAGGGCGCGCAGCGGGGACAGATCAAGGCGATGCTGGGCGAGTGGGAGGCGGCGAATCCGGGCCGCAAGCAGGTGATGGCGGCCGCGCTCGCCAACGCCAATCCGTCGCATCTGCTGGACCCGGCCCTGTTCGATTTTGCGCGGCTTTCGCGCAACAGTTGAGCGCGATCTGGCGCGCACCCCGAAAATCTGGCCCCGCTGGTCTATGTCCTTGCGTCGAGCGGGCGTATAGACCGCCCCCTTCGTGGCGCATCCGCGCCGCAATTCTGAAGCCCGTGCGAGGGAGGCGTTACATGCATCACGTTGCCAGCCGCCTTCCGTCGGAATCGGAAAAACGCCGAGACGCCATCTAGGCCTCTTCGCGTACCCCGGATTTTTTCCACCACATTTCAGGCTTCAGAACGCCATGACCACACGGACATGGCCGGGATTGCTGTCCCGATTCAGGCTTTTCGGTCTGAGGGCCAGCCGCCCGGCGACACAACATAACCCGCAGCGCGACCGCGCGCGGGCCAGAGCCGCCTTGCGCGGCCAGCTGAGCGATCATCTGCTGCGCGATATCGGACTGGGCGAGGGCTAAGCGCCCTCGCCCCTTCGGCTCACGCTTCGCCCTCAGGCGGCCGGCGCGTCGATGCGCGTGGCCTCTTCGATCAGGTCTTCGGAGACGCTGGCGAGGATTGCCTCCGCCGCGTCGCCGTGCACGGACTCCCGTCCGATCTCCACCATCAGCGGCACGGCCAGCGGCGACAGCCGGTCCAGGTCCGCATGCACGATATTGCCGCGGATCCGGGCCAGCAGGTCGGACAGGCGGCGGATGTCCAGAAGGCCGGAGCCGGCGTCCTGCCACGCAGCCTGCAGCAGGATGTGATCCGGCTCGTGCCGGCGCAGCACGTCGTAGATCAGGTCGCTGCTGAAGGTGACCTGGCGGCCAGACTTCTCCATGCCGGGAAAGCGCCGCTCGATCAGCCCGGCGATGACGGCGCAATTGCGGAAGGTCCGCTTCATCAGCGGGGTTTCCTCCAGCCAGGCGTCCAGATCGTCGCCCAGCATGTCCTCGTCGAACAGCGCCTGCAGGTCGACGCCGGACATGTCGCGCAGGCCGTGGACCGCGAGCGCGTATTCGGTGGCGACGAAGCCCAGCGGATGCAGGCCCGCGCGGTCCAGCCGCCGGGTCAGCAGCATGCCAAGGGTCTGGTGCGCCAGACGCCCCTCGAACGGATAGGCGGCCAGATAGAAGCGGTTCGCGCGGGGAAACGTCTCCACCAGCATCTGGTCGGGCTGCGGGATGATGGAGCGCAGGCGCTGGATCTCCAGCCATTCGCAGACCTGGGCCGGCAGGCCGCGCCAGTCGCCGCTGGAAATGCGCGCCCGCACGCGCGCGGCCAGATAGGTGGTCAGGGGAAACTTGCCGCCCTCATAGGACGGCACTTTCGGGTTTTCCGCCGCGCTGCGGTTCACCAGCGCGTCGGTTTCCTGCAGCCCCACAAACTCCAGCACCTCGCCCGCGAACACGAAAGTGTCGCCGGGGGACAGATGCTCGATGAACCATTCCTCGATCTCCCCCAGCTTGCGCCCGGCGCGCCCGCCCCGTCCGGCCAGGCGCACGCTGACCATCGGCGCCTCCACGATCGCGCCGACATTCAGGCGGTGGCGGGCGGCAAAATCGGCGTTGCGGATGCGGTAGCGGCCATCCTTGCCCGTCACTAGACGGCGGAACCGGTCATAGGAGCGCAGCGCGTAGCCGCCGGTGGCGGCGAACTCCAGAACGCGGTCGAACGCCTCCCGCGTCAGATCGGCATAAGGGGCGGAGGACCGAATTTCGGCGAACAGCTCTTCGGGCAGGAAGGGGTCGCCGATGGCGCGGCCGACGACATGCTGGGCCAGGACGTCCAGCGACCCGGCCTTCGGATCCTCGCCGTCCAGCGCGCCTTCCTCCACCGCCTCCCGGGCGGCGTCGCATTCCAGCGCCTCGAACCGGTTATAGGGGACCAGCAAGGCGCGGGAGGGTTCGTCCAGCCGGTGATTGGCGCGGCCGATCCGCTGCAGCAGGCGGGAGGAGCCTTTGGGGGCGCCGAGCTGGATCACCAGGTCCACGTCGCCCCAGTCGATCCCCATGTCGAGCGTGGAGGTGGCGACCACGGCGCGTAGTTTGCCGGCGATCATCGCCGCCTCGACCTTGCGCCGCTGCTCCACCGCCAGCGAGCCGTGGTGCAGGGCGATGGGCAGGTTGTCGTCGTTGATCTGCCACAGCCACTGGAAGGTCAGCTCCGCCTGGGCGCGGGTGTTGACGAAGACCAGGGTGACGCCGGCGCGGCGGATCTGCTGGTACAGCTCCGCCATCGTGTGCGCGCCGGTATGCCCGGCCCAGGGCACGCGCTCTTCCGACACCAAAACGTCGACATGCGGCGGCGCGCCGGGGTCGCCCTTCACCAGCTCCGCCATGTTCTCCTCCTCCGGGCTCTGGGGGACGAGCCAGCGGGCGTAGAGGGCGGGGTCGCGCACGGTCGCGGACAGGCCGACGCGGCGGGCGGCGGGCGCGTATTTGTGGATCGCGGACAGGCCGAGCGACAGCAGGTCGCCGCGCTTCGACGGCGCCAGCGCATGGATTTCGTCCAGCACCACGGCCTTCAGGTCGCCGAAAAAGCCCTGGCCGTTCTCGCTGGCCACCAGCAGGGCCAGCTGTTCCGGCGTGGTGAGGAGGATGTCCGGCGGATGGGCGCGCTGGCGCGTGCGGCGCGAGGGCGGGGTGTCGCCGGTGCGCGTTTCGATCCGCACGTCCAGGCCCATCTCCTCCGCCGGGGCCATCAGGTTGCGGCGAACGTCGACGGCCAGCGCCTTCAGCGGCGAGATATAGATGGTGTGCAGCCGGTGCGGGCGGGACTTGCCGCCCCCCTGGGCAGCGATGTCGATCAGGCTGGGCAGGAAACCGGCCAGCGTCTTGCCGCCGCCGGTCGGCGCGGTCAGCAGGACGTGCCGGCCCGCTTGGGCATGGGACAGCAGCTCCATCTGATGGCGCCGCGGCGCCCAGCCGCACGCGGCGAACCAGGACGCGAACGGTTCGGGCAGACCGGAGGAGGGATCGGACGCGGGCCGGGCGAGCATGGCGCCAGTCTAGCGGGACGATGACCCGCGCGGAATTTGGCGCGCTGCGGCGTGCGGGGCGGGCGCGCATGATGCTATCGGTTGGAAAAGAGTGGGAAGGACGCGATGGCGGGCGAGCCGGCAGCGGAGGCCGATTTCATCATCGTCGGGGCGGGCAGCGCCGGCTGCGTGCTGGCCAACAGGCTGAGCGCCGATTCCGGCAACCGCGTCCTGCTGCTGGAGGCCGGCGGCGAGGCGCGCCATCCGATCATCGAATCGCCACTGACCTGGATGCAGGCGGCCGCCGACGAGCGCTTCATCTGGGGCAATGAAAGCGAGCCGGACCCGCATCTGCTGGGCCGGACCCAACCGGTGCCGCGCGGCAAGGCGCTGGGCGGCACCTCGGCCATCAACGGCACGATGTATGTGCGCGGCCACGCGGCGGATTTCGACGCCTGGGCCGCGGCGGGGCTGGACGGGTGGAGCTATCGCGAGGTGCTGCCCTATTTCCGCCGGTCGGAGGATCACTGGCGGGGCGAGAGCGAAATCCATGGCGCGGGCGGGCCGCTGCGCGTGTCGCCCATGGCGCCGGACCCGGTTCTGTATCCGGCCTTTATCGAGACCGCGCGGGCGATGGGGTTCGATGAGGCGCCGGATTTCAACGCGCCTTCGCCCGAGGGCTTCGGCATGCCGGACTGCACGATCCGCAAGGGGCGGCGGGACAGCACGGCGCGCGCCTTCCTGGACCCCGTGCGCAGCCGGGCGAATTTGCGCGTGGAGACGCACGCGACAGTGACGCGCATCCTGATCGAGGACGGGCGCGCGGCGGGCGTGACGTTCATGCGCGGCGGACAGAGCCACAGCGTGCGCGCGGCGCGGGAGGTGATTGTGTGCGCCGGGGCGGTGAATTCGCCGCAAATCCTGATGCTGTCGGGCCTCGGCCCGGCGGCGCATCTGCAGGAGATGGGAATCGCGCCGGTCGCGGACCTGCCGGGCGTCGGCGCCAATCTGCAGGACCATCCGATCGCGCTGTCCTTCTGGGCCGCGTCCGGCCCGGTGACGTTCGACAGCCAGTTGCGGCTGGACCGCCTGATCCTGTCGGCCCTGCGCTGGCGCCTGACCGGGACCGGGCCGGCAGCGCAGAGCCCGATGTCGGTGCAGGGCTTCCTGCGCTCCTCCCCCGCGCAGGACCGGCCCGACTGGCAGTTCCAGATCGTGCATTCCAGCTATCAGGCGCGGCCCTGGTTCCCGCTGTGGCGCGCGGGCGCGGGGCATCAATTCAGCGCCGGGACGCTGCTGCTGAACCCGGACAGCCGGGGGCGGGTGACGCTGCGCAGGCCGGACCCGGAGGCTCTGCCCCGGATCTTCCTGAACTTCCTGGACGCGGAGGGCGATCTGGTCCGCCTGCGCGAGGCGGTGCGGTTCCAGCGCCGCTTCTTCGAGAGCGCGCCCGCCAGCGACCTGATTGCGGCGGAGATCGCGCCGGGCGGCGAGCCGGACGTGAAGGACAGCGACGAGGCCATCGACGGCTGGCTGCGCGCCACGGTGATGAGCGGAGGGCATGCGGCCTGCACCTGCGCCATGGGCGCCGGGCCGGACGCCGTGCTGGACGCGCAGCTGAAGGTGCGCAGCGTGGGCGGGCTGCGCGTCGCCGACGCCTCGGTCATGCCGAACATCGTGCGCGGCAACACCAATGCGCCGGTTATCATGATCGCGGAAAAGGCGGCCGACATGATCCTGGGCCGGCCGGCGCCGGCCCCAGAAGCCTAGCCGGTCAGCCAAGCGAAGGCGCGGCGCAGGAAGGCCGCTCCCTGCCCGCGCACCGGCGTCCCATGGGCCATCAGCACATTGTTCGCCGGCCAGGCCAGGACGCGCCGCACAGAGTCCCGCGCCGCAGCGCGGTCCAGGAACGCGACACGGAATTTGCGCGGCACGGCGGGCTCGGGCGCCGTCATCAGGTCTAGCCGCGCGACCACAGCGCGCCAGCCGGAAAAGCGGGCGGGGTCATGCTGCTGGATCAGGTCGGTGAACAGCACGGTTCTGCTCTGACGGTGGAAGAACACGATCTCCGTCGTGATCAGGTTTCCGCGCATGACCGCCTGATCGATCCGGTCCGCCCAGGCGGGGTCGGGCGCGTCATCCAGCACGCCGTCGAACGCGATGTCTCGCCGCTTCGCCCGCAGGGCCGGCGGGCCCCAGACCGCCGCATCCGGAAATTCGCGCGCCCAGTCCGCCAGCCACAGATCGTGCAGGCTGTTCGGCGCGACGATGTGGCGGACCGGCCCGAGGGTGGCGAGCGCGGCGCGCAGATCGGGCGTCAGCGCCACCGGAGACCAGACGAACAGGCCGCCATCGGCCAGCCGGATAAGGGCCATGCGCGTGGGATACGGGAACCCCGCGGTCTGCGTCTCCGGACCGTCCGCGATCCAGATATCGGGGCCGAATACGTCCAGCATCGCCGCCTCATTTTCGCCCATGGCCGGGCGGAGATTGCACGCCGGACCGGCGCCCGTCACGGGGAACGCACCATGCTTACGCTTCTTCTCAACGCCACGCTGGCCGGCGCCCCCGGCTGCACGGTGGAGGATGCGGTCTATGCGTTGCGGTCCGACACGCCGGTGACCGCGCGTTTCCATGCGGTGGATACGGGGCCGGACTGGCTGGCCGGCGTGGTGATGCAGATCGACGTGGCGGCGTCCGGCCGCACCTATTGGTGGCTGCCCTTTGGCGGCGGGTCGAGCGGCGTGTCCTATCTGGCTTCTGTTTCCGCGCCGCTGTCAGCGGACTGGAGCCCGCCCAGGGCCGGCGACGCAGACGCCCGCCCGCTGGGCGATATCCCCTATTGGGCGTTCGACGCCGATTACATGTTCCAGGAGGGCTACCCCATACGCGGCGCCCCGGCCCCGGCGCATTTCTTCCTGCCGGAGCTGGGCGACGCGCTGTGGTATCGGCAGATGGAGAACCGGGACTCCGCCGCGCGTCAGTTCTTCGACCTGGTTTCCTGCGGCCCGGACGGGCCGCAGGATAACGCGCCGACGGAACCGCCCGCCGAATAGGCTCCGCCTATTTTCCCGCCATATGCATCATGTCCGCCGGCAGGGGGTCGGTGCCCTCCCACTCCCGCCGCGTCTCCACCGGGATGGTCGGGAAGAAGGCGTTCACCGCGTGGATGCCGTCGCCATAGACCTTGAACGCCTCGAACGTGACCAGCGCGTTGCCGGGACCGTAGGAGCCGGTGTCGCCGAAATTCATCCAGAGCAGGACGACGGAATTTTCCTCGTCCACCGCGGCGACGCTGGCGGTGATGTCCGGGTGCTCCATGATGTTCTGGGTCTGCATGTCGCAGTCGTCGCGGCCGCAGCCGACGCCGGCGGTGATCACGCCGTTCTCGATCCGGTTGGTCCCCTCGACGAAGGGCGCGGTGACGTCGACAAAGCTGCCGATGCGCAGGCCCTCGGTATAGGAAACCGCGGTTTCGATCATTTCGGCGCGCGACAGGCGCTCGTCTTCCGGCACCGGATCGTTCATGTGCGGCACCGGCTTGCCGAGCTCGGTCGGCTGGAAGCGGGATTCCGGCGTGATGCGCTGGACCAGCGTTTCAACGCCGCCGATCTGGCCGTCCTCCAGATGCAGGACCAGCGAATAGAGGAGCTGGTCATCCGCCCCTTCCTTCATGGTGAAGTGAGAGGCCGCGACCTGGGCGTGGGTATCCAGATAGTCCTGCCGGAATTCGCCCTTGGCGGTGACGGTTTCCCACGCCCCCTCGCCCAGCTGCATCTCCTGCGAGTTCTGGGTGAAGCGCACATCGGCGGCCAGCGGCAGGGCGGACGGGTCCTGCGCCGCCAGCGCGTCCTGATATTGCGTGATGAGGCCGGCCAGACAGTCGCGGTCGCAATCGGCCGCAAAGGCCGGAGCGGAAACAGAAGCTGCGGCGGCGAAGACGCCGAGGGCGGCGGAGCGCGCCGCGAACGCGTGGAATCCAGACATGATCGGTCCTCCCCAGGACAATTATGGTCGCCGCGCGGTTTTTTCCGTGCGGTCGGGGCGGAGCTTGGGAGCGCGCCTTTCGCCGCGTCAAGGCCGGGCTAAGGTCTCCGCATGACGGAAACGGAATTTCTGGACGCCGCGCTGGCCAATCCGGCCAATGCCGCGCTGCTGGACCGGCTGGCAGCGATGGCCCTGCCGCAGGGCTATCTGGCCGCCGGCTGCCTGTTCCAGGCGCTGTGGAACCGCACGTCCGGGCGGGCCGCGGACTGGGGCGTGAAGGATTACGACGTCTTCTATTTCGACAAGTCCGACCTGTCCTGGGAGGCCGAGGACCGCGTGATCCGGCAGGTAAAATCTGCGACCGCCGATCTGGGCGTGACCGTCGAGGTGCGCAATCAGGCGCGCGTGCATCTGTGGTACGCCGAACGCTTCGGCGACGGCTATCCGCAGCTGCGCTCGGCCCGCGACGGGATCGACCGCTATCTGGTGGCCTGTACCTGTGTGGGCGTGGAGGCGGACGGGCGGGCGCTCTACGCCCCCGACGGGCTGGACGACCTCGCCGCCGGAAGGCTGCGCATCAATCCGCGCAATCCCCGGCCGGAGCTGTTCCGGCAAAAGGCCGAGAGCTATCGGGCGCGCTGGCCCTGGCTGACGGTTCTGGACTGAGGCTTAGGCCGCCGCGCGGCCGGCGCCGCCGGCCACAAGCCGGTCCAGCAGGTGCCGGGCGAGCCAGGCGACGCAGGGCGCGGCGACCCCGTCCCCGACCAGATGCAGGGCGGCGGTCTCGCCTTGCGGCAGGCGGTAGGAATCCGGCAGGCCCATCAGGCGCGCGGCCTCCCGCGCCCCCAGCTTGCGGACGCGGACCCGGTCCGGCTCGGCCAGGATCAGGAACTGGCGGGAGGAGCCGCCGCCCGGCGTGCGCAGGCAGCCGGCCAGCCCGTCGAAGCGGGCCTCGGCGCGCTGGACTTTTTTCCCTCGCACGCTGCGCATCCGGCGATAGACCGCGCCGACATGCGTCCCGCCCTGGTCCTGCAGCGCCCAGACGCGCTGCATGTGCAGGGGCGCCATCTTGTCCAGCAGAGCCTGGGTCTCCTCCGGCGAAAACCACAGATGGTCGGCGGGCCGCTTTTCCAGCACGCCGGCCAGGGTCAGCGTCCTGTCCGCCGGTTCGGGCAGACGCCACCAGACCCAGTTCGCCTTCACGTCGTCGGGCAGGGCCTCCGCCGCGCGGCGCACCGCCGGGGTGTGGAAGGGGGACGGGATGGACAGCCGGTCGGCGTCCGCCACCAACGCCGGATCCAGCGGGCGGTCCGCCTTCTGCGCGACGATGAACAGGCGCGGGCGGGATTGCGGGACGAAGCGCGCCGCGTCGATCTCCAACGCGCCGAACCGGTAATTGCGGCCGGCCAGCAGGCCGCACAGCGCCGCGAAATCCGCCCCGCCGCGCGAGGTCAGCAGGCCGGTGACATTCTCCAGAACGATCAAAGACGGTGCGCGGCCCTCGTCGTCCAGCGCCTCCATCAGCCGCCAGAAGCCGTAAAAGGCCCCCGAGCGCGACGGCGCATTGGCCCCGCGCGCGCCGAGGCCGGCGCGCGAGCCGGCCAGCGATAGGTCCTGACAGGGGAAGCTGGCCCAGGCCATGTCCGCGCGGCCGGGAAGGTCAGCGGCGGTCAGGTCGTAGACGTCGCGGCCGTCGAAATGGGCGCCGCCGAAATTGTCCAGATAGGCGGCCGCCTTCTTCGCGTCGTTGTCGTTGGCGAGCAGGCAGGTCCAGCCCGCGCCAAGGCCCAGCCGCGCCATGCCGCCGCCGGCGAAGAATTCGTAGAAGCCGCGCGAATCACCCATGGCCGTCATTTTAGGCCCTGAGCGGACGGCGCGGCGCAAAACAACGCCCCGGCGCCAGCAGTGAGCCGGTGCACACAAGGGCGATTTCGGCAGTGCAAAAAGGCCCCCGGAGGCCGAAGCGCCCGGGGGCCAGCATTGAGGAAGGCCGTAACCCCTTGACAGAATTACGATCTACAAAGGTGCCTAACACCGGACTCCGGAAGGGGTTCCAAACTTTTGTGAGCAACCGCCGTTTCGCAGACGCAATCAGCCCAGCGGCGCGTCATCCATGACCGGCAGGCAGGCGATCCGCACGCCGGAAATCTCGAACTCCAGATTCAGGCAGATCGTATCGCCCAGCGCCGCGCCGCCCGCGCCATAGAGCATCAGATGATAGCCGCCGGGGGCCAGAACGGCCTCGCCGCCGGACGGCACGTCCAGCGCGGCCTGCTGCTCCATCCGCATGACGCCGCCCTCGCCCATGGAGCTGGAATGCATCTCCACGCGGTCCATCTGGTCGCTGGTGACCGCGACCAGCCGATCGGAGCCGCCGGAATTGGACAGGGTGAAATAGGCCGCCGTGATGTCGCTGCCGCCGGGGGTGGCGCGCACCCAGCCATTGGAGATGTCGATAGCCGGCTCCGCGTCGCCGGAGGGCGAACAGGCCGAAAGGGCAAGCACCGCAACGGGGAGAAAGGCGACGAGCTTCATGTCGTGCTCCGTGGGGTTTGTTCTGGATTACGGGCGGGCGGGCGGCGCGTCCAGACGCCGCCCGTCCCGCATGGACCTTAGAAAGCGACCTGCCATCCCAGCGTCGCGGCGAAGTCGGTCTCCATCTGCGGGCCGTTCAGGTCCCGGTAGACAGGCAGACCCGCCTCGAACGCCAGGCGGTGGCCCTCCAGCGCGCCGGAGAAGGCGTAGTTCGCTCCGGCCAGCACAGTGAGGCTCTCGCCGCCATAGTTTTCGGGGTCGGCGGTCTGGACCGGCGCGGCGATGCGGGGATCGGCGCCGGAGATGTCACCCCAGATTTTCGCCTCGGCCCGAAGGGTCAGCGCCAGATGGGGAACCGGGGAGAAGCCGGCCCAGGCGGTGACCAGGCCCTCATTGCCCAGATGATAGTCGGCGTCGTTGTCATAGACGCGCAGCGTCGCGGCGCCCTGCGCGCCCCAGCTCCACTGGCCGGACGAGGCCGCCCAGGTGAGCGAGGCGAACGGGTCCACCGTGCCGGAGCCAAGCTGCATGGCGTAGGGCAGGGTCAGGACCGGCGTCGTGTTCATCGGCGTCAGGACCTGACCGGTTTCGTCGATGGAGCCGGTGGGCAGCGAGGCGCCCAACGCCAGGACCAGCCGGCGGCCCGGAGCGTCGTCCAGGCTGAACAGGGCCGAGAGCCTTGTATCGCCGAAGCCTTCGGACTCTGCGTCGAACGTGCCGCGCGGCGTGGCGCCCATCATCCCGGCATAGGTGAGATGGCTCATCGTCCTGGAGACGTAATTGGCCATCGCCATCAGCGTGACGCGGTCGCTGGGCGCCCACATCGCGCCGAACATGTGCATGTCCATATGCATGGACAGCGGGACGACGCGCAGGGTCGCCGGCGGGGCGTTCGGGTTGGCGATGGTGGTGACGATGGCGTCCGGCGCGATGGAGTCGTCGCCGACGCGATTGCCCTTCATGTCCATGTGCATGAAGCGGTAGGAGAGCATGAATTCGCCCTTTTCATGGGCGTGGTCGGCCATCACGCCGATGGGCGCGTGGTCGGCGGCCGGGTCCGCGAAGGCGGACGCCGGAAGCGCGGCCAGGGCGGCCGCGGCGAGAAGCTGTTTCATCGATAAATTCCGTGTCTGAGCGTTGAAGAATCGAACGGCTCAGACGGCGGGCGGCCCCCGGGGCGGGTTGGGGATCGCGTCCGCGCCGAGGGGCGCGGGACCGCGCGCGGGCGGCGTGAAACGGGCTTGAACCTGTACCCGCGCGGCGGGGACGGGCGCGGGCGCCGGGGCGACCCCGACCGGCGCGGCCATGGCCGCGCAGCACAGCGCGCAAAGCGGATCGTGATGCGGTGCGCCCCCGGCGGGCGCGGTCTTGCCGGTGGCGTCGAGCAGCGCCTCAACCGCCGCGGCGGCGGCCGGCTCGGCGTCGTCCCCGCACCAGAAATGACCGGCGGAATCGCCCGGCGCGGCCATCGCCGGCGCCGCGCCCTGAAGGGCGAGCGCCAGGGCGGCGAGGATCGCGAGGAGGCGGGCCGGGCTCATCGGGGCGTTATGCCCCGCCGGGCCGCGCGTGCAAGCGCCACGACGCCGCAGGCTCAGGCTCAGGCTCAGGCTCAGGCGTCACGCGATCCTGATGATCACCGCGATCGGAATGACGACGGCCGATATGCAGGCCAGCAAGATCAGCCCGGCGAGCAGGACATTGCCGAGGCCTTTCCAGCTGCTGCGGAAGCCCTGCGCCTCGGCGACGCCCCGCACGATCAGGACGGCCGACCACACCCCGATCACCACCTGAACGATCTTTATCCCGAGATAGGAAAGCAGAAGGCCAGGATCGGATTCGATCCGGACCATGTCGCCTTCGAACATCTCATGGCCGAACAGCGGGAGCTCTATCGCATAGAGCAGCAGCCCCCACACAAGTGGGACCGCGCCCCAGGCCACGGCGCAGCGGAGCTGGAACGCCCGCGCCTGCCCGCCGATCCAGCGTCCGGTTAATCCGATCAGCCATCCCCAGAAGAAAATCCCCACCACGCCGCCGATGGCGCCGGCGAGCGCCGCCAACGGCAGAAGTGCGGATAGGGAGAGCGCATCGCCCAGAGAGCGGCCTTCGGCGCGGCTCAACGCCTCGCTGATCCCGGCCAGGACCGCGAGCAGCAGAACGCGGCGATGGGGATCGGCGTCCAGAATCCGGCGAAGCGTCCCGCGCGGGCGCACCCACATCGAGAGCCACGGATTTCGCGGCCAGGCCGGAGCGGCGTCCGTCGTATCGGTCATCGGCTAAGTCCCCCGTGGGGGCGAAGCTTATCGCGCGCTCGCGCTCGGGGTCAGCCCCGCCAGAAGCCGACCAGGCGGCGGACTTCGTCCATCACCGGGGCGGCGACCTCGCGCGCGCGCTCGGCGCCTTTGGCAAGTACGCGGTCGATCTCCGCCGGGTCGCCCATCAGGCGCTGCATTTCGGCGGTCATGGGGGAAAGCTTCTCCACCGCCAGCTCGGCCAGCGCCGGCTTGAAGGCGCCGAAGCCCTGACCGCCGAACTCGTCCAGAACGGCCGCGTCGCTGGTTCCGGCGAGCGCCGAATAGATGCCGACCAGATTGGCGGCCTCGGGCCGCGCCTTCAGGTCTCCCAGATTGTCGGGCAGAGGCTCAGGGTCGGTCTTCGCCTTCTTGATCTTGCGCGCGATCGTGTCGGCGTCGTCGGTCAGATTGATGCGCGACAGGTCGGCGGGGTCGGACTTGGACATTTTCTTCGTCCCGTCCTTCAGGCTCATCACCCGCGCGCCTGGCCCCTGGATCAGCGGCTCCGGCAGCGGGAAAAAGCCCGGCGCGTCGAAATCGCGATTGAAGCGGTCGGCGATGTCGCGCGACAGCTCCAGATGCTGTTTCTGGTCTTCCCCGACAGGCACATGGGTCGCCTTGTAGATCAGGATGTCGGCGGCCTGCAGGACCGGATAGGTGAACAGGCCGACCGAGGCGCGCTCCTTGTCCTTGCCGGCCTTCTCCTTGAACTGGGTCATGCGCTCCAGCCAGCCGAGGCGGGCGGTGCAGTTGAAGACCCAGGCAAGCTCCACGTGCTCGCGCACCGCCGATTGCGGGAAGATGGCGGCCTTGTCCGTATCCAGCCCGGCGGCGAGGAAGGCCGCGGCGATGGCGCGCGTCTGGCCGGCGAGCGCCTTGGGGTCCTGCGGCAGGGTGATGGCGTGCAGATCGGCCACGAACAGGAACGGGCGGCGGTCCTGCAGCGCGACGAACTTCACCAGCGCACCCAGATAGTTGCCCAAATGCAGGCTGCCCGTCGGCTGGACACCGGACAGGACGCGCTCCGGCCCCGAATAGTCGCTCTGCATCGCCTCGCTCATGGCCGCGCCTTATGGCGGGGGGCCTGCGGCAGCGCAAGGCTGGCGTCAGTCCTGACTGGCTTTAGTCCTGACTGGCGCCGGCTGCCGGGTCCACGCCCTGCCCCGCGGCGGCGGCGGCCCCGCGCCGGCCGCGCTTGCGCAGCATGATGCGGAGGTCCGAGACGCGCAGCGCGCCGAACACGAGCGCCGCGACCGCATAGACCAGCCCGCCCGCCGCCACGACCAGAACCAGCGCCCCTTCCTTCGCCCCGAAGGCCGCGTCCGCCAGCGCGTCGTATTGCGCAACGGCGAAGAGCAGAGCGGCCGCCATCAGGGCGGAGGCCGCCAGCGCGCCGGCGATCCGGCGCAAAGCGAGCCCGCCCGGGCGGTACAGCCCCTCTTTCCACAAGGTCCCGGCCAGCAGCGCCACGTTCAGCCAAGCGGCGGCGGAGGTGCCGACCGCCAGGCCCGGAAAGCCCGGCAGGCCCTGGGCGCGCAGCACGAAGAACAGCCCGGCCCCGATCACGACATTCACCGCGACCGAAATCATGGCGAAGCGCATCGGACGGATCGTGTCGTGCCGGGCGTAGAAAGCCGGGGCCAGGACCTTGATCAGGACGAAGGCCGGAACGCCCCAGGCGAAATGGAACAGCGCCCGGCTGGTCATCCCGGCGTCGGCGGTGGTGAACTCCCCGCGCGCGAACAGGCCGTCGACCAGCAGGGCGGGCACGGTCATCAGCGCCGCCGCCGCCGGCAGGCTGAGCGCCATGGCGATGCTGAGCGCCAGGTCCAGCGTGCCGCGGGACGCGTCGCGGTCATCCGCCTCTACCGCGCGGGACAGGCTGGGAAGGATGGCCACGCCCAGCGCCACGCCAACCAGGCCGAGCGGAAGCTGGTACAGCCGGTCGGCGGCGTTCAGCCAGGATTTCGCGCCCTCCTCCATGGAGGCCAGGACCTGGCTGATCGTGATGTTGATCTGGACCGCGGAGGCGGCCACCGCGCCTGGCACGGAGATCGCCACGATGCGGCGCACCGCCGGCGTGATGCGCGGGCGCATCAGGCGCAGCCGGACGCCCAGACGCTTGCACCCCCAGTACAGCATCCCGGCCTGCACGAGGCCCGCCAGCATGATGCCGGTCGCCAGCGCATAGACCGCGGCGCGCGGCATGTCCTGAAAGATCAAAGCCGGGATGATGAGGAAGGCGTTGAGGATGGTGGGCGCGGCGGCGGCGAGTGCGAACCGGCTGTGCGTATTTAGCACGCCCTGGAAGAGGGCGGCGAGCGACATCGCGGTCAGATAGGGCATGGTGATCTGGGTCAGGAACACCGACAGCCAGAACGTGTCCCAGTCGCCCCGGCGCACGTAGCCCAGCTGCATCAGCAGCATGATGACGGGCATTAGAATCTGCGCGGCGATGGTCAGCGCGCCGGTAACCGCCAGCAGCGCGGACAGGGCCTCCGACGCCGATTGTTCCGCGGCCGCCTCGCCCTCCCGCTCCCTTGTGCGGGAAAAGACCGGCACGAAGGCCTGGCTGAACGCGCCCTCCGCGAAGACGCGGCGGAACAGATTGGGGAAAATCTGGGCGGTGTAATAGGCGTCCGCCAGCGGCCCGGCGCCGATGGCCGCCACGATAATGATTTCCCGGGCGAAGCCGAGAATGCGGCTGGCGACCGTGAAGGCGCCGATGACCGATGTGGACCGCAGGATGCTCATCGCGGCGTGCCCGGCGCTGTCAGCGGACCGTGGAGGACGGCGCCCGGCGCATGCCGCGCTTGGCCAGCGCCTCCTGCGCGTCGCTTTCGCCGCTGCGCAGCACCGCCAGCAGAGCCTCGATCAGGGCGGCGCGCGCGCGCGGAGATTTCACCGATCCGCCATCCGGTTCGTTGACATAGAAGACGTCGATCACCCGTTCGCCGCGCGTCTCGATATGGGCGGAGGCGACGCTGAGCCCGGCCTCGGCGATCACCTGGGCCAGGTCGCTCATCAGCACCGGGCGGTTGCGGCCCTGCGCCTCCACCACGGTGTGCATGTCCGACGCCTCGTCGTCGAGCCGCACCTCGGGTTCGATCTCGAACACCGCCTCGCGCAGCGGAGCCGGCGTCTCGGGCAGCGGGCCGGGATCGACGTCGCCTTCGGCGGCGGCGCGGACGGCGCTTTCCAGCATCTCCAGCGTATACGGCGCGCTGGCGCCGAAGGGCTCACCGGCCGGGGTACGCAGATAGAAGATGTCGAACGCCGCGCCCTTGGCGCTGGTGTACAGGCGGGCGTCGGCGACTTCGGCGCCGGACGCGGCGATCGCGCGCGCGATGGCGGCGAACAGGCCCAGACGGTCGGGCGCGCGGACCAGCAGCTCCGTCGCGCTGCGCCGGGAGTCGACGGCGGCCTGGACCGCCACCGTCTTGCCGGCGCGGCGGGCCTCCGCGGCGAAGCGGGCGTGTTTCACGACCTCGTCCACGCCGAAGGCGAGCCAGTAGGCGTCGTCCATCTCCGCGCCCCAGTCGGCGACGTCCGGGTCGTCCCCGACGCGGGAGCGCGCGGCGCTGCGCGCCAGCGAGGCGCTGTAGGACAGGCTGTGGCTGGCCGCGGCCACGGATTCGGTTTCCTTCGCCTCCAGCGCCGTGCGGGTCAGTCGGTAGAGTTCGCGCAGCAGCTCCGCCTTGAAGCCGGTCCAGACATTGGGCGCCACGGCGCGGATGTCCGCGATGGTCAGGACCAGCAGCATGCGCAGGCGCGCAATGGACCCGACCATGTCCGCGAAGTCGGCAATGGTCTTGGGATTGCCGATATCGCGGGTCTGGGCAGCGTCGCTCATGTCCAGATGGTGGCGGACCAGCCAGGCGACCGTCTCGATCTCCTCTTCCGGCACGCCCATCCGCTCGCACGCCTCGCGCGCGGCGATCTCCCCATTCAGGCACTGGTCGCCACCGGTCTTGCCGGTGTCGTGCAGCAGCATCGCCAGGAACAGCGCGCGCTGATCGGCCAGCTCGGGGAAGGCGCCGGAGGCGATCGGATGCGCCTCCTCCATCTTGCCCTCGCGCAGCCGCGCCAGCACGCCGATGGCGCGCAGCGTGTGCTCGTCGACCGTATAGGCGTGATACATGTTGAACTGGGTGCGCCCGACGATGCGTCCGAACTCGGGAATGAAGGCGCTCATCACGCCGGTCTCGATCATCAGGCGCAGCGCCACTTCGGGCGCCGAGCCGTCCAGCACCGCGAACAGCGCGGCCGCCGCGCGCGGGTCGGAGCGGACGCTGTCGTCGATCAGCTCGTTCAGCGCGCGGACCTCGGCCAGCGCGTCGGGATGCACGTCGACGCCCAGGCGCGCGGCCTCAGCGAACATCTCCAGCATCAGCGGCGGGTCGGCGGACAGCGCGGCGGAATCGGCGATGGCCAGGCGCCCGGCCCGCACCTCGAACGCGCCGTGGCGGGGGCGCAGCTTGCGCCGCATGAAGGGCAGGAAGCGCGACATGCCGCCGGGCGCGGGTTTAGCGTAGATCGCCTCCAGCCGGGCGCAGGACAGGCGGACCAGCGCGCCGACATCGGTGGCCACGCGGAAATAGTCGCGCATGAAGGCCTCGACGGCGGGCACATGCTCCATGCCCTGATAGCCCATGCGGGCGGCGAGCTCCGGCTGGAAATCGAAGCTGAGCGTTTCCTGCGCGCGGCGCGCCACGTCGTGCAAATGCATCCGCACGGACCAGTAGAATTCCTTCGCCGCGTCGAAGCGCAGATTGTCCTCCACGCTCAGCAGGCCCTGACCCGGCAGGGCGGCGATCCCCTCCTCAGGAAACAGCGCGCGGGAAATCCATTCCAGCGTCTGCAGGTCCCGCAGGGCGCCCTTGCCCTCCTTCACGTCGGGCTCGACCATGTATCGCGTGGCGCCGCGCGAATGGCGGG
>CAJXKJ010000034.1 GCA_913055605.1 uncultured Euryhalocaulis sp. | reverse complement strand
CCGGCGACCCCGCCAATGTCGGCGCGATGATGCAGACCCTGCGCACGCCGATCGAGGGCATGGCGACGGCCTTTTCCTCCTCCCTGCTTGGCCTCGCCGGCTCGCTGGTGCTGGGCTTTCTCGACCTGCAGGCCAGCCAGGCGCAGAACCGCTTCTATCAGGAGATCGAGGAATGGATCGCCGGCATGACGCGCGTGTCCGCCGCCGGGCCCGCCATGGCCTCGGGCGGCGATGCCAGCGCCCCGGCCTATCTGGGCGCCCTTCTGGAGCAGACGGCGGAGAACATGGACCGGCTGTCCGGCGTGATCGCCCGGCTTGAGGAAGGCCGCACGCGCGAGCGCGAGGTCTTCTCCGGCATCGCGCGGGGGCTGGAGCGCGCCGACGCCAATCAGGAACAGGGCGTGCGGGAGCTGAAGAACGAGCTGCGCATCCTTGGCCGCATCATCGCCGCCGCCGCGGCGGGCGAGGACGCCGAGCGCGTGCGCCGCCGGGCGCTCGAAGACGACCGGAGCGTCTGACGGCGATGACCTCCCCCCGCGTCCTGCGCGCACGCGCCGACAGCGGCGATCACTGGCCGGGCTTCGTCGACGCGCTGGCGACGCTGCTTCTGGTGGTGATCTTCCTGCTGTCGCTGTTCGTGGTGGCGCAATACGCGCTCAGCAACACGCTGAGCGAGCGGGACGAACAGGTCGCCAGCCTCACCTCGCGCCTGGCCGCCCTTGCCGAGCAATTGTCCTCCGCCCAGGCGGAGAACCAGCAGCTCCAGGCCACGATCGGCACGCTGCGCGCCTCGCTGGACGAGGCGCAGAGCGCGCTCGCCGCCGCCAACGAGCGAAACGGCACGCTGTCGGTGCAGCTGGAAGGGCAGGAAGAGCTGACCGAGCAGCAGGCCAACGAGCTGGCCCTGCTGAACCAGCAGATCGCGACGCTGAACGCCCAGCTCGCGGACCTGAACGCCGCGCTGGAGGCCGCCGAGGCGCGCGATCGGGAGCAACAGGCCGAGATCGCAAACCTGGGCCGCCGCCTGAACCAGGCGCTGGCCAGCCAGGTCGCGCGGCTGGCGCTCTACCGCTCCGAATTCTTCGAACAGCTGATGAACGCCCTGCAGGACCGCACAGATGTCCGCGTGGTCGGCGACCGCTTCGTGTTCGAGACCGATGTGCTGTTCGGCAGCGGGTCGGACGCGCTGAACCCCGCCGGCACGGCCCAACTGGACCAGATCGCCCAGGCGATCCTGGATATCTCGGAGGACATTCCGGACGACCTGGAATGGGTGATCCGGATCGACGGCCATACCGACCGCCGCCCGATCAACACCCCGCAATTCCCCTCGAACTGGGAACTGTCGACCGCGCGCGCGATCTCGGTCGTCAAATATTTCATCGATCAGGGGGTGCCGCCGAACCGGCTGGTGGCGGCGGGCTTCGGGGACAATTATCCGCTGGTCCCCGGCAGCAGCGATACAGCCTACGCCCAGAACCGCCGTATCGAGCTGAAGCTGGACGCCCGCTAGGGCCGCGCGGGCCTTTCGCTCAGAACAGCAGGCTGATCGTCAGCCCGCCCAGAACGCCCATGAAACCGGCGCTCAGCGCCACCAGGCACATGCCCGCTGCGATGGCGCCGCGTTCGCCGTCACGGCCGGCGCCGCCGAATTCATGTCCCGGATACGCGATGATTTCAGCCATGGCTTCGCCTCCCGCAGGCCCCGATCGTTCCGGAGCCATGTTGGCCCAAGGGGAGGTAACGAACCGCGAAGGAAATGGTTGAAATTCTTTGCAGTCGTCTGTTTTCGAATCGTCCCCGACCAACTTTGCTAGGCAGAATATCCTAAAAGCCTTACGCCTGATACGCGAATTCTCAGGCGAACTCTTGGGACGGGCCGGCCGGGGAGGAAACGCCGCCTACGGATCCAGGCCCTGCGCCATCAGGCCCTCGGCGCGCCAGCCGCGCGCGGACAGCCAGGCGGTCGGCGCCGCCGCGACGATCAGCGCGGCCAGTTCCACGATATGGGCCGCGAACGGCGTCAGGGACAGCGCCCCGGCGGCCGTCCAGGCCAGCAGCACCAGCGGCGTGGCGAAGATCGGTCCGAACAGCAGAAACGCCAGAAGCGCCATGACCGGCTGCTTCCAGCTGACGACTCCCGCATGCGCCCGGGGGCGCGGCGGGGCGGAAAGTGTGGGATTCATAAATCAATATCCAGGCAGTGGCCGCGATAACCGGCGGTCCCGGCCCGGCTTATATCGGCCCGCCGCGCCGTTTGCGCCAGTGGGGCGGATCGCCGCGGCGCAGCCTGCGGGTTGCGGACCCTGTCCTTCGCCGCTATAGGACGCCGCTTCCGCCGCGGGACGCCCGCGCGGAGAACGGATTTCTAAGGAGCGCCGGCCGTGAAGAAGGACATCCATCCCGCCTATCACACCATCACGGTGGAGATGACCGACGGCACGACCTATCAGACTCGCTCTACCTACGGGTCCGAAGGCGACACGCTGAAGCTGGACATCGATCCGAAGACCCACCCGGCCTGGACCGGCGGCAGCCAGCAGCTGCTCGACCGCGGCGGCCGCGTGTCCAAGTTCAAGAATAAATTCGGCGGCCTGGGCGGCTGATCCAGCCCCTGTTTGCCGCCGTCAAAAAGGCCGTGCGATCACCCGCGCGGCCTTTTCATTTCCGGGAAATCTGAAACGCCCTAGCCGCCGAAGGCCTGGCGCAGCCGGTCCATCTGGCGGGTCACCGGATTGGCCTGCGGCTTGCCGCGATAGACGCTGGCGTCCAGTCGCTGCGCCCGGTCGTGGATCTGGCGGGAGCTGGCGACCAGCTGGCGCAGCCGCGCGGGCAGCTCCTCGGCGCCCTCCAGCGGCTGGGCGTCGGGCTGTTCTTCCTGTTTCAGCCGGTATTTGTCGTCGGCGGCGTCCTCGGCGCTCATGTCGCCCTGGCGCACCGAATGCTGCACCAGCAGCCAGGACGCCACGTTCATCAGCCGCGTGGTCAGGCGCATGCTTTCGGCCGCATAGGCCAGCGCCCCGGCGCGCGACAGGCGCTTGGAGTCCTCGCGCCCCGTGCTGTCCAGATAGGCGGCGGTCTCCTCGACCAGCGCCATCCCCTCGCTGAAGGCGCGGGCGAACACTTCGGACGCCGCGAATTCGCGGATGCGCTCGGCGCGCGCCGCCATCGCCTGGCGGTCGGGAAGGTTCACGGGTTCGGGTTTCGGGTCTGTCATGGATCAGGACGCGGCCGGAATCGCATCCGCCTCCGCGGCGGACAATCCCGGTCCAGTCTGCAAACCGCGCGCCATACGCCCCATACGCGAACCCACCCCTAGCGCGAAAACACCGCGTCCGCTTCCGCGCGGCCGGACTTCTTGGTCTTCAGTTCGTCGGACACCCGCTCGATCTCGGCGCGAAGGGCGTCGATCCGCTCCTCCAGCTCCGTCACCGACAAGCCGTACAAATCCTCGCCGACCACGATTTCGCGTTTCGGACGCGGCGATTCCTCGTCGAACATGGCGCTGGCCCCCGTGCGCGCTGCTGCCTGACGGGGCGATGGTAGCGCAAGCCAGGGCGCGCGCCAAAGCCGTCCGCGCAAACCCGCCTCAGCGGTACAGATAATCGTCCGGCAGGCCCATCCGCCGGCATGCCTGCACCGCCGGATGGGCGGTCAGGACCACCCGGTCGGACTGCTTGCCCAGCGCGCGAACCAGCCCCGCCTCCCCGGCGCGCAGACCCCGGTCCGGCCCCAGATCCAGCGTCCGGCGCGCCCAGTCCGGCGTCATTTCCACCGCCGCGCGCACCAGAATCCGCTGCAGCGGCCGCATCGCGCCGGGCAGGACCGGCGCGGTCCGCATCAGGTCCAGGAACTCGAACACGATTTCCGACCGCTCCAGGCGCGGGGCGAAGCGCGCGAACATCTCCGCCATCTCCGCGTCGCTTCTCGGCGCGCCGGTCGCCCCGTATAGCGAAGCGGCCGGCTGCGCCTCCGCATAGGCGCGGTCGCGATCGGCCTGCGAAAGCGGCCGGACGAAGGCGTGATAGGCCTCCATGAAGCCGAACCCCGCCGTCGCCTGGACCCAGTCCAGAAGCTCCGGATCGTTGGCGCGATAGGGAACGCCGTCCGGCGTCGTCCCGGTCACCCGGTCGTGCATCCGGCGCACCCCGGCGATCATCGCCTCGGCGCTCTGGCGCGGGCCATAGACGGTGACCATCGCCGCCAGCCCGGTGCGGGCCAGCCGGTGCGCGGGTTTGCTGCGGAAACTGCTATGGTCCCACACCCCGCTGCGCACGCGCGGCTCGCCCAGCTCCAGGATCACCGCGGCCACGCCCCCGATGAACAGCGACACCGGATTCTTGAAGATGCGCCAGGACACCGAGTCCGGCGGCGCCAGCGCCGGCGCGCCGGGCGGAATCGAAAAATCCACCGGCCGCGCCCCGTCGGGCGACAGCAGGCGCATCATCGCGGCGTTCAGCGGTCTGGCCGCCAGCGACGGCGGGGTCAGCGAACCGTGCAACAAGCCCATCAGAGGCAGATAGGAAGGAAGACCGCCATGGACCAGACGATGCGCGCCGTCACGGCGCCGGAGCCCGGCGGCCCGGACGCGCTGAAACTGATCGACCGCCCGGTCCCGAAGCCCGGCGAGGGCGAGGTCCTGATCCGCGTGGCGGCCGCCGGCGTGAACCGGCCCGACGCCATCCAGCGGGAGGGGAAATACCCCCCGCCCCCCGGCGCGCCGGACATTCTGGGGCTGGAGGTCAGCGGCCATGTCGCCGCGCTCGGCCCCAATGTCGCGGGCCTCTCCGAAGGCGACGCGGTCTGCGCCCTGCTGTCCGGCGGCGGCTACGCCGATTACGCGGTGGCCCACGCCGGCTCCGTCCTGCCCGCGCCGGACGGGGTGTCGCTGCTGCACGCCGCCGGCCTGCCGGAGACGGTCTTCACCGTCTGGACCAACGTCTTCGAGCGCGGGCGCCTGGCGGCCGGGGAGACGCTGCTGGTCCATGGCGGAGCCAGCGGCATCGGCACCACGGCGATCCAGCTCGCCGCCGCGCACGGGGCGCGGATTCTGGCCACCGCCGGGACCGACGAGAAATGCCGGGCCTGCGAGCGCCTCGGCGCGGCGCGCGGGATCAATTACCGGACTGAGGATTTCAGCGAGATCGTGCGCGCCGAAGGCGGCGCGGACGTGGTGCTGGACATGGTCGGCGCGCCCTATACCCAGCGCAATCTGGACGTGCTGAAGGACGACGGCCGGCTGGTCCAAATCGCCTTCCTGCAGGGTTCGAAGACGGAGCTGGACCTGATGCGCCTGATGCTGAAGCGGCTGACGCTCACCGGCTCCACCCTGCGCGCGCGGCCGGCGGGGGAAAAGGCGCGCCTGGCCGCGGCGGTGCGGGAAAATGTCTGGCCGCTGATCTCCGGCGGCGCTTTCGCCCCGGTTGTGGACAGCGTGTTTCCGCTCGCGGAGGCCGCGGACGCCCACCGGCGGCTGGACGCCCCGGACCATGCCGGAAAAATCCTGCTCCAGGTCGCGGAGCCCTGAGTCACCCTGAGTCTGGGAGCCCTGACGCAAGCGGTTTTCAAATGGGGCGTTAGCGCCTATATCGGCGGCCGAGACACGCGTGGGCTGGCGGACGTAGCGTTCCCCGCAAGCCCCGCGGCGGACCGTCCATTAGCCCGGCGCCGCGCGCCGGGCCTTATTTTTTCCGGGAGGAGTCCCATGACCGCAATCCTGATGCCCAAGGCGACCGCCGTCTGGCTGGTCGACAACACCTCGCTCAGCTTCGAGCAGATCGCCGGCTTCTGCGGCCTGCACGCGCTGGAAGTGAAGGGCATCGCCGATGGCGACGTCGCCGCCGGCGTGCGCGGCGCGGACCCGATTTCCAACGGTCAACTGACGCGCGAGGAGATCGAGAAGGCGGAGAACGATCCCGACTACCGCATGGTGGCGGTGGAGCACGAATTCGCGGACAAGCTGTCGGCCCAGAAAAAAGGCCCGCGCTACACCCCGCTGTCGCGCCGTCAGGAGCGTCCGGACGCGATCGCCTGGCTGGTCCGCAACCACCCGGAAATCCCGGATTCCCAGATCGCCAAACTGATCGGCACGACCAAGGCCACGATCCAGGCCGTGCGCGACCGCACGCACTGGAACTCCCAGAACATCAAGCCGGTGGATCCGGTCGCCCTCGGCCTGTGCCAGCAGTCGGAACTGGACGCCATCGTCCAGAAGGCCGCCGAGAAGCGCGCGCGTCAGGAAGCCGCCGCCGCCAAGCTGCGCGGCGACGAGGGCGCGACCCTCGCCCCGGCCTCCGAGACCGGCGCCCCGGTCGAAGAGCCCGCCCCGGCGGACTCGTCCGAGGATCTGGCCGCCCAGGCCGCCGCGTTCTCCGGCGGGCAGGACGAGGATGACGACGACGATACGCCCAGCGCCGAGGACGTGTTCGGCCCGTCCGGCGGCGACGAGGATGACGACGACGAGGACGATTACCGCCGCTAGAGCGCGCGGCGTCCC
Source organism: uncultured Euryhalocaulis sp. (assembly GCA_913055605.1). Lineage (GTDB taxonomy): Bacteria > Pseudomonadota > Alphaproteobacteria > Caulobacterales > Maricaulaceae > Euryhalocaulis. The sequence goes on along the minus strand of CAJXKJ010000034.1, from coordinate 25,678 downwards.
GCCGCGCCCTTGAATCGGCGAAAATCGCTTATAGCTTCCAGGCCCCAGGGTTTGATCGAACGGCAAGAGCGCCCCGAATGCGCCCGCCGCAAGTGAGGAGGAGACCGGAGATGACCCCCCTGTACGGGATTTCTGTTCAAGGCCGCACCGGATGGAAAACCGGCCTCTGCGCCGCGCTGGCCGCCTGCCTGATGGCCGCCGCCGCCGCAGCGCAGGAGGCGGAAGACGCGGAGGACGCCGCGGCGGAAGAGACCGCGGCGGAAGCTGCTCCCGCCGCCCCGGCCAATCTGGAGGCCTGCGGCGCGGCGCGCTGTCTGGACGTGCGCCTGTCGCCGGACCTGGAACAGGCCATGGGCGGCGACGGCGTGACGCTGGACCAGCTCGCCGAGGGCCTGGTGTTCGACTATCAGGGCCCCGAGCCCGTGCGCGTCTATTTCGTCGCCAGCCGCTATGACGACGACCGTCTGGTCCGCTACGACGTCTCCGAAGCCATCGTTATCGAGCCCGGCCAGGCCGTCATTCCGGACGCCGCGACGGTGCTGCAGAAGGCCTTCGGCCCGCACACCGAAAGCGCGGTGACCGCAGCGCTGATCGAACCGGAAATCGCCGCCGAAAGCCCGGAGCTTCCGCCCGCCGGTTTCGTCGGCTCGATGCCGGGCAACACGCTGATGGGCCTGATCCGCCCCGACCTGACCGAGCCGCTGACGCTGGACCAGCGCGACGGGCTGAATTCGGTCGGCGTGCTAGCCCTGATCCCCCGGGATCAGGAGCTGCGCGAAGGCGCCGAAGGCAAGTCGCTGGGCGCGGTGGTCCGCCTCAACTACGTCGAGTAGTCCCGGCCCGCCTGCAAATCAGGCGGCCGCGGCGGCGTCGCCCAGCAGCGTCTTGATCGCTTCCAGCTTGTCCGGCGCCGCGGAGCCCTCGCGCACCGCCTGGCGGACCAGCGCCTGCGCCTGATTGCCCGCCTCGGCGGTCGCCCGGCCCCTGGTCAGCCCGCCGCGCCCGGCCAGCTTCAGCAGCGCCGTGGCGCGGTCCAGCGGCGCGCCCGGCCCGCGGGCGATGGATTCGAACACGCGCGCCTCGGTCAGCACCGTCATGCACATCCGGTCCAGCGTGGCGGCGATTTCGCCCTTCTCCTCGGCCGGCAGGCGGCTGTTCATCACCGTGGCCTGCAGATCCGCGATGCGGCCCGCCTTTTCCAGCGGCTTGCCCGGCCCCTTGGCCAGCTCCGCCTCGGTCTTGTGGGCGCCGATGCGCGCGCGGAGATAGGAGGCCAGCTTCTTCTTCGCCATCGCCCCGGCCAGCGCCTGCTCCAGCCGGATCAGCCGCTCGATCTCTTCGGAGGCGGTTTCCGCCCCGTCCATCGCCTCGTCGATCGCCTCGGGCTGCACCAGGCGGCCGGAGCGATACATGAAGGCCTCGCCGATATGTTCGGGCGGCAGGTCGGGGCCGGCCATCGCGATCATCGAATCGGCCAGGCGGCGCATCTGGTGCACCTCGTTCCAGAACTCGCCGGGCTTCAGGCGCTGCGGCTTCAGCAGCTCTTCCAGCACCCGCCGGCTCAGCGCGCCGCGCGCGCTGCGCAATTCCTTGGCCTTGAACCGGCGCGCCATGGCGCGCGCCTGGTCGCTCGTCGCCGGGCCGTCCTTGCCCGCGATCAGCGCGACGAACAGCTCCAGCCGGTCGCCGATGCATTCGGCGTCGGGCGCCAGGCTGTCGGCGGCCATCGGCACCGCCATGACCTCGCCCATGAAATCGTCGATCACCGCCAGCGCGGCCTCGCGCATCTCGTGACCCTCCAGGTCGTCGGCCAGCTTCAGCAGGATCGCCACCTTTTCGGACCAGCCGCCGGCCGGCTCCAGCGCCCCGGCCACCGCCGCGCGCATGCCGAACACCCGCTTTTCGCCAAGCTTGTCGGCCAGCGCGCCGAACCCGTCCTTGCCGATCACGGGCAGCTGTTTCTTCTTCTGTTTTTCCAGCAGCGCGCCGATGGATTTCTCGGTCAGCTCGTTCAGCCGCTTCACGAAATGCTGGACATTGGCGTCGTACTGGGCGGCCTGCGCGATCGCGGTCTTCTGGATCGCGTGCTGCAGCATCGTGTCGGCGCCTTCCAGCTTTTCCGCCAGATCGGGCCGGTGCAGCAGCTCCAGCGGCGTGGCCTGCTCGCGGTCCAGCCATTCGCCCAGCACTTTCGCCATGGTGCGGCGGGCGTGGACCGAGTGCAGGTCCTCGGGCAGGGAGCACGGCGGCTCGGCGGTCTTGGCGTCGCGCCCGCGCTCGCCATTCATGCCGTCGCCCAGACTCAGAATGGTCACGTTCTGGTACTGCCCGGATTCCGGGTCGAAAATGGACTTGTCGACGCGGACGGAGCCCTCGGGACGCTCCTCGTGCAGGGATTTGGCCTCCGCCACCGCCTTGTCGCGGTCCGGCATCGCCTCAACCAGAGCCCAGTCAGCCTTGGGCGTGCGCTTCGCGAAAATCTCGAAATGCGTCTGGCGGGAGTCCATCTTCGTGTCCTGAAAGGTTTCGGTGACTTATCAATGCGGCCCTATGTTTAAGGCGGGGTGAAAGCCGCCCGTCCGGGCCGCACCTGCCTTCAAGTGACCACACTCATCCGTTAGGATTCAGATGCTTGGGGGGGACGCATTCCATGACGACGATCGCCTTGGTCGATGATGACGAGAATATCCTGACCTCCGTCTCCATGTTCCTGGAGAATGAGGGCTACCGGGTGCGCGCCTATCATGACGGCGCCTCGGCCCTGGCCGCCCTCGGCAAGGAGCCGCCGGACCTCGCCATCCTCGACGTGAAGATGCCGCGCATGGACGGGCTGGAGCTGCTGCGCCGCCTGCGCCAGAGCGGCGACCTGCCGGTGATCTTCCTCACCTCCAAGGACGATGAGTTCGACGAGGCGCTGGGCCTCAATCTCGGCGCCGACGACTACATCACCAAGCCCTTCTCCCAGCGCCTGCTGGGAGAGCGGATCAAGGCGGTGCTGCGCCGCTCCCGCCCGCAATCGGAGGACGAGGCGCCGGAGGACGGCGCCCCGGACCAGAAAGTGATCGTGCAGGGCCGCCTGACGCTCGACCCCAACCGGCACAGCTGCGCCTGGGACGGGGAGCCGGTGCGCCTGACCGTCACCGAATTCCTGATCCTGCACTCGCTGGCCCAGCGGCCGGGCTATGTAAAAAGCCGCGATGCGCTGATGGACGCGGCCTATGACGATCAGGTCTATGTCGACGACCGCACGATCGACAGCCACATCAAGCGCGTGCGCAAGAAATTCCGCGAAGTGGACCGCGAGTTCGACGCCATCGAGACGCTCTATGGCGTCGGATATCGTTACAAGGAGAGCTGAGGCGGACGCGCCGCCGGCGGCTCCGGCCGCCGACGCACGGCGCGGACGCCCGCTCGCCTTCTCGGCGCTGACGCGCCTCATCTTCCTCGCCAATCTCGGCGGCCTGCTGGTCCTGATCCTGGGCTCGCTGGTGCTGAACGAAATGCGCCAGGGCCTGATCGAGGCGCGCATCGCCTCCCTGCGGGGAGAAGGGGAGCTGATCGCCAATGTTCTGGCCGAACAGGCCACCAGCGGCGAGCCGGAAACCCGGCTGGACCGCGACCAGGCGCGCGAGCTTCTGGGCCAGCTCTATCTGCCGGACTTCGCGCGCGTGCGCCTGTATTCCCCGACCGGGGAGCTGATCGCCGATTCCTGGCGCCTGACCGACCGCGTCCGGGTGCGGGAGCTGCCGCCGTTGGCGACCTTCGGCCTGGACCTGCATCTGGACGACGCGCTGGAGGCGGCGATGGACCGCCTGCGCGGCGGCTCGTCGGAATCCTTCACCCCCGAGACGGCGGAGGAGGAAGTGGCCAGCGCCATCGCCACCGGCGGCCCCGTCTCCGCCCAGCGGATGGACGAGGACAATGAGCGGGTGATCTCCGTCTCCGTCCCGGTCCAGCGTGTGCAGCGCGTGCTCGGCGTCCTGATGCTGGAGTCCAGCGATGTGGAGGCCATCGTGGCGGCCGAGCGCCGCGCGCTGGCGCCCTTCGTCGCCGCGGCCTTTGTCATCACGCTGATCACCTCGGTCCTGCTGACCTGGTTCATCGCCCGGCCGCTGCAGCGCCTGGCCCGCGCCGCCGACCAGGTGCGCCGCGCCGGGGCGCGTCGCGCCGCCATCCCCGACCTCAGCAACCGGCACGACGATATCGGCGACCTGTCCCGCGCCCTGCGCGAGATGACCGAAGCGCTGTACGCGCGGATCGACGCCATCGAGCGGTTCGCCGCCGATGTCAGCCACGAGATCAAGAACCCCCTGACCTCCATCCGCTCGGCCGCCGAGACGCTGGCGGCGGTGGAGGACCCCGCCGCGCGCAAGCGGCTGCTGGACGTGCTGACCAGCGACGTCAGCCGGCTGGACCGGTTGATCAGCGACATCTCCCGCGCCTCCCGCCTGGATGCGGAGCTGGCGCGCGAGACCGGCGCGCCGGTCGACCTGCGCGCCATGCTGCGCGACATCGCCGACCTCTACAAAGCGGTGCAGCGCGACGGCGAGGCCGACGTCCGCTTCGATAGCGACAGCGACGAGCCGGTCACCGTCTGGGCGCTGGAAAGCCTGCTCAGCAACGTCTTCCGCAACCTGCTGGACAACGCCCGGACCTTCAGCCCGCCGGGCGGCGCGGTGCGCATCGCGCTGCGCCGCGCCACGCTGGACGGCGAGCCCGCGGCCGAGGTGACGGTGGAGGACGACGGCCCCGGCATCCCGCCCGAAAACCTGGATACGGTGTTCGAGCGCTTCTACACCCAGCGGCCCAAGGGCGCGGCCTTCGGCAGCCATTCCGGCCTCGGCCTGTCCATCGCGCGGGAGATCGTGGAGGCCCATCGCGGCCGCATCCGGGCGGAGAACCGCGTGGGCGAGGACGGGCGGCGCTGCGGCGCCCGCTTCGTCGTGACGCTGCGCCAGGCCCCCTGACCGGCCGCATGACCGGTCCACTGGCCGCCTCCCGACGCGGCTGAAGACTGTGGCCTTTACGGTCTTTCCCGCCCGGACGGATGCGGCTTAGATGTCGGGCAACAATCAGGGGAACGTTTCGGAATGATCGGGCTAGTGGTCGTCACCCACGGACGGCTGGCGGACGAACTTGTCGCTGCGATGGAGCACGTGGTCGGCGCGCAGGACCAGATTCGCGCGATTTCCATCGGCCCGGACGACGATATGGAAAAGCGGCGAGAGGACATCCGCGCGGCCGTGCGCGACGTGGATTCCGGCGACGGCGCCATCCTTCTGACCGACATGTTCGGCGGCACGCCCTCCAACCTCTCCATCTCCCTGCTCGACAAGGGCCGGGTGGAGGTCGTGGCCGGCGTGAACCTGCCCATGCTGATCCGCCTGGCCGAAGCGCGCGTGGATCTGGGCGTCGACGAGGCGGCGGAGGCCGCGCGCGACGCCGGCCGCCGCTATATCGCCATCGCCTCCAGCGTCATCAGCGGCGGCGGGGATGAGTGACATCGTCGCGCGGACCGTGACGGTGAGCAATGTCCGCGGCCTGCACGCCCGGGCCAGCGCCAAATTCGTCGCCACCGCCCAGAAATTCGACGCCTCCGTCCATGTCCGGAGGAGCGGGGAGCTGGTCGACGGCTCCTCGATCATGGACCTTCTGATGCTGGCCGCCGGCCCGGGCGTGGAGCTGCGGATCGAGGCCAGCGGCCCGGACGCCGATGCGGCGCTGGACGCCCTGGCGGACCTGGTCGAGTCCAAGTTCGGCGAAGGGCGCTAGAGGCGCCAAAACCGCAATATCCGGGTCGCGGCGCGCGCCGCGCGGGCCTATAGCTGCCCCGCGCCCAAGACCTGGGCGCCGGAGACTTGCGGCATGTCGATTCGCGACTGGCTCTGGGTTGTGCTGCTGGGCGCGATCTGGGGCTGCTCTTTTCTGTTCAACGAGATCCTGATCCGGGAGATCGGGCCGCTGACCGTATCGGCCGGCCGGGTCGGCGTCGGCGCGCTCGGCTGCTGGGCGTTTTTCTTTGCCCTCGGCAAGCGCCTGCCGCGCGGGCGCGGCCTGTATCTCCGCTTCTTCGTGCTGGGCGTGATCGCCTACGCCATCCCCTTCGCCCTGTTCCCGACCAGCCAAGCCTATCTGGCCAGCGGCGTGGCGGCGATCATCAACGCCATGACGCCGATCACGACCGTGATCGTCTCGCATTTCTGGCGCGGGTCCGAGCGGGCGACATGGCGCAAATCGCTGGGCGTGCTGGCCGGGTTCGCGGGCGTCGCCGTGCTGGCCGCCCCGGCCCTGTCCAGCGGCGGGACCAGCCAGATCTGGGCTATCGGCGCCTGCCTTCTGGCGACGCTCTGCTATGCGGTCTCGCTGAATTACACGCGCGGCTTTTCCAAGGTGGACCCCAGCGTCCTGTCCGCCTGCGCCCTGACCGGGGCGGCGCTGGCCGCCGCGCCGGTGGCGCTGCTGGTCGAGGGCCCGCCCCGGCTGGTGACGCCGGAGGGCTGGGCCGCCCTCGTCGGCATCGGCCTGCTGTCCACAGCCTTCGCCTTCCAGGTGATGTACCGGATCCTGCCGCGCGTCGGCGCGACCAATTTCACCACCGTCACTTTCATCGCGCCGGTATCGGCGATCCTGCTCGGGGTGACGTTCCTGGACGAGCAGATCCTGCCCAGCCATCTGTTGGGCATGCTGGGAATTTTCGCCGGCCTGTTGCTGATCGACGGGCGCATCGTCGCCCGCCTGATCCAGCGCCCCGTCCGCCCCGCCTGAGACAGATCAGAGCAGCTCAGAACGGTTCGTCGCCCTGACCGCGGCGCTCGCCCGGCATGCCGCGGTCCTGCTGCGCCGTTTCGCGGCCGCCGTTTCGGGCGAACCGGTCGGCCGGCTGGGCCAGCGCGGCGAAGGGGATCGTTCCATCCGGGTCCGCGTAGTCCTCAGCCGTGCGCTGGATCGCGGCGGCGAATTCGCGCGGCGTCACCGCCCCGTTCTGGTCGGCGTCGAAGGCGAACGGGCCGGGCAGGGCCAGGCTGTCGCCGAAGGCCAGCGCCCGCCAGGCCGACAGCTCGCCGCCGTCCACCCGGCCGCTGCCGTCGGCGTCGGCCGCCGCGAAGGACCGCGCGATCCCGGCCTCCAGCTCCGCCGGGGTGACCCTATAATCGCCGTCCGTATCGCATCCGGCGATCATCAGGCCGGCCGGGTTCAGCGTCATTCCGGCGGCCGAACGCTGGCCGGCCCCGCCCGGACCGCCGTCCCGGGGGCCGCTCGCGCAGGCCGAAACGGCGAGCGCACCAATGAGGCAGATTGCGATACGGGTCATCGAAGGGTCCGGAAAATTGCCGCCAGGGCGTTTGCCTAACACATTGAACGCGCACGCGTCCCCTTTCCGTCGCCCGCCCGCACAGCGGTCCGGGCCCGGGGGCCGTGTTGAAGACGCCCGGCCCAGCCGGTATACCCCGCTCTCCGATTTCATCTTGCTGCGCGGGAGCCCCCGCAGGCGCGAGCACCCAAACGAGGAACCTGTATGTCCAACGACTATATCGTCGCCGACATTTCGCTTGCCGATTACGGCCGCAAGGAAATGGACATCGCCGAGACCGAAATGCCGGGTCTGATGGCGACGCGCGAGGAATACGGCGCGAGCCAGCCGCTGAAAGGCGCCCGGATCACCGGCTGCCTGCACATGACCATCCAGACCGCCGTCCTGATCGAGACGCTGACGGCGCTGGGCGCTGAGGTCCGCTGGGCCTCGTGCAACATCTACTCGACCCAGGACCACGCCGCGGCCGCGATCGCCGCCGCCGGCACGCCGGTCTTCGCCACCAAGGGCGAAACGCTGGAAGAGTACTGGGAATATGTCGACAAGATCTTCGAGTGGCCGGACGAACCCTGCAACATGATCCTGGACGATGGCGGCGACGCCACGCTCTACATCATCCTGGGCGCGCGCCATGAAGAGAACGGCAAGCCGCTGCCGGAAGGCAATTCGGACGAGGAAAAGGCGCTCTTCAAGCAGATGAAGAAGCGCATGGACTCCTCCCCGGGCTGGTTCACCAAGATCCGCGACTCCATCCGCGGCGTGTCCGAGGAAACCACGACCGGCGTGCTGCGCCTGTACCAGATGCAGAAGCGCGGCGAGCTGCCGTTCCCGGCCATCAACGTCAACGACTCCGTCACCAAGTCGAAATTCGACAACAAATATGGCTGTAAGGAATCGCTGGTGGACGGCATCCGCCGCGGCACCGACGTGATGATGGCCGGCAAGGTCGCCTGCGTGCTGGGTTACGGCGACGTCGGCAAGGGCTCGGCCGCCTCGCTGCGCGGCGCCGGCGCCCGCGTGATGGTCACCGAGATCGACCCGATCTGCGCCCTGCAGGCCGCCATGGACGGCTTCGAGGTCGTGACGATGGAACAGGCCGCCCCGCGCGCCGACATCTTCGTCACCACCACGGGCAACAAGGACGTCCTGACCCTGGACCATATGCGCCAGATGAAGGACATGGCCATCGTCGGCAATATCGGCCACTTCGATAACGAGATTCAGGTCGACGCCCTGAAGAACATGAAGTGGACGAACATCAAGCCGCAGGTCGACATGATCGAGTTCCCGGACAACAAGCGGATGATCCTGCTGTCGCAGGGCCGCCTGCTGAATCTGGGCAACGCCACCGGCCACCCCAGCTTCGTGATGTCCGCCAGCTTCACCAACCAGACGCTGGCCCAGATCGAGCTGTGGACCAAAGGCGGCGAGTACAAGAACGAAGTCTACGTCCTGCCGAAGCACCTGGACGAGAAGGTCGCCGCCCTGCACCTCGAAAAGCTGGGCGCGACGCTGACCCAGCTGACCGACGAGCAGGCCGACTATATCGGCGTGCCGGTCGAGGGCCCGTTCAAGTCCGAGGCCTACCGCTACTAGACGGCGGCTTCAGCCCAAACGAGAAAGGCCGGGCGCATCGCCCGGCCTTTTTTGTTGTCTGCTGTCGGCGCGGCGTAAGCCTGATCAGTCCTTCGCGCGGGCGATCGCCTCGACGATCTTCTGGCGCGCCATGTCGGCGTCCTGCCAGTCGCCGATCTTCACCCATTTGCCGGGCTCCAGATCCTTGTAGTGCTCGAAGAAGTGCTCGATCTGCGCCAGCGTGATGCCCGGCAGGTCGTTGTAATTCTTCACGCTGTCATAGCGCTTGGTCAGCTGCGGCGCCGGCACGGCCAGAACCTTTTCGTCCTGGCCCGAATTGTCCTCCATGATCAGCACGCCGATCGGCCGGCAATTGATCACGCAGCCCGGAAACAGCGGCCGCGTATTGGCCACCAGCACGTCGATCGGGTCGCCGTCGTCGGACAGCGTGTGCGGGACGAAGCCGTAATTCCCCGGATAGCGCATCGGCGTGTACAGAAACCGGTCGACCGTCAGGACGCCGGCGTCCTTGTCCAGCTCGTATTTGATCGGCTCGCCGCCCGCCGGGCACTCGATGATGACATTGATATCCTCCGGCGGATTGTCGCCGATGGAGATGGCTTCGATTCTCATGAATTCTTCCTGCTACGCGGCTTTGGCCTTCTCGGCCCGCTTGCGGTCATTGGGGTCCAGGATCGCCTTGCGCAGGCGGATGGATTTGGGCGTCACCTCGACCAGCTCGTCGTCCTGGATCCAGGCCAGCGACCGCTCCAGCGTCATGCGGATCGGCGGGGTCAGGCGCACCGCCTCGTCCTTCGACGTGGTGCGGATATTGGTCAGCTTCTTGCCCTTCAGGACATTCACTTCCAGGTCGTTGTCGCGGGTATGGATGCCCACGATCATGCCCTGATAGACCTTGGCGCCCGGCTCGATGACCATCGGGCCGCGGTCTTCCAGATTCCACAGCGCGAAGGCCACCGCCTCGCCCTTGTCGTTGGAGATCAGGACGCCGTTATTGCGGCCCTCGATCTCGCCGCGATGCGGCTCATAGGCGTGGAACAGCCGGTTCATGATGGCCGTGCCCTTGGTGTCGGTCATCAGCTCCGACTGATAGCCGATCAGGCCGCGCGTCGGCGCGTGGAACACCAGGCGCAGCCGGGCGCCGCCGGACGGGCGCATTTCCAGCATTTCGCCTTTGCGCTCGCTCATCTTCTGCACGACGATTCCGGAGTGCTCCTCGTCGACGTCGATCACGACTTCCTCGACCGGCTCCAGCGTCTCGCCCGTCTCCGCGTCGGTCTCCAGCACCACGCGCGGGCGCGACACGGCCAGCTCGAAGCCCTCGCGCCGCATCGTCTCGATCAGGATGGCCAGCTGCAGCTCGCCCCGGCCCGACACGTCGAACGAATCCTTGTTGCCGGATTCGGCGATGCGCAGCGTCACATTGCCCTCGGCCTCGCGGAACAGACGGTCGCGGATGACCCGGCTGGTCACCTTGTCGCCCTCGGTCCCGGCCAGCGGGCTGTCGTTCACGATGAAGGACATGGTCACCGTCGGCGGGTCGATCGGCTGGGCCTGGATCGCCTCGGTCACCGACAGGTCGCAGAACGTGTCGGCCACGCTGCCCTTCTGCAGGCCGGCGATGGCGACGATGTCCCCCGCCACGCCTTCCTCGATCGGCTGGCGCTCGATGCCGCGGAAGGCCAGGATCTTCGACACCCGGCCCTGCTCCACCACCGATCCGTCGCGCGACAGCACCTTGATCGTCTGGTTCGGCTTCACGCTGCCCGAGGCGATGCGCCCGGTGATGATGCGGCCCAGGAACGGATCGGCCTCCAGCAGCGTGCCCAGCATGCGGAACGCGCCCGGCTCGGTCTTCGCCGCCGGAACGTGCTTCAGCACCAGCTCGAACAGCGGGGCCAGCCCCTCGTCCTGCGACCCGTCCGGGGCGGTGTTCATCCAGCCGTCGCGGCCCGAGCCGTACAGGATCGGGAAGTCCAGCTGCTCGTCGGTGGCGTCCAGCGCGGCGAACAGGTCGAACACCTCGTCCACGACCGCGTCGATGCGCGCGTCCGGCCGGTCCACCTTGTTGATCGCCACGATCGGCTTCAGGCCGATCTTCAGCGCCTTGCCGACCACGAATTTGGTCTGCGGCATCGGCCCCTCGGCCGCGTCGACCAGCACGATGGCGCCGTCCACCATGGACAGGATGCGCTCCACCTCGCCGCCGAAATCGGCGTGGCCGGGCGTATCGACGATATTGATGCGGGTGTCGCCCCAGACCACGGACGTGGCCTTGGCCAGGATGGTGATCCCCCGCTCCTTCTCCAGGTCGTTGGAATCCATCACCCGTTCGGCGACGCGCTGGTTCTCCCGGAACGATCCGGACTGGGCCAGCAGCTTGTCCACCAGCGTGGTCTTGCCGTGGTCGACGTGGGCGATGATCGCAATATTGCGCAGGGCGGTCATTTTTGGCGGATTCCTTGGAAATCGGGGCTGCGCATACACGATTGTTCGCATCTGCGAAACCGCCACTTACGGCGCCCTGCCCGCCCTTGGCGCATGGCGGCCGAGCCGGTATTCCGGCAGGCCAAGAACAGGGAGGCCCGCCATCATGGAAAAACGCCCGCTCGGCCGCTCCGGCCTGACCGTCCCGCCGGTCTGTTTCGGCGGCAATGTCTTCGGCTGGACGCTCGACAGGCGCGAGTCGTTCGCCATGCTCGACCGCGCGCTTGACGCCGGCCTGAACTATGTGGACAGCGCCGACGTCTATTCCTTCTGGGTCCCCGGCAATCAGGGCGGCGAATCCGAATCCCTGATCGGCGAATGGATGGCGGAACGCGGCGTCCGCCAGAAAATGGTGGTCGCCACCAAGGTCGGCATGGACAAGGCGGCCGGCAAGCCGAACCTGAAACCCGCCTATATCCGCGAATGCGTCGAGGCATCCCTGAAACGCCTGCGCACCGACTATATCGACCTGTATTACGCCCACCGCGACGACCAGACCCTGCCCATGGCCGACGTGCTGGGCGAATTCGGCGACCTGGTTCAGGAGGGCAAGGTCCGCTCCCTCGGCGCCTCCAATTTTACCGCCGAACGCCTGACAGAGGCGGTCAATGTCCGCGCCCAGCATGGCGGCGGCCGCTATGACGTGCTGCAGAACGAATACAATCTCTATGTCCGGGACGTGGAGCAGAACGGCGTCTCCGCCGCCTGCGGCCGCCATGGCGTCGTCCAGTGCCCCTTCTATGCGCTCGGCTCCGGCTTCCTGTCCGGCAAATACCGCTCCGCCGAAGACGCCGGGAAAAGCCCGCGCGGCGAGGCCGTGGTGAAGAAATTCGTCAACGCGCGCGGCCTCGCCATCCTGGCCGCGATGGACGAAGTTTCAGGCCAGACCGGCGCGTCGCTGTCCCGGATCGCCATCGCCTGGCTGATCCGCAAACCCACCGTGGCCAGCGCCATCGCCAGCGCCACCAGCCAGGACCAGTTCGACGATCTGGTCGCCGCCGCGACGCTGGACCTGTCCCCCGCCCAGATGCAGGCGCTGGACGACGCCGGGGCCTGAACCGCGGCCTGAACCGCATCGGAACCTTCGCCCGGCCCAGCCTGTTCGCCCGACATACAGAGAAACGCCCCTTTGGGGCGCGGGCTGAACAGGACCGGACATGCAACGAATTTTCCTCGCCGCCGCCGCGCTGACGGCGCTCGCCGCCTGCACGGCCGAAGACGCCGCCCCGCCAGCCGCCGAAACCCCGGCGACGGGAACCCCGGCGGCCGAAGCGCCCCCTGCATCCAACGAACCCGAACCGGACGCGCCGGTCCTGACCGCGCTGCAGCCCGGCGACGCCGACGGGCTGGAGGGGGAGCTGGCCTGCAGCTTCACCGCCAGCGGCGAGAGCCGGCCCATGCTGGCCGCGCGCTCCTTCGCCGGCGGCGACTTCCCGGTCCAGGCCGCCGTGCGCACCGCCGACGGCGTCGTGATGCTGGACGGCGGAACCGGCGGCTTCGGATCGATCCTGGAGGGCGGCGCCTATTCCGGCGGCGGCGTCACCGCGCGGGTGGCTACCCAAGGCGACGACACCGCCGCGCACGAAGGCTCGGTCTATATGGCGACGTTGGACGCCAGCACGCCCGCCGGCGACGCGGCCTGGGACGGCGAATGGAGTTGCGGCCCCTAACGGCGCGCCCTCACACCTTCTGGCGCAGCGCCTTCATCAGCGATCCCGGCCGCGCCTGGCCCAGCGCCCCGGCGCGGAACACGCGCGAGCCCGCCCAGATCATGAAGGCGAGCGTGGCCAGCATCAGCACGCTGGTGCCGATCACCTGATACATCGGCGGGTCCTGCGGCAGGCGCGCCATCATCAGGAAGGGCGTGAACAGCGGGAACCAGGCGGCGCCGGAGATCAGCGGCGAATCCAGATTCCCGATGCTGGAGCCCATCAGGATGATCGGCGCCATCAGGATCAGGATCATCGGGCTCATCAGGGTCTGCGCCTCCTGCATCGTCTCGCACAGCGACCCGACGGCCAGGAAAATCGCCCCGTAGATCAGGTAGCCGCAGACGAAATAAAACAGGAAGGGCACGATCAGCTCCGGCCGGACCAGCGCGCCCAGAATGTCCAGCGCCGGGCCCGCCGCATCCGGTGAGCTCGCCGCGATCAGGGTCAGCACCGCGACCCCCGCCGCGCCCCACACCGCCAGCAGGGTCAGGCTCACCCCCGCCACGCCCGCCAGCTTCCCGGCCAGGATTTCGGGCAGGCGCGCGCTGGACAGCAGCACCTCCAATATCTTGTTCGACTTCTCCTCGATCGTGGAGGTCAGCAGCATGTTCACGACGGAGAAGATCACCGTCCACAACACGAATCCCGCCCCGATCCCGACGATGAACGGCAGGCGGTCGGCCAGCGTCACTTCTTCGGCCCCTTCTTCCTTCTCGGGCGACAGGTCGCGCACCACGGGCCGGGCGCGCGTGGCCTGCTCCACCCGGTCCGGATCGATGCCGGCGGCGATCAGCGCATCCTCGCGCATCACCCGGGCCGCCGCCTGCACGGCGGCCGAGCGCAGGCCGGTATTGGTCAGGTTCGCGCTCCAGTAATCCACCTCATACCGCCCGCTGTCGCCGCGCCGGACGAAGATCGCCGCGTGCAGCGGCCCGCGCCCCTCCCAGCCCGGAACCGGGCGCTCCCCGGTCAGATAGGGCCTTATGTCCGCCTCGCTCTGCGACGGGGCGGGCACGCGTCGGTAATTGCGCCGCACCGCGGCCTGCGCCTCCTCCACGATGGCGGCGTCCAGACCGGCCGCGCGCGCGGCCTCCTGCGGCGTCGCGCCGTCGGACAGCGCCTCACTCACCGCCTCGGCCGCGTCCGGCCCGCCGCGCGCGGCGGCGAGCGCGGTCAGCGCCGCCTCGGTCTCCTCGCTGCGCCGTTCGGCCAGAACGGCCTCCAGCGCATCGGTCACGCGCGGGTCGTCGGCGATCACCGAATAGGCGCGCTCCGGCGCGGCGCGCTGCATCACCGCTTGCATGATGAAGCCCGCCGACATGAATAGCGGCACCATGCCCAGCGAGATCCAGAAGCCGACGGTCGCGACATAGGACAGGTATTCGCGCCGGGCGATGATCAGCAGCCGCCTCACGCCACCGCCTCCGCTTCCTCGATCGCCGCCTCGGTTTCGGTCTGCGGCGGCGCGTCGTCCCCGACCAGCTGCACGAAGGCGTCGTGCAGCGTCGGTCGCGACGGCTCGAACCGGCGCAGCGGCGCGCCAGCGGTGACGAAGGCGTGCAGCACCGGCTGCGCGCTCGCCCCCGGCGGCAGGCGGATGATCCAGCGCGCCATGTCCGGCGCGTCGGCCGGCGGCTGTCCCTGTTCGGCGGACGCGCCCAGGCGCGCGGCGATGGCCTGGGCGTCGATATGCGGTTCGGTCTCCACGATCACCTGCGCCGGCGGCACGGCGAGCGCCTCGGCCACGTCGCCCTCGAACGCCTTGCGGCCGTGCGCGATCAGCACGATCCGGTCGCACAGCCGCTCGGCGTGCTCCATGACATGGGTGGAGAACAGCACCGTCTTGCCGGTGTCGGCCAGGCGCCGGATCAGCGCCTCCAGCGCCTTCTGGTTCACCGGGTCCAGGCCGCTGAACGGCTCGTCCAGGATCACCAGATCCGGCTCGTGCGCGATGGAGGCCAGGATCTGGACCTTCTGCGCCATGCCCTTGGAAAACGTCTTCACCTTGCGCCGTGCGACATGGCCCAGCCCGTAGGCCTCCAGCAATACGCGCGCCCGCGCGCGCGCCGGACCCGCCTTCATGCCCTTCAGCGCGGCGAAGAACACGATCACGTCCTCGGCGCGCATCCGCTTGTAGACGCCGCGCTCTTCGGGAAGGAAGCCGACCCGGTCCAGCACATCGCGGCCCGGCGGCTGGCCGAACAGGCTGACGCTGCCGGAATCGGGCGACAGCACGCCCAGCGCCATGCGCAGGCTGGTCGTCTTGCCCGCGCCATTCGGTCCCAGAAAGCCGCAGATCTGGCCAGGCGCGACCGAGAAGCTGAGCGAATCCACCGCCAGGGTCGGGCCGAATCTCTTGCTCGCCGAATCGAATTTCAGGACAGGCTCGGTCATCGCGTGGCTGGGCCGCCCTTCATTCTTTCCTCCCCGGCGGAAACCGCCGCCGCGCCGGGCGTTATTGCGCCGCCCCCGCCGCGTCCGGACTATAGGACAGGCGGCCCCCCGCGCCCAACCGGAGGACGAGGAGGTGGCGGACGCAGACACCGGAGGACGCATGACCACGCTGAACGAGGGATTCCGCTGGGCCTTCATGCTGGACGGCCAGGGCGCGGGTCGGGAGCTGACCCCCGCCGAGCTGTGCCCGCCCCCGGCGGCGGAGCCGCCCGGCTTCCTCTGGGCGCATCTGGATTTCCGCACCGACGACGCGGAGGCATGGCTGCGCAAGGAGGCCGGCGTGGCGCCGGACGTCGCCGACGCGCTGCTGACCCACGAGACCCGCCCGCGCTTCGAGCCGGTGGGCGAGGGCGCGCTGATCAATCTGCGCGGCGTGAACCACAATCCGGGCGCGGAGCCGGAGGACATGGTCTCCGTCCGCATCTGGGCGGAGCCGGGGCGCGTCATCACCACGCGCCGCCGCCGCCTGCTGGCCCTGCGCGATCTGCGCGACGACGTGCTGCGCGGCCGCGCGCCGCTGACCCCCGGCGGGCTGGTGGCGCGCATCGCCCTGCGCCTTGCCCAGCGCATCGACCCGGTGGTGATGGAGCTGGCCGAGACGCTGGACACGCTGGAGGACGATCTGTTCGACGAAAAGCGCGCCGTCAGCCGCGCCGACCTCGCCGAGCCGCGCTCCGACGCGATCCAGATCCGCCGCTATGTCGCGCCCCAGCGCGAGGCGCTGCGCGCCTTGTCCGTCGAGACCGCGCCCTGGATGGCCGACGCCGACCGCCGCCAGATCCGCGAGGCCGCCGACGCCGCCGCCCGCGTGGTGGAGGAGCTGGAGGAGGCGCGCGAGCGCGCCGCGGTGCTGAACGACCTGATGGCCGACGCCCGCGCCGAGCGCATGAACAGGAACATGATGATCCTGTCGGTGGTCGCGGCGATCTTCCTGCCGCTCGGCCTGCTGGCCGGGATGATGGGCATCAATGTCGGCGGCATGCCCTGGGTCGATAGCCCGAACGGCTTCTGGTACGTGACCGGCCTCGTCACCGGGCTCGGCGTGATCTGCGCGATCCTGTTCCGCCTCGCCAAGTGGATTTGAGGCGGCTTTGCCGCCTCAGGCGTTCAGCGCGGTCAGCACCCGGTTCTGCGTCATCGGGAAACTGGAAATCCGCTTGCCCGTCGCGTCGAAAAAGGCGTTGCCGATGGCGGCCGCCGCGGCGGCCATCGTCTCTTCCCCGGCACCCGAGCACGGCTCGTCGATGCGCTGCACGACCACCGGCGTGATCTGCGGCGTGTCGGCGAAACGCGCGACCGGATAGGACGCCCAGTCCAGGCTCGCCGCGCCGCCGGGCGTCAGCTGCACTTCCTCATGCAGCATCCGGCCCACGGTCTGCACCAGCTGGCCGGTGATCTGCGCCTCCACGATGGCGGGATTGACGACGCAGCCCGCGTCCAGCGCCCCGACCAGACGGATAATGCGCACCCGCCCCGTGGAACGGTTCACCGCGATTTCCGCCGCCGCCCCGCCCCAGCTCGCCAGATGGGTGCCGAGGCCGATCCCCCGCCCGGTGACCACCGGCTGCACCCGATCGGCGGCGGGCCGCGGCTCCCAGCCGAACGCCTCGGCCGCGGCCTCCAGCACGCCCAGCCAGCGGTCGTCGGCGATATTGCGGCGGCGGAACTCCACCGGGTCCATGCCCAGCTGATACGCCAGATCGTCCACCGCCTGTTCGGAGGTGAAGGCGAAGGCCAGGTCCAGCGGGCTGCGCAGCCAGCCCGCGCGCAGCCAGTCCTCCACTTTCAGCATGTGGTCGGTCAGGCGCAGCGCCGGGATGGAATACATGCCCCCGCAGACCAGCGGATTGACGCTGCGCGAGGCGCCCGTGGGCCAGCCCGCCGCCGGCGCGCCGGTCGCCAGCTGCTGGGTCGTCTCGACGAAGCTCCATGTGTGCTGCCAGCCGTCATAGGCGTATCCGGTGATGCGCCCGTCCGCGTCCGCGCCGATGCGAACCTCGCCGATATGCGGCGGGCCGCAATAATCCCAGCCATGCTCGTCCCAGCGCATGAACTGCATGCGCACCGGCGCGCCGGCCAGCTGGCTGGCCAGCGCCGCGGCCTGGGCGCAGTCGTCGTAACAGGACTTGCCATAGGTGCCGGACCCCTCGCGGTACTGCACGCGCACCTGCTCCTCGGCCAGGCCGATCAGCGCCGCCACGCCGCGCCGCGTCGCATAGATGTCCTGGCTGGAGCACACGATCCGCGCGGAGTCGGCGCGCACATCCGCCGTCGCGCAATTGGGCGCGAAGGGGGCATGGATCTGGTACGGGCACTCGCTGGAAAAACTGGCGGTGAACGCGGCGTCCGACAGCGCGGCGTCGGCGTCGCCCCGCTCCTCGATCACCGCATCGTCGGTCGCACTCTCGCGAATCCGCGCGAACAAATCCGCGCTGTCCGGCAGAGGCCGCTCCGGCGCCGCCCATTCCACGGCCAGCATCTGCGCGGCGCGCACCGCGTCCCATTCGCGCGGCGCGGCGACGGCGATGAAATCGCCCTGGCGCAGAACCCGCGCGCCCGGAATTCCCGCGATGGACGATTCGTCCAGCGACACGACCCGCGCGCCGTCGCCATAGGCGCGCTGGCCGCGCGGCCGCACGATGCGCGCGTGCAGCATCCCGTCCATGCGCTCGTGCTGCATATAGGCGTAATCACCGGTCACCTTGGCGCGCATGTCCTTCCGCGCGGCGCGCGCGCCGACCAGCCGGTAGTCCGCCGGGTCCTTCACCGGCGCCGCGCCGGTGAAGGCCAGGTCGAAGCGCCGCCCGCCGACCAGCTCGCCATAGGTCACGACCTTGGCCGGCGCATTCACAGCGCTGACAACGCCGCCTTCGACGGACAGATTCTCCACCGGCTCCGCCAGAAACTCGGACGCCATGGCGAGCAGCGCCTGACGCGCCTCCGCCGCCGCGCGGCGCACGCCCGGCGCCCCGCGTGCGATGGAGGCGCTGGAATAGGTGCCGCCCTGATAGGGGGTGATGTTGGTGTCCAGCTGCACGGAGTCGATCTGGCCGATCTCCAGGTCCAGCTCCTCCGCCGCCACCATCGGCAAAGCTGTCGTCGTGCCCTGCCCCAGCTCGGCATAGCCCATATAGAGCGTGGCGCTGTTGTCGGCGTTGATGGCGAGCCAGGTGTCGATCTGCTCGGCGTCGGGTGGCCCGGCCTGCGCGCCGCGCACCAGATTTTCCGCCACCGCCGCATCGGCCCCCTGCGCCAGCGCCCGCCCGGCCAGCGGGAAGCCGATCACCAGCGCGCCGCCGGCCTTCAGCACGAAGCGGCGGTCGAACGCCGCGCGAACGTCCCGCGCGCTCATTGTGCGCCTCCGTTCATGGCGCGCGCGGCCCGGCGCACCGCCGCGACGATGCGCGGATAGGTGCCGCAGCGGCACAGATGGCCGTTCATGTGGTCAACGATCTGGGCGTCCGACGGGTCGGGATTGGCGGCCAGCAGTTCGGAGGCCTTCACGATCATCCCGTTGTAGCAATAGCCGCATTGCACGGCCTGTTCGTCGATCATCGCCTGCTGCAGCGGCGTCAGCTCCGGCGCGTCAGTCAGCCCCGCCTGTTCCGCATACAGGCCGGGCAGGCCCTCCAGCGTCGTGATGCGCGCGTTCGTCACAGCGGCGACTGGCGTGACGCAGGACCGCACCTCGACCCCGTCCACCAGCACGGAGCACGATCCGCACTGCGCCAGGCCGCAGCCGAAGCGCGGCCCCTTCAGGCCCAGCTCGTCGGCCAGGACATAGAGAAGCGGCGTATCCGGATCGCTGTCCGACTCCCGCGCCTCGCCATTGACGATCAGCGTCTGCGCCACGGTCCCGCCTCCCTCTTGCGGCCACCCTCTCGCGAACTGCCAGAAAGAATAAGGGCGTCTCCCGTCTCCGGGAAACGCCCTCACAAAGCCGTGTTGGATACGGTGCTAGAAGCTGCGCGTCAGCGTCACCGCCCAGGTGCGCGGCCGGCCCGGCTGGCCCGCCGTGTATCCGGCGGTGTTGGACAGGTCGAACAGCGTCAGGAAGTAGAATTTGTCGGTCACGTTCTTGACCTCCAGCGCCGCCTTCCAGACCTCGTCCTCGCTGCGCCAGGTCAGGCGGGCGTTCATCAGCGCATAGGGCGAGATCCGGTTGGTCGGCGCGTTCAGCGCCTCCGAATACACCGCCGACTGATAGGTCCCGTCGACGCGCGGGGTCAGCGACCCCATCTCGCCCAGATCGAATTCGTACTGCACCCCGGCGCTGGCGGTCAGCTCCGGCGTATAGGGCGGCACGAAGTCCGGCTGCGCGGCGGTCAACGCGTCGATGCGCGTATAGTCGAAGTCCAGAATGCCGACCGACGCGTCGAAGCGCAGCGCGTCGCTGGCGTACCATTCGGTCTCCAGCTCCCAGCCCAGCACCTCGGCGTCGCCGGCGTTGCGCGGCTGCAGGCACGGCGCCGGAACGATGGACGCCGGGCAGACCGTGAAGTTCAGCTGGATGTCGGAATAGTCGTTGAAGAAGACCGCGCCGTTCAGGCGCAGGCTGCCGCCCAGCCACATCGACTTGAACCCGGCCTCCCAGGCCTGCAGCTCCTCGGCCCCGAACGAATTCAGCTGGTCCGGCACGAACGGCCGCGGGTTCACCCCGCCCGATTTATAGCCGGTGGCGTACTGGACATAAGTCATCAGGTCGCCGGTCCAGCGGTAATCCGCCGCAAGACGGTAATCGACCCGCTCGTCCTCGAACGTGGCGGCCAGGCCGTCCAGCCCGAACACGCCGCAATTGGCCGGATTGAGCGGGAAGCCCGGGAACGCCACGCACGGCCCGGCGATCGGCGTGCCGTCCGGATTGGCGCGCCGGAAATTATAGGTCTTCTCGTCTTCGGAGTAGCGCAGGCCGCCGGTCAGGTTCAGCTGCTCGGTGGCGTGCCAGGTCGCGGTGGCGAAGCCGGCCCAGTTCGTGGACGGCGCCGCGTCCGGCCCGGCATAGATGTTCAGCCCCGCATAGGGCACGTCGACGAATGCGGTCAGCGCCCCGTCCTGCTCGAAATAGAATCCGCCGACGGTGAAATCGACCGCGCCGCCCGCGGCGCTGCCGTTCAGACGCAGCTCCTGGCTGAACTGGTCGTGCGTCAGGGCCTGCAGCTCCTGCTCCACGCCCAGCGGCGAGCCGTCCGTGTCCTCGGAAAATTTGGACCGGTATTCGCGATAGGCGGTGATGGAGGTCAGGGAGAAGGCGTCGTTGATCCGCCATTCGCCGTTCAGCGACAGGCCCCATTCGTCGAATTTGGTCACCTGCGGGAAGACCAGCGGCGACCACGGATTCTGCGCCGGCGTCAGCGACGGCGCGGAATAGGACACGAAGCTGGAATAGGACGCGTATTTGCCCTGCGGATTGGGATCGCAGGAATTGGCGCCGTACGTGACGAAGCGGCAGTCGTGCGGAACGTCCACGCCCGGCGTGAAGGCGCCGTCGCCGTCGATATCGGCATAGATCGGCACCGGCGCCGGGGCGAACGGAATGCCCGTGCCCAGCGCGCGCACCAGCACGCTGGCGCGCGGCTCGGAATCCTCGCTGTTGATGTCGCCGGTCAGGGTGAAATTGATGTCCGGCGTGGCCTCGAAGCGCAGCGCGGCGCGCGCCGCGGTCATCGTCTCGCCGCCCTGCGTCCCGGTCAGGCAGTCGCCGCCGGCCGGCAGCGACGGCAGGCCGGAGCCCGGATGCAGGCAGTCATAATCGTACTGGTCGACATAGCCGTCGATCGTGCGGTGCATGGCCGACACGCGGGCATAGAGCTTGTCCTCGACCAGGGTCAGGCCGGTCGCGCCGCGCACGCCCCATTGGTCGTCGCCGCCCCCGGTGACGCTCACAGAGCCGCCTTCGCCGCCCGCGCCGGGCTGGCGCGAATACAGCTTCACCGCGCCGCCGAGGGAGTTCCGCCCGGCCAGCGTGCCCTGCGGCCCGCGCAGGATCTCGACCCGTTCGAAATCCAGCAGCTCGACCAGCGACCCGGCCAGCGTCGGATAATAGACGTCGTCGACATACAGGCCGACGCCCGGCTCCAGCGCATAGGAGAAATCGTTCTGTCCGACGCCGCGGATATAGGCGAACAGGGCCGAGCCGCCCTGGGCGGAGCCGGCCTGTTTCAGCGTCACATTGGGCGCCTGGTCGGCCACGTCGGCGATGCTGGTCTGGCTGCGCGCCTCCAGCATCTCCGCGTTCACCGCGGTGACCGACAGCGGCGTGTCCTGGACCGTGGAGGGCCGGAATTCGGAGGTGACGACAACCCGGTCAATGACTGCGGGTCCGGACGTCTGGGCGGATGCGGGCGCGCTGGCGGCCGCGACGGCGGCCAGGGAAACGGCCGCAAAAAGATAAGCGCGCCGGCGGACCGGCGCTTCAACAAAGTTGGACATCTGTTGCTTTGCCCCTCGCTTAGGCGTCAGCCGGTCTTTTCGCCGGCGCGCATAAGCTAGGCAGCAATGGTTGCGGACTTATTGCCTGCAACTGAAATTCGACTGCGTAAAATTGCGCAGACCCGCCCCGCCGGCAGGCGGGACGGGCCGGCGCAAGTCGTCACGCGGGGAGAGTCAGAAATTCCGCGTGAGCGTGAACGCAACCGTGCGCGGCCATCCCGGCTGGGCGGCCGTGTAGCCGATCGAGGGCTGGTCGAAGACGGTCAGGAAATAATACTCGTCCGTCAGATTCTTCACCTCCAGCGCCGCGATCCAGTCATTGTCCGGCGACCGGTAGGTCAGCCGGGCGTTCCACAGCGTGTAATCCTCGATGAGGGAGGTCGCCGCGTTCGCCGGCGCGCTGTAGATGTCGGACTGGTACGACACGTCGATCCGCGGCGTCAGCGAGCCCATGTCGCCGAGTTGGAACTCGTACTGCATCCCCGCCGCCCAGGTCGTCTCGGGCGTATAGGGCGGCACGTTGTCGATATTGATGCCCGTCAGCGTGTTCACCTCGGTGTACTCGAAATCGATGATCCCGAGAGAGGCGTCGATGATCAGACCCTCGACCGGCTGCAGCTCCGCTTCCAGCTCGAACCCGTTCACGTCGGCGTCGCCGGCGTTCTGGGGCTGCACGCAGGGGATCGGCGCGGACGAGGCCGGACAGGTCGTGAAGGACAGCTGGATGTCGGTGAATTTGTTGAAGAACACCGCCCCGTTCAGGCGCAGCCGCCGGTCGAACCAGAACGTCTTGAAGCCCAGCTCATAGGCTTCCAGCTCTTCGGGGTTGAACGCCTGGGCCTGGTCGGGAACGAACGGGCGCGGGTTCACGCCGCCGCTTTTGTACCCCGTGGAGTACTGGGCGTAGGTCATGATGCTGTCCGTCCAGTTGTACGACGCGACGGCGCGATAATCGAACCGCTCGTCCTGGAACGTGCTGGACACGCCGTTCACGCCGAACACCGCGCAGTTCACCGGGTTCACCGCGGCGCCCGGCGGTCCCATGCACGGACCGGAGGGCAGCGAGCCGTCCGGATTGTGCCGCTGGAAGGTGTAGATCTTCTCGTCTTCGGAGTAGCGGATGCCCCCCGTCAGATCGAGCCGGTCGGTGACGTGCCAGGTCGTGGACAGGAACAGCGACTTGTTGGTCGACGGCGTGGTGTCCGGACCGTGGATGAAGTCCAGCGCCACATAGTCCAGCGTGACGCGCGCCTCCAGCGTGCCGTCCTGGTCGAAATAGAAGCCGCCGACCGTGTAGTCGACCGCATCGTTGAACAGCGACCCGTTCAGCCGGATTTCCTGCTGGAACTGTTCGTGCTCCAGCCGCTGCAGCAGCAGCACCACGCTCAGCGGCGACAAATCCGTCGCCTCCGCGAATTCGGACGTGTATTCGCGATAGGCGGTGATCGACTGCAATTGCAGATTGGGCGCGAGCTCCCAGTCGGCGTGCAGCGACATGCCCCAGTCGTTGAACGTGGTGACCGGCGGCACGGTGACCGGCTTGAACTGGTTCTGCGACGGCGTCAGCACCGTCGTGGCCTCGTTCGAATAGGTCGCATAATTGGCGTACTTGCCCTGCGGATTGGTGTCGCAGGAATTGGCCCCGTGCGGCACGAAGCGGCAGTCGTGCGGGATGTCGGTGCCCGGCGTGAACGACCCGTCGCCGTCCACGTCCTCGAAGATCGGCACCGGGGAGACCGCGAAGGGGAAGCCCGTGCCGTCGGCCCGGCGCAGCACGCTGGCGCGCACTTCGGAATCCTCGTTCGTCGCGTCGCCGATCAGCGTGAACTCCAGCGACGGCGAGGCCACCCAGCGCAGCGCGCCGCGCACCGTGGTCAGCGACTGTCCGCCCTCTGTCCCCAGCACGCAGCCGTTTCCGGTGACGAAGGTGCGCATCGCCGAGCCCGGATGGGTGCAGGCATAGTCGTACTGGGTGACATAGCCGTCGACCGTGCGGCCGAGGCCGGCGACGCTGGCGAACAGCTTGTCCTCGACCAGCGTGAAGTCGGCGCTGCCGCGCACTTCGGTCCGGTCGAACTCGCCATAGGTCAGCGACAGCGACCCGTCATCGTCGCCGTCCGGCTTGGCGCTGAACAGCTTGATCGCCCCGCCGATGGAGTTCTTCCCGGCCAGCGTGCCCTGCGGCCCGCGCAGGATCTCCACCCGGTCCAGGTCCAGCAGCTCCAGAAGGCTGCCCGTCAGCGTCGGGTAATAGACGTCGTCGACATAGACGCCGACGCCGGGGTCCAGCGCATAGTTGAAGTCGGTCTGACCGATGCCGCGGATATAAGCGATCATCGCCGACCCGCCCGCGGCCGCCCCGGCCTGTTTCAGCACGACGTTCGGCGCCTGGGCGGTTTCGGGAAGGTCAATCCGCCCATCCGCAAGAGCGACCAGACCGAAGCGCTCTGGCGTCACCTCGTGGCCGGCAACGTAACCGTCGTTTCAACCGATCATGTAAGCTGGTCGGCCGACCGCAAGGAAGATCCCGATATCATGAAGAATGCCGCCGGGATGCCCGGCCTCGAAGCACTCTATCCCCTGGTGTTGAAGGGCCTCGATCAGCGCGGATACGATTTCACCCATGCCGCGCGCGTTCTCGCGGAAAACCCGGCGAAACTTTTCCGGCTGGAAGGAGTCAAAGGGGCCTTGCGCGAAGGCCGGGATGGCGATGTCGTGCTCGCGCGGCGCGATCCCTATGTCTATCATGCGGCCGATAGCGGTGCGAATGTGGTCGATTGGAGTGCCTATGAAGGGATGGAAATGCCGTTCAGGATCGATTCCGCATTCCTGCGCGGCAAGGCGATCATGGCCGAAGGCGAAGTGCTGGCTGAGCCCGGCAGCGGCCGTTTCCTCGTTCCGGGCATGACTTCGTCATGAGCGATGACGTGATGCTCCGGCCAACGGTCAACAGCGATCGGTTGTGGGCCGATCTCATGGCCATTGGCGAGATTACCGACCCCGATCGCCCCTATACGCGCCGGTCGTTCACGCCCTTGTTCGAAGAAGGACGCGCTTTTCTGCGCGAGAAGTTCGAAGCCTTTGGGGCGAAGGTGAAGCTGGATGCAGCCGGCAACATGATTGCCCGGCTGGAAGGGAGTGACCCAGAACTCGGCGCCATCGCCATCGGATCGCACAGCGATACCGTGCCGTCGGGCGGTCGGTTCGACGGAGTCGCCGGCGTGATCGCGGGTCTGGAGATTTTGCGCGCCATCGCGGAAAGCGGATGGAAGCCGCGTCATCCGATAGAAATCATCGATTTCCTTGCCGAAGAGCCGAGCGATTTCGGCCTCTCCTGCGTCGGCAGCAGGGGAATGACCGGGCAACTCGACAGCGAGATGCTCGCCATGGTCGATTCCGGAGGGCGCGTGCTCTCAAACGCGCTAGAGGAAGTGGGCGGGGATACCGCTACGTTGCCCAGTGCCCTGCGCCAGGACATCGCAGCTTTTCTCGAATTGCATATTGAACAGGGGCCGGTGCTGGAGGATCGCGGCGTCGATATCGGTGTCGTCGGCACCATCGTCGCCATCAGGCGTATTGAAGTGGCTTTCGAAGGGCGCGCCGCCCATGCGGGAACGACACCGATGGATCTGCGCCAGGATGCGGCGGTTGCAGGCGGAGCGACTCTGGTGAAAATTCGCGAACTTGC
>CAJXKJ010000033.1 GCA_913055605.1 uncultured Euryhalocaulis sp. | reverse complement strand
GCCGCCGATCCGGTGGCTATGGCGGGGGGTTCCCACCCGTTCCCATTCCGAACACGGCCGTTAAGTCCCCCAGCGCCGATGGTACTGCGTCTTAAGACGTGGGAGAGTAGGTCGCTGCCGGGTCTGCCGCGCCGGCGCACATGTCCCGCCTTTACAATGATCTTTCAAAACGCCCTGCTATTTCAGCGGGGCGTTTTTCGTTTGGGGCGGCGCGGCCGCCCGGGACCCGCGGGGATCCGCCATGCCGGATACAGGTGCGCCGATCGGACGGGAGCCGGATTTGCGTCCGGACTGCTCCCGCTGCGATGCGCTGTGCTGCGTCGGCCTGGCCTTCTACGAATCGGACATGTTCGCCTTCGACAAGCCCGCCGAGGAGCCCTGCCGGCACCTGCAGGCCGATCAGCGGTGCGCGATCCACTCGAATCTGGAAGGCCGCGGGTTCGGCGGCTGCGTTCGCTTCGATTGCCATGGCGCCGGACAGCGGCTGATGCAGGAGGTCTTTCCCGGCCGGTCCTGGCGCGACGGGCCGGCTGCGGCGCGCGAAATCTTCGACGCCTTCCGCGCCCTGCGCACGGTGCATGAGCAGATCCTGCTGCTGCGCGCGGCCGGAAATCTGGGCCTGCCCGCCGAACACGAGCGCGAACGAGCCGCATTGCTGGGCGAGCTGACGCCCGCCGTCGGCTGGACATCGCAAAGTCTTGCGGATTTTGCGCAGGGACCGCTGCCCGAGCGGGTGAAGGCGTTTTTGCGGGGATTGCGCGGTTTCGCGGGACAGCCCGGCGCACCGGATTCCAAAAGCCTGATGCCGGCGGAGCCGCGCTGAGTTAGATTGCTCGCTTCAACAAGGAACGAAGCGATGCGGCGCATTCTCCGGGACGGCGTGATTAGCGCGACGATTGCCTGCGCGTGGCTGACGCCGGCCCTGGCGCAGGATGCCTCGGTCGACGATCTGGCCTGGATGGCCGGGCACTGGCGCGCGGCCGATGGCGCGAATGTCTCCGAGGAAGGCTGGTTCGGCCCCGCCGGCGGGCTGATGCTCGGGCTGGGGCGCACGGTCGAGGACGGCGCGGCCGTATCGTTCGAATATATGCGGATTGAGGACGGCGCGGACGCGCCGGTCTTCGTGGCGCAGCCCAATGGCGGCGCGCCGGTACGGTTCGCGCTGGCGGATGCGGGCGAGACCTTCGCCGTGTTCGAGAATCCGCAGAACGATTATCCGCAGCGCGTCCGCTATGTGCGGAGCGGCGATACGCTGAGCGCCACGATCTCCGACCTCTCGGGCGGCGACGCGATCAGCTGGAGCTGGGAGCTGATGCCCTGAGCCCTAGCGGCCGGCGGGGCGGAGTTCGGCGGTGAGGGCGGGCGAAGCGGCGCTGCTGAGGAACAGGCCGCCAGCGCGCCAGCCGTCCGCCGAGGCCATTTGCAGGACGGGCGCGGCGTCCCAGCTGATCCGGTATTCCACCTGATAGGCGCTGTGGTCGGACAGGGCGTCCGGACCGGTCTTGTCGTCGAGCAGGGTCAGGCGCACCGGGCGGGCGCGCATCGCCGCGCCGTCATGGAAGCCCTGCAGGTCCTGGGTTTCCTGCATCGCCGCCTCGGTGGCGGGCAGGGTCGAGGCGTCGCAGGCGGCCTCGTTCGCGCACCAGGCGCGGGCGAACGCGAACGGGCCGGCCGGCGCGGCGTAGGTCCAGCGTTCCTGAGAAGCGCGCATATTGAAGTCGCCGCCGAACAGCAGGATCTCGCCCCGCGGTGCGGCCTGCGACACGAAATGCTCCAGCCGGTCGATCTGCAGCCGGTGCGCCAGGTTCGCCCGGTCTTCCGGCGTCCTGGCCGAGCGGCGGGAATTCAGATGCGTGTTGAGCACCGCGACGGGGGCGGGCGCGCCCGGAATATCGATCCGCGCCATCACCGCGCCCTTGTTGGCCAGACAGTCCAGCCCGGCGCAGTCGCCGAAGGCGGCCGATTGCGCATCCCGGATCGGGAAATCCGACAGGATATAGAGGCCGGCGCCGAACAGCTGGCCGACGCCCTCGCCGCGCAGCAGCCAGGGCGCGCCCATCTCCGCACTGCGGCGGGGCGCGTCGTCGCCGGCGCGCGGGCCGCGCGCGGAATAGGCATAGCCGGCGCGCGCGATCAGATCCTGCATCGCGCCGTCCATGAAACCTTCCTGGATCAGCAGGACATGCGGCGCGGCGCCCCGCGCGCGCAGCGCGGCCAGCGCGTCGCCGATGTCGGCGAGCGCCGCGGCGCGTCCGGATTTCAGCGGCGCGGGCAGGCCGGCGACATTCCATGTGGCCACACGGAGCGCGAAAGCGCGCTCGCCCGATACCGGATCGATCACGATGGGGGCGGAGGCGGGATCCGGCCGCGGCGTCGGCGAAAAGCGCGTCCCGTCAGGACGGGCGGCCGCGCACGCGACCAGCGTCAGTATTGCGATCAGACACAGCGCCGCCCGCATGGCGTCCCCCAGCGCCGGGCGGCGCAGGCCGCCCCGTCGCGCGAGGATTTAGGCGGTTCGTGCGACTCCCGGATTTGGGATCGGCGACGGGTGCGCGAATCTTTCACGACAAAATCGTGTAGGCGTCACAGTCTCAGGCGCCAGATATTGCGGCGCGCCTGTGGATAAGTTGTTGAAAATGCGCCGGGCTGGGACAGCCGGGCATGAAAACGCCGCCGCGCACGGGGCGCGGCGGCGTTAATCTTCTGCCGCGTCCGCCTATTCGGCGGCGACGGCGGCCGGGGCGGTCGGGGCGGCCTCGCGGACGCTTTCCGACACGTGGCTTTCGAACTTCTCGAAATTCTTGATGAACATCCCGGCCAGCTTGTTGGCCTGGGCGTCATAGGCCTGCTTGTCGTCCCAGGTCGAGCGCGGGTCGAGCAGGGAGTCGTCCACGCCCGGCACCGAGACCGGAACCTGGAAGCCGAACACCGGATCCTCGCGGAACTGGGCGGTGTTCAGCGAGCCGTCGAGGGCCGCGCGCAGCAGGGCGCGGGTTTCCTTGATCGGCATGCGCTTGCCGACGCCGTAGGGGCCGCCGGTCCAGCCGGTATTGACCAGCCAGCAATCCACGCCGTGCTCATTGATCAGGTCGCGCAGCAGATTGCCGTATTCGGCCGGGTGGCGCGGCATGAAGGGCGCGCCGAAACAGGTGGAGAAGGTGGCGGACGGTTCGGTCACGCCCTTCTCGGTGCCGGCGACCTTGGCGGTGTAGCCGGACAGGAAGTGGTACATCGCCTGATGCGGCGTCAGCTTGGCGATCGGCGGCAGAACGCCGAACGCGTCGGCCGTCAGCATGATGATGTTCTTCGGATGGACCGTGCGGCCGTCTTCCGAAGCGCCCTTGATGTAGGAGATCGGATAGGCGCCGCGGCTGTTCTCCGCCAGCGTCGCGTCGTCGAGGTCCAGCTCCCGCGATCTGGGATCCATGACCACGTTTTCCAGCACCGTGCCCCACATGGAGGTCGTGGCGTAGATGTCCGGCTCCGCCTCCGCCGACAGACGGATCATCTTGGCGTAGCAGCCGCCTTCGAAATTGAAGAGGCCGTTTTCCGACCAGCCATGCTCGTCGTCGCCGATCAGCGTGCGTTCCGGGTCGGCCGACAGCGTCGTCTTGCCCGTGCCGGACAGGCCGAAGAAGACGGCCGAGTCCGCGCTGGAGCCGACATTGACCGAGCAGTGCATCGGCATGACGGATTTCTTGGGCAGCAGATAGTTCAGGATGGTGAAGACCGATTTCTTGGTCTCGCCCGCATAGGACGTGCCGCCGATCAGCACCACGCGCTCGGCGAAGTTCACCGCGATCACGGTCTCGGAATTGGTGCCGTGGCGCGTCGGGTCAGCCTCGAAGCTGGGCGCGTTCACGATGGTGAATTCCGGGGTCAGGCTTTCCTGCTCCTCGGCCGACGGGCGGCGCAGCAGGTGGCGGATGAAAAGGCCGTGCCAGGCCAGTTCGGTGACCACCGCGAAGGGCAGGCGGTGATCCTTGTCGGCGCCGCCGAACAGGATCTGCGCGTACATCGGGCGGCCCTGGATGTGGGCGACCATGTCCTTGCGCAGCGTCTCGAACTGCTCCGGCGTCATGGCGGCGTTATTGTCCCACCAGACCGTGTTTTCGGTCTCGGCGTCGCGCACCACGAATTTGTCCTTGGCCGAGCGGCCGGTGTGCTTTCCGGTCTTCACGACCAGGGCGCCGCCCTTGGCGATCTCCGCGCCGTCGCGGACCGCCTGCTCGTAAAGCGCGGGCTCGTTCCAGTTCCAGAGCAGTTCCGCGCCGGTAAGATCGACGCCCGGCAGTTTAGCGGACTGTCCGCCGGCTTCCTTCACACCCATTTCAACCCTCCGCGTGGCGCTCGCGCGCCCAAATGCTTTCGAAATTGATAGCAGATACGTGATGGGATGGAACGGAAAAGCCGCTTTTACAAGCTGCGGCGCCATTAGAGCGTGATGTTTTTCCATCACTTTTGTTGCACTTGCGAAGAAAACTGCCCCCGGGGCGCGGCGATCCGCCGCGACTGACATCGGCCGTCATCGGCCCTTCACATCGCCGCCCGATGCCCCTATGTAGGCCGCTCTCTGACGCGGGGTGGAGCAGCCCGGTAGCTCGTCAGGCTCATAACCTGAAGGTCACAGGTTCAAATCCTGTCCCCGCAACCAGCGTAGAAAGCGCCGTCAGCCCATGGCTGGCGGCGCTTTTGTTTGGCGCTTCCCGGACTGGGCGGCGCGGCTCGCATCGCGGCGCGGATCGGGCCATGCTTCGGGCGGCACGGACATTCGTGCGGCGGCGGCCCGGCACAGCATGATGCGTTTCTTCATTCGCGCTTCGGGATTTCTGCTGCTGGCGCTCTGCCTGCTGGCCCCGCCGGGGGCGGTTTATGCGCAGGCGCCGGCGGCGGCCCCGCCGCCCGACGAGATCGCGGTGGGGGCGGGGACGCCCGGCGACGCGGACATTGCGCGGCGGATCGAGGAGATCTTCGCGCAGCTTCCGGAACTGGGCGCCGTGGATGTGGAGGTGCGGTCCGGCGTGGTGGCGCTGTCCGGCGCCGCGGCGACCGGCGCGGCCATCGAACAGGCCGGGGACATTGCGGGGCGCGTGGACGGCGTGGTGGCGGTGCGCAACCAGATCGCGCGGGACACGCGCCTGTCCTCCCGCGTCAATCCGGCGGTCGAAACGCTGAACACGCGCAGCCGGGAGGCGATCGCCGCCGCGCCGCTGATCGGGGCGGCGCTGCTGATCGTCCTCATCGCCATCCTGCTCGGCTGGGCGGTGCGGCGCTTCGGCGGGCTGTGGCGGCGGGTGACGCCGAACCCGTTCGTGGCGGAGCTGGCCTCCGGCGCCGCGCAATTCCTGATCGTCGGGCTGGGCGTGGTGATCGCGCTGATGGTGCTGGACGCCACGGCGCTGCTGACCGCCGCGCTGGGCGCGGCGGGGGTGCTGGGCTTGGCGGTCGGGTTCGCGGTGCGCGACGTGATCGAGAATTATCTGGCCAGCGTCCTGCTGTCCGTCCGCCAGCCGTTCCGGCCGAACGATCTGGTGCAGATCAACGGGCAGGAGGGGCGGGTGGTGCGCCTGACCTCCCGCGCCACGATCCTGCTGACGGTGCAGGGCAACCATCTGCGCATTCCGAACGCCGACGTCTTCAAGGCGACGATCCTGAACTACACGCGCAATCCGGAGCGGCGGTTCGATTTCGATCTGGGCGTGGGGGCGGAGGACGATCCGATCCAGGCCATCGCGGAGGCCGAGCGGGTGATGGCGGGCCTGTCTTTCGTTCTGAAGGCGCCGCCGCCCGGCGGGCGGATCAAGAATGTCGGCGACTCCAATATCGTGATCGAATTCTGGGGCTGGATCGATCAGGGCCGGAGCGATTTCCACAAATCGCGCTCGCTCGCCATCGCGGCGGTGAAGGCGCATCTGGAGGAGAACGGCTTCGCCTTGCCGGAGCCGATCTATCGCGTGCTGATGCAGGGCGGATCGGGCCTGCCGCAGGCTCCGGCGCCCGAGGCCTCCGCGCCGGCTCGCGCCGCGCCGCGCCAGTTCACCGTGGTGGAAGAGACGGCGCCGGACGCATCGCTGGACCGGTTCGTGGAGGAAGAGCGCAGCGACGCCGCCGAGGAAGATCTGTTGAGCGAGCATTCGCCGACGGAATAGGCGTCGCCCTGGCTGGCGGGCTGGCGCGTGCTAGGCTGGCTCGCCGGGCCCTGGGGGAGCGGGGCGCAAGCGGAAGGGGGACACCGCAATGGCGCGACACATCATCCATGGTCTGCTGATCGGTTTCGGCGTCGCGTTGGGACTGGGCTGCGCCACGCCGGCTTTCGCGAACATGGCGGCATGCAGCTCCGCCTATGTGAAGGACAGTCTGGAAGACAAGATCCGGCTGTATTCGCTGTGTCTCGAAGGCGGGCTGAAGCGGTCGGAGCGGGCGGGCGCGCACCATAATCGCGGCGTCGCCTATATGGACATCGGCCAGCCGGACAAGGCGCTGGACGATTTCAATCGTTCGCTGGAATACGACCCCGATTTCGGCATGGGCTATTTCAACCGCGGGATCATTTACGCCCAGCGCAGCGAGTTCGATCTGGCGCTGGAGGATTTCGCCCAGGCGCTGAAGCGCCCGCCGGCCCGCATCCGCACATCGGTCTATACCCAGCGCGGCTGGGTCTACGCCCAGATGGGCGACTACGCGAACGCGCTGGCGGACTGGGACACCGCGATCGAGCGGGAGAAGAAATACGCCCCGGCGCGGCTGGCCAAGGCGCGCGTACTGGCCACCGTTCCCGATCCCGCATTCCGCGACATCGCCGCGGCCGAAGCCGAGGCGCGCGCGGTGCTGGCGCTGGAGGACAGCTGGGACGCGCATATCGTTCTGGCCGAGGTGCTCGCCGCCGACGGTCGGTTCGAGGAAGCTGTCGAGGAGCACTGGCTGGGCATGTACATGATGCAGCAGGACGGCCTGCCCGAAGACCCGGAGATGACGGCGCGCTTGGCCCGCTATCAGGAAGGCCGCGCCGCGCAGTAACGCGGCCCTAGCGCGACAGGGCGGCGTCCAGAGTTTCCGGGTCGTAGAGGGAGCGGGGCTCGCCGGAGGCGAGCGCGGCTTCCAGCGCGGTCAGCCGCGCCGGCCAGGTTTCAAGCGCGGCGTGCGCCGATGCCGGGTCGTCCTGCGCCGTCCGGCGGATTTCGCCGAGCAAGGCGGCGGTCGCGCGCAGCGCGGCGCGCTGGTCCGCCAGCTGTTCGTCGGCGAAGCGTTCGTCGATCTCTTCCAGCTTGGAGCGCACGGCCGCCAGCATCAGCGCGCCGGTGTCTCCGTCCCCCGTCTCCAGCACCGATTGCGCGGTCCGCAGCGCGCGCCTTGCGTCCGCCATGTCGGCGGCGAGGGTGACGGGCGTGTCCATCTCGGCCGGACAGATGGCGGGGGACAGGGCGCGCACATAATTGGCGAGCCCGGCGAGCGCGGCGGGCGGCGGTTCGTGGCCCGCGAACTCCTCCACGATCAGGCCGTGGATGAACAGCTCCAGCGCGCCGGTTTCGGGATCGCGCGTGACGATGGGCGCGGCGCTGTCCGACAGCGTCAAAGTCGGGATCGGCTTCGGGTTGAAGGCGCCGTCCTCCCGCACCTCGCTCATCACTGAGGAGGTCACGTCGGCGGTGCCGGGCGCGCCGCTGAGGCCCGGGAAGTGAAAGTCCGGATTGCCGTGGCCGTTGATGTGGCAGGACTGGCAGGACAGGCCCGCGCGCGCGCCCTGACCGCCGAGCAGGAGCGGCGTGCGGAACGCCGCGCGGCCGATCTCGACCGACAAAGCGGCGTCAGGATTTTCGGGAAGGGCGAGGCATTCGGCAGGCTGCAAGGTCAGAGCCGTGACGGCGTCCGCCTCCGGCGCCAGCCATTGCGCGGCGCGCAGCGGCGCCTCCGCCCGCACGCCTAGCGGGGCGGAGACGCATGCGAGGAACGCCGCGCCTAGGAGTCCGAGGCGCGTTCGCCGTCGACCCATCGGCGCAGCTCGTCCGCTTCGGCGCAGCCATAGGCGCATTCGGCTTCCAGCCGGGCGAGCAGGGCGCGCGCGCCGTCGATGTCGCCGCGCACGACTTTCAGCTCGCCATAATATTCCATCGCGCCGCGATGGTCCGGCTGAACGGCCAGGGCGTTCCGGTAATAGGACTCGGCGGCGTCGAAATGGCCGAGCTTGCGATTGACGAAGCCCAAATAGGTCAGCACGTCCGGGTGCGGGCCGAACGCCTGGCGCGCGGTCTTCAGCGCCGAAAGCGCGCCGTCATAATCGCCCTGATTAACCAGCGAGACCGCGTCCATATAGGCCGCGTCGCCGGCGGCGGCGAAGATCAGTTTTTCGGGCAGGGCGGCGGTGTCGCCGCCCCCGATGGCGGCGCGCACGCGCGCGACGCTCGCCTCCAGATCCTCCACATTGGTGCAGTCGTCGCCGCATTCGGCGGCTTTTTCTTCCAGCTGCTCCAGCGTGTATTCGGCGCCGTCCGGATCGCCGGCCTCGGCCTGCTGCACGGCCTTTTCTTCGTAGGCGGGCAGATAGAGCGGATCGGCGGTGATCGCGCTGTTGAAGGCCAGGCCCGCGCGCAGATTGTCGCCCATCTGCATGCGCGCCTTGCCGAGCCAGGTCAGCGCCACCGCATCCGAATAGTCGGAGGCCGAGGCCGACGCGGTGAAGATTTCCGCCGCCGTGGCGTAGTCGCCGTTTTCATAGGCGGTCACGCCGGCCTGGAAATCCGCCGCGCCTTGATAGCTCTGGGCGCTTTCGCTGGGGGCGGTCTCGTTTTCCGGGATGGCCAGCGCCGGCGCCGAAAGGGCCGCCGCGCACGCCGCGCCCGCAAGCGCCGCCTTGATCGTGTTCATATGCCGCATCCTCCCGCTGTCCGGGCTTTCCACCCGGATGCCGCGCCCAGTCTAGCATGGCGCGGGGCGGGCGCATCACGCACGCCGCAGCGTTGGCGCGCCCAGGGCTCTGGGCTAGGCTGGCGCCAACGAATAAGGGCGCCAGCCCCCGGGAGGACACAATGAACCGCATCATGCTCAACGGAGCGGCCACGGCCGCCGTCGCGGCGGGGATCGCCGCATTTTCCGCCGGCGCGGCGCAGGCCGACGAGGCGCGCTGCGGCACCGCGGCCAGCCAGCTGGCCATCGGCGGCGCCATGCACGCCGCCGCCGACCCGGAGGTGGAGCACGCGATGGTGGAGGCGGCCGGCGGCCTGCCGGCCTATTGCGAGATCACCGCGACCCTGCACCCGGTGGAGGGATCGGATATCGGCGTCGTCTACCGCCTGCCCGAAGAGTGGAACGGGCGGGTGCTGGGCATTGGCGGCGGCGGCTGGATGGGCAACGTGACCCTGCAGGCGGCCAGCGAGGGCCTGTCGCGCGGCTACGCCACGATGCAGACCGATGGCGGCCACGCCAACGGCACCGGCTTCGACGCGACGCCCTGGGCGGTGAAGGAGGACGGCTCCTATGACCGCGTGAAGATCCAGGACTTCTCCTATCGCGCCATCCACGAGATGACGGAAAAAGGGAAGATGGTCGCGGAGGCCTATTACGCCGAGCCGCACGAGCAGGCGATGTATCTGGGCTGCTCTACCGGCGGGCGTCAGGGCCTGATGGAGGTCCAGCGCTATCCGGACGACTATGACGGGGTGATCGCCGGCGCGCCGGTCTACAGCTTTCTGACCCAGACGACCCAGACCCTGCGCTCGGTCGCGTTCGACCAGCCGGGCGCGCGCCTGATGCCCGAGCATCTGACGCTGATCCAGGAATCCTCGCTGGCGGCGTGCGACGCGGCGGACGGGGCGGAGGACGGCGTGCTGCGCGATCCGCGCCAGTGCGACTGGGACCCCGCCGAATTGCTGTGCGAGGAGGGGGACAGCGCCGCCGCCTGCCTGACCCAGACCCAGGTCGACACGATGCGCCGGGTCTATACCGGCGAGACGATGCAGAACGGCGAGATCGCCTCCTATCCGCTCAGCCGCGGCGGCGAGCAGAGCTGGCTGTTCTTCGTGCCGGCCAGCGCCGAGGGCGAGCCCGGCGGAAACAGCGGCGGGCTGTACGCCTTCCGCGGCGAGGTTCTGGGCGATCCGGAATTCGACATGAGCGGGTTCGACGCCGAGGACGTCGCCACGGTGCGCGGCAGCTGGATGGCCGAGGCCTATGAGGCCGCGGACACGGATATCGCGGACTTCGTGGAGGGCGGCGGCAAGCTGCTGCTCTGGCACGGCTTCAACGATCCGGGGCCGAGCGCGCTGGCCACGGTCGATTACTATGAAGAGGTCCAGGACAATCTGGGCGACGATCTGGACTCCGTGCGCCTGTTCCTGGCGCCGGGCGTCGATCACTGCCGCGGCGGGGCGGGACCGGACACGTTCGACCTGCTGGGCGCGATGGATACATGGATCACCGACGGCGAGCCGCCGGAACAGATGCTGGCGACGAAGGCCGACAGCGATCTGGAATGGAATCTCTGCGTCTATCCGCAACTGCCGACCGGCCAGCCGGACGGGACGTATCGCTGCGAATAGGGGGCCCGCGGTCTGAACCCGGGCTTGCGCGGCGCGGCGCGCCGCGCGCCTAATTGCGCCCGCTCATGGCCGCCCTTTCGCTCTCCTTCGCACGCGCCTCGCGTTCGCTCGCCGCGCTGACTTTGGCCCTCGTTCTGGGCGGGTGCGGGGAGTCCGGCGATCCGCTGGACGCGATGATGACCCGGGTGATGGCGGCGCACGGCATGACGGGCGCATCCGTGGCCATCGGACAACCGGGCGAGGCGCCGGAGCTGCGCGCCTATGGGTTTGCCGACCTGGCCGGCGAGCGCCCGGTCACAACGGACGACGCCTTCAAGATCGCCAGCCTGTCCAAGCCGGTGACCAGCGCGGCCGTGATGGCGCTGGTGCGGGACGGGCGGCTGGATCTGGACGACCGGCTGGCGGACATCGTTCCGGCCGCCGGCAACGCCGCCGATCCGCGCATGGGCCGGATCACGCTGCGGACGCTGCTGCGCCATAGCGGCGGCTGGGACCGCGATGAGACGTTCGAGCCGTTTTTCCTGACCGAGGCGGAGCTGGCCGAACGTGTCGGCGGGCCTGTCGACGCGGCCCTGGATTGCGCGGACGTCGCCGACGCCATGCTGGACCTGGAGCTGCAGTTCGAGCCGGGCGCTCGCTACGCCTATTCCAATCTCGGTTTCTGCTGGCTGGGCCGCGCGATCTCCGCGGTCACGGGCCAGCCCTACGCGGCGGCGGCGCATGCGCTGGTTCCGGAGGCGGCCGGCCTGTCGCTGGAGCCCGGGGCGGACACGGTGGAGTACCGGATCGACCCCGCGGACCGGGACGATCTGATCCTGCGGCCCGCGGTGAGCGGCCCGGCGGGCGGCTGGATCGCAACGGCGGAGGCGTATTGGCGCTTCGCCGCCGCGCCGCTGGATCCGCGCGTGATGGAGCGGCCGGACTATGCGGCGGGCGTGGACTATTACGGTCTGGGCTGGCGGGTGTGGCAGCTTTCGGACGGCCGAACGGTGCTCAGTCATTTCGGCGCGATGCACGGCGTGTTCGCCATCGTCCTGAAAAGCCCGGACGGCGGGCCGGTGTTTGTGGCGCTGTTCAATGCGCGCCCGGCCGATGATCTGGCGCTGTTCGCCGATCTATTCGACGGCGTGACCGGTCTGCCGGGCTGGGGCGACTGATCCGCCGAGGCCGCGGACCAGCGCGCGGCGGGCGCGGGCGAACAGGCCATGCTCGGCGATCCAGGCGGCGTAGGCCTGGTAGCGCGGATCGGTCATCAGATGCTTTTCCTCGGTCCGGGCGCGCATGAAATAGATCGCGTTCAGGCCGAGCAGCAGCAGGCAGTTTTCCAGCCCCTGCAGCGTCCCCGCCGCGCTGAGGAAGGGCAGGGAGATCAGCCACCAGCTGAGATTCTTCGACAGATAGGCCGGGTGCTTGGAGAAGCGGAACGGACCGTTGGTCAGGATGCCGCGATGGGTGAGGTTGGAGAAGCGCAGGCCGAACACCACCGTCGCCCAGGCATAGATCCCGGTCAGGATCAGGATCGGCGCGCCCCACAGGATGATCAGCAGGTCGTTGCCGGCGAACCAGACCATCCATTCCTGCGTGCCTTCGCGATAGTTCAGCGGCCCGTCCGCGGCGCTGAGCGCGAAGGGCGGGTAGCAGGCCAGCGCCGCGACCCAGCCGGCCAGCAGCGGATTGGCGGTGCGGATATGGCTGTCCAGCACGCGCAGCGTCATGACGTAGCCGATCGTGCCGATGGCCACGTCGACGAAGAACATCGCCTGGATCGTGAACAGGATGACGGCGACCGGCTCATCGAACACGACCGCGGCGTCGAAGCGCAGCACGTTGGCCGCCAGGCCCGGAAGGATGGAGACCATGAAGGCCAGGAAGAAGGTCTTCACCGCCCAGGCGCGGGCGTGGTCCTTCACTTCCTTCATGTCGGCGGCTTCGGGCTGGAACGAGACGAACTTGCCGAAATGCCAGAGCCCGTCCTTCGGCTGGACCATGTAGCGCGTGGTCAGCGCGATATAGGGCACGCCCATCGCGAACAGCGCCGGACCGGCATAGCCCAGCAGCAGGAAATAATAGTTGAAGGACGGATCGGCGTAATTGCTGAACGTGGCGTAGGCGACCGCCATCGCCGCGAAGGTTGCGCCGAGGCCGATCACTTTCACCCGCGTGATCTCCCACACCTCCGGCCATGCGCGCGGGCGGGAGAAGTCGAGGCCGGTGGAGGCGTTGCGGTGGACTCGGTCCACCAGCACCGACCACAGGATCATCGGCGCGGCGGTGGCCGGCAGGATCAGCAGAACGGCGATCCCCGGCGTGATTCCGGCGGCCCAGACCGCGATCGTGGAGACCGCCAGCGCGGCAAGGCCGACAAGGCCCGTGGCCGTGCTGACTTCGGATTCGGGGCGCGCGCTCGCCGTCATGACTGCCAGACCGTCTGTTTCCGCGTGTTGGCGCGGAATATGGGCGATCAGGGGTAATCAGACCGTGAAGGCAATCGTCCACACACGGGGACGAAAAGCAGCGTCAGAAAACGCCGGAAACCACCGGGTCGTCGCCGACGGCGCAGGCGCGCTTCATCCCCTCCGACATGAAGGGCATGGCGACCGCGCCATGTGCGTCCACGGCGATCATGCCGCCATCGCCGCCTTGGCGCTTCATATCGGCCAGCGCGCCGGCCGTGGCCTGCTCCAGGGTCTCGCCGCCATAGCGCATGCGGGCGGACACGTCGGCGGCGGCCGCGGCGCGGATGAAGAATTCGCCCTGGCCGGTGCAGGAGATCGCCACGCGCTCGTCCGCCCAGGTGCCCGCGCCGATCAGCGGGGAGTCGCCGACCCGGCCCGGCACCTTGTTCAAGACGCCGCCGGTGGATGTCGCGGCGGCCAGCCGGCCCTGCGCGTCGCGCGCGACGGCCCCGACCGTGCCGTGGCCGAGCTCGGCGTCCGGCGCGCCGGTGGCGGCGGGCGTGTAATAGGCGGCCGGGTCGTCGATGCGTTTCAGACCCTGCGCGACGCAGAAATCGGCCGCGCCCTGGCCGGCGAGCATGACGTGCAGCGTCTTGTCCATCACCGCCCGGGCGCAATCGACCGGGCTTTCGAACCCGGTCAGCGCGGCCACCGCCCCGGCGCGCCGCAGCGCGCCGTCCATCACCGAGGCGTCGAGCTCATAGATCCCCGCCTTGTTCGGGCTGGAGCCCTTGCCGGCGACATAGAGGCCGGAGGCCTCCAGCGCGCGCACCATGTCGACCACGACGTCCAGCGCCGCATCGCCGGCCTTCAGGCGCGCACGGCCCTGTTCGGCGAGGCCGCGCAGATGCGCCTCCTGCCGGTCGTAGTTCAGCGTCCGGCGCGGCCCGGCGCCGCCGTGAAGCGCGATGGCGATCGGATCAGTCATCAAGCTCTTCGGGTCCGTCCCAGTCTTCTACAGGAGAAAACCCGCGCGCGGCGAAGGCGGGCGCCGCCGGACGCAGCTTGTCCGGTGCGGTGCTGAACACCGTGGTCGGGCGCGGCCGGCCGGACCCGCATTCCAGATTGAGCAAAGACAGCGTGCGGCGGGCGATGGCCTCCCCGGAATCGATCCAGGCGAGGCCGGGCGGGCTGGCGGCCTCGATCTCCGCCCGCAGCAGCGGAAAATGCGTGCAGGCGAGGACGGCGACGTCCATGCGGTCCGCGTCCGGCATGGCGAACATCGGGGCGAGGGCGGCGGTGATCGCTTCGGGGCGGATCGTCTCGCCGGCCAGTTTGCGTTCGGCCAGGTCCACCAGGTCCGCGCTGCCGAAGCGCACGACCGAACAGCCATTGGCGAAGTCGCGGATCAGCGCCTCCGAATATTCGCGCTCCACCGTGCGGGGGGTGCCGAGGAAGCCGATCACGCGCGCGGCGGATTTTTCCGCCGCCGGCTTGATGGCGGGCACCGTCCCCACGACGGGAACAGACACCGCCGCGCGCACCTCCGGCAGGGCCAGGGTGGAGGCGGTGTTGCAGGCCACCACGATCAGGTCCGGCGCATAGCGCCGCTCCAGCGCCGCCAGCAGATCCGGGATCCGCGCCTTCAATTCGGCGTCCGGACGCACGCCATAGGGCAGGTAGGCGGTGTCCGCCGCGTAAAGGATTTCGGCCGCCGGACTCTTGGCCAGAATCGCGTCGGCGACCGACAGGCCGCCAACCCCGGAATCGAAAACGAGAATTTTCGGCGCGCTGGAAGGCGTTCCGGACGGATGTGAGTCTGCTGCGGAAAATCCCACGGGAATCAATAGGTTTAACGGTGGATTAACAATTGTGACCGAGATTGGTGAACGTTCGGTATATCGCGCGAATGCGCCAGGAGCTTGGTTTAATGCCGATTTCCATCACCCCGCCCGAAGCTGCTTCGGAACTGAAGCCGCAGATCGTCGTCATCGGCGTCGGAGGCGCCGGGGGCAATGCGATCAACAACATGATCGAGAAGAATCTGGAAGGCGTCGACTTCGTCGCCGCCAACACCGATGCGCAGGCGCTCGGCCGCTCGCTGGCCAAACGGCGCGTGCAGCTCGGGTCCGGCGTGACCCAGGGCCTTGGCGCCGGGGCTCAGCCGGAAATCGGCGCGCAGGCGGCCGAGGATTCGATCCAGGAGATCGTGGAGCATCTGGAAGGCGCGCACATGGTGTTCGTCACCGCCGGCATGGGCGGGGGCACCGGCACCGGCGCAGCCCCGGTCATCGCACGGGTCGCGCGCGAGCACGGCATCCTGACCGTCGGCGTCGTCACCAAGCCGTTCCAGTTCGAAGGCCCGCGCCGCATGCGCATGGCCGACGCCGGCGTGGGGGAACTGGAGCAGCATGTCGATACGCTGATCGTTATCCCGAACCAGAATCTGTTCCGCGTCGCCACCGAGACGACCAGCTTCGCCGACGCCTTCGTAATGGCGGACGAGGTGCTGCATTCCGGCGTCCGCGCGATCACCGACCTGATCGTGCGCCCGGGCATCGTCAATCGCGACTTCGCCGACGTGTCGACCACGATGCGGGAAATGGGCCGCGCCATGATCGGCATGGGCGAGGCCGAGGGCGACCGCCGCGCGGCGCAGGCCGCCGAAGCGGCGATCAACAACCCGCTGCTGGACGACACCGCCATGAAGGGCGCCCAGCGCGTGCTGATCAGCTTTACGCACGGCCCGGACTTCACGCTGCACGAGATCGACGAGGCCTCGAACATCATCGCGGCCGAGGCCGACGAGGACGCCCAGATCAACTGGGGCTCCACGCTGGACGAAAACATGGAAGGCAAGGTCCGCCTGTCCGTCATCGCCACCGGGATCGGCGGCGAGACCGGCCGCAAGACCAAGCCGGAGCCCGCCATGGCCCGGCCGCAGGCCCGCACCATGACCCGCCCGGCCGCGCGCCCGTCGGTTCTGCCCTGGCGCGACGAGGCGAATGACGCGCCGGCGGCCTCCGCCGCGCCCGCGCCGTCCGCGTCCGCCCGCACGGTCGAAAAGCCGGCCGCGCCGGCGTCGGCGATGAGCTTCAAGCCGCTGCCGCCGGAAGAAGAAACCGTCCGCCGCGTCCATCGCCCGGCCCCGGCGCCCGCCGCCGAAGCCGAGATCGTGGAAGAGGCCGAAGCGGCCCCGGCCGCCCCGGCGCGCGAGCCCGATATCGATCCGGAACCCGCCATCCGCCGCCTGAAGGCGCGGGTGGAGCAGGCCGCCCCCGCCATCCGGCGCCCGGCCACGGCCTGGGACGAAGAGCCGGCCGAGCGGGAAGAGCCGCGCAAGACCGGCTTCTCCCTGTTCCGCCGCAAGCCGGAGCCGGAGGCCGAAACGCCCGCCCGCCCGGCGGTGCGCGTGTCCAGCGGCGACCTGTTCCGCGAACTGGACGACGACGACCTGGAAATCCCGGCGTTCCTGCGCCGTCAGGCGAACTGACGGGGCTGTAACTCCCGCCGCTGTGCAGCAGCAGCAAAAATACGCCGTCCGGTCCCGCCGGGCGGCGTATTCATTTGTATTTGCTTGTTAATCGATCTTTCGCACCTGCGGTAACAAACCGTAACACAGCTTTATTTGCCGCATTCCGGGGGCCGCTTTACCCCTTTAGGCGACAAGAAGCGTGGAAGAGGTCGCACAGCCGCATGTCCGAATGGCAGCATACCATCGCCGAGCCCGCCGTTCTCGCCGGGCGCGGGCTGCATTCGGGGCGCCGCACGCGCATGGCGCTGCGGCCGGCCGCGCCGGACACCGGGGTCGTCTTCGTCCGCAAGGATCTGGACGGCGACAACGAGATCCCCGCCACGTTCGAGAATGTCGCCGACGTCAATCTGGGCACGACGCTGCGCAATGCGGCCGGGGCGGAAGTCGCCACGGTGGAGCATCTGATGGCGGCGCTGGTCGGCATGGGCGTCGACAATGTGATCGTGGAGCTGGACGGGCCGGAGCTTCCGGCGGTCGACGGCTCCGCCGCGCCGTTCGCCGCGCTGCTGCGCCGCGCCGGCCTGCGCCGTCAGGGCGCGCCGCGCCGGTCCCTGCGCGTGCTGCGCGAGATTTCGGTGGAGCTGGACGGCAAGCGCGCGACGCTGTCGCCGGCCGAACGCCCGATCCTGGACGTGGCAATCGAGTTCGACGCCCCGATCGGGCGGCAGGCCATCGTCTATGACACGCTGGGCGGCGATTTCGAGACCGATCTGGCCGGGGCCCGCACGTTCGGCTTCATGTCGGATGTGGAGCGCCTGCGCGCGGTGAAGCGGGGCCTCGGCGCATCGCTGGAAAACACCGTGGTGATCGAGGATGGCGGCGTCGCCAATCCGGAGGGGCTGCGCTTCTCCGATGAATTCGCCCGGCACAAGGCGCTGGACGCGATGGGCGACCTGGCCCTGGCCGGCGCGCCGATCATGGGCCGCTACAGCGCCGAGAAGCCGGGCCATGCGCTGAACCTGGCGCTGGTGCGCGCGCTGATGGACGACCGCTCCGCCTGGCGGCGCGAATCGGCCCCCGCGCCGGCCGTCAAGGCCGCGGGCTAAATCCCCTTCGGAAATGCTTTTGCGCGCAGGGCGCCGGGCTTGCTTTCATGCTGCGCCCGGTTTGGCTAAAACACGCCCCTGAAAACGCATTTTTTCTCAACTGCGCCGGTCTTTTCGATGATTCGCACTCTTCGCTCGCTGTCTCTGCTGTGCGCCGCCGCTGCGGCCCTGTCCGCCTGCGCCGGCGACCGGGAGGAGCTGGAATATGTCGAGCGCCCGGTGGAGCCGATCTATCTGGCCGGCTACGACCAGCTGGAGCGCGGGCGCTACGAGCTGGCCGTGCAGCTGTTCGACGAGGTGGAGCGCCAGCACCCGTACTCGGAATGGGCGCGCCGGGCGATGCTGATGTCCGCCTATGCGCTGTACGCCGACAACGAATACGACGACGCGATCCAGGCGGCGCAGAGCTTCCTGTCCCTGCACCCGGGCAATGAGGCGGCCCCCTACGCCTATTATCTGATCGCCCAGTGCCATTTCGAGCGCATCACCGATGTCGGCCGCGACCAGTCCGCGACGCTGAACGCGCTGGAGGCCTGGCGCCAGGTCGTGCGCCGCTATCCCAACACCGACTATGCGCGCGATGCGCGGCTGAAGATCGACATGTCGATGGACCAGCTGGCCGGCAAGGAGATGGACGTCGGGCGCTGGTATCTGAAGAACGGCCATACGCTGGCGGCGATCGGCCGGTTCAAGAACGTGATCGAATCCTATCAGACCACGACCCACACGGCCGAAGCCCTGCACCGCCTCGTCGAATCCTATGTCCAGCTGGGCGTGATGGAGGAGGCGACGCAGGTCGCCTCGGTCCTCGGCTACAATTATCCGGGCAGCCGCTGGTACGAGGATTCCTATGAGCTGCTGGAGCGCGTGGGCGCCCGCACGCCGGGCCAGGAGCCGCCGCGGCGCCGCGCCTTTTTCGGCCTGTTCTGATCGGCCACAATCGCCGTCTATCCGGCGCGTTCGCGCCCCGCTAGAAACGTGACCTTATGCTGAGGTCGCTGTCCGTCCGCGATATCGTCCTGATCGACCGGCTCGAACTGGAGCTGGACGGCGGACTCACGGCCCTGACCGGCGAAACCGGCGCCGGCAAATCCATCATTCTGGACGCGCTGGGCCTGGCCTGCGGCACGCGCGCCGACAAGGC
Organism: uncultured Euryhalocaulis sp.; assembly: GCA_913055605.1. Taxonomy (GTDB): domain Bacteria; phylum Pseudomonadota; class Alphaproteobacteria; order Caulobacterales; family Maricaulaceae; genus Euryhalocaulis. The sequence continues at coordinate 14,134 of CAJXKJ010000033.1, read as the reverse complement.
GCTGGTGCGCGCGGGCGCCGATCAGGGCGCAGCCTCCGCCGGGTTCGACGCGCCGGACGGCCATCCGGCACTGGCGCTGCTGGAGGAGGCCGGGATGGACGCCAGCGAAGGCGAGGCGGTGCTGCGCCGCACGCTGTCGGGCGACGGGCGCAGCCGCGCCTTCGTCAACGACCAGGCGGCCAGCGTCGGCCTGCTGGGCCAGATCGGCGATACGCTGATCGAGGTGCACGGCCAGCATGACGGGCGCGGCCTTTTGGATTCGCGCACCCATCGCGGCCTGCTGGACGGCGCGGGCGGCCACGGCGCCGCGCTGGCGGCGGTGCGCACGGCCTATGCCGCGCTGGCCGAGGCGCGCGAGGCGCGCGAGGCGGCGCAGGCCGCCCATGACGCGGCGGAGGCCGACCGCGCCTTCCTGAGCCATGCGGTGGAGGAGCTGGAGCGGCTGGACCCCAAGCCGGACGAGGAGCAGGCGCTGGCCGACGAGCGCGCTTTCCTGTCCGGCGCCGAAAAATCCCTGTCCGATCTGCAGGACGCCGCCGCGGCGCTGGAGGGCGATTCCGGGCTGGAACATCGCCTGTCCGCGGCGCTGGCGAGCCTGGAGCGCGCCGCGTCCAAGCTGCCGGGCGGTGAGGCCGATGACGGCCCGCGCGCGGTGGTCGCCAAGGCCGCCAGCGCGCTGGAGCGGGCTCTGATTGAGACCGGCGAGGCGCGGGGCGCGGTGGAAGACGCCGCGCGGCGGTTCGAGGTGGAGCCCGGCCGGCTGGAAAAGGTGGAGGAGCGGCTGTTCGCCCTGCGCGGCGCGGCGCGCAAGCATCAGGTCGAAGTCGCCGCCCTGCCGGAGCTGCGCCGCGGCCTGACCGCAAAGCTGGACGGGATCGAGGCGCGCGGCGCCGATCTGCAGAAGGCGGGCGCGGCGCTGGCGAAGGCCGAGAAGGCCTATGACGAGGCGGCCGGAAAGCTGACCAAGGCGCGGGAGAAGGCGGCCAAGGCGCTGGACGCCGCGGTGGCGGGAGAGTTGCCGCCGCTGAAGCTGGACAAGGCGCGCTTCCGCACCGCCATCGAGCCGGCCGGGCGCGACGGGCCGGAAGGGCGGGACAAGGTGCGGTTCGAGGTCGCGACCAATCCCGGCGCGCCGTTCGGCCCGCTGGACCAGATCGCCTCGGGCGGGGAGCTGTCGCGCTTTGGCCTCGCCATCAAGGCCTCGCTCGCCTCCGGCGCGCCGGGCCTGACGCTGATCTTCGACGAGGTGGACCAGGGCGTGGGCGGCGCGGTGGCCGACGCCGTGGGACGGCGGCTGAAGACACTGTCCGAACAGAGCCAGGTCCTGGTCGTCACGCACAGCCCGCAGGTGGCCGCGCGCGCCGACCACCACTTCCTGATCGAGAAGGGCGAGGACAAGGACGGCAATATTGTGACGCGGGTGCGCAAGCTGGACGCCGACGCGCGCGAGGAGGAACTGGCGCGCATGCTGGCCGGCGCCAGCGTCACCGATGAGGCGCGGGCCGCCGCCCGCAAGCTGCGCGCCGCGGACGCGTGAGGACATGACCAAGGCGAAGGACAAAGCGCCCGAGGCGCCGGTGGACGAGCTGTCGCGCGAGGACGCGGCGGCGGAGCTGAAACGGCTGGCCGACGAGATCGCCCATCACGACCGGCTTTATTACCAGCACGACGACCCGGAGGTCAGCGACGCGCAATACGACGCGATGCGCGTGCGCAACGCGGCGATCGAGGCGCGCTTCCCCGATCTGGTGCGCGACGACAGTCCGAGCGAGCGCGTGGGCGCCGCGCCGGCCAGCGGCTTTGCCGAGGCCGAGCATCTGCAGCCCATGTACTCGCTGGACAACGGGTTCGACGAGCAGGACCTGGCCGATTTCGTCGCGCGCGTCCGGCGGTTCCTGGGACTGGCGGAGGACGCGCCGCTTGCCTTCGGCGCGGAGAGCAAGATCGACGGCCTGTCCGCCAATCTGCGCTACGAGAAAGGCAAGCTCGTGCTGGGCGCGACGCGCGGCGACGGCCGCGTGGGTGAGGACGTCACCGCCAATCTGAAGACGTTGGAGGACATTCCGCAGACGCTGAAGGGGAAGGACGTCCCCGACCTGATCGAGGTGCGCGGTGAGGTCTATATGGAGCATGCCGCCTTCGCCGCGCTGAACGCCTCGCAGGAGGAGGCGGGGCTTCAGCTCTACAAGAACCCCCGCAACGCGGCGGCGGGCTCGCTGCGCCAGATCGATCCGAAGGTGACGGGGCGGCGGCCGCTGCGCTTCCTCGCCCATGGCTGGGGCGAGACGAGCACGCCGCCGGCGGACACGCAGATCGAGGCGATCGCGACGCTCAAGGCCTGGGGCTTCCCGGTCAACGCGCCGGAAAAATGCGACACGGCGGAGGAGATGGTCGCGGTCTATCGCGACTTCGAAACGAAGCGCGCCGATCTGGGCTTCGAGATCGACGGCGTCGTCTACAAGGTCGACGATCTGTCGCTGCAGCGGCGTCTGGGCTTTGTCAGCCGCGCGCCGCGCTGGGCGCTGGCGATGAAGTTTCCGCCGGAGCAGGCGACGACCACGCTGAACGATATCGACATCCAGGTCGGGCGCACCGGCACGCTGACTCCGGTGGCGAAGCTGGAGCCGGTGACCGTCGGCGGCGTCGAGGTGTCCAACGCCACGCTGCACAATGAGGACGAGATCGCGCGCAAGGACGTGCGCATCGGCGACAAAGTCATCGTCCAGCGCGCGGGCGACGTGATCCCGCAGGTGGTTTCGGTGGTGGACCCGGACCGCAAGGGGCGGGGCGAGCCATACGTGTTCCCGACCACCTGCCCGGTCTGCGGCAGCCACGCGGTGCGCGAGGAGGGCGAGGCGCGCCGCCGTTGCACCGGCGGGCTGATCTGCCGCGCCCAGGCGCTGGAGCGGCTGAAGCATTTCGTCGGCCGCTCGGCGCTGGACATTGAAGGCCTGGGCACGAAACAGATCGAGGCGTTCTATGACGCCGGTCTGGTGAAGGAGCCGGGGGACATCTTCACGCTGGACCGGCACCGCGAGACGCTGGAGGGCTGGGACGGCTATGGCGAGACCAGTCTGAAAAATCTGTTCCGCGCCATCGCGGAGCGCCGCACCCCGCCCTTCGCCCGCTTCCTGAACGGCCTCGGCGTGCGGCATGTGGGAGAGATCACCGCGCGCAAGCTATCGGTGCACAGCGGGACGTGGGAGGCGTTCGAGGATGCGGTGGCGCAGGCCGCCAAGGCGCGGCCGGGCGCGGCCTATCTGGAGCTGAACGAGGTCGACCGCGTCGGCAAGATCACGGCGGACAAGCTGGTCGCGCTGTTCAAGGACGGCGCGCCGGACAAGCCGGAGAGCGTGAAAGAGGGGCTGGAGGCGCAGATCGAGGCGCTGCGCGCCGGGGTGAACGAGCCCGCGCGGCGGGCGCTGGCCGCCCGTTACGGCGACTGGAAAAGTTTCGCCAAAGCCATGGAGAAGGCGGCCGCCGAAACGCCCGGCCCGGCCTTCGAGGATCTGGCCAATGTGGACGATGTCGGCCCGGTGGCGGTCGAGGCGCTGATCGAATTTTTCGCCGAGCCGAAAAACCGCGCCGCGCTGGACCGGTTGCTGGACCAGGTGGAGGTGCAGGAGGCCGAGCGGCCGAAAACCGATACCCCGGTTGCGGGAAAGACGGTGGTGTTCACCGGCACACTGGAAAAGATGACGCGCGACGAGGCCAAGGCGCGCGCGCAGGCGCTGGGCGCCAAGGTTTCGGGCAGCGTCTCCGGCAAGACCGACATCGTGGTCGCCGGGCCGGGGGCGGGGTCGAAACTGACCAAGGCGCAGGAACTGGGCGTGGAGGTGATGAGCGAAGACGAATGGCTGGCGCTGATCGGGTGAACGACGAGCCGATCCCCCGCTTCGGCGGCCATGCGGCGGACTATTTTCAATACCGGCCCAATTATCCGGACTGGGTCTTCGACCGGCTGACGGAGGCGTGCGGAACGCCGCGCGGCCATGTGGTGGAGCTGGGCGCGGGCAGCGGCCAGGCGACCGCGGCCCTGCTGCAGCGGTTCGAGCGGGTGACGAGCGTGGAGCCGGACGCCGACATGGCGGCGCTGATCCCGCCGCACGAGCGGCTTGAGGTCCGGGTGCAGAAGGCCGAGGAGGCCGCGTTCCCGCCAGGCAGCGTCGATGCGGTGTTCGCCGCGACCAGCTTCCACTGGATGGATCAGGTCACGGTCAGCGCCAACGCCGCGCGCTGGCTGCGCCCTGGCGGCGCCTTCATGGCGATGGCCTATGGCCTGGTGAAGGTGACCGGGCCGGCGCGGGCGGAGGCCGCCTATCGCCGGTTCGAGGCGCAGTGGCGCGGCCTGAAGCACCGCATCGTGCGCGACTGGCGCTCCTATGACGGGCCGATGAAGGACAGCGGCGCGTTCGCGCGCGTGGAGCGGATCAAGGATCTGATGGTGCTGGACTGGCCGGCCAGCCGGGCCGCGGGCTTTTATGTGACGACCTCGTTCGGGGCGGAGCGCGCCAAGGAATGCGGCGGCCCGGACGCCTTTCGCGAGGAGATGGTCTGGGCGTTCGGCGGCGCCGATGCGCCGGTCCGCATGGAAGGCGATTTCAGCGGCGCGATCGGCTGGGTCTAGCCGGGCTGGCGCTCCAGCGCCGCGATGGTCGGCGTATTGTCCAGCGCGTCGCGTTCGATGGACGGGGAGCGCAGCTTCAGATGCGCGAACACGGTACGGGCGCCGTCGAGATCCGCCTCGCCGAGCGGTTTCAGATTTTCGCCCGGCTGCTGGATTGCGGGCAGGACGGTCAGCGTCACCGACTGATCGACATTGCCGCCAATCACCAGGATGCGTCCGCCCGGGCCGTCCACCTTCACCACGATATCGCAATGGGCGGGGGCGTAGCGGTCCATTTCCGGGCGGCGGTCGGCCAGCGTGCGATAGCTGGCGGACCCGCGCGCATTGCACAGAAGGTCGCCCGGGACGACGGCCTCCTCCCCCGCGTCGTGGGCCACGAACGCGGCGCGGGGCGCTGCGCCGTCACGCGCACGGATCGCCTGGTCGATATAGACGCGGTGGGAGATGTCGCGTTCGAACTGGGCCATATCGCCCAGCCCCGCCTCGCACATCACCCAGCTGACGAAGGCGGCGGACCATGGCTCCAGCCAGTTCACCGCGTCGCCGCCCGGCCCCTGCCATGCCCTGTTCTGGCGCGACAGGGCGCGAACGGCGTCCGGCGTGGCGGTCCAGTAACCGGCGATATCCGCCGATACGCGGCGCGAGGCCTCGCTGGCGCCCTGGCGGATCATGGAATAGCCGGCGCGGGGGCGGGGCAGTTCGGGATTGCGGGACGCCGCGACCAGTCCCTCCGGCAAGACACGCGTATCGACCGATGTGCGGTCCACGGTCTGGAAGCCGAACGCGCCCCATTCCTGCACGGCGATGTCGACGATGCGGCGGCGCGCCCAGTCCGTCGGGCCGACGCGGCAGCCCGCCTGCCAGGGCGTGAAGTCGCCGCGCTCTCCGTGCACGCGCTCGGCCGGGGGGATCACGTCGAAGGTCTCGCGGGGCAGGCGGGGCATTTGCTGGCCCAGCGCCGGCAGCGCCCCGCACAGCAGCAGGAGACAGGCTAGAGCGGCGCGCATGCGTCCTGGAGCCAGGCGCGGCTGTCGCCCTCCAGCAGCGGCCCGATCTCGGCAAGGACGCGGGCGTGATAGGCGTCCATCCAGGCGCGCTCGGCGGGGGTCAGAAGGCCCGCGTCGATCAGCGCGCGGTCGATGGGCGCGAGGGTCAGCGTCTCGAACCCCATCATGGCGCGCTCGCCGCCCTGCGGGATTTCCGGCTCGGTGACGAATTGCAGATTCTCGATCCGGATGCCGTATTCGCCGTTTTTGTAATAGCCGGGCTCGTTGGAAACGATCATGCCCGGCTTCAGCGCCGCGTCGCCGCCGCGCTTGGCGATGCGCTGCGGGCCTTCGTGCACGCCCAGATAGGCGCCGACGCCGTGGCCGGTGCCGTGGTCGTAATCCAGCCCCTCTGCCCACAGGGCCTGGCGCGCCAGCGCGTCGAGCGCGCTGCCCGGCGTGTCCTCCGGAAAGCGGACGCTGGCCAGCGCGATATGGCCCTTCAGGACCAGGGTGAAGCGGCGGATCATCTCTTCGCTGGGCGCGCCGACCGCGATGGTGCGGGTGACGTCCGTCGTCCCGTCCAGATACTGGCCGCCGGAATCCACCAGATAGAGCGAGCCCGGCTCCAGCTTACGCGCGGTTTCGGTGTTCACGCGGTAGTGGACGACCGCGCCGTTCGGCCCCGCGCCGGAAATCGTGTCGAAGCTGAGATCGCGCAGGTCGCCGGCGTCGGCGCGGAACGCCTCCAGCCGCTCGGCGGCGGCGATCTCGTCCAGCTGTCCGTTCGGCGCCTCCTGCGCGAACCAGTGCAGGAAGGCGGACAGCGCCGCGCCGTCGCGCCGGTGCGCGGCCTTCGCGCCCTCGATCTCCGCCGCGTTCTTGCAGGCGCGGGGCAGGGCGGCGGGGTCGTCGCCGCGCACGATCTTCGCGCCAGCCGATTCCAGCAGGGCGAAATGCCAGGCCGAGGCCGTCCTGGGGTCGACCAGAACGCTCTGACCCTTCAGCTCTTCCATCGCGGCGGGCAGGTCCGCCTCGGGCCGGACGGCGACCTCATTGCCCAGATGCTCGCGCAGCGCGGCGCCCACCTTTTCCGGGGCGGCGAAGAAATCGGCCGATCCGCCCGGGCGCAGCAGCGCCGCCGACAGCGGCAAGGGCGAATGCGAAACGTCGCCGCCGCGCACATTCATCAGCCAGGCGACGCTGGCCGGCGCGGTGATCAGCGCATAGTCGGCGCCGGCTTCCGCGGTCAGCAGGGCGATGCGGTGACGCTTTTCGCCGTGCGGCTCGCCGGCGTGCTCCAGCGGATGCGGGGTGATGGCGGCCGCGGGCGGGTCCGGCCGGTCCGGCCAGATCTCGTCGACGGGGTTGGAGTCCAGCGCCACCAGCTCCGCCCCCGCCTGAACGGCGGTGCGGGACAGGCGCTCGATCGCATCGGGGCTGTGCAGCCGGGGGTCATAGCCGATGCGCGCGCCGTTCGGCGCGGCGTGGCGCAGCCATTTGGCGACCCCGTCATTGCTCAGGTCTTCATAGATGAAGAGGTCCGGATCGGTCTGGGCGCGGACCTGCAGGTGATAGCGGCCGTCGGTGAAGATCGCCGCGCGGTCCAGAAACACGACCGCCGCGCCCGCCGAGCCGGTGAATCCGGTCAGAAAGGCCAGACGCTCTGCAGATTCGGGCAGGTATTCGTTCTGGTATTCGTCCTCATGAGGGACGATGAACCCGTCCAGCGCGCGCGCCGAGAGCGCCTCCCGAAGCCGGGGAATATTGCGCCGCCCGAATTCCGGGCCGCCTTTTACGTCGAAGTCCTGGAACATCGCTGGAGCCTATCGCTGGCGCCCCATTGCTTCAATCGAGCATCAATCGGGCCAAAAACCCATGCGTTTTTGCATGGGAGGGAGAAAATATCGTGGATTCTCAAGGGGCTCGGAATGATTACATTAGGGCCTGTTCGCAAGTGCAACATCAGGAGTACGCACATGCACATCGAAAGAAACGATACCAACTCGCACACCGACAACGCGGTTCGCGCGTACAAGCGGCCCGTGCTGCGCAAGCGGCACATCCGTTCCCTGCGCCGTCTGAACCACGGCCTCTCCAGCTAGAGAGGCAAGTAAAGGCCGACGGCGTCGGAACGTTTCTAACCGGACGTTCCAAGGGGCATCACAGACGCCGTTCGTCGCTGAAGCGCCGGTCTTCTCCTCCCGAAGGCCGGCGCTTCGTACGTCCGGGCTCCGAAAACCCACCCGAAAACTCAATACGCATCAGGGCTCGCGGCCTTCCTCGGCCGGGCGCGCGCCGTGCATCGGCTTGGACAGGCGCTCGTCGCCGGTCTCGATATAGGTGCGCTCGAACTCTGTAAACGCAACATAATCGCTGTCATTGAAGTCGGCGCCGGTGAAGGACAGCGGGGTCTCGTTCCAGCCGCGCCAGGCGCCCCATTCGGATTCGGAGATGAGGCGGTCCTGGTTCACGTCCATGGAGATGTAGTTGTCCATCACCTGGGCGAGGACGCGCTCCTCCATTTCCCCGCCCATATCGCCGGCGCGCAGATTCGCCTCGGCCTGCTCTTCCAGCATTCCGGCCACGCCGCCGGCGGCGTCATAGCCTTCGTTTTCCTCCAGCTGGGCGAAAGCAGGGCCGGCCAGCAGCAGGGCGGCGGGCAGGGTGGCGGCAAGGGTTTTCATCGGACTCTCCGGAAACTTCAGGAATCCGGAAAACGGCTGGCGCGACGGGGTGGTTCCGGCGCGTGCGCCTAGCCCCGGCGCGCGACCAGCGTGGACCAGCCGTCCAGTTCGCGCTCGGACTCCAGCATCAGCCCGGCGGCCGTATAGGCCGTCAGCACCATGTCGCGCTGTTCGCTCAGCAGGCCAGACAGGATCACCCGGCCGCCCGGGGCGAGCGCGGCGGCGATCCCGGGCGCCAGATCGACCAGCGGCCCGGCCAGGATATTGGCGAAGATCAGGTCGAACGGCGCGCGGGTGAACAGGCGGGCGTCGTCCAGCCCCTCGGCCACCACGGTCTCCACCACCGTCACCGCGTTGGCGGCCAGATTGTCGTCGGTGACGTCGATGGCCAGCGGATCGTTGTCGCTGGCCGCCACGGCCGCCTCCGTCGTCATCGCCGCGGCGATGGCCAGCGTGCCGGCGCCGCAGCCCAGATCCAGGACGTTGGCGAATTCTTCGCCCGCGGTCAGCAGCGCGTCGAAGGCCAGGAGGCAGCCGCGCGTGGTGCCGTGATGGCCGGTGCCGAAGGCCTGGTTCGCCTCGATCAGGATCGGGACCTGGCCGGACGGCTCGTCGTGCGAGCCATAGACATAGAAGCGGCCGGCGGTGACCGGCTTCAGCCCCTGCAGCGACAGCGCCACCCAGTTTTCGTCCGGCAGCGGGGCGACATGGATGTCGTCCAGCGAAGCGGGGTCCAGCCCGCCGCCGCGCAGGAAGGCGTCGGCGTCAGGCGCGGCGACGAACAGCGCCTCCAGCGAGCCGCCGTCGGCGCCCTGTTCGAACAGGCTGAGCGAGACGGCGTCCAGCTCCTCGTCCGAGGCCAGGACCTCATAGGCGGTGCGCAGGGAGGCGAGCGGGCCAGCGGCCGCGAGGCGCCAGAGCGTTCCGGTCATCTATTGCGCCGGGTCGATGATGCGGACCCCGGCCTCCAGGCCGTAGGGCGTGCAGAATTCGGGACAGACGAAGCCCGGCGGACAGAGATTCTGGGCGAACACGCCCTCCACGATCACCGGCCAGTCGCGCACGCCGGTATAGAGAGCGGCCTGTTCGGCGGTCAGGCGCACGGCGAGGCGGCGGTTGCGGTCCGCGAGGCAGGCCTGGCCGTCCTGCTCGCTCAGCAGGCCGATCAGGCTGATATTCTGGCCAGCGTATACGCCGGGGTCGGCCGCAAGCTGGTCGAAATCCAGCTGGGGCGGTTCGCCCGAGAAGGGGCGGAAGGGCGGCGGCTCCAGATTGCCGCAGGCGGCCAGCGCGAGAAAAGCGGCCAGCGCGAGGAGGGGAGGCCGGGCGATGGCGGCGAAACCCCTCACGCCGCCGCCTTGTCTTTTTCCTGCGCGCGCTGGAAGGCCGGGCGGCCGGTGCAGCGGGCGACATAGGCCTCCGCCGCCGGCCACGGGTCCAGCAGGCCGAACTGGATCATGTAGTGCAGGCCGCCGCCGACCATCAGGTCGGCGGCGGTGAAATAATCGTCCACCAGCCAGCCGTCGGCGGGGATTTCGGCGTGCAGCATTTCCTCCACCCGCTCCGGATCGCCCCAGCCCGAGGCGCCGGCGGCCTTCGTCTCCCACCCCATGCCCTTTTGCAGGAAGGCGGGCTCCATGACGCCGGCGGACAGGAACAGCCAGCGGTAATAGAGGCCGCGCAGGGGATCGCCCTGTTCCGGGGCCAGGCGCTTTTCCGGGTAGAGATCGGCCAGATAGGCGCAGATGGCGCCGGATTCGGTGATCACCGTTCCGCGGTCCTCCAGCGCCGGGACCTTGCCCATCGGGTTGATCTTGCGAAATTCCGGCGTCGCGCCGCCGCCCGAACCGACGTCGACGGGGACGATCTCATAGGACGCGCCGGATTCCTCCAGCATCCACATGACGCGGCCCGAGCGGGTCTGGGGCCAGTGGTAGAGTTTCATCGAGCTGTCTCCCGGCGGCGGAATCGCGCTGGCGCAGACTAGCGGCAGCGTCAGTCGTCCGCATCCTCGCGTTCGGCGTTGCGGCGGTCGCGGATCATTTCACGCGCCACCAGGTCGGCCTGCATATGGGGCAGGCTGTACTGGCGGAAATCATAGACCGCGCGGATATAGGCGCGGTCCCATTCGGTCAGGCCGGGCGGCGCGGCCGCGCCGGCGGAAAACAGGTTCAGGATGGAGTCGTAGGCGGAGGGGTCCGCCGCCGGGTCGATCTGGACCAGGGCGATCATGGCCAGATAGTCGGCGAGCTGGGCAATGCCGACCTGCGCCGCCTCCGGCCCGTCCACGACGATATTGGCGGCCTTCATCTCGTCCCGCACCAGGCGGGTGATGTGGGAATTGCCGCCCTTGATGGCCGGGGCGTCGCCGAAGGCCGAGGGGACCAGCGTGTTCGGCAGCTTCACCGCCGGGGCGCCGCCCTCGGTCACCGGCAAAGTGACGTGCCACCAGCGGACCGGGGCGTCGGATTCCTGGAAGGCGTCCAGCGCCGCAAGGCCCGGATTGGTGCCGCCGACGCCGCCCCAGGGGCGGAAATTCTGGGGCTGGGCGTCCACCCAGCGCGCGGCGAAGTCCTGTCCGTCCGGCGCGAAGGCGATCATGATCTGCGGCCGGCAGCCGGGGCGGCCGGGGCGCAGCCCGACCTCCGCCGCCACTTCCGAAATCCGGTCCACGATGTACTGGGCGGGCTCGGGGTCGATGTTCTGGACCCCGACGCAGAGCCGCATGTGCCACCGCGCGATGCCGGATTTGAAGTTCGCGGGCCTTGCGATCTCCGTCACGAAATCGCGGGTCTGTTCCTCTAGCGTGCGGGGGCCTAGGCGCTGTCCGGTCACCGTGACGCGGTCCGTGATCTCACCGTCTGCCGGTGTGGCGTCCTGGGCCATGGCGGGCGGGGCCGCGAGGGCGGCGGCGGCCAGCAGGATGGCGGCGGCGCGGATCATGGACGGGGCTCCTGGCTGTCCCGGGTCGCTTTCCGGGCAAAAGATTAGGGCCGGGCGGGGCGGATGGGAACGCGGGCCGCGCCGACAATTGCCGAAAATCCGGTATAGTGAAATCCGCAAACGGCGGAACAGCCGTGGGGAGACGTCATGACCGGATTTACCTGGCCCGGCCGCGCGGCCGTTCTGGCCGTATTGCTGCTGATCCCCGCCGCGGCGGGGGCCCAGGCCGCTGACACGCAGGATTTCGGGACGCTGGAGGACCGGGCGGCGATCGAGGCGACGCTGGCGCGCTATACGCGCGGGCTCGACCGGCTGGACGCGGACCTCTATCTGAGCGCGCTGGCGCCGGACGCGGTGGTGGCCATCGACGGCGACGAGCGGCGGGGCCATGACGCCTTCCGCGACATCATCGCGGGCGAGGCGGCGCTGCGCGAGGGCGAGCCGCGCACCCTGTTCCACATGGAGACCAATTCGGCCATCGACATCACCGGGCCGGACAGCGCGGTGCACACGACCTACTGGCTGACCATGAGCCGGGAGGGCGAAGGCCAGCCCGCGAAGCTGTTCGATATCGGCAGCTCCCGCGACGATCTGCGCCGGATCGACGGGCAGTGGCTGATCGTCCGGCGCGACATCTATCTGCATCCATAGGGCTGGGGCGGGGGCGATGCGCAGGATGACCGCACGGCAGATGATGTGGGCAGGGGCGATGTGCGCGGGCGCGAGCCTGCTGGCCGTTGGCGCGCAGGCGCAGGACATGCCGGATATCGGGTTCGAGAGCGTGGGACGCGGATGGGCGGTGGAGCCGGCGCTGCCGTCCACCGGGACGAATCCCGGGCGGCTGGACGATTTCGACACGGCGCTGGCGGTCGGGCCGATCCATGTGAACATCCATGGCGGGCCGAACGGCGCGGTGACGGACGTGGTGGAGGTGACCGCGGCGAAGGACGGCGCGGCGCCGCCGGGCGTCGATCCGCTGCCCGTCGACCTGTTCACGTCGACGGATTTCTACGCCGACCGGGAATACTGGAGCGACCCGCGCTATTTCCGCTGCAACAGCCCGCTGGGGCTGGAGATGCAATGGGGCGCGGCGAGCGGGGCGAACGGCGCTGGCGTGGGGCTGGGCGGTACGGTGGGGGACGACCCGCCGGGCACGGCCGCCTGGGGCCATTGCGACCGGGACTATCCGCGGGAGGCGATTGTCAGCCCCTATCCGTTCGAGACGGCGCAGGCGCATTACGAGGCCCTGCTGGCCGAGACGCGGGCGCGGGGCGGGCCGACGCAGCACAGCTATTCCACCGTGCCCGGCGAATGGAACGGCCGCTATGACTGGCCGGCGGCGGTGACCGAGAGCTGGTACGCCTTCGCCATCTGGAACCAGGTTCCGACCATCCTGTCTTTGCTGACGCCGGAGTATCGGGAGCGCATGGTGCAGGAGCTGTATCACGAGGGGCATACGAACGCGCCGCAATGGCCGGCCATGTATTGCTGGCCGGAGGGGTTCATGCGGCGCTGGCATCTGGTGGCGGTGACCGGCCATCCGCATTCGGTCCTGGTGACGCCGGAGCTGGTGCAGATCCGCGTGGGCAGCGCCGACAATTTCATCACCGAGGTGCATGTCGGCCGGGCGTTCGACACGAGCGGCGAGGTCCCGCGCCTTGGGGCCGCGGTGAACCGCTGGTACGGGGAGACCATCGGTTTCTGGGACGGCGATACGCTGGTCACCTGGACCTCGAACATCCAGGGCTGGAAGGTGCACGGCATGTTCGAATTCTCGAACGCCATGCAGAGCATTGAGATCTATACGCCCGTGCAGGACGCCGAGGGCGCGTTCGCCGGGCTGAACCACGAGACGGTCCTGTACGACCCCGAGGCGCTGGCGCAGCCGGTGCGCATCGTGCGCAATCTGCGCAAGCTGTCCGGGTTCGCCGATGGCGCGCCGCAGGACTTCATCGAATGCGTGCAGACGATCTATCCGGTCGACGGCGTCTCCACCCCCGTGGCGCCGGGCGAGACGATCGATTTCCGCGTGCCGGACATGTACGGCCGCCCCTGGGCCGATATCTGGGAGCGCAATTTCGAGCAGGACATGACACGGCCCGAGGAAGAGGATCTGTTCGGGTTCGAGTAGGGTCGGCCGACGATTCCACGGACCCGGGAAAGATTGTCATGACGCTGCCGGAAATGCTCGCCCCGACCTATGTGCAGATGCTGGGCGCGCTGTCGGCCTGGCTGGACAAGGCCGCAGCGGAGAAGCCGGACGGGGCGGCGGAGACGCTGCTGTCCGCGCGGCTGGCGCCGGACATGTTCCCGCTGTCGACGCAGATTCGCTTTGCCTGCGTGCAGGCGCAGGAGGGCATGTTCCGCCTGCGCGGCGAGGACTTCCCGGACTCCGTCGCGGCGCTGGTGGAGGAGGGCCGCAACGGCGGCGAACGGCCGGGCTCGCTGGCCGAGGCGCAGGCGCGGATCGCCGAGACGGTCGTGATGGTGGAGGCGATGGCGGCGGACGCGCCGGCCGCCGACCCGGCCGCGCCGGTCGCCCACGCGCTGCCGCAAGGCATGGTGTTCGACCTGACCGCCGGGCAATACGTGCGCGACTGGGCGCTGCCGCAATTCTATTTCCACGTCATGACCGCCTACGCGATCCTGCGCGCAGAGGGCGTCGGGCTCGGCAAGACGGACTATGTGGCGCACATGCTGCCCTTCCTGCGGCCGGGCACGGCGCCGTCCTAGGGCGCCGCGCGCACGCCGGTACCCTCACGCTCGGCAGGCCGGCGTGGAAGAGGGGAGCAAGGCGTCCGGCCTGGACCCGATTTTTACGCGCGACTGGGTTTGAAGAGTTCAGCCCGGACGCCCTGCGCGTGGATTTCCCGAAGGCTCTCGCCCCGCGT
>CAJXKJ010000032.1 GCA_913055605.1 uncultured Euryhalocaulis sp. | reverse complement strand
AAGCCCTCCCTGCGGGCGCCGGCGGGCCGCAGGCCGAAGCCGCGCTCAGCTTCGACACCCCGCCCGCCATCGCCGACCTTCTGGTCCCGGTCCAGGGCGTCGCGCCCGACCGGCTTCAGGACACATGGGGCGATGCGCGCAGCGCCGGCCGCACGCATCAGGCCATCGACATCCCGGCGGAGCGCGGAACCCCCGTGCTCGCCGCCGATTCCGGCCGTGTGATGAAATTCTTCGACAGCGACCGCGGGGGGACGACGATCTACACGACCGACTCCACCGGCGATTATGTCCTCTATTACGCGCATCTGGACCGCCGCGCCGACGGGCTCACGGAGGGCGACCGCGTCGCCGCCGGTCAGGTCATCGGCTATGTCGGCAGCACCGGGAACGCCGCCGAGGACGCGCCGCATCTGCATTTCGAGGTGAACATCGCCCCCGACGACGGCTCCTGGTACGGCGGCACGCCGGTCAATCCCTATGACGTGCTGACCCGCGACTGATTCCCTTCCCGAATTGACGCCGTTCCGCCGCCGGAGGACGATCCGGGGCATGATCCCGACCGCCCGATCTCTCCGCGCCGCGGCCTTCGCTCTGCCTCTGATCGCCGCCGCGCCGGCGATGGCGGAGGTAACGGCCGCCGCCCCCGACGGCTTCACCCTGCATTTCGAGGGGACGGTTCCTCTCTCCGCCGACGAGGCCTGGGCGCGGCTTCTGGACATCGGCGCATGGTGGTCGCCCGATCACACCTATTCCGGCGACGCCGGCAATCTGTCGCTGGATGCGGCGCCCGGCGGCTGCTGGTGCGAAATCTGGGACGGCGGCGCGGTGGAGCATGGCCGCGTTCTGCTGCTGCGCGCGCCCGTCCAGGCGCGCTTCGACGCGCCCTTCGGCCCGCTTCAGGGGCTGGGCGTCACCGCCATCCTGACCGCCACGCTGGGCGATCCGGAAGACGCGGCGGACAGCGGCGCCACGCCGGTTAGTTTCGATTTCGTGGTGTCCGGCTCCTCGCTCAGCACGCTGGAGCCGCTGGCGCCCATCGTCGATCAGGTCATGGGCGAGCAGTTCAGCCGGTTCGTCGCGCCGTCCTAGGCGGGGACGCCGGCGCCGACTATTCGGCGGCGGTCTTCGCGGCGTCCCGGTCCGCGTCCGGTTCGGCGGAGGCCGCGCGCATCGCTTCGGCCTTCTGCTCCACCATGTCCACGATGCGCTCGATCATCTCGGCGTTGGAGACCTTGGCGCTCGGCTTGCCGGAGACATAGAGCATCCCCGAATCCTTGCCGCCGCCGGTGAAGCCCAGATCTGTATAGGCCGCCTCGCCCGGTCCGTTCACGACGCAGCCGATGATGGACAGCGTGATCGGCTCGGCAATATGGGCCAGCCGCTCCTCCAGCACACGCACCGTGTCGATCACCTCGAACCCCTGCCGCGCGCAGGAGGGGCAGGAGATCACGTTCACCCCGCGCGAGCGCAGGTTCAGCGATTTCAGCATGTCGAAGCCGACGCGCACTTCCTCCACCGGGTCGTCGGACAGCGACACGCGGATCGTGTCGCCGATCCCGGCCCACAGCAGATTGCCCATGCCGATGGAGGACTTCACCGTGCCGATGCGCCGGCCGCCGGCCTCCGTCACGCCCAGATGCAGCGGCGCGTCGGTGGCTTCGCTGAGCGCCTGATAGGCCGCGACGGTCAGGAAGACGTCGGAGGCCTTCACCGAAATCTTGTATTCGCGGAAATCGTGCTCCTCGAGCATGTCTGCGTGGTACAGCGCGCTCGCCACCATCGCCTCGGGGCACGGCTCGCCATATTGCTCCAGCAGATGCCGCTCCAGCGACCCGCCGTTCACGCCGATGCGGATAGAGCAGCCATGGTCCTTGGCCGCCTGCACGACCTCGCGCACCCGCTCCTTGCCGCCGATATTGCCCGGATTGATGCGCAGACAGGCCGCGCCCGCCTTCGCCGCCTCGATGCCGCGCTTGTAGTGGAAATGGATGTCCGCGACGATCGGGATGCTGACGCCGCGCACGATTTCGGACAGCGCGGCGGTGGATTCCTCGTCCGGGCAGGACACGCGCACGATGTCGGCGCCCGCCTCCTCGATCGCCTGGATCTGGCGGATCGTCGCTTGCGCGTCGCTGGTCAGCGTGTTGGTCATGGTCTGGACGCTGATCGGCGCGTCGCCGCCGACCGGCACCGGGCCGACATGGATCTGGCGCGACTTGCGGCGCTCGATCATGCGCCAGGGGCGCACGCGCATCGCTTCATCATGAGCCATCGGTCAGGTCCCGTTTCCGCGACCCCCATATAGCGCGCACGCGCGCGCGCTTCCATGCGCGGGCCATGACGGATTTCAGCGGAAGAAAAAGCGGCCTACGGCTCGACGACGTAGGGGTGCGACGGGCGCAGCGGCTCTTCGGGCAGCGGCGCGCCGGCGGTCCAGACCTCGGTGTGCATGCCGGCCTGCGCGGCCAGCGCGGACCAGACCGACTTGTCGGGCGTGACGGCGGCGGCCGGCGCGGTTTCGAAGCTCCAGCGCATCAGCGCCTCGGGCGCGGGCGCGGGCTTGTTGGCGCTCTCGGACCGGGCCGGCGCGTTATAGCCGTACCAGGCCATCGCGATCAGCGTGACGGAAATCACCGCGGCCGCGCCGGCGAGGCCCTTGGGCAGGCGGCGGTCCCGCCCGGCCTTCGGCTTCACCAGCTTGATTTGGCGGCCTTCGGAAAACAGGTATTCGGCCTTCATCGCCTCGGCGATCTCGCCGGCGTCCAGACCCACGAATTCTGCGTAAACCTTGGCGTAGGCGACGGCGTAGGCCTTCGGCGGCATCTGCCGGCAATCGCCCTCTTCGAGCGCGATCAGATAGTCCTTGCGGATCTTCGTGGCCTTGGCCACTTCCTCAAGCGTATAGCCGCAGTCTTGCCGCGCTTCCCGCAGCGCAGCCCCCGCCTCGCCTGAAAATTCGCGTCGCACGCCGCAGGACCCCTCGATAGCAAACGAGTCGTCGCGGCTGTATGCGGGTTTCATGCCGATACTGTCCCCAATAGCCCCACACAGCTCAGTGCCGTCCCCACGGCGGCTGAACCGGCAGTGTGGCCCCCGTGCCTCACCGCAAGGATAAACTAGCAGACACTATTTGTCCTGCCAATGCGTTAATGCGGCAAATCCCGTTCTGTCGCAAAATCTTGCAGGACATTTCGCAGATGCGAAGCATCGGAATCCGTCAGGAATTCTTCGATCACATTTTGAAGATCGCCGGCGTCCAGCTGCAGCAAAGACTGCTTCACCGGGCCGATCCCGCCCGGCGGCATCGACAGGCGCGGAAAGCCCAGCGCCGCCAGCGCCGCGGCCTCCAGCGGACGGCCCGCCATCTCCCCGCAGACCGAGGCCGGCACGCCCCGCTGCGCGCATGACCGGGCGATGTCCCTGAGCAGGCGGACAAATCCCCGGTCCAGGATGTCGTAGCGGTCGCTCAGCCGGGCGTTCTCCCGGTCTACCGCATAGAAGAACTGGAACAGGTCGTTGGCCCCGACCGACACGAAATCCGCATCGCCCAGGATCGCGTCCAGCCCGCAGGCCAGGGCCGGCGTCTCCACCATCACGCCGACCTTCATGCGTTCCGGAACGGGACGCCCCCGTCCCCGCGCCCATTCCAGCTCCTTCACCGCCAGGTCGCGCGCGGCGCGGAATTCGTCCGGCGTGGCGACCAGCGGGAACATGACGTTCAGCTCCCGCCCCGCCGCGGCGGTCATCAGGGCGCGCAGCTGATAGCGGAACAGGCCCTGACGGTCGAGCGACATGCGGATGGCGCGCCAGCCCATGGCCGGATTGCGTTCCCGCTCCGCGGTCAGATAGGGCAGGATCTTGTCGCCGCCGAGGTCCAGCGTGCGGAAGATCACCGGCTTGTCCCCGGCGGCCTGCATCACCTGGGTGTAAAGCTCCACCTGGTCCTCCTGCTTGGGCAGGCGGTCGGCGATCATGAACTGGAATTCGGTGCGGAACAGGCCGATCCCGTCGGCCCCCGTCGCCTCGATCTGGGGCAGGTCCACCAGCAGGCCGGCGTTCAGCATCAGCTGCAGCTCGCGGCCGTCTTTGGTCTTGGCGCGCCGTCCGCGCAGGCGGGCGTAGGCCCGCTGGCGCTGGCTGCGCAGCTCGATGCGCTGGCGGAAGGCGTCGACCACCTCGTCGCCCGGGCGCAGATGCGCCTCGCCCGACCGGCCGTCCAGGATCACGGTGTCGCCGGTCTCGGCGCGGTCCAGCACGCCCTCCAGCCGCCCGACCATGGGAATGCCCAGCGCCCGCGCCACGATCGTCGCGTGCGCGCTGGCGGACCCCTCCTCCAGCGCCACGCCGGCCAGCCCCTGCGGGCCCAGCTCCAGCAGCTCCGCCGGGCCGATCTGGCGCGCGATCAGCACGGCGTTCTCCGGCGGCGGCTCCATTGCGTCGCCCGCCAGGTGGCGCAGCAGCCGGTTCGCCAGGTCCTCCAGATCGTGCAGCCGGTCGCGCAGATAGACCTCGCGCGCGGTCGCCATGCGGGCGCGCTGCTCGTTGCGCGCGCGCTCCACCGCGGCCTCGGCGGTCAGGCCCGCGCGCACCGCGTCCTGCAGGCGCGCCACCCATTTCGGGTCGCGCGCGAACATGCGGTAGGTCTCCAGCACCTCGCGCGTCACCCCGCCCTCGGGCCGGCCCTCGCCCTCGGCCAGCTGGTCCAGCGTGGCGCGCAGCTCGCCCAGCGCCGCGGTCAGGCGCTCCTCTTCGGCCGCCGGGTCCTCGGCGATCAGCCTTGTGGGCGCGACATGCGGCTCCAGCACATAGGCCTCGCCGATCGCCAGCCCCTCCGCGAAGCCGCGGCCGTACAGATGGTCGGGGCGGGAGGGCCGGATCTCGATCCCGGCGAGCTCGCTTTCCTCTGCCAGTTCGCTGGTGCCGATGACCTCGGCCAGCACCATGGCGATGGTCTGCAGCGTCTCGACTTCCTCGTCCTCATAGGCGCGCTCGGTCATGTTCTGGACGACCAGAACGCCCAGCAGCCGCCCGCCGCGCAGGATCGGCACGCCGAGGAAGGAGTGGTACGGGTCTTCCCCCGTTTCCGGGTGGTAGGAGAAGTTCGGGTGCATCGGCGCGTCGGACAGCGCCACCGGCTCCGCCGTTCGCGCCACCACGCCGACCAGGCCCTCGCCCTCGGCCATGCGCAGATTGTGGACGGCCTCGCGCTTCAGGCCCTCGGTGGCGCACAGCTCCATGGAGCCGCCGGCCCGGCGCAGATAGATGGAGCAGACTTCCGCCACCATATTGGCGGCGATCAGGCGGACGAGCGCATCCAGCCGCTCCTGCGCATCGCCTTCCCGCGCCATGACGTCGCGGATCTGGCGCAGGAGACGCACGGAACCGGGGCTGGCGCCGGGGCTCGGCAAGTCCGTCTACTCCTTTGCAGTTTCGTTTCGCCGCCGGCCGGCGCGGGCCTGCTACGCGTCCAGTCCGAACGCGGTGTGCAGGGCCCGCACGGCCAGTTCAGTATACTCCGAACGGATCAGGACGGAGATTTTGATCTCCGACGTCGAAACCGCCTCGATCGAAATCCCCTTGGAGGCCAAGGCCGAGAACATGGTGTGCGCCACGCCCGAATGGCTGCGCATGCCCAGCCCGATCACCGACACCTTGGACACGTCCTCGTCCGCCACGATGTCCTTGAAGGAGATGATCTCCTTCGCCGCGATGATCGCGGCCTTGGCGCGCTCGACCTCGCCCATCGACACCGTGAAGACCATATTGGCGTGCTCGCCGCCGCGCGCGGGGCTCTGCACGATCATGTCCACATTGATGTCGGCCTCGGCCAGGCACGCGAACACCTTGGCCGCAGTGCCCGGCACTTCGGGCAGGCCCAGCAGGGTGATCTTGGCTTCGTCGCGCGTATAGGCGACGCCGGTGACGATACGCTCTTCCATGATCTGATCCTCGGGGCACAGCAGCGTGCCCGGGTTTGGGTTCCCCAGTTCCACGAAGGACGACAGCACGCGCAGAGGCACGCGCTTTGCCGCCGCCAGCTCGACGCTGCGGGTGTGCAGCACCTTGGCCCCCAGCGAGGCCAGCTCCAGCATCTCCTCGAAGCTGATCCGGTCGATCCGGTGGGCCGACTTCACGATGCGCGGGTCGGTCGTGTAGACGCCGTCCACGTCCGTATAGATGTCGCAGCGCCCGGCCTTCAGGGCCGCGGCCGCGGCCACCGCCGACAGGTCGGACCCGCCCCGGCCCAGCGTCGTGACCCGGCCGTCCTCGGTCATCCCCTGGAAGCCGGTCAGCACCGCGACCTCGCCCGAATCGATGGCCGCGCCCAGCGCCGCGCCGTCGAAATCGCTGATGCGGGCCTTGCCGTGCGCGCCGGTCGTCTGCACGCCGGCCTGCCAGCCCTGCCAGGAGCGCGCCTTCAGGCCCGTCCCGCGCAGGATCATCGCGAACAGCGCCGCGGAGGCCTGCTCGCCGGTGGCCAGCAGGACATCGGTCTCGTCGCGCGTTTCGGGCGCGCCCGCGCCCGCCTCGGCGGCCAGGTCGACAAGGCGATTGGTTTCCCCCGCCATGGCGGATACCACCACGGCGACGGATTCGCCCGCGTCGGCTTCCGCCTTCACGCGGGCGGCTGCGGCGCGCATCCGGTCGAGCGTCCCGACCGACGTGCCGCCAAATTTCATGACCAGGCGGGCCATGTCCCTCCCCGTTTATGTTTTCCGCACATTCCCATGTACGGCCGGTCTGGTAATGGAGCGCGAGCCGTTTACCCTCAAAATCGCGCCTGCGGAAGGAGATGCGCTTGGCCGGATTCAGTCAGCCCGTTTCGGCGCTTGCCTCGCCCAGCGTCGATCCGGACGAAGTGGCGCGGTTTTCCGCCATCGCGGACCAGTGGTGGGACCCGCGCGGCAAGTTCAAACCCCTGCACAAGATCAACCCGCTGCGCCTCGGATTCATCCGGGACGAGCTGTGCGCCCGCTTCGGCCGCGACCCCGCCGCCGAGGCGCCGCTGGACGGCCTGCGCCTGCTCGATATCGGCTGCGGCGGCGGCCTGCTGTCGGAGCCGCTGGCCCGCATGGGCGCGCAGGTGACCGGGGTCGACGCCTCCGAAAAGAACATCAAGACCGCCCTCACCCACGCCCGGCGCATGGGCGTTGAGGTCGATTACCGCCACGGCTCGGCGGAGCTTCTGGCCGAGGCGGGGGAGACCTTCGACGCCGTCCTGAACATGGAGGTGGTGGAGCACACCGCCGACGCGGCCGAATTCCTGCGCATCTGCGGCTCGCTGGTGCGGCCGGGCGGGGTGATGGTCGTGTCGACGATCAACCGCACGCCGAAAGCCTTCGTGCTGGCCATCATGGGCGCCGAATACGTTCTCGGCTGGCTGCCGAAAGGCACGCACCAGTTCGACAAGCTGGTGAAGCCGCACGAAATCCGCGCCGCCCTGGCGCCGGAGGGGTTCGCCGTCGGCGACCCGGTCGGCGTCGTCTATCAACCGTTAACGGGCGCATGGCATATCGATAGCGACTCATCTGTAAATTACATGATGGTCGCCGCACGGGGCGGCGGCTGACGGAAACAGCGGGACAGCGAATGGGCGGCCGGATTTCCAGGATTGCGACCTGCGCCGCAATGGCGGCGATGCTGTGCGGGGGCGCATGGGCGCAACAGGCGCCCCAGCCGCCCGCCCCACCGGCGCCGCCCGTCCCCCCGCCCGCGCCGGGTATGGAGCGGATGAACTCCAGCGCCGCCGCGCAGTCCCAGATCATCACCCGGACCAACCGGTCGGCCCGCGCCGAACGCGGCCTCAACGCCAGCCGCCCGCCCGAGCTGCGCGGCGACAATGAGGGCTGGACCTTCATGGCGGGCGCCGGCGTCCTGATCCGCCCGGCCTTTGTCGGGTCCGACGTCTATAAAGTTTCGCCGATCCCGGCCGCCTCGCTCACCTATTCCGACCTGTTCTTCGCCGATCCGGCGCGCGGCATCGGGCTCAGCCACAGCTTCGTGCCGGGCACGACGGTCAGCGCCGGCCTCGATTACAATTTCGGCCGCAAGGAAAAGGACGATTCCCGCCTGATCGGCCTCGGCGATCTGGACGGCGGCCCCGCCGGCTTCGCGGAAATCGAATTCCGTCCCTTGCCCGGCATCCTGCAGGCCCTGTCTTTGAATCTCGGCATCGAGTCCGCCATCGACGGCGATATCGACGGCTATGAGGCCGGCGCCGATCTCGGCGTCGCCATCCCGATCGGCGCCGGCGGCTATGCCGCCTTCACCGGCGGCGTCCTGGTGGCGAGCGAGGAGCGGATGCAGGATCTGTTCGGGGTCACCCCGGCCCAGTCGGCCGCCTCGATCTTCCCGGTCTATACGCCCGACGGCGGCCTGCGCGCCGCCACCTTCGGCGTCACCGCCTTCCGCCCGGTGATGGGGAACTGGAACGCGCTGGTCAGCGCCGGCTACGAACGCCTGTTGAACGACGCCGAGGACAGCCCGATCACCGTGGATGTCGACCAGTACCGGCTGGCCGCGGGCCTGGTCTACGAGTTCTAGTCGGGACGCACTTCACAGCCCGCCCCTCACAGGGCCTGCATCAATTCCTGACCGGCGGCGCGCAGGATTTCGTCGCCCAGCGCCGGGTCGTCGACCGCGCGCGCCATCACCATCGCGCCGACCATGCTGGCGTATGCCGCCAGCGCCCGCTTGCGCCGCGCCGCCCGCGTCCGGCCCGGCACCAGATCCTCCAGCAGCGCGATCTGCTCCGGCAAAGCGCGCGTGGCCGCCCGGCGCACCGGCTTGCCCGTGCGCGACAGGTCGCACCCGAGCGCGGCGAAGACGCACAGCGCCGTCCGCGCCGCCCGGCGCTCGGGCGACAGATACAGCTTGATGAGCGAGGCCAGGCCGCGCCGTCCGCCCCCGCCGATGGCGTCCCGCCAGGTCGCGGCGGACCGGCCGATCGCCTGTTCGCAGACCACCGCGGCGATGGCCTCCTTCGACTTGAAGTGGCTGTAGAACGCGCCGTGCGTCAGCCCGGCGGCGCGCGCGATTTCCGCCACGCCCACCGCGTCCAGTCCGCGCTCGCGGAACAGGCGGGAGGCCGCCTCGATCAGCGCCGCCCGGTTCTCCGCCGCCTTTTCCTTGGTGACCCGCATTTCCGCTCCCCGGTGATTCGCGAATCCGATTGACGATAATGATTCGCTTCGTCATCAATACATAATCATTTCCGGTACAATGAAAAAGGCGCCGGGCGCTCGCCCCCGCGCCACGGGAATGGTTTGCGAGCGGAGTCAGCCAGTCCGGCCCACGCATCGCCGCCCCGCCGGCGCGTTCGCCGCGCCCGACCGACGGCCCTGCGCCCGGCGCGAGGGAGCTACGGCATGCCTGCGATCACCACCAAGGACGGAACCGAAATCTTCTACAAGGACTGGGGCAGCGGCCGTCCCATCGTCTTCAGCCATGGCTGGCCGCTGACCGCCGACGACTGGGACGCCCAGATGATGTTCTTTGGCGAGCGCGGCTACCGCGTCATCGCCCATGACCGCCGCAGCCACGGCCGATCCGGCCAGACCTGGGACGGCAACCATATGGATCAGTACGCCGACGATCTGGCGGAGCTGATCAAAACGCTGGGCCTGAAGGACATCATCCTGATCGGCCATTCCACCGGCGGCGGGGAGATCACCCGATACATGGGCCGGCATGGCACCAAGAAGGTCGCCAAGGCGGTGCTCTACGGCGCCGTCCCGCCGCTGATGGTGCAGACGCCCGGCAATCCTGACGGCCTTCCGATCTCGGTGTTCGACGACATTCGAAAAGGCACGCTGGGCGACCGGTCCCAGTTCTACAAGGACCTGACCATGCCCTTCTTCGGCTATAACCGCGACGGCGTGGAGCCGTCCGAGGGCGTGCGGAACCAGTTCTGGCTCCAGGGCATGATGGGCGGAATAAAAGGCCAGTACGACTGCATCCACGAATTCTCGGAGGTCGACTTCACCGACGACCTGAAGTCGATCGAGATTCCGGTCCTGGTCTGCCACGGCGACGACGACCAGATCGTGCCGATCGGCGCCTCGGCGATGAAATCCTCGAAGCTGCTGAAGAACGCGACGCTGAAAGTCTGGCCGGGCGGGCCGCACGGCTTCTCCCACACCCATACCGACACATTCAACGCCGACGTCCTCGCCTTCATCGAAGCCTGAGGACGCGCGCCGGAGGCCCGCTCATGACCCGTACCATCATGCTGATCCACGGCGCGTGGCTGAACGCCGCCAGCTGGGAAAACTGGAAATCGCGCTTCGAGGCGAAGGGCTACACCGTCGTCGCGCCGGACTGGCCCCATGACGACCGTCCGCCGGCCGATCTGCGCGCCGCGCCCGACCCGATGCTCGCCAAATCCGGACCGGTGGAGGTCATCGACCATTATGACCGTCTGGTCCGCGCCCTTCCCGAACCGCCGATCCTGATCGGCCATTCGGCGGGCGGCGTGTGGGTCCAGTATCTGATGGACCGGGGCCTCGGCGCCTGCGGCGTCGCCATCGACCCGGCCCCGATCCCGGGCGTGCGCATCGGGCCGCACGCGCTGGTCTCCGCCTTCCCGGTGCTGGGCGATCCGTTCAGCTATGGCAAGATCAAGCACATGTCGTTCGGCTTCTTCTCCAGCCGCTTCGCCCAGACCCTGCCGGACGACATGAAGCGCGATCATTATGACCGCTACATCGTGCCCACCGCCGGCAAGGTCTATTGGGACGGGCTGACCGCCAAACAGGGCAAGATCCGCTGGGCCAATCCGGACCGCCCGCCGCTTCTGCTGATCGGCGGCGGCAAGGATCTGATCGCCGACGCGGCGATGACCGCGCGCAATTACCGCAAGCAGAACCGCTCGCCCGCGCCGACGGAGCTGAAAATCTTCGACGCGCGCTGCCACTGGACCTGTCTGGAGCCGGGCTGGGAGACCGTCGCCGATTTCGCCCTGGCCTGGGCGGAGGCGCATGCCGCCCTGGGCGCCCAGACGCAGGCGGCGGAGTAGGCGCGGACAGCGGCCGGACAGGGGCCGGACAGGCGTGCGCGTCCATCACCTGAATTGCGGGTCGCATTGCCCGCTGGGCGGGGCGCTGTTCGACGGCGCCAGCCGCGGCCCGCTCGCGCATATCCCGACCCATTGCCTGCTGGTCGAGACGGACCGGACGCTGGTCCTGGTGGACGCCGGCTATGGCCTGCGCGACGTGCGCCATCCGCATCCCCGCCTGCCGCGCCTGTGGCGCACGCTGCTGAATATCCGCCTGCGCGAACGCGACACCGCCATCCGGCAGGTCCAGGCGCTGGGCCACGACCCGCACGACGTGCGCCATATCGTGCTGACGCATCTGGACTTCGATCACGCCGGCGGGGTGGAGGATTTTCCGCACGCCCGCATCCATGTCCTGGCGGCCGAGCATGACGCCGCCGCCCGCCGGCGCGGCTTCGTCGCGCGCCAGCGCTATCGCCCGCGGCAATGGGACGAGGCGTCGGACTGGCGCCTATACGAACCCGGCGGCGAACCCTGGTTCGGCTTCGGCGCGGTGCGCGGTCTGGACGGCCTGCCGCCGGAAATCCTGATGCTCCCGCTTTCCGGCCACACGCTCGGCCATGCGGGCGTCGCCGTGGCGTTCGATGGCGGCTGGCTGCTGCACGCCGGCGACGCCTATCTGCACCATCGCCAGATGACCGGCGCCCGCCCGTCCCTGCCGCCGGGCCTCGCCGCCTATCAGCGCATCATGGATTCCGACCACGCGGCGCGGACCCGAAACCTGGGCCGTCTGCGCGCGCTCGCGCGCGAGGGTCCGCCGGATTTGCGCATCGTCTGCTCGCACGACGCGGCGGAGCTCGCCGCCGCTCAGGCCCAGACCCAGAGTCAGGTCCAAAGTTAGACCCAGAGTCAGGCCCAGGCAGGCGCCTAGTTCACCTTCTTGTCGAAGTCCGGGTTCAGCATCGGGGGCAGCGGGCAGACCTCCACCCCGTCCTCGCGCAGCGCCTCCGCCTCTTCGGCCGAGGCCTGGCCATAGATCGCCCGGTCGGGCGCGAGCCCGTCATGGATGGCGCGCGCCTCGGACGGGAAGCGCGAGCCGACATCGTCGAAATTTTCCTTGATGTGCCGGCGCACCGCGGCGCTGGCCATTGCCATCGTCCGCTGCTGCTCGGCCTGCGCCTCGCGCGCCTCCCGCTTGCGGGAGGTCGACACGGCTGGCGCCATGATCTGTTTCTTCACGTCCTTCGCACCGCAGGACGGGCATTCGACCAGGCTGCGCTGCGCCTGCTCGTCGAAATCGGCGGAGTCGCGGAACCAGGCCTCGAATTCGTGCCCGTCCGCGCAGGCCAGCGCATAGCGGATCATGGCAGGGTGAACTCCCGGTCGTGGCTCAGCTGCGGAATCCGCTCCCGCACCGAGGCCACGGCGGACAGGTCCAGATCGGCCAGCAGCACGTCCGGCGCGTCGCCCTTCAGCTCCGCCGCCACCTCGCCCCAGGGCGCGGCGATCATGCTATGGCCCCAGGTGCCGCGTCCGTCCTCATGCCGCCCGCCCTGCGCCGGGGCCAGCACATAGGCGCCCGTCTCGATCGCCCGCGCCCGGATCAGCGTGGACCAGTGCGCCTCCCCCGTCGGGCGGGTGAAGGCGGCCGGGACGGTGATCAGCGACGCGCCGGCCTGGGCCAGCTTGCGGTACAGCGCCCCGAACCGCAGGTCGTAGCAAATCGTCATGCCGAGCCCGCCCCAGGGCGTCTGCGCCACCACCGCCCGGTCGCCGGGCGTATAGGTCGCCGACTCCTTCCAGCTCTCGGAGCCCAGCATCACGTCGAACATGTGGATCTTGTCGTAGCGCGCCACGACCGCCCCGTCCGGCCCGAACAGCATGGAACGGTTGGCCGCGCGCCCGTCCTCGCCCCGGAAAACGAAAGAGCCGGCCAGCAGCCAGATCCCCAGCCCGTCCGCCAGCGCGGAGAACCGCGCCGGCGCCGGATCATCCGCTTCGGGCCGCAGCACCTCGCCCAGCTTCGACGTGTCGCGCTGGACCAGGTTCGTGCATTCGGGCGTCGCGATCAGTTGCGCCCCGTCGCCGGCGGCCAGGCGGATCAGCCGTTCGGCCTCGTCCAGATTGCGCACCGGGTCGGTCCCGCTGCGCATCTGCACCAGGCCCGCCCGCAATGTGTTCGCGTCAGCCATTGTTCAGCATCGCATCCAGCTTGCCGTCCCGCTCCAGCGCCATCAGGTCGTCGCAGCCGCCGACATGGTCGCCGCCGATGAAAATCTGCGGAAACGTGTTCCGCCCGCCGGAGCGCTTGCGCATCTCCCCGCGCGCGATCGGGTCATAGCCGGCGTCGATCTCTTTATATTCCACGCCCTTGCCGTCCAGCAGCGACTTGGCGCGCGCGCAAAAGCCGCAAAGGGTCCGTGTGTAGATTTCGACGTCCTGCATGGTCTCGTTCTTTTTCTTTGCCGGTCAGCGGTGCGCGTCGCCCGCGCGGACGACCCGCGCCAGGGTCACCGCTTCAACGCGCGCGGCGCCCGCGCGTTTCAGCGTTCGCGCACACGCCTCCAGCGTCGCCCCGGTGGTCATCACGTCATCTACCAGAAGCACGCATCGGCCGGAAAGCCGTTCCCGCGCCCGCTCCGGCGCGGCGAAGGCGCCGGCCACGTTGCGCCGCCGCCCGCGCGCGCTCTTGCCGGCCTGCGTCTCGGTCCGCCGCCGCCGCGCCAGCAGCCCGGCGTCGAACGGAACGCCCAGCAAGGGCGACAGCGCCCGGCCCAGGATCGCCGCCTGATTATAGCGCCGCCGCACCAGCCGCAGATAATGCAGCGGAACCGGCGCGATCACGTCGGCCTGCGTATCGGCCGCCGCGCGCGCCATCCAGGCCGCGAAATGGGTCAGCGCGTCGCGCCGCCCGCCATGCTTGAACGACAGGATCAGCGGCCGGCTGGAATCGTCATAGGCCAGCGCGCTGCGCGCACGGTCATAGCGCGGCGCCCGCGCGGCGCAGAGCCCGCACAGCGCCCCCTCGCCCGCCTCGTACGGAAACGGAAAGCCGCAGATCGCGCACCAGGGCGGCCCCAGGAATTGCAGCTTCGCCCACAGCGCCGCCTCCAGCCGCCCCGGCCCGTCGGCGGGCGACGGCGACAGCGGCGACAGCGGCGGGACCAGCGTATCCAGCGCCGCCCGGCCGCACCCGGCCAGCGCCCGCCCTGCCCTTCCAGAAAAGGCCGCCAGCCCGTATCTGTGCCCGATGCCGTCCGACATGGCCTCCCCGCTTTCCCCCGCGCCCGCTGTCCCGGTCCTGTTCGACCGCGCGCTGCTGCGCCGCCGCCGGGCCCGCGCCGCACGGCGCTTCGAAGACCATGATTTCCTCGTGCGCCTCGCGGTCAAGGATTTGCTGGACCGCGCCGCCTTTACCACGCGCGACTTTCCCCGCGCGCTGGCCATCGGCGGCGGCGGTCTGGTGGGCGAGCTGCTGGCGGAATCGGACCTCGCGGGCCGCGTCGGCTTCCTGGTCGAGGCCGACCTCGCCCCCGAAATGGCCGCGCGCGCGCCGGGGCCGTCCGTAGCGATGGATGAGGAGGCGCCGGCCTTCGCCGAGGGCGCATTCGACCTGGTGCTGGCGCCCCTGACCCTGCACTGGACCAACGACCTGCCCGGCGCGCTGATCGGCGTGAACCACATGCTGGCGCCGGACGGCTTCTTCGCCGGGGCGCTGCTGGGCGGCGCGACGCTGACCGAATTGCGCCAGGCCCTGCTGGCGGCGGAGGCAGAACGCGGCGCCGCCGGCGCCCGCGTCAGCCCCTTCGCCGACGCGCGCGACATGGGCGGCCTGCTCCAGCGCGCCGGCTTCGCCCTGCCGGTCGCGGACGTGGACCGCAGCACCGTGCGCTATGGCGACCCCGCGCGCCTGTTCGCCGATCTGCGCGGCATGGGGGAGAGCAATGCGCTGGCCCGCCGCGCGCCGCTGTCCCGCGCCGCCTTCACCCGCGCTTTGCAGATCTATGCCGAGCGCTTCGCCACAGAGGACGGCCGCCTGAAGGCGACGTTCGAGATCGTGACCGCCACCGGCTGGGCCCCCGCCCCCGGCCAGCCCAAGCCCCTGAAGCCCGGCAGCGCCACGCACCGCCTGGCCGACGCGCTGGGCGTCGCCGAGCACAAGCTGGACGGCTAGAAGATCAGGGGCAGCCTTTGTCCTCGTACATCTCTTCGAGATGTTCGCGGCGGTCCTCGGCGGCTTCCATGGCCTCCTCGGTGTTCATATAGGTGCCGACAAGACCGATCGGGAAAAAGACCGCCGCCGCGACATTCGTCCCGGTCACGCCTCGCTCCTCCCGAGCTTCGGCGCGGAATTCCTCCGCCACCTCGATTTCCTCAACGATCTGTTCGCAAGTCAGACGGCTGTCGCCCGCCTGACGCACGTTCACCACATCCGGCGTCGCACACGCACTCAGGCCGCACAGAGCCGCCCCGCAGACCATCAGGCCCGTGGTCAAAGACTTCATGAGATTTCCCCCAATTCCCCAGAATATACAACCATAAGTAGTAAATTGTTAAGGAACACGTCCGTCAACGAAAAAGGGTGCTTCGCGGTCAATTATTGCCGGCCATGCCGAGCTGCCTGCCGTTGCCCCCTGATTTCCGTTGCAGGTTTCGCAGGCCGGGCGCATAGGCCGCCCGCCATGCACGCGCACCCAGCCCCGCTTCCCGCGGCCTATCCCCCGCCGCCCGGCGATAATCGCCTTGCCGCCGCATTTGCGGAGCTGGCGTCGCGCGGCTGGACGCGGATCGACGGCTGGCTGCCGGCGGATCTGGCCGCCGCTTTGGCCGCGGAGATGATTGAGGCCGAGGCCGCGCCGGCCGGCGTGGGGCGGGAGGAGGATTACACGCTGGACCGCGGCGTGCGGCGCGCCGCCATCGCCTGGCTGGACGGGCGGACCGACGCCCAGCGCCGCCTGCTGGCCCAGGCCGAGGAATTGCGCGCGCATCTGAACCGCGCGCTGTTCCTGGGCCTGTTCGAGTTCGAGGCCTGCTGCGCCCGCTATCCCGCCGGCGGCTTCTACGCCCGCCACCGCGACTCCCTGCGCGGGGCGCGCAACCGCGTCGTCTCGCTGGTCGCCTATCTGAATCCGGAATGGCGGGCGGAGTGGGGCGGCGCCCTGCGCGTCTGGCCGCCGGACGGCGGGCCGGCGCAGGACACGCCGCCCGCGCCCGGAACCGTCGTGCTGATGCTGTCGGAAGAGACCGAGCACGAAGTGCTGCCGACCCTGCGCCCGCGCCTGGCGCTGGCGGCCTGGTGGCGGGTCAACGCCTCCACGCCGGATCGCATCGACCCGGCGCACTGAGGCGT
This sequence comes from uncultured Euryhalocaulis sp., assembly GCA_913055605.1. Lineage (GTDB taxonomy): Bacteria > Pseudomonadota > Alphaproteobacteria > Caulobacterales > Maricaulaceae > Euryhalocaulis. The sequence continues at coordinate 17,177 of CAJXKJ010000032.1, read as the reverse complement.
TTTCCAAAAAGCTCGCGCGCGCTACAGCGCTTCGGTTTCCAGCGTCGCCATCTGGGCGGGCGCCGGCTCGACCGCGTCGACCAGAACCTCCGCGCCGCCGCCGCAGAACCAGTTGTCCACGACCTCGCCGCTGATCGTCACGCGCGTCCCGGCGGTCAGGCCGCGCTCCCCGGCGGCGAAGCTGTACAGCCGACCGGCCGGGTCGCTGACATACAGGCAGGTGCCCGCGTCGCGCACGATCTCGCCCTCGAACTGCACCGGCCCCTTGGCGGGCGGCGAGGGCGGCGAGGGCGGCATGGCGGACACCGGCACGCGCTGCAGGTCGAAGACCGGGATGATCGGGTCCGGCGTCTTCAGGCGGATCACCTGGCCGATCTCGATCGCGTTGGGGTTCAGGTCGTCGTTCAGCGCCGCGATGGCGTCCATCTCCACGCCGCACCGCTGGGCGATCTTGCTCAGCCAGTCGCCGGCGCGGACCGTATAGGTCTCCCCGCAGTTTTCGGCGTGGGCCGGCGTGGCGGCGCCAAGCGCGGCGGCCAGTGCGGCCGCGCCAAGCGCGGCATTGGTCAGGGTTAGCGACAGTTTCATTTTATGAGCCCAAATCGAACGTCCTCGACTTGGCGCGAACAAGCCGCCAACCCCGATTCGGGTTCCGCCAATAGCTGTGCCGCCGCTGTAATAGCCGCCCCGCGGCCACACCGGGCCGGGGTCAGGCCAGCGATCAGAGCCCGGTCAGGTCAGGCCGGCTCCCGCCGCCCGAACAGCGGCGACAGGATCAGCCCGATCAGCCCGGCGACGAACGCCCCGACGATCCAGCCGATGATGAAGCCCGCGCCCGCATGCGCCGCGCCCGCCAGGGTCAGCGGCACCGCCGGCTGATAGTCGTGCACCGTGGCGCGCAGCAGGGGAACGTCGTGCTCCCGCGCGATCAGCCAGCTGCGCTCGTAATCATTGGCCCGGCGCAGCTCGGCCAGATGCGCGGCCAGCTGGTCGTAGCGGTCCAGCGTGTCTTCGACCCGCACCCCCTGCAGCGACAGGAAATCGCCGGACTCCGCGTAAGCCTCCAGCGCGTCGTCGCGGCTGATGCCCGCGGCATCGACATCGGAATCGAAGCGCGTGACGAACGCGGCCAGCTCATCCACCGCCCCGCCCAGGCGCTGCATGTATTGCTGGGCGAATTCCGGTCCCTGCGAGAGGGCCGCCGCGCCCAGCAGCGCGATCAGTAACGCGAACAGACGTGCCATTTTCATGTCCCCATCGCACAGCGCCGCAGCCCTACGGCGTCCTCGCGTGCCTATAAGGTATGTTAACGACGCCGCCATGAAAACGCCCCGCCGGGCGATTCAACCCTCAGGGGAATCGCACGACTCGGCAGGGGGCGGACAGGCGGCGGCGCCCGCCCCGGCCGGGCCGGGAGGGATGGAAGGGTGCGGGGCGCCGGAGGCTTCGCCTCCAGTGTCTTGACTGTCTGCGAAGCTTCGAACGCCCCGCGCGCGGATTTCTCGGACGCTCTCGCCCCCGGCTCCAATCCGGGAATTTGGAACGGTCGGTCGTTTAATGCCGTCCGCCTTCCCGAAGGCCGCGCCGGAGCCCGCGGGCGTCACCCGCAGGCGCGGACGCGCCGCGCACTCCCAACCGCCGCGACTGACGAGGCCTGCGCCTTCCGTGCGGTCAGAACGGGCGGAGTATGGGGGCGTGCGGGCGGTGTGGGACGAATTTGCGTATCTCCACGGAAATCCGGGGGCCGGCGCGGGGCCGCACGGGCGCCTCCCCTCTCCCCTCGTGGGAGAGGGGTTGGGGGGGAGGGGGCGGTCGAAACCGGGCGCGGCGCTGGCAACGCCCTCTCATCCCATCGGCTCAACAGGACGCTGCGCGCCCCGGAGCCGATTGCCCGGCCGACCCTCGCGGAATCCGCTCGTGCGTTCGCTGCTCAAAACGCTCCGCGTTTTGTCCTCCGGACCGCCGCTCACCCCACGAGGGGAGAAGGGATAGGCGGCGGTTTCTGCGACGGAGAAACCGCTCGGCGTAGGCTGGCGCGATGTCGCGACGACCGAAGCTGAGATCCCTCACCGCCGCCGCCTTTCTGCGCCGCCAGGCGCAGAGGCTGGAAGAGGCGCTGGCCGGGGCGGAGCCAGCCACCGCAACGGGCCTGCTGGACAAGCTCACAAAGCTAAGCGCCTTGCTGGCCGAAGCAGAGGCGCGGGAAACGGCGGAGCCATCACCGGAAGAGCTGGCGGCGCAGCGGCGCGCATTCGATGCGGAGGTGGAGCGCCTGATCGCGCTGCGCGCGGAGGAACGCGCGCTGGTGATGATGAAGCCGGACGCGGCGGAGCTGGAGCGGCGGGCGCGCGATCTGGCGCTCACCCATGGCGGAGCTTGGCGAAATTATTTGGAGCGGGTGAGGGAGGAGCAGCGAGAGTGGATGTACGGGCTTGAAGATGAATGGTCGAATTCTCGCAAGACGCGTGTAAAGTCTAAGAATCCCAAATATCTCACATGACACCCGTTACAGTTCGGTACCGAATCCCTCAGCCTTCCCCCTAGCCACATCCTTCTCGAAGCTCGAGACAAGCTCCGAGGTCAACTCCTTTACCGAGACCGGACTTTTCAAAACTGACTTATAGTCGAAATATCCGTCTTCGTTTACATTGTTTACGTGATAATTTAGATCAATAACCAATCCCCGAACGATCATTCTCGATACATCTAGAAATTTATCAACATTATCACCCCAATTCTTGCGCAAATCTCGCAAAATAGCGGCCGCTTTCTCATCTTTCGAGGCAACCACAGAAATAACATGCATAAGAAAATATGGCGTGAGCGTATACTTAGCAAGCGGCCTCTCTTCTATGTTATCAAGCTCCTCTCGGATTATATTAAACAATCTCCACATAAAAACAATTCTATAGGCATCAAGCTCACGCCTACTCCAAATTTTTGCATAATTTTCATCAAAAACTTTATATATTTGGTGACACGACCAAGGCTCATTTAAATCAAAAGCCAACAGCATCCTACCAGCAAGATCATTACTAATAACTTCAACCCCATCGAACCGCTCACCTCGCTTAACTTCAAGGGCGTATTCTGGCGTTTCTTTAGCAAACTCTGCCTGCAGCCGGAGCATGATATCGTCGTTTGAACGCAAATCTCGCGGCTTGATAGAATTTTGATTATTACTATTTCTGGTAATTAACCTAGCAAGCTTGTCATCATTTAGCGCGATAACACGGACAAAGACGCGAAGATCGTCCGTAATGGCATCCTTCTTGGAATGAAGTGTTGTAAGGCTTTGCGCACCATTCACAACTGTATACCCCTCAACAGAGAGGGAGCCATCGTCCAAATTTGCCTTATCACACAATATAATTATCCCATTATGGAATAATGCAAACCTATTATGAATTTCATTATCGTCTATTGTCGATGATATTGCCTTGTTAACCTCAGTTCTCCCCAAACTTAGTCGAACATTCTTGGAAAATAGGCTTCCGTCCTCAATGCCCTTTAAGTTTGCCAGCTCGCGCCCCAGTGCCGGAAACACATACGCCGTAACGTCATCATCGACTATATACGTCAATGGATCAACATAACTCACGTCGAACGAAAAGGATTCGTCTATTCCCCCTTCGACATCGAGATCGACGTAAGCTTTAGCAATCTGTTCGCGACCCCAGAAATTGATTTCGCCGTGACTGGACAGGTATTGTTGACCGTTATGATCTGCTGTCGCGTTAGTCACAAAAATTGCCTTTACAGAATATCCCGACTCCAGAAGACCAAGTATATTTTCCCGCTGTATTATTTTCTTTAACTCATCGTTAGCGTTGCCGTCCAGTAGAGCTTGAACGCTCGCGGTATCTTTGAATTGGTCTATTGTCCCGCTTAATTCCTTAAGCGCTACATCCCCAATCGTTGCTCCAGATTTTTGGCGGATTTTCGATTGTAAAATCTGAATTTCCCGGAAATTGTGATCTATATATATTCCATCCACGCCCTTATCATTACTTTTATCACATATGCAGTCATCTGCCGACGTTTCGTCTAAACGGTATATATTTTCAAGGAACCAATTGAGCAAATTGGCCGATTCGCTTCTTCCTTTACTCTTGTAAGGGTCAGTGAGTGTTCTTAGTGCAGCATACTCAAACGCCGACAGTTCCATAATCACACTCCAGCGGCCGTTCGTTCCAAGCCACCAATATCTAGAGTAAGTCCGCTGGGGACAGAAGCCCCGAGCGTTTAGCCTGTTAACCTGTCGGAGAGTAGGCCCTGTCGGCTTTGGCTACGCGCTGCCCCACGCGGGTGAGGAATTGGGATGACAATCGGGCCTAGCGACTAGACTGCCAGCTGCCCATATTCCCCCCATGCCATCCCATCCCGACTTCATCCTCGACGACCCCGCCGCCGCCTGGGTTCCTCATCGGCCGGAGCGGCCGGAGAAGACCGAGGGGGGGATCAAGTTCCGGCTGGCGTCGGACTTTACCCCGCAGGGGGACCAGCCCGCGGCGATCGCCGAGCTGGTGGAGGGGGTCCGGAATAACGAGCAGGACCAGGTCCTGCTGGGGGTCACCGGGTCCGGCAAGACGTTCACGATGGCCAAGGTCATCGAGACGGTTCAGCGCCCGGCCCTGATCCTGGCGCACAACAAGACGCTGGCCGCGCAGCTGTACGGGGAGTTCAAGAGCTTCTTCCCCGACAACGCGGTGGAGTATTTCGTCAGCTACTACGACTACTACCAGCCCGAAGCGTACATCCCGCGCACCGACACCTATATCGAGAAGGACTCCAGCCGGAACGAGGCCATCGACCGGATGCGCCACAGCGCCACGCGCGCGATCCTGGACCGCGACGACGTGATCGTGGTGGCCAGCGTGTCGTGCATCTATGGCATCGGCGCGGTTGAGACCTATGCGGCGATGATCTTCACCCTGAAACCGGGGGAGCGGATCGATCCGCGCGACGTGATGAAGCGCCTGGTCGACCTGCAATACCGGCGCAACGACGCGGCGTTCGGCCGGGGCACGTTCCGGGTGCGGGGCGACACGCTGGAGCTGTGGCCGGCGCATATGGAGGACCGGGCCTGGCGCGTGTCCTTCTTTGGAGACGAGATCGAGGGGATTGCCGAGTTCGACCCGCTGACCGGCAAGAAGACCGCGGATCTGGGCGGGGTGCGCGTGTTCGCCAACAGCCACTATGTGACGCCGCGCCCGACGCTGAACCAGGCGGTGCAGCAGATGAAGCGCGACCTGAAGGCGCGCGTGGCCTGGTTCGAGCAGCAGGGCCAGCTGCTGGAGGCGCAGCGCCTGCAGCAGCGCACCGAGTTCGATATCGAGATGATCGAGGCGACCGGGTCCTGCCCCGGCATCGAGAACTATTCCCGCTATCTGACCGGGCGGAAGCCGGGCGAGCCGCCGCCGACATTCTTCGAGTATCTGCCGGACAATGCGCTGGTCTTTGTCGACGAGAGCCACGCCAGCATCCCGCAGATCGGGGCGATGTACCGCGGCGACTTCAACCGGAAGAAGACGCTGGCCGATTTCGGATTCCGCCTGCCGGTCTGTCTGGATAACCGGCCGCTGAAATTCGAGGAATGGGACGCGATGCGGCCCCAGACCATCGAGGTCAGCGCCACGCCCGGCAGCTGGGAGCTGGAGCGCACCGGCGGGGTGTTCACCGAGCAGGTGATCCGCCCCACCGGCCTGATCGACCCGCCGGTGGAGGTGCGCCCGGGCAGCACAGACGGGTTCAGCCAGGTCGACGACGTGATCGCCGAGGTGAAGGAGGTCGCGGCCAAGGGATACCGGAGCCTGGTCACCGTGCTGACCAAGCGCATGGCGGAGGACCTGACCGAATACATGCACGAGCAGGGCGTGCGCGTGCGGTACATGCACAGCGACATCGACACGATCGAGCGGATCGAGATCATCCGCGACCTGCGCCTGGGCGCGTTCGACGTTCTGGTCGGGATCAATCTGTTGCGCGAGGGGCTGGATATTCCCGAATGCGCGCTGGTCGCCATTCTGGACGCGGACAAGGAAGGCTTCCTGCGCAGCGAGACGTCGCTGGTGCAGACGATCGGCCGGGCGGCGCGGAATGTGGACGGCAAGGTCATCCTGTACGCCGACCGGGTGACCGGCAGCATGGAGCGCGCCATGGCCGAGACCGAGCGCCGGCGGGAGAAGCAGCGCGCCTTCAACGCCGAGCACGGCATCACGCCGCAGAGCATCCGCAAGAATATCTCCGATATTCTGGACAGCGTGTACGAGAAGAGCGACCGGGTGACGGTGAAGGCCCTGCCCGGCGCGACGAAAGATTCCGACGACGCGATGCTGACCGGCGCCAATCTGCAGGCGGTGCTGAAGGATCTGGAAAAGAAGATGCGCGAGGCGGCCGCGGATCTGGAGTTCGAGACCGCCGCCCGGTACCGCGACGAGATCAAGCGCCTGGAGGCGGCGGAGCTGCTGGACGGGCAAGTCTAGCGCGCAAGCTAGCTCCCGCTGTCCGGCGCGGATTGTTCGCGGGCCTGTTCGGCGCGGCGGGCCCGCGCGGGGTCGGCCTGGCGCTGGCGCGCGTGCTCTTCGTGCAGGCGCCTTGCCTCCGGCCCGTCGGTGCGCTCCAGCGGGGCGGCGATGGAATGGGGCACTTTCTCTTCCGCCAGGCCCAGCATCTTGTCGAAATGCGGATGGCGCCGCCGCTCCAGCCGCAGGAAGGCGCGGACCACCGGGGAGACGGCGACCAGCATCGACGCGCCGGCGACGACGATGAAGGCGCCGAACGGAATCGGGGAAAGGGTGAAGGCGACCCCGACCAGGATCAGCACCACCGCAATGGCGACCAGAACGATCTGCACACGCGTTCCTCCCGGCGCGGACGGCCGGTCCTGTCATCCCACGCGGGGCGCATAACGCATGAGACGGGCAGAGGCTCCGACGAGAACCTCGGCAGGGTTCTAGGACGCCTCGGCGCGGGTCAGGAAGTCTTCGAAGGCGGCGACCTCGCGGCTGGCCTGCTGGCGCTGGACCGCCTCGAACAGCGTCTTCAGCACATAGGCCGCGTCGTTCGAGCTCTGGAAGTCCAGCGTGTTGCGGCTGGAGATCTCCACCGCCACCTCGTCGCGCCGGTACAGGGAGAAGCGCAGGACCAGGGCGCTGCCGGGCTTTGCGCCCTTCGGATAGGCCAGGCGCGCGGTGTAGGTGTCGACATGGGCCAGATAGGCGCCCTCGTCCTGGTCGTGGTTCCACACCACGGCCTGGTTGCGGGTCAGGTCGGTAAGGCGTTTCAGAAAGGCGAAATGGCTCATCAACTCTCTCGCACGGGCTGGACGGTGGCGGACATCGGGTTCCTGTCTTGTGGGTCCGTGGTACGGCGACACGCGATCGGCCGGCGCCGGGAGCCGCAAACCGCCGCAATCCCCGCGCCATGGGGGTATTGAGCCATGGAAGGCTGGATTTTCGCTAAAAGCGATTGTTCGAGTTTTAGCTATCGGCCGGGTTTTGCCCGCCCCGGCGCGGGTTTTTGCAGTGCGGCATGCGGCGGCGGCCACGCGAGCGGCCCTCCGTGGTTAGCGAAACGTGAGGGAGCGGAGCGCCTGGCTCTGATCCGTGTTTTGAGGCCTTGGGTTTTGAGGACCAGGGCCGGACGCTCCGCGCGTGGATTTCCCGAAGGCTCTCGCCCCGCGTTTCCAATCCGGGAGATGCAGCGGTCTGGCGTTTAGTGCCGCCGGCCCTTCCCGAAGGCCGCGCCGGGCGCGGGAGCTATCACCCTCCCTGCCGGACGCGCCACGCCCGCTCCGCGATCCATGGTGATTGGCCACATCCCTCCGGCCGCGAAGCCGAGGGGATATTACGGGCGCTTGGAGGGGGCGGGGAAAACGGGGCGGAGTTCCCCCTATTTTTGTTAGCCAACTACGCACGATAGGCGCGTGGCGACAGTTGCGTACATAGCGTGTGGCGCGTGAAGAACGGAGGTGGCGATATTCTATTCACCACGCCAAATGTTCACTGTCACGAAGACTCAATTTGAAGCATGGTCCGAGCGACCGTTATGTGCCGGTTTTGATGAAACCAATCCCCACATCGTGGGTAGGCAGAAGCAGTCGACACTCTTCGCGAAACGTCAGCTTACTGAAGAACGGAATATTGAAGGAGCCATTAGGCCTAGGAATATCTGCAATACGAAACTCTACTGTCCACCTGCTGCCGTCATTCCACGCAGACTCCAGTGCTTTTCTATCCTGATCGCCATATTTATCGCCAACCAGATCAAGAGCATTTTTTCGAAAATCAGCATCCCCCTGTACCATCGCAGCAGCATTTCGCCCCTGCTTAAAAAGATGACTCAAAGTGCTTGACTGACGACTACTCTTTTTAATGTGAATATACCTTCTTTTTTCGACATCCAATATATCACACAGCTCAATTCCACGCCCAGGTCGCGCGGGGACCTTGACTAACTCTTGATCTAAACAAATCAAATCCGCCTGAGCAGCGGTTCGACGATTATAGTCATACTCTGATTCCAGAGCCCTTTTCGCCGCTTTCCCTTCACCCGACACCTTCTCAACCAGCGGGCCGAAAATTGGATCAAGCGGGACACAACGATCTTCAAACGCCTTTTCGGCCGCGTCCTTTAGGCTACCGTCAACCTGATACCATCGCCCTTCGTGGATAGCGTAACGGCGACCAGCGATGCTCAAAGAGCCTATAAGCGCACGATAGATCGACCAGCCATCAATTTCTTGGTGCCCGTTGTGATCGTACACCTCGATACGGTGTCTCTTTAACTTATCGAGGTCTAGTCCACCCGCGCCTCCAGGCACGTTTTTTAGGTATAGGTCTAACGATACGTCGGTATGACCAAAAACGCGGGCACCCCGTATATTATAGTACGCGACAGTCGTCGCACGTATTTCAGGAGCGGAAATTTCAAAACTATTACTTTCATTGTGCAGAGATTTGAGCAACTCGCCGTCTAAATGGTCACAAATAGCCGGATCAGTGACCGGTGAAAGTTGGTCGATAACCGCAAACTGCGTGTCTTTATAAGCGTTAGATCGATATAGTTTTTCAGCTTGCTCGGCCGTTTCCGGTACGTCTTCAAGCGAAATTTTTTTGGATATTTTTAGCGCGCGGGCACCAGACGCCGAAGCAGCGAAAGAGCTTGATCGCGACGCACCACTAACCCTCTGAATCACTTCTAGAACGTCATCGATCCCGTATGAATCGAAACTTCTCCCGCTCGCAGCTTGGGATAGATCGCGAATGGCGGAGGCAAGGTTTGAGCGTTCGACGCTTTTAACGCCGGCGTCGTCCACGAAATTGATACATGTCCTTAGTCCAAAGTCGCTGACGAATTGGGCATCGTCCAACATGACGTGGCCATATCCGTAGGTAAGGGCAAAGCGATTGTTTCCTTGCTTGAAAATCACGACAGCGGAGTGGCTTTTACCCAAGAGCGTCGTTTTGATGTTAAAAACGCCCTTTACCTCAGACAGCCACTTTGGGGGATGATCCGCGCCGGGGAAAATAAATAACTCCCCGCCATCGCCAAAATTGGGCGCAGACGCCTTAATGGCGGTTACAAGACGTGCTCGAGCGTTCTCCGTGAGAAGGTCTTCGTCCGGTATGGTCGAAGGCTTCGCTAAGAAGAGAGAATACGTCTTTTGTTTCGCAACTGACCCCACGATTACCCTCCCCATCCCGGGTACAACGCTAGCGTGTATGTTCAGAACTGGGAAGTGAGTGGATTAGACCGATGCCTATTTATTGGCGCAGGCCGCATCGTCGTACCACCCCGAAAGGGCGCTCAGTCCGCGTTGCCGGTTGTTGGGTTTTCAAGGTCGAACGGGGTAAGCGCACCTACGAAACAAGATGCCCACGTTGCAACGATCCAGTCTATTACTTTGCAAATCCGAGAGGACGCGGGATTTTCCTAGATTCGTTGGGTGCCCCTTGGCCACTTCACCCATGCTTTGACCCTAAAAGAGGGGGTGAGGCACCGAAAGTCGGTGGCCTACGCGACCTATTTCGTGAATGGGAACAGTTACCAGACGCGACGCTCAGCCAGGGGGACTCTGGGCGCATATTGAGGGCTGAGGACTACCATCGTGATATTGAGTGTGCCCTGCCGCCGGGGGATTTGAAGGACGGAGCCCCAATCTTCATCAACCGTAAGCGATACCAACTTCGGGTCTGGCTTGGGGGCCGATATCGGCTCTTACCGTTTCGCATTGTGGAGCAATGATGCTCCCTCCTCGCTAACCACCCTCCCCCAAATCTCATCCACCCGCCGCACCACGTCCGCGTCCATCTTCAACTCCTGCCCCCATTCCCGGCTCGTTTCCGCGCCGATCTTGTTGGTGGCGTCGAGGCCGATCTTGCTGCCCAGGGCCGGCTGGGGGGAGGCGAAGTCGAGATAGTCGATGGGGGGGTTTTCGATGAGGGTGATGTCGCGGGCGGGGTCCATTCTTGTGGAGACGGCCCACATGACGTCGGCCCACGAGCGCGCGTCGATGTCGTCGTCCACGACGATGACCCATTTGGTGTACATGAACTGGCGCAGATAGGACCAGACGCCCGTCATCACGCGCTTGGCGTGGCCGGGATAGCGCTTCTTCATGCTGACCACGGCGATGCGGTAGGAACAGCCCTCGGGCGGCAGCCAGAAATCCGTGACCTCCGGAAATTGCTGGCGGAAGAGCGGGATGAAGACCTCGTTCAGGGCCTGGCCGAGGATGGCGGGCTCGTCCGGCGGGCGGCCCGTATAGGTGGTCATATAGAGCGGGTCGCGGCGCATGGTGATGGCGCTGACCTTGAAGACCGGGAACGGCTCCACCGAGTTGTAGTAGCCGGTGTGGTCGCCATAGGGCCCCTCGTCCCCGAATTCGTCGAGCATGACATGGCCCTCGATCACGATCTCCGCGCTGGCTGGGACCTTGAGCGGGATGGTCTTGCACTCCACCAGGTCGAGCTTCTTGCCGCGCAGGAGGCCGGCGAACTGATACTCGCTGAGCGTTTCGGGGACCGGGGTGACGGCGGCCAGGATCGTGCCCGGATCGGCGCCGATGACGGCGGCCACGGGCATGGGCTCCGGCCGTTCGCCCTTCCATGAGGCGTAATGCTGGGCGCCGCCTCTTGTGTGCAGCCAGCGCATCAGGGTTTCGCGGGGCCCGCGCTTCTGCATGCGGTAGATGCCGAGATTATACTTGTCCGTGGCCCCGCCGCCCGGCCCCTGGGTGACGACGAGCGGCCAGGTGATGAGCGGCGCGGGCTCCCCCGGCCAGCAGGTCTGGATCGGCAGGCGGTCGAGCGAGGCGTCCTCCCCCTCCCACACGATGTCCTGGCACGGGGCCTTGCTGACCGTGTTCGGCCGCATGGACATGACGGTTTTGGCGAGGGGGAGCATGTCCCACGCGCCCTTCAGGTTTTCGGGCGGTTCGGGCTGGCGCAGGAAGGCCAGGAGCTCCCCCACTTCCCGCAGATCCCGGGCGCTGGAGCGTTTCTTTTCGCCGAGGGTGACGGCGCGGGCGATCCGCTCCACCGTTCCGAAGACATTGATCAGGCACGGGATGTCGGACTTTGTCCCGTCCTCCTTGATCACGTTCTCGAAAATCATGGCCGGGCCGCCGGATTCGATCAGGCGGCGATGGATCTCCGTCATCTCCAGATTGGTGGAGACCGGCTCTGTCACGCGGACGAGCTGGCCGTCCGCTTCCAGCTCGGACAGGAATTCGCGCAGGGAGGAATAGGCCAAGATGTGTCCCTTCTTCGGGCCGTTTTAGCGGTGTTTCCGGCGTCTGGGCAAAATTCACAAGAGTTTGTTGCGGCGCCGCACATCGCCAAGCCATTCGCGCAACAGGCGAAATCGGCGCGGTTTACACGCGCGTAACGTATGTTGCGCGATTGCCGGTCGACTCCGCCCGGAAAGGGGCGCACCGTGAAAGGCGGGAGTGGGCGGAGGATAATGTTGGGGATTGCCGGTGAAGCCCGCGGCGGAGCGAATCCGCCGGGCGTAGCGCCGGACGGCCGCGAGGCCGCCCGGAGGGCCGCCCTTCGCCGCTACGCCATCATGGACACCCCGCCCGATCCCGCCTTCGACCGGATCACCACTATCGCGGCGCGCCTGTTCGACGCGCCGGTCTGCGTGCTGACCCTGATCGACGGGGACCGGGCCTGGTTCAAATCCCGCCACGGGGTGGACTGGTCCGAGATGCCGCGCGCCGGGTCGCTGTGCGGGGCGGCGATGGAGTCCGGCGAGACTTTTGTCATTTCCGACGCCTGCGCCGATCCGGAGGTGCGCGACCATCCGCTGGTGCGCGGGCCGTTCGGCCTGCGCTTTTACGCCGGGGCGCCGCTGCGCACGCGCGACGGGCACTTCCTGGGCGCGCTGGGCGTGGTGGACCGCCAGCCGCGCACCCCGACCGACGAGCAGATGGAGACTCTGGCCGACCTGGCCGCGGTGGTGATGGAGCAGATGGAGCTGCGCCTGACCGCGCGGCGGTCGGAGGACGCGATGGACGCGAAGCTGGCCGCCAAGGACAGCGCGCTGGGCCAGGCCGAAATCCTGGCCAAGGAAATCGACCACCGGGTGATGAACGGGCTGCAGTTCGTGTCCGCCATGCTGGGCATGCAGGCGCGCGAGGCGGGCGACAGCGGCGCGGCCGAGGCGCTGCGCGCCGCGGCCAGCCGGGTGTCCGCCGTGGCGCGGGTGCACCAGCATTTCTATATCGCCCAGAACCCGGCCCAGAGCGTGCCGTGCCTGGACTATCTGCGCCAGCTGTGCGGGGAGCTGGGCGGCGTGCTGGGCCGCCCGATCACCGTGGAGGGATCGGGATGCGACGTGCCGGCGCGCACGATCGGGCAGATCGGCATGGTGGTGAACGAGCTGGTCACCAACGCCGCCAAGCATGGCGACAGGGACTCCCCGATCACGGTGTGCTTCGGCCGCGACGACACCGGGGCCTGCGTGCTGTCCGTATCGGACGGCGGGCCGGGCCTGCCGCCCGGGTTCGACCCGGAGGCGAACAAGGGGCTGGGCATGCGCGTGGTGCGCTCCCTGACCCAGCAGCTGGGCGGGACGCTGTCGGTCGGGCCGGGGCCGGAGGGGCGCGGCGCGGCCTTCACCATCCGCTTTACGCCCTAGGGGCTTCGCCCCCGAATCCCGGCAGGGCGCTTTTTCCGACATCGCGCGCCGTTTGGGCGCTATCATCCGCCCCGAACGGAGACGGGAGGCTTCGATGCGCAGACATATTCTTTCCGCCGCGGCCGCGGCCGCGTTCCTGATGACCGGCGCCGCACTGGCGCAGGACGCGCCCACCGAGGCGCTGAACGAACTGAACGAGAGGACCGTGATGGAGCATCCGCCGGAGATCATTCGGAAGGCGCCGCAGGTGAAGCTGAACGGCGCGCGCGTGATGGCGGCGGACACCGAGGCCCTGGCCGAATTCTATTCCGACGCGTTCGGCATGATGGAGGTGCAGCGCATCCCCCTGCCCGGCCAGCCGGAAATCATGATGAATTTCGGTACGACGATGGACGAGGCGCTGGCCAATCCGAACGGCGACGTCGTGATCTATCCGACCGATATCGGCGCTCTGGAGTCCCCCGCGCCGCTGGTGATCTTCGACGTGTCGGACGCCGCCCAGGTGGCCGAGGACGTGGTGACGTTCGGCGGGACGGTGCTGAGCCCCGCGGCCGAATTCGGCGACACCGGCATCGTGATCGCCATGGTCGCGGACCCGGAGGGCAACCAGATCGAGCTGATCGAGCCGGGCGGGCGGATCCGCCCCGAGTCGGACTAGGGCGCGGCGGCGTGCTGGAGATCGCGGGCCAGCTGGCGGCGATCTTCACCGCCATCGTCGCGGCCTTCGGCTATGGCCTGTACCGCTGGGAACGCCGCGCGCGGCGCCGGCGGCTGGAGATGTATCTGAAGGAGGAGCGCCTCAGGGGCGTGGACAGGGGGCAGCGCACCCTTCTGCATCTGGTGGCGCGGGTGGGGCTGACCGAGGCGGAGCTGCTGCAGGCCGCGTTCGACAGCCGCGTCATCGAGCGGCGGGTCGGGACCGACCCCGAGACCAAGCGTGCAAACGCGCTGTTCCTGGAATATTCGGGGGCCGACGCAGAGACGCTGTAGAGGCCGCCATGGACACGATCGCCTTCGCCGACTTCGAGAAGGTCGACATCCGCACCGGGACGATCGTGGAGGCGCGCCCGTTTCCCGAGGCGAAGAAGCCCGCCATCATCATGATGATCGATTTCGGGCCGCAGATCGGCGTGAAGAAATCCAGCGCCCAGATCACCGTGCATTATTCGCCGGAGGAGCTGGTGGGACGGCAGGTGATGGCGGTGGTGAATTTCCCGCCGCGCCAGATCGGGCCGATCCAGTCCGAAGTGCTGACGCTGGGCTTTACCGACGCGGACGGGGCCATCGTGCTGGCGGCCGTCGACAAGCCCGTGCCGAACGGGCGCAAGCTGCTCTAGGCGCTAGTCCGCGAAGCGGCGGTCCAGGAAGTCCGCGACCAGGGCGATCATGTCGTCGGCCTCCGCCGAGGGGCGATGGCCGAAGGCGTGGGGCTGGCCCGGATAGAAGCCGTATTCCAAATGGCCCTCGCGCGACTGGTATGCGCGCAGCAGGTCGAAGGTCATGTCCTGGGGGATGTTGGAGTCCATGCCGGGCTGGATCACCAGAAGCGGCGGCAGGTCCGCGCCCGCGCCCGCCTCCCCGGAGGTGACGATGCGCGGGATGGAGGCGTCCAGCATCGCGGCCTCGTCGCCGCCGAAATAGGCTTGGTGGCCGCCCAGAAGGGGCTCGACGCCCGCGCGCTGGGCGTATTTGAAGCGCGCCAGCGGGTCGGAGACCGGCCACATCGCGACGACCGCCGCGACGGAGGCGTCGATGGAGTCCTGCGGGGCGAAGGCGTCCGCCGGGCCGTCCATGTCACGGATTGGCGTGCCCGCATGGGCCGGGGCGTCCGGCCGCAGGGCTGCGAGCATGGCGAGATGGCCGCCGGAGGAGCTGCCGATTAACGCGATACGCTGCGGGTCGGCCTCCAGCCGGGCGGCGTTCAGCCGGACCCAGCGGACGGCGGCCGCGACGTCGGCGCTGCCCGCGGGGTGCTGGAAGTCCGGCCCCTGGCGGAAATCGATGGAGACGACGATATAGCCGCGGCCGGCCAGGGCGGCGGCGTAATATTCGCCGCTGGTGCGGTCCAGGGCGGACCAGGCGCCGCCATGGACGTCGATCACCACCGGAAGCGGGCCGGAGCCCAGCGCCTCCGGCCAGTAGATGCGGGCGCCGAGTTCGAGGCCGTCCGGGCGGGCCCAGACCAGATCCTCCGCGTTCGCCGGCATGTCGTCCTGCGCCATGGCGTATCCTGTCCAGACCCCGGTCCAGATCATGGCCGCGAGCACGGCCCCCAGCACTGTCCTCATGGCGCCTCCCTCCCCGGGATTGGCCCGGGATTGGCCCGGTATTGGCGCGCGGTCCCCTAGCGCCCCTCGCCGGCGCCGGTGCCCGTGCGCACGTTCAGCATGGCCTGACGGCCCTCGGTGCGGATGACATTGATCGCCCGCTCCAGCGCGGCGGGAAGCTCGTTCGGGTCTTCCACGGATTCGGTCCAGGCGCGGCTGGCCCCGGCGATCATGCAATAGTCGGGCGCGGGCTCCAGCGTCGTCACCGGCATCAGATTGGCGCGCGCGGCGTATCCGTCCGGGAAGACCTCCAGCGTGGAGCGGCGCACCGCGTTCCAGACGCCGTTATTCATGACGATGGTCAGCAGCGGAAGCTGCAGCGCCTCCGCCGCCTGATGGCAGGCGACGGGGTTGGCGAACATATAGGAGCCGTCGCCGATACAGGCGGCCACGACCTTGCCGCTGTCGCGCGCGGCGAGCGCGCCGCCGAGCGCGGCCGTGAGGCCCCAGCCGAGACCGCCGGAGACCGCGTGCGCGAAATAGGAGCCCGGACGGGTGCGGCCCATCGAGCCCGGATCGACGCCGAGCTCGTTGAACACGATGCCGGTTTCGCCCAGCGCCTCGCCCACGCACTTGCTGACCCATTCCATGGACATGGGCGTGCCCGGATTGGCGGCGCGCTCGGCGCGCTGGGCCCGGCGCTCCCGGTTCTGGTCGGCCAGCGCGGTGTGGCGGGCGTCCAGATCCGCCGGGCGGGCGCCGTTCCAGCCCGCGCGCATCGCCGCGCCGAGGGCGGAGAGCACTTCGGGCGCGTCGCCGGCCAGCGAGACGTCGCTGCGGAAGCCGCGGATCGGGAAGCGCTGGTGCAACGGGTCCGGCCCGCTCTGGATCACCTTGCAGTCCGGCCCCGGCGCCTGGTGCATCGGGATCCAGGGCGTCAGCGCGTTCAGGACCAGAATGGCGTCGGCGTTTTTCAGATCCTCCGCCGGATTGAAGCCGGCGTGCATCGGATGGTCGGAGTCCAGCGAGATGCGGGACGGCCAGAACTCGATCACCGGGATCGCGAACTCGTCGGCGAAGGCGGCCAGCGGGCTTTCGTCCTGCCCCGGCTCGAAGCTGCGATGGGCGATGATCAGCGGGTTCTTCGCCGCGGACAGGATACGCGCGGCCTCCCGCACCGCGTCCGGGTGCGGGGCGACGTCGACGGCGGCCAGCGGCGGGACGGGCGGCGGGGCGTTTTCGTCCACCGTGGCGCAGAGTGGTTCGCGCGGCAGGCCCAGATAGACCGGGCCGGTGGGCGCGGAGCTGGCGATGGCGAGCCCCCGGTCGACCAGCGAGGCCATCTGTTCCGGGTAGGACAGCATGGCGCGCCATTTGGTGGCCTCGCGCACCAGCGCGGGCTGGTCCTCCATATCCTGGCCCCAGTTGATCGGGGTGGAGCGGCTGCCGAGATGGCCGCCCTCGGTCAGGGGCGTCGCGCCGGAGCAGATCAGGATCGGGGCGTGGTCCACCGCGGCGTTGATCGCGCTCATCACGACATTGGCGAGGCCGACATTGGTGTGGACCATCACCGCCTGGGGCCGGCCGGTGACCAGCGTGTAGCCGTGCGCCATGCCGGTCGCGACGGTCTCATGCGGGATCGGCAGGGCCTGCGGCGTGTTGTGGCCCTCGCTCTGGCGGCGGGCCAGCGCCTCGATCACCGGGCCGAAATCGGTGCCGCCGTTGGCGAACAGATAATCGACCCCGTTCGCGGCCAGCCGTTCG
>CAJXKJ010000031.1 GCA_913055605.1 uncultured Euryhalocaulis sp. | reverse complement strand
TGGTAATGCGCCCCGCGCTTCAATTCTCGAATTCCCGCGCCTGGGTCGCCGGCAGCGCGCGCGCCGCGCTGGGCGGTGTGCTTGTGGCCGCCGTCGCCATCCTCGCCCTGGGCGCCGCCACCGTGCTGGCGCTTGCCGCCCTCACGGCCGCGGCTTTCATCGCCGCTTTGGGCGCGCTGCTCTACGCTTTCGCCCGTCTGCGCCGCCGCGCCGCGCCCGCCAGCGCGCCGCGCACGCTGGAGGCCCGCCGCACCGGCGCGGGCTGGACCGTGGACGCGCTCGGCCGCTTCGGCTGATCTGAATTCCTGAAAGCCTGACCGTGATCGAGCGGCCGTCGCCGAATTTCAATTCCCGCGACGGCGCGCCGGTCGACATCCTGCTGCTGCATTACACCGAAATGGAAAGCGCCGAGGCGTCGATCGCGCGGCTGACCGATCCGGAGGCGAAAGTCTCTGCGCACTATCTGGTCGACCTCGACGGAACCGTCACCTGCATGGTGGCCGAAGGCGACCGCGCCTGGCACGCGGGGGTCTCCTCCTGGGGCGGGGAGACGGACCTGAACGCCCGCTCGGTCGGGATCGAGATCCAGAATCTCGGCCATCCCGCCGGCCTGCCGCCCTATCCGGACGCCCAGATCGAGTCGGTCATCGCCCTGTCGCGGGACATTCTGGCCCGCCACCCGATCCCGCCCGCCCGTGTGCTGGCCCATTCGGATGTCGCGCCCGCGCGCAAGATCGACCCCGGCGAGCATTTCCCCTGGGCCCGGCTGGCGGCGGCGGGCGTCGGCCTGTGGCCCGGCGACCAGGGCGCGGGGGAGGGCTGGACCCTCGCCATGGGCGACGACAGCGACGAGGTCGCGCACCTGAAGGTGGACCTCGCCGCCTTCGGCTATGGGATCGCATCCCACCCGGCCTTCGATGCGGAGGCGGAGCTGGTCGTCACGGCCTTCCAGCGCCATTTCCGGCCCGAAGCCGTCACCGGCGCGGCGGACGCCGAAACCCGCGCCCGCCTGACACGTCTGCTGGAGCTGATGGGCCAGGACCGGTCTCAGGAATCCATTCGGTGACGCGCCGCCCGTCAGGGCCTATATAGCCCCCGTGGTCAGACGGCCGGGCGGCCGCACCGCCAATCCGGGAAACCGGGGCGGTGAGGAAAGTCCGGGCTCCACGGAGGCAGGGCGCCGGGTAACACCCGGCAGGAGCGATCCTCGGGATAGCGCCACAGAGAGCAGACCGCCGCAGGCTTCGGCCCGCGGTAAGGGTGAAAGGGTGCGGTAAGAGCGCACCGGGCTCCCAGCAATGGGGGCCGCATGGCAAGCCCCGCCTGGAGCAAGACCGAATAGGGACGGCGCGCCGGTGTTCGCACCGGCAGGCGGGCCTCCGCGCCGCCGTCCGGGTGGGTCGCGTGAGGCGCGCAGCAATGCGCGTCCCAGAGGAATGGCCGTCCTCGACAGAACCCGGCTTACAGGCCGTCTGACCGCATTTTATCCCCAGTTTGTCCACAGGGCGGGCCGCTCCGGCGGTCCGTTAACGGATTGTTCTGTGTCCGTTCCAGTCTAGCCAAGCACAACCCCGCAAAAACCCCGAAAACTCTTCGATTCAGCAGCGTTTAACTCTTGTTATCCCATATTTTCCCATGCTATCCCATAGATCGGCGTTCTCGCCCGGAACGCCATCGGGGCAGAAGGGCCGCTAATGTTCCTCTCCACGTCGGAACACACGCTGGATTCCAAGAACCGGGTCTCCGCCCCGGCGGCGTATCGCGCCGAGGTGGCGGGCGACCCGCATCAGGGCCTCTATGTCTTTCCGCACCCTACCGAAGGGTTTCTTGAGGGCGGCGGAGAGGCGCTGATCGCCTCCTACAAGCGCAAGCTGGCCCGCCTTCCGGTCTTCGATCCGCGCCGCCGCCAGCTCGAATTGCTGATCCTGGGCGCCGCGCGCCGTCTGGATTTCGACGCCACCGGCCGCATCACCCTTCCGAAGGACTTCATCGAGCGCGCTGGCCTGAACGGCCGCGTCGTCTTCGTCGGCCGCGGCGAGCGCTTCGAGATCTGGGACGCCGGCGCCTTCGACACGGCGCTGGAGGAGGCGCGCGCGGGCGCCAGGGCGCTGCTGGAGGATCCGGCCGTGCTCGACCTCTTGGGCGGGGACGAGGAATGACGGCCCCCACGCCCCATGCACCCGTCATGCTGAATGAGGCGGTCGCCGCGCTCGGCCCGCGCGACGGCGGCGTCTATGTCGACGGCACGTTCGGCGCGGGCGGCTATTCCCGCGCCATCCTGGCCGCCGCCGACTGCCGCGTCGTGGCGTTCGACCGCGATCCCTCCGCCCAGGCCCAGGGCGACCTGCTGGCCGAGGCCTATCCCGGCCGCTTCCAGCTGATCCGCGCGCCCTTCTCCTCGCTGGAGGAAGGCCTGCGCGAAGCGGGGGAGGAGGGCGCCGACGGCGTCGTCTTCGACCTCGGCGTTTCTTCCATGCAGCTGGACCAGGCCGAGCGCGGCTTCTCCTTCCGCTTCGACGGCCCGCTGGACATGCGCATGTCGGATTCCGGCCCCACCGCCGCCGACGCCGTGACGCACCTGCCTGAGGCCGATCTGGCGCAAATTTTCCGCGTCTATGGCGAGGAGAAGAAGGCCCGCCGCGCCGCCGGCTTCATCGTGCGCGAGCGCGAAGAGGCCCCGATC
Organism: uncultured Euryhalocaulis sp.; assembly: GCA_913055605.1. Taxonomy (GTDB): domain Bacteria; phylum Pseudomonadota; class Alphaproteobacteria; order Caulobacterales; family Maricaulaceae; genus Euryhalocaulis. The sequence continues at coordinate 31,797 of CAJXKJ010000031.1, read as the reverse complement.
GACACCACCGCCCGGCTGGCCGACATCGTGCGCGCCGCCGTCGGGACAAATCCGAAATCCAAGATCGACCCGGCCACGCGCGTGTTTCAGGCCCTGCGCATCTATGTGAATGACGAGCTGGGCGAGCTCGCCCGCGGCCTCGCGGCGGCGGAGCGGGTGCTGCGTCCTGCCGGCCGTCTGGTCGTCGTCGCCTTCCACTCGCTGGAAGACCGCATCGTGAAGCTGTTCCTGCGCGCCCGCTCGGGCCGCGCGCCCGCCGGCTCCCGCCACCTGCCCCAGGCCGATACGGGGCCGGAGCCCAGCTTCGACCTGCTGAAGACCGGGGCGCAGGGCCCGACCGAGGCGGAGGCGGACGCCAATCCGCGCGCCCGCTCGGCCAAGCTCCGCGCCGCCGCGCGCACCGCAGCTCCTTCGTGGGTCGACGATCTGGCCGACCTGCTGCCCGCCGCGCCACCGCTCGCGGCGCTGGAGGCGGCGCTATGATCCGCGCGCTGAACACCATCGCCCTGGTCGTGGCCGTCGTGCTCGCCTTCGCGCTCTATAAAGCGAAGACCGAGGCGCACGCCGCCCGCGAACGCCTCGACGCCCTGACGGTGATGGTGGAGGAGGAACGCCGCGCCGCCGCCGTGCTGCGCGCCGAGATCGCCTTCCTGGAGCGCCCCGAACGCCTGCGCGCGCTGGCCGCCCGGCATCTGGGGCTGGAGCCGACTGACCCGGACCGCGAAGTGGATATGGAGCAGGCGCTGCTCGCCCTCGGCCTGCCGGACCCGGACGCGCCCTCGCGCGCCTATGTCCAGGGGCTGGAGCCCGAATCCGCACCCCAATCCGCGCCCGCGTCCGCCGATCTCCCGCCGGCACCGCCGCCCTCCCGCGTCGCGGAGGCCGCGCCCGTTTCTGAGCCCGCGCGCGTGGTCGAGGCCGCGCCGCTGCCGCCGACCGCCGATCTGCGCGGGTCGGAAGACCCCATCGCGGCGCTGATCCTGAACGCAGGGGGGCTGAATTGAGGCGCGGCGTCCGTCTGTTGTCGCGCGAGGATGCGCCGCAACCCATCACCGAACAGTCCGCGGTCCATATCGCCCGCCGCTTCGCCCTGCGCGATGAGGAGCGCGCGGCGCTGGAGGCGGGCCGCAGCCGCATCGCCGCCATCGCCGTGGCCTTCTCCATCGGATTTGCTGTGCTGCTGGCCCGTTCGGTCACCGTCACGCTGACCCCGCCCTCCGGCCCCGCCGTCGCGGCGGCGGAGGCGGTGCATTCCGGCGCGCGCGCCGATCTGGTCGACCGCAACGGCGAAATCCTCGCCACCACGCTGGAGACCCACTCGCTCTACGCCGACCCGCGCGAGGTCTGGGACGCCGACGAAACCGCCCGCTCGCTGGCCGCCGTCCTGCCCGAACTCGACCCCGCCGGAATCGCCGACCGGCTGCGCCAGCGCCGCGCCTTTGTCTGGGTCGCGCGCAATCTGACCCCGACCCAGCGCCAGGCGGTGTTCTCGCTCGGCATGCCGGGCCTGCATTTCGTGGCCGAGCCGCGCCGCGTCTATCCGCGCGGGCCGCTGGCTGCGCATGTGCTGGGCGCGACCGACCGCGACGGCGTCGGCGTGAACGGGCTGGAGCTGGGCCTGGAGGACGAGATCGTGGAGGCCGGCAAGCGCGGCCGGCCGCTGCCGCTGTCGCTCGACATGCGCGTCCAGTTCGCGCTGGCCGACGAGCTGCGCGCCGGCATGGCGCGCTTCACCGCAAAGGCCGCCGCCGGAATCGTGATGGACGCCCGAACCGGCGAGGTTCTGGCCATGGCCTCTCTGCCGGATTTCGACCCCAACCGCGCCGGCGCGGCGGACGAGAACGCCCGCCTCAACCGCGCCGCCACCGCCCAGTATGAAATGGGCTCCACCTTCAAGGCCTTCACCGTCGCGATGGCGCTGGAAGAGGGCGTGGCGACGATCAATTCGCGCTTCGACGCGACCGAGCCGCTGCGCGTCGGCAATCACACGATCAACGACTATCACGCCGAGAACCGCATCATGACGGTTCAGGAGATTTTCGAGCATTCCTCCAATATCGGCGCCGCCAAGATGGCCATGGAGGTCGGCGGGGAGCGCCAGCGCGCCTTCCTGCGCGGCATCGGCCTGATGGACGCCGCGCCGGGCGAGCTGCCGGAAATCCAGAGCCCGCTGGTCCCCACCGACGCCCGCTGGGGGGAGGCGACGATCGCCACGGTCTCCTACGGCCACGGCATGGCGGTTTCCGAGCTGGCGACCGTGGCGGCCTTCGCCGCCATCGCCAATGGCGGCAATTATGTCGCCCCGACCTTCAAGGTCGTGCCGCCGGGGACCGAAGTTGCGGCCAAGCGGGTGATGTCGGCGGGCACCGCGGCCGACGTCCTGCGCCTGATGCGCCTGGTGGTCACCGACGGCACCGGCAAGAACGCGGAGGCCGACGGCTTCATGGTCGCCGGCAAGACCGGAACTGCGAACAAGGCTGTCGCCGGGGGCTATTCCAATACAAAACTGGTGACCTCGTTCGCCGCCGTTTTCCCCTTCGACGATCCGCGCTATGTCGTTCACATCCTGTACGACGAACCCAATCCAACGCCCGAGACTTACGGCTACCGCACCGCCGGCTGGAACGCCGCGCCCACGGTCAGCCGGGTGGTGACCCGCATCGCCCCCATGCTCGGCGTCGAACGGCGCGAGGAGCCGTCTTCCATGATGCCTGCAATCCAGGGCGCCCCGATCCTGGCCTCCTATACCGGGGGCGGCGAATGAAGCTGGCGGAGCTTGTGGCGCCGCTGGCCGCGCCATCCGGGACCGAAGACCTCGAAATTACCGGTCTCGCCGCCGACAGCCGCCAGGTGAAGCCGGGCTATCTGTTCGCGGCCATCAAGGGCCTGGCCCAGGACGGCCGGGAATACGTGCCGCAGGCCGCCGAAAAGGGCGCTGTCGCGGTGCTGGCCGACACGGGCACGACGGGCCTCGACCTGCCGGTGGTGGAGGCCGGGGACGTACGCCTCGCTTTGTCGCGCATCGCCGGCCGCTTCTATCCGCGCCAGCCGGACACCGTGATCGCTGTCACCGGCACCAACGGCAAAAGCTCCACGGTCGAATTCCTGCGCCAGATCTGGGCGCGGGCGGGGCTGAAGGCCGCCAGCATCGGCACGCTCGGCGTGCGCACCGAACAGGGGCGGGCGGAGCTGGCGCACACCACGCCGGATCCGGTCGGCGTGCACCGCATGCTGCAGGCCCTGTCGGAGACCGGCATCACCCATGTCGCGATGGAGGCCTCCAGCCACGGCCTGAAACAGCACCGCATGGATTCGGTGCGCCTGGCCGCGGCCGGTTTCACCAACCTGACCCAGGATCATTTCGACTATCACCCGAATTTCGAGGACTACTACACCGCCAAGCGCCGCCTGTTCGACGCGCTGACGCCCGAGGGCGCGCCCGCTCTGATCGTGGCGGACAGCGAGTGGGGCCGCCGCATGGCGACCGCCGCCGCCGACGCGAAGCTGAACGTCCGCACCATCGGCTGGGCCGGCGATTACCTGAAGCTGGACGAGATTTCGCCCCGCCCGGACAGCCAGATCCTGCACCTGAAACTGCCCTCCGGCCCGGTCGAGGTGTCGCTGCCGCTGATCGGGGAGTTCCAGGCCATGAACGCCCTGCTGGCCGCGGGCCTGGCCGCATCCGCGGGCATGGACCTGGAGCCGGCGGTCGAGGCGCTGGCCCATCTGCGCACCGTGCGCGGCCGGCTGGACCCGGCGGGCAAGACCGCCGACGGCGGACAGGTCTTCGTCGACTACGCCCACACGCCGGACGGTCTGGACCAGCTCCTGCGCGCCGTGCGCCCGCACGCGCGCCGCGACGTCTGGGTCGTGTTCGGCGCCGGCGGCGACCGCGACCCGCTGAAGCGCAGCAAGATGGGCCTGGCCGCCGCGCGCCTGGCCGACAAGGTCATCGTCACCGACGACAACCCCCGCTCCGAAGACCCCGCCGCCATCCGCGCCGAAGTGCTGAAGGGCGCGCGCGGGGCGCAGGAGATCGCCGACCGCCGCGACGCGATTTTCGACGCCGTGGGCCGGATCGGGGAGGGCGATGTCCTCGTAATTGCCGGAAAAGGCCATGAATCGGGCCAGATCTACGGCAAGGATGTGCGCCCATTCGACGACATGAAGGTGGCGCGGGAAGCCATCGCGGAGACCGGCGCATGACAGAGGCCCAGCCGCTCTGGTCCGCCAGCGAGGCGGCCGCCGCCACCGGCGGCGCCCTGCAGGGCGGAACGGACTGGGCCGCGTCGGGCGTCGCCATCGACAGCCGCGCGCTGGCCAGGGGCGACATCTTCGTGGCCCTGACCGACAAGCGCGACGGCCACGATTTCGTGCCTGCGGCGTTCGAGGCCGGCGCATCCGCCGCGCTCGTCTCCCGCCCTCTGGGCGCGGGGCCGGAACTGGTCGTGGACGACGTGATGCAGGGCCTGCGCGATCTGGGCGCCGCGGCCCGCGACCGCAGCGCCGCCCGCCGCGTCGCGGTCACCGGCAGCGTCGGCAAGACCGGCGTGAAAGAGGCGCTGCGCACCGTCTTTTCTGCCGCCGGAAAGGCCCACGCCTCCGAAAAATCTTTCAATAATCACTGGGGCGCGCCGCTGACCCTGGCGCGCATGCCGCGCGACACAGAGCGCGCGGTGTTCGAGCTCGGCATGAACCACGCCGGGGAGCTGACGGAGCTGTCGGCCCAGGTCCGCCCCCATGTCGCGGCGGTCACCAAGATCGCGCCCGCCCACATGGCCTTCTTCTCCTCGCTGAAGGACATCGCAGAGGCGAAGGCGGAAATCTTCACGGGGCTGGCGCCGGGCGGCGCGGCCGTCATCCCGGCCGAGACCCCGCATGCGGAGCTGCTGGCCATTCGCGCCGGCCAGTCGGGCGCCAGGGTCTTCACCTTCGGCCCCTGTCCGGGCGCGGACGCCTGCATCGTCTCCTATGCCTGCAACGACAATGGCGGGGCGGGGGAGATCGACCTGTTCGGCACGCGCGCCAAATTCAGCGTCGCGGCCCCCGGCGCGCACTGGGCGGACAACGCCGCCTGCGTCCTGGCCTGCGCGCACCTGGCCGGCGTGCCGCTGGACACGGCGCTGGATGCGCTGGCCGGTTTCGCGCCGCCTCAGGGGCGCGGCGCGGCCATGCCCGTTTCGGTCGGCTCGGCCGACATCGTGCTGCTGGACGACGCCTATAACGCCAACCCGGCCTCCATGGCCGCCGCGCTCGCCGCGCTCGGCGCGCGCCGGCCGGAGGGGAAGGGCCGCCGCATCGCGGTGCTGGGCGAGATGCTGGAGCTGGGCGAGGGCGCGCGCGACTTCCACGCCGCGCTCGCCTCCGACGTCGACCGCGCGGCCGTGGATCTGGTGATCGTCGCCGGCGAGCTGATGGAGGCGCTGTGGTCCGCCTTGCCGGACCAAAAGCGTGCGGCGCGCGTTTCGGGGTCGGAGGAGGCGATCGCCGCGCTGAAGGACACGGTCCGCAGCGGCGACGTCGTGCTGGTCAAGGGATCGAACGCTTCCGGCATGGGCCGGGTGGCCGAGGCGCTGAAACGGGGGGCGGCCTGATGCTTTACGAATTTCTGGTCCCGCTCTCCGACCAGTTCACCATCTTCAACGTCTTCCGCTACATCACCTTCCGCTCCGGCGGGGCGCTGGTGACCGCGCTGCTGGTCGCCTTCATCGCCGGTCCGCCCTTCATCCGCTGGCTGCGTTCGAAACAGAAGAAAGGCCAGCCGATCCGCACCGACGGGCCGGAATCCCACATCTTCGAAAAGGCCGGCACGCCCACGATGGGCGGCTTTCTGATCCTGCTGGCGCTCGGCATCGCGACGCTCCTCTGGGCCGATCTGCACAATCCCTATGTCTGGGTCGTGTTGCTGCTGACCTTCGGCTTCGGCGGCGTCGGCTTCATCGACGACTACAACAAGGTCTCGAAGAATTCGCACAAGGGCCTGGGCGGCAAGGCCAAGCTGGCGCTGGAATTCGTCATCGCCGCGGTCGCGGTCGTCGTCACCGTCATGGCCGCCAATCGCACCGACCCGTCCGGCGATTTCGGCTCCATGCTGGCGCTGCCCTTCGTCAATGACGTCCTGATCGACCTCGGCCCGCTCTATATCGTCTTCGGCATGCTGGTCGTGGTCGCCATGGCCAATGCGGTGAACCTGACCGACGGCCTCGACGGCCTCGCCATCGGCCCGGCGATGATCGCCGCCACCTCCTTCGCCGCCATCGCCTATCTGGCCGGCAACGCGGTGTTCGCCAACTATCTGGGCATCCACTACACGCCCGGAACGGGGGAGCTGACCATCCTCTTGGCCGCGATGATCGGCGCCGGGCTGGGCTTCCTCTGGTTCAACGCGCCGCCGGCGGCGGTCTTCATGGGCGACACCGGCTCGCTGGCGCTCGGCGGCATGCTGGGCATGACCGCCGTCGCGGTGAAGCACGAGATCGTTCTGGGCGTGATCGGCGGTCTGTTCATGCTGGAGATGACGTCTGTCATCGTTCAGGTGATTTCCTACAAGACCACCGGCAAACGCATCTTCCGCATGGCCCCCATCCACCACCATTTCGAGAAGCTGGGCTGGAAAGAGCCCACCATCGTCATCCGCTTCTGGATCATCGCCGTCATCCTGGCCCTGGTCGGCCTGTCGACGCTGAAGCTGAGATAGGCCCATGATCCCTGTCCCGGCCTTCAAGGATCGTTCGGTCGCCGTGTTCGGCCTGGCGCGCAGCGGCATCACCGCCGCCAAGGCGCTGATCGCCGGCGGCGCGAACGTCCATGCCTGGGACGACAACGAGGCCTCGCGCGAGCGCGCGGCGGCGGAGGGCGTGCCGGTCACCGACCTGAACAAGCGCGACTGGTCGGACCTGGCCGCGCTGGTCCTGTCGCCGGGCGTGCCGCTGACCCATCCCGAGCCGCACCGCATGGTCCAGCTCGCCCGCGCCACCGACACCCCCGTGATCGGGGATATCGAGCTGTTCGCCCTGACCCTAGAGGCCATGCCGCCGGCCGAGCGTCCGCGCGTTGTCGGCATCACCGGCACCAACGGCAAATCCACTACCACCGCCCTGACCGGCCACATCCTCCACCGCGCCGGGCTGGACGTGCGCGTCGGCGGCAATATCGGCCGCGGCGTGCTGGACCTGGACGCCCCTTATCGCGGCGCGGTCTATGTGATCGAGCTCAGCTCCTACCAGCTCGACCTCACGCACTCCCTGCGCTGCCACGCCGCCGCCCTGATCAATCTGGAAGAGGATCATCTCGACCGGCACGGCGACATGGAGGGCTATGCCCGCGCCAAGATGCGCATCTTCGCCAACCAGCAGGCGGACGATTTCGCGGTCGTCGGCGTCGACGACCCGATGTCCCGCCGCATCGCCAACCGCTTCAATGTGGAGAAGCAGCGCCGCGTCGTGCCTGTGTCCGCCAGCCGCGCGCTCAGCCGCGGCGTCTATGCGCTGGGCGGCGGGCTTTACGACTCCATGCAGGGCAGCGCCCGCAAGGTGGCGGATCTGACCCGCGCCCTCGCGCTGCCCGGCCGCCACAACGCCCAGAACGCCGCCGTCGCCTATTCGCTGGCCCGCCGCTTCGACATCTCGGCGGAGATCATCGCCGAGGCGCTGGTCAGCTTCCCCGGCCTCGCCCACCGGATCGAGGTCGTGGGGAGGCGGGGCGAGGTCCTGTTCGTCAACGACTCCAAGGCCACCAACGCCGACGCCGCGAAGAACGCGCTGGCCGTCTATGACGACATCTTCTGGATCGCCGGCGGCCGCGCCAAGAAAGAGACGCTGGCCAAGCTGAAGCCCTATTTCCCGCGCATCGCCAAGGCCTATCTGATCGGGGAGGCCGCCAAATCCTTCTCCGACCAGATCCGGGGGGAGGTGGACGTGGACATGAGCGGCGATCTGGAAACCGCCGTCGCCCGCGCCAGCGCCGACGCCGCGGCCAGCGGCCGCCCCAACCCGGTCGTGCTGCTGAGCCCCGCCTGCGCCAGCTTCGACCAGTTCAAGGATTTCGAGGACCGGGGCGACGCCTTCCGCGGCCTCGTCGCCGGCCTGTCCGGCGTCAATCCGCGCCAGATGGCGGAGGCGTGACGTGGCGATGATCACCAGCACGCGCACCCACGGGGCCGACCTCACCGACTGGTGGTGGAGCGTCGACCGCGTGATGATGGTGGCGCTGCTGGCGCTGATCGGCGCCGGCGTCCTGCTGTCCCTGGCCGCCAGCCCCGCCGCCGCTGACCGCCTCGGCCTCGCCGAACCGTTCCACTTCCTCTACCGCCACGGCTTCTATGCGGTGATCGCCACGGTCGCGATGATCGTGCTGTCGACCCTGTCCAATCAGGACGCGCGCCGGGTCGCCATTATCGGCGCGCTGGCCGCACTCGCCTTCACCGCGGCCACGCTGCAGTTCGGGACGGAGGTCAAAGGCGCCACGCGCTGGCTGCGCCTCGGCTTCTTCTCGCTGCAGCCGTCGGAATTCCTGAAGCCCGCTTTGATCGTCACCGCCGCCTGGCTGTTCGCCGAACAGCGGCGCGGCGCGCCGGCCGTCGCTGCGGCGGTCGCCGTCGCGCTGTATTTCGTGGCCGTGGCCCTGCTGCTGGCCCAGCCGGATTTCGGCCAGACCGTTCTGCTGACCGTCTGTTTTGGCGCGCTCTTCTTCCTGGCCGGCCTGCCGATCTTCTGGACCGTGGTGCTGGCGGCCTGCGCCATGGGCGGCTCCTTCGCCGCCTATGCGGTGTTCCCGCACGTGGCCAGCCGCGTGAACCGCTTCCTCGACCCCGAAAGCGGCGACACCTACCAGATCGACCGCGCGACGGAGGCGCTGGGCCGCGGCGGCTTCTTCGGCGTCGGCCCGGGCGAGGGGCAGGTAAAGGCCTCCCTGCCGGATGCCCACACCGATTTCATCTTCGCCGTGGCGGGTGAGGAATACGGTCTCGTCGCCTGTCTCCTGATCGCCGGCCTGTTCGGCGTCATCGTCTGGCGCGGCCTGCGCGCCTCGATGCGCATGGCCGATCCGTTCCTGCAGCTCGCCTCGGCGGGCCTGACCCTGCTGATCGGCCTGCAGGCCTTCATCAATATCGCGGTGAACCTGTCTCTGGTGCCGCCCAAGGGCATGACGCTGCCCTTCGTCTCCTATGGCGGCTCGTCGATGCTGGCCACGGCCTTCACCGCCGGGCTTCTGCTCTGCTTCACGCGCCGCCGCCCCGGCGTCTACGACCACCGGGGCGCTTCGTGAGCGCATCGTCCGCGAATGCGCCGCTGGCCGCGCTCGCGGCCGGCGGGACGGGCGGGCACATGTTCCCCGCCCAGGCCCTGGCCGAGGTTTTGAAAGCCCGCGGCTGGCGCGTGGCCCTGTTCACCGACGCGCGCGGCATGGTCCATGCCGGCGCCATCCCGGCCGACCGGCGGGTGGAGCTTCGCGCCGGCTCCATCGCGCCCTCAAAGCCGATCAAATCCATCGGCGGCGCCATCCGTCTGGCCCAGGGCCTGATGACCGCGCGAAAGGATTTCGCCGCCGACCGCCCGGATGTTGTCGTCGGCTTCGGCGGCTATCCGGCCTTTCCCGCGCTGCTCGCCGCCAGACTCGCCAAAATTCCGTATGTGATTCAGGAGCAGAACGCCGTGCTCGGCCGGGTGAACCGCCTGTTCGCGGGCAGTGCGGCGGGCGTCGCCGCCGGCTTCGCGAAGCTGGAGCGCATGCCCTCCGGCGCCGATTTCACCGTCACCGGCAATCCGCTGCGCCAGGCCGTGCTGGCGGCCGCCGGCGCGCCCTATGAGGCGCCCGCGCCGGACGGCCCGCTGCGGCTGGTCGTGCTGGGCGGCAGCCTCGGCGCCGCCATCCTGTCCGAAACCGTGCCGCGCGCGGTCGTCGCTTTGCCGCCCGAGCTGCGCATGCGCCTGAAAGTGACCCAGCAGACGCGCGAGGAATCGCTCAACACCGCCCGCAAACTCTATGCGGACGCGGGGGTGGAGGCGGTCTGTTCGCCCTTCTTCCGCGATGTCGCCAGCCTGTTGCGCGACGCGCATCTGGTCGTCGCCCGCGCCGGCGCCTCCACCGTCTCGGAACTGGCCGCCGTCGGCCGCCCCTCCATCCTCGTCCCGCTGAAGATCGCGATGGACGACCACCAGACCCATAACGCCGCCGCTTTGGCGGAGGCCGGCGCCGCCGACGTGGTGCAGGAGCATGAATTGACGCAGGAGGGGCTGACGGCTCTGTTGGCGCGCCGCCTGGCGGACGGGCCGGATCTGGCCCGCCGCGCCGCCGCGGCCGCCCAACATGGCCGCCCGGGCGCGGCTGAGGATCTGGCCGCGCTCGTCGTCCGCGCGGCGTCGTAGCATTTGGAGAGCGTATGAAACCGCGTGGCGTCGCCCCTTACGAAGTCGGTCCGATCCATTTCGTCGGCATCGGCGGCATCGGCATGAGCGGCATCGCCGAGGTCATGCTCAATCTCGGCTACACGGTGCAGGGCACCGACATCCGGGAAAACCCGAATGTCCTCCGCCTGCGCGAGCACGGCGCCACCATCCATATCGGCCATGAGGCCAGGCATGTCGGCGGCGCCGGCGCGGTGGTGATCTCCAGCGCGGTGAAGAAGGACAATCCGGAGGTCGTGGAGGCGCGCTCCCGCTCCATCCCGGTCGTCCGCCGGGCGGAGATGCTGGCCGAGCTGATGCGCCTGAAATACGCCGTCGCGGTCGCCGGCACGCACGGCAAGACCACGACCACCTCCATGGTTTCGGCCCTGATGGACGGCGGCGGCATGGACCCCACCGTCATCAATGGCGGCATCATCAACGCCTATGGCGCCAACGCGAAGCTGGGCGGCGGCGACTGGATGGTGGTGGAGGCCGACGAGTCCGACGGCTCCTTCCTGCGCCTGCGCGGCACGGTCGCCATCGTCACCAATATCGACCCCGAACATATGGAGCATTACGGCGATTTCGACACGCTGCGCCGCGCCTTCGTCCAGTTCGTGGAGGCGATCCCCTTCTACGGCTTCGCCGTCTGCTGCATCGACCATCCCGAAGTGCAGGCCATGGTCTCGAAGATCGAGGACCGGCGCGTCGTCACCTATGGCTTCAACCCCCAGGCCGACGTGCGCATCGACAATCTGATCCCGCAGGGCCGGATCAGCCGCTTCGATCTCTGCTTCCGCGACTCCTCGGGCGACACCGCCGAGTCGTGGAAGGATCTGCGCCTGCCCATGGCCGGCCGCCACAACGTCCAGAACGCCGCCGCCGCCGCCGCCGTCGCGCGCGGCCTCGGCGTGCCCGAGGAACAGGTGCGCGAGGCCCTGGCCGGCTTCGAAGGGGTGAAGCGCCGTTTCACCGATGTCGGCGGCTGGAACGGCGCGCGCATCATCGACGATTACGGCCACCACCCGGTGGAGATCGCCGCGGTGCTGAAGGCCGCGCGGGAAGTGGCGGACGGCAAGGTCATCGCCGTGGTCCAGCCGCACCGCTATTCGCGCCTGCACGACCTGTTCGACGAATTCTGCACCTGCTTCAACGACGCCGACGCGGTGCTGGTCGCCGACGTCTATCCCGCCGGCGAACAGCCTATCGAGGGCGCGGACAGGGAATCCCTCGTCGCCGGCCTGAAAACGCACGGACACCGCAAGGCCGCCGGCGTCTCGCGCGACACGCTCGCCCCCGCCGTCGCCGCCCTGGCGGGCGAGGGCGATTTGATCGTCTGCCTCGGCGCCGGCGACATCACCGCCTGGGCCGCGGCGCTGCCGGAGGAGCTGGCGGCGATCGGCGAGAAGCGGGCGCAGGCGTGAGCTTCGACTCCCTCTCCGAACGCCTGCCGCCGGTGCGCGGCAGACTGATGGAGAACGCCGCGCTCGCCCCCTTCACTTGGCTGCGGGTCGGCGGGCCGGCGCAGGCGCTGTTCATCCCGGCCGACGCGGACGATCTGGCGGATTTCCTGGAAGCTACGCCCGAAGACATTCCGGTCTTCGTCATGGGCGTCGGCTCAAACCTTCTGGTCCGCGACGGCGGCCTGCCGGGCGTGGTGGTCCGGTTGGGCCCGGCCTTCGGCAAGATCGCCGCGCTGGACGGCGCGCAGATCCGCGCCGGCGCCGCCGCGCTGGACAAGAAAGTGGCGCTGACCGCCGCCGACGCCGGGATCGCCGGCCTCGAATTCTATTCCGGCGTCCCCGGCACCATCGGCGGCGCCCTGCGCATGAACGCCGGCTGCTACGGCGCCGAGACCTCGGACGTGCTGGTGGAGGCCGCCGCCCTGACCCGGAGCGGCGAACGCGTGACCCTGTCGCGCGACGATTTCGGCTATTCCTATCGCCACTCCGAGGCGCCGGAGGATCTGATCTTCATCGAAGCCCTGTTCCAGGGCCGCCCCGACGATCCGGCCGCCGTGAAGGCGCGCGTGGACGACATCACTGCCCGCCGCGAAGAAACCCAGCCGATCCGCGAAAAGACCGGCGGCTCCACTTTCGCCAATCCGGACTCGCCGGTGACCCATCCGGACGGCCGCAAATCCTGGAAGCTGATCGACGCCGCCGGGGGCAGGGGTCTCATGGTCGGCGGCGCCCAGATGAGCGAGCTGCACTGCAATTTCATGATCAACACGGGCGAGGCCACCGCCGCCGACCTCGAAGGCCTCGGCGAGGAAATCCGCCGCCGCGTCCGCGAGGATGCCGGCGTCGAGCTGCGCTGGGAGATCAAGCGCGTGGGGGTGAACGCATGAGCCGCATCGCCGTCCTGCTGGGCGGGCCCAGCGCCGAGCGCGACGTGTCGCTGGTCAGCGGCCGCGCCTGCGCCGCCGCGCTGAAGCGGCTCGGTCATGACGTCGTCGAGGTCGACCCGAAACAGAAGGCCGATGTCTGGGCCCTGCTGGAGCAGGCCGATCCGGACCTCGTCTTCAACGCCCTGCACGGCCCCTGGGGGGAGGACGGCGTGGTCCAGGGCGTGCTGGAGACGTTCGGCCGCCCCTACACCCATTCCGGCGTGCTGGCCTCCGCTTTGGCCATGGACAAGCAGGCCGCCAAGGCCGTCTTCGCCCAGGCGGGGCTGGACGCGCCGGAGGGGCGCCTGGTCACCCGCGCAGAGGCCGCCGCCGAGCACCCCATGGCCCGCCCCTATGTCGTGAAGCCGAATAATCAGGGCTCGTCCTACGGCGTCCATATCGTGCGCGAGGGCGACAACCGCCCGCCCGAACAGCTGGCGCATGAGGGCGTGGATCTGGGCGACATGGTGCTGGTGGAGGAATTCATTCCGGGGCGCGAACTCACCACCGCCGTGCTCGGCGACCGGCCCCTGGCGGTGACCGAGATCATCCCCAAGACGGCGTTTTACGATTTCGAGGCGAAATACGCCGCCGGCGGCTCGGTCCACCAGATCCCCGCCGATATCCCGGATTCCATCGCCCGCCGCTGCCTGGACGACGCGCTGAAGGCGCATCAGGTCACCGGCTGCCGCGGCCTCACCCGCACCGACTTCCGCTGGGATGCAGCTAACGACCGGTTAGTGTTACTCGAAATTAACACCCAGCCCGGCATGACTCCCACTTCGCTGGCGCCGGAACAGGCGGCCCACGCCGGCATGTCGTTCGATCAGCTCTGCGCCTGGATAGCGGAGGACGCTTCGTGCCCAAGGTGACCCGCGCCAATTCCTCCCGATCGCCCCGGAAGGGACGAAAGGGCGGCGCCTCACCTGCATCCGGCCGCAGCGCCCGTAATACAAGACGCGCCCCCGCGCCCCCCGCCTTTCTCAGCCATGTCCGCAACCGCGCCTCCGCGGCCCTGCGCGCCGCCCATTACCGCACCTCCGCCGCCGCCCGGCTGGTCTCCATCGTCTGCGTCCTGGTGATCGGCGGCGCGGTCCTGATCCTGATGGGTTTCGGCCGGATGGAGCACGCCGCCGCCTGGGCCGGCGCGGCCGCCGACGAGGCCCTGCGCGGCGCCGGCTTCCGGCTGGAGACGGTGGACGTCGTGGGCGCAGAGGCCGCCTCCTTCGACCAGATCCGGGAGGCGCTGGCCGCCGATTCCGGCCATTCCATCTTCGCGCTGGACCTGGAACAGGCCCGCGCCCGGGTCGAGGCGCTGGACTGGGTCGGCGACGCCCGCGTCTTCCGCCTGCTGCCCAACCGCATCCAGGTCGTGGTCAATGAACAGACCCCGCTCGCCCGCTGGCAGATCGACGGCGCCATCGTGGTGATCGACGTCAACGGCCAGCCGATCAACACCGCCGCCAGCCCGGACGGCGCCGCCCGCTACGCCGCTCTGCCGCTCGTGGTGGGCGAGGGCGCCGCCGGACCGGCGCCCGCCCTGATCGCCGCCCTGCGCCAGTTCCCGGACGTCGCCGGCCATGTCGAGGCCGCCCAGCGCGTCGGCGAGCGCCGCTGGACGCTGTTCCTGGATTCCGGCGCCCAGCTGCATTTGCCGGAGACGGACGGAGAGGCCGCGCTCGCCATCGTCAGCGAGCTTCAGGCCCGCCGCGGCCTGCTCAGCGCCCCGGCCGAATCCATCGACCTGCGCAATCCGGACCAGATTGTCGTGCGCCCGCTGCCGGAGGATGCTCCGGACGGGGCGGACGGCCGCCCCCGGGGACGGGAGGCATGAGGCCGATGGACCTGTTCGGCGGCGCCGGCGCGCGCAAGGGGGAGGACCGGGGAGCCGGCAAGCCCCAGCTTCAGGCCGCGCTCGATATCGGCTCGTCCAAGATCGCCTGCTTCATCGGCCGCGCGGACGGGGAGGGGGTGCGCGTCATCGGCGTCGGCCACCAGTCCTCGCGCGGCGTGCGCTCCGGCGCCATCGTCGACCCGGACGAGGCCGAAACCGGCATCCGCGCCGCCGTGCAGCAGGCCGAGCGCATGGCGGGCGAGGCGATCGCCTCGGTCACCGTAAACCTCTCGGTCGGCCAGCCGCGCAGCCACCGCATCGTCGTCGAAGGCCCGCTCTCGGGGCGGGAGGTTCAGGACCGCGATTTGCGCCGCCTCCTGACCGAGGCGCTGAACCAGTTTCAGGAGCCCGACCGCGTCGTCGCCCACGCCATCCCGCTCTCCTGGAGCGTGGACGAGGACCGCGGCGTGCGCGACCCGCGCGGCATGTTCGGCCGCTCGCTGGGCGTGGAGATGCATATCGTCACCGTCGCCGCCGGCCCGCTGCGCAATCTCGCCGCCTGTGTCGAACGCTGCCGGCTGGACATCCGCGCCGTCGCCGCCACGCCCTACGCCTCCGGCCTCGCCGCCCTCGTCGAAGACGAGCGCAATCTGGGCGCGGTGGTGATCGACATGGGCGGCGGCGCCACCTCGGTCGCCGCCTTCTCCGAAGGCTCGCTCGCCTATATCGACGTCATCCCCGTCGGCGGCCAGCACGTCACGACCGACATCGCGCGCGGCCTGTCCACCCCCGTCGCCTCGGCGGAGCGGATCAAGACCATGTTCGGCTCGGTCCTGGAATCCCCCGACGATGATCAGGAGCTGATCCCAACCCCGCAGATCGGGGAGGAGGACCGCGGCGAGACCAACCACACCCCGCGCAGCCAGCTGATCCAGATCGTGAAGCCCCGCCTGGAGGAAACGTTCGAGATCGTGCGGGAGCGTCTGCGCACCGCCGCCGTTGACCGCGCCTCGGGCCGCCGCTGCGTCCTGGTCGGCGGCGCGTCCCAGCTTCCGGGCGTGCGCGAACTCGCCGCCCGCATTCTCGAAAAACAGGTCCGCATCGGAAAGCCCGAACGCATCGCAGGGCTCGGCGACGCGGTCTCCGGCCCCGGCTTCGCCTGCGCCGCCGGCCTCCTCCGCCACGCCATCCACGGCCCCCACGAAGCCCTGACCGGCCCCCCCGACCTCCGCGAAGGCCGCAAACGCCGCCGAGACCCCGCCCGAAACCCCTCCGGCCCCATGGCCGAGGCGTTCTCGTGGTTTCGGGAGAATTTCTGAGGCTTCTTAGCGTTGCGACTTCCGCACATGTGGCGGGACGAACGGGCGGAAAGACCATTTACATTCAGGACTTGGGACGCCCCAATGCCGTTCGATTCACGGCGTGCGGGGATCCATGCCCATTCTGAACTGGCTTACGCGAGATGAGGATATTCGTGCGGCGCAACGCGCCCCGTATCGCCTATTGGAGGAAGTCTCGGAGCTTTCTGCAGGCGACCGTGACGCCGGCAATATGCTTATCCAAGGAGACAACCTGGAAGCGTTGAAGGCGCTGCTCCCATTCTACGCCGGCCGCGTGAAGTGCATCTATATTGACCCGCCTTACAACACGCGCTCGGCGTTCGAGCACTATGATGACAATTTAGAACATACACAGTGGCTATCGATGATGTGGCCACGATTAGAATTGTTGCGCGACCTGCTGGCTGAGGACGGCTCCATCTGGGTTTCCATCGGGGATACCGAGGGACACTACCTCAAAGTGATAATGGATGAGGTTTTTGGCCGCTCCAATTTCATTGCCAATGTCGTGTGGGAAAAGTCGGACAGTCCCAAAATGGATTCTCGCCTCTTTTCGTCGCGACATGACCATATTCTTGTTTATGCGAGGACTCGCGACAAATTCACACTGCGCCGAGAACCGGGCGCAATTCCGAATCACTACAACAAACGTGATGAGCAGGGCCGCCCATATTACACTAAGCCTCTACGGGCCATGGGCAGTGGAGATGATACGCGCGAAGCCCGCCCCACAATGTGGTTTCCTCTGATAGCTCCAGATGGCACTGAGGTTTGGCCAAAGCGAAAAGACGGGTCGGATGGTCGATGGAGGTGGGGCCCGGAAAAGTGTCGGGCAGAGCGCGCTCGCATCGATTGGGTCGAAGGTAAGGAAGGTTGGTCTCCATATTTTCGTATCTACGCCGACACCCGAACGGGGCCTCCCGCCGAAACAATATTTCACCATGAGTATGCGGGTAGCAATCGCACGGCGAAACTAGAGATCAATTCCCTATTCGGAGAGGAGCCATTTACGACACCCAAACCGGAAAGATTGCTTCAGCGTATTTTGCAAATTGCCAGCGATCACGGCGACCTCGTTCTCGATTCTTTTCTCGGCTCCGGCACCACGGCGGCGGTCGCTCACAAGATGAGGCGGCGTTATATCGGTATTGAAATTGGCGACCATGCCTTTACCCACTGTGCGCCTCGCCTAGGAAAAGTAATAGAAGGCGAACAGGGTGGCATTTCAAAAGCGGCAGAATGGAAAGGTGGCGGCGGATTTCGCTTTTTCCGTCTCGGCGTACCCATCTTCGATGAAGAGGGCCATATCCAAAATGAGATCCGCTTTCCTGAACTAGCAGCCCATGTCTGGTTCTCGGAAACCGACCGCCCGTGGGATGGCAAAGGGGAAAGCCCGGCATTGGGCATCCACGACGGCCGCGCCTTCGCCCTGCTCTACAACGGCATCCTTGGAGACAAGCGACCGGGAGGCGGCAACGTCCTTACGCGCGCGACGCTTGCTTTAATCCGTGAAGAAATCGCTGCGATCGATGCCGCATTTGATGGCCCGCTCACGATCTACGGCGAGCAATCGCGTCTAACGGCAACCACGCTCGACCGCGAAGGCATCACATTCAAGCAAACGCCGTACGACGTGCGGGCGCGGGCGTGAGAGGCAGCTATGAAGCTAAAGCAATATCAGACAGACACGCTTCATATCCTGCGCCGCTTTTTTGAGGAGGCACGCATCGCTGGCCCGAAGGCAGCGTACGAAGCCATCGCCGCCGAACCGGAACAAGCGAAGCGACTTGGCAAATACGGCGGTGACTATACGCCACTAAGCGAGCTCCCTCGCAGCCCATACATCTGTCTGCGCCTGCCAACAGGCGGGGGTAAGACGATCCTCGGGGCGCACGCGGTTGGCATCGCACGCGACGCCTGGGTGGAGAAGGACTATCCGATGGTCCTTTGGCTCGTACCGTCCAACACGATTCGATTGCAGACGGCTGAGGCGCTGAAAAATGTTCGTCATCCCTATCGCCAAGCCTTGGACGAAGCGTTCGATGGCCGCGTTCGCGTCTTCGACATCGGCGACTTCACCCAAATTCGCCCTCACGACATTCGCGATCACTGCTGCATCGTAGTCGGCACGATCCAGGCTCTGCGTGTGTCGAATACGGAAGGCCGGAAGGTCTACGCGCACAACGAGAATATGGAGCCACACTTCACAACGCTGCCAAAAACGCTTCCGGGGCTGGAAACCTCAGACGATGGCGCGGTGAAATTCTCCTTCGCGAATTTGATGCACATCCACCGCCCGTTGATGCTGGTCGATGAAGCACACAATGCCGTCACAGGCTTAACGCGCGAAATGCAGGGCCGCGTAAATCCGTCCGCCATCGTCGAGTTCACGGCGACCCCGCGTACCAAGTCCAACATCCTGCACAGCGTGACAGCTCAAGAGCTGAAGCAAGAGGAGATGGTCAAGCTCCCCATCATCCTCTCCGAACACGACAGCTGGCAGAATGCAGTGAACGGCGCGGTGGCGGCCCGCGCATCCTTAGCGGAAACGGCCACGGAAGACCCAGATTATATCCGCCCAATCGCGCTGTTTCAGGCACAGAAGAAAAACCAAGAGGTGACGGTCGAGGTGCTGAAAAAACACCTCATTGAGGTAGAGCAGATCGACGAAAACAAGATCGCCGTAGCCACCGGCGATCAACGCGAGCTGGACGGCCTCGATCTTTTCGACCCTGCCTGCGCAATCGAACACGTCATTACAGTAGAAGCGCTCAAAGAAGGTTGGGACTGCTCCTTCGCCTATACGTTCTGTTCGGTTTCGCCCATCCACAGCGCCGTAGACGTTGAGCAACTGTTGGGACGTGTTCTTCGTATGCCCTATGCAAAGCGACGAAAGAATGAAGCGCTCAATCGCGCATATGCGTTTCTCTCCGAACCGTCCTTTAGCGCGGCCGCACAAGGGTTGATCGACAAGCTGGTGGCAATGGGCTTCGAGGAGGACGAGGCCAAAGACAATATTGAACCAGCGCAGCCCGAGCTCGACGAAGACGGCACATTATTCGGGCCACATGGCCGGCCCGCCCCCACCTTCAAACACACCGTTCCCGCTAGTCCTGAGCTCCTGTCCAAGCTTGAGGGGCGCAAAGGTGTTTCGGTCAACGAAACCGAAGAAGGGATGGTCGAGATTAGCGTCAGCGGCCCCGTAGACGCCGACCTGGAATACGAAATATCCGAGTCGTTAGCGGAAGATCGGCGCACGGGCTTTTCGGAAGCCCTCACAAAATTTCGTAAGGAAAATCTTTCGCCCGCGCAGCGTGGAGAGGAATTCCGCGCGCCCCGTCTTATGACGGATATTCAGGGCAATTTGGAATTCGCGGACAGCGACATTTTCATGGAATTCCATGAATGGTCGCTCCGCGATTTTTCACCCAAGCTGGGTGAAAGCGAATTTGCAATTCGGGAAACGGCGCGCAGCTTCGAAATCGATCTAGACGGCAACCGAGTTACCTATCAATTCGCCACCGAAGATGAGCAATTAGCGCTCGATATCGATATCGAAGGCTGGACGCCCGAAGCGCTAGCCCTTTGGCTCGACAGGCAGGTGCGCCAGCCCGATCTACCACATAGCGAACTGTTACGCTGGCTACGCGAATTGGTCAGCCACCTGATCTCAACGCGTGAAATGCATATCGCCGCGCTGATGCGCTGCAAATTTATTTTGGCGCGGAAGGTGCGCGAAAAAATCACGGCAATTCGGAATGAGGAACGCGGGAAAGCGTATCAAAAATTCCTGTTCGCGCCCGACGCGCACCCCGCCGTTTCGTTCGACAATGGATTTTCGTTCAAGCCGGGCATGTATGATGGCGTCCGCCGTCATCGTGGGCGTTGGAAGCCCCGGAAACACTTTCTCGGGCCAGACAACGTGCCGGCATTCGATGGCGCTGAAGGCGGAGAGGAATTTCAATGCGCGCAGGAACTAGACCGCCTGCCACAAACCAAATTCTGGATTCGAAATGTCGCCCGCCATCAGAATTCATTCTGGCTGCCGACAGCTCGGGGAAAATTCTATCCTGATTTCGTGGCCCAACTAGAAGACGGCCGCATATTGGTCGCAGAATACAAGGGCGCGCTGCTCGCCCCAGAAGGTGTGGATGACACCAACGAAAAGCGGACCATTGGTGCGCTTTGGGAACGCGAAAACGCTGGGCGTGGGCTTTTTCTGGTTGTTGAAAAGAACGTTGATGGCCGAGATATAAGAGCACAACTGCTCCATAAGGTTGGCGATTGACGCTATTTTTCGGCCACTTACTTTTGCGGTAGGCGTGCAAACCCACCTCCTTCATCCTCCCCCTCCAAACCTCCCGTAATCTCCGCCGCGGTTCCTCCCCACCGGGGACGCGCGCAATCAACGTGGGGGAGGGGCGGGCGTGGCGCATCCGGCTCTGGGGCGTGATACCCCCAGGCGCCCGGTGCGGCCGGCGGGCAGGGCGGATGGCACTAGACGACCGACCATCCCAATCCCGCTCTGGAACCGGGGGCGAGAGCCTTCGAGAAATCCACGCGCGGAGCGTCGGCGGCGGGCTCTCAAAACCGTTGGCGCCTTAAAATCCGGGTTCGCAGCTGACGCTCCGCTCCCCGATCGTTCTGCATCCCGCCTCAAAGGAGCGGCCGGATTCGCATGTCCGGGTGGCGATTTCGCGCGCCCGGGCGGGAACCGCCGCGGCGCTTACGGGTTCGAAACCCGGCGTGTTGCAAAAGCTTCGTGAAAACGTCACATTCGATAAGCGGCGGGCGGCTAAGGACTTTTTAACCATGAAATCTGCCTTATCCACAGACCGGTCCACAGGACTGTGGAGGATTTCCATGCGTGAAGCCCTCGCCAGACTGCGGCGCGATCCCGCCTCCGCCGCTTCGGACGCCGCCGCTCCGGCCCCCGCGCTGCGCCAGGTCGGGGCCATTCCCTGCCGGTTTGCGGGGGGCGAACTTCAGCTCCTGCTGGTCACCTCGCGCCGCACCGGGCGCTGGATCTTCCCCAAGGGCAATCTGGATCCGGGCGAATCCGCCGGCCGCGCCGCGGCGCGCGAGGCCTATGAGGAGGCCGGCGTCTCCGGCGCGATCGCGGACGCCCCCATCGGCGCCTATCGCACCCGCCGCGTCCGCGCCCGGACCGAGCTGGCGGAGGTGGAGATGTATGTCCTGATCGTCTCTGACGAGCACGAGACCTGGCCCGAGCGCGGCGAGCGCAAGCGCCGCTGGGTTACGCTGGACCAGGCGCGCCGCATGATCCGCACGCCCGGCCTGCTGCGCCTGGCCGAACAGGCCGAGCGCCGCTTCCTGTCGCTCGCCGCCTGAGCGTTTCGGCCCTTACTCCACCGGAGCGGGAACGAAGACCGGCAGCTGCTCCAGCACCCGCCGCGTAATCACCCATTCGCCGCCGATCTTCTCCAGCGTGTCCTCATAGGACCCCGAGCTGGACAGGTGCGTCTCCCCCGTCGTGCGGCCGACCGTGATGCCATAGGCGCTGTGCGTGGCGTGGGTTTCGTCCTGGAAGGTGATGACCGAATTGGTCATGACGTGGAACAGGCGGGCGCTGGGGTCCGATGCGCCCGCGGCCTCCCGCTCGGCCCGGCCCTCATTGCGCGCGGCGATGAAGGCGGCCAGCTCGTTCTGCCCCGTAAACGTGTCGTCATTATATTCGAACACCCCGTCGGCGGCGAAGGCGCTGGCGAACAGCTGCGGGTCGTTCTTGTCGAAGCCCTGCACATAGCGCTGCAGCGTCTCGGTGATCAGCGCCCGGTCCTGCCAGGTCCCCAGCCGGTCCGGATAGTCCTGGGCCATCGCCGGCCCCCGCCAAGGCGGTCGTGGACAGGATCGCGGCTACGGCGGCCGCGCGCATTGTGTTGCTCATCTGGAATCTCCCCATGGTTCAAACGGCGGGTCTGTCGCCCGCATTTTCAACAACGCATCAGGCCGCCCCGGGGTCCTGTGCGCAAGGAGACGCCGCGCTATGATCGGCGCCGATGATGCTCGCACATGTCCTCCTGCTGTCCTGCGCCCTGGTGGTGATCACCGTCACGATCCACTTCCTGGGCATCACCGCCATCCTGTCCACCATGCGCGCCCGGCTGGAGCGCGCGGGGCCAGCCACTGCCCTCTGGCGGCAGGGCGCGCTGGTCCTGGTCAGCGTGCTCGGCCTGATCGGCCTGCACGCGGTGGAGATCTGGGTCTACGCCCTGGCCTATCTGGCGCTGGGGGAGTTCCACGATTTGGAATCGGCGCTGTATTTCGCCACCGCGACGTTCAGCACGGTCGGCTATGGCGACGTCGTGCTGGACAGCCAGTGGCGCATCCTGTCGGCGGTGGAGGGGGTGAACGGCTTCGTCCTGATCGGCTGGTCGACCGCCGTGCTGGTCGGGGTCAACGCCCGCATGCGCGCGGCGGAGGACCGGTTCCTGTCCGAAGCCGACCAGACCTGAACGCGGCAACTTATTTGCGGCGGAACGCGTCCAGCGACACGACCGAGCCGCCCTCGGCCGGAACCGGCGCGTCGTCCTGGCCTTCGGGCGCGTCTTTGGCGCCGGCCTTCGCCGTCTTGTCCGCGCCGTCCGCCTTGGGCTTGCCGCCCGGCGCGGCGCCCGCGCCGTCGTCCCCGAACTGCAGGGCGAATCCGACGCTCGGATCGTGGAAGCGGGTGACCGCGGCATAGGGGATGCGCAGATATTTCGGCGCCCCGCCGAATTTCAGCGTCACCTCGAAGGCGTCGTCGTTCGCCTGCAGCTCCCAGAACTGGTGCTCCAGAACGATCGTCATCTCTTCGGGATATTTGTCCAGCAGCTCGGGATCGATATCCACGCCCGGCGCGGTCGTCGCGAACGTAATATAGAAATGGTGCTGGCCGGGCAGGCCCTCACGCGCCACGCGCTTCAGCGCATGCTTGACGACGCCGCGCAGCGCTTCGCGCGCCATGACGTCATAGCGCATCAGATCGGTCGGCATGCTCCCCCCATTGAGCATCCATGTCCCCTCAGGACAGCGGAAGGTAGCGGGCGGTGAGCCGCAGTCAATTGCTGCAGGTTGCAGCCGCTGCGCAAGATATGCGCCTGTGACAATTATGGCGGACAAGAAAAACAGGGCGGGGAAGAGAAGAGGGGGCTTCTGTTGCCAGGCGCCCCCGAGCCCCGCCTGACCGAGCTAACCGGTCAGGGCTTAAGTGCGAGATACTCGCGCTGCGTTACGCAGCGAGAGCGACCTCTTCAGCAAAGTTGTCATTGGCAACTCTGATGTATGGGCTTTTAACGCAGCACCGTGCGGGCGAAAGCAAACACCTTTACACGTCTGTCGATCCTGATCGGCCCCATCAGAAGTCCCGGACCCTGACCCGGGATTTTTGGTGGAGCCGGCGGGAATCGCACCCGCGTCCAGTCCGCTTATTACGTGCGCGTTTATCGCCATAGTCCGCCGAAACGGACAGCATCCATATAGGGCTTTGGGCGGTTAATTTGAAGTAGCGGCGCCACAGTTCGTCCCCGGCCGGACCATCGCCTATACAATGCGACTCGATGCGGCAGTATCTCGACCTTCTGCGCGACGCGCTGGACAACGGCGTACAGCGGTCCGACCGGACCGGCACCGGCACGCTGGGCCTGTTCGGGCGGCAATTGCGGTTCGACCTGTCGGACGGCTTTCCGCTGGTCACCACCAAGAAACTGCATGTGAAGTCCATCATCTATGAACTGCTCTGGTTCCTGCGCGGCGACACCAATGCGCGCTGGCTGCAGGAGCGGGGGGTCAGCATCTGGGACGAATGGGCGGACCCGGAGACGGGGGAGCTGGGCCCCGTCTATGGCAAGCAGTGGCGCAGCTGGGCCGCGCCGGACGGCCGCACGATCGACCAGATGGCCAATGTGATGGACCAGATCCGCGCCAATCCACATTCGCGCCGCCTGCTGGTCAGCGCCTGGAACCCGGCGGAGGTGGACGAGATGGCCCTGCCGCCCTGCCACTGCCTGTTCCAGTTCCATGTGGCGGACGGCCGGCTGTCCTGCCAGCTCTATCAGCGCAGCGCCGATATCTTCCTGGGCGTGCCGTTCAACATCGCCTCCTACGCCCTGCTGACGATGATGGCGGCCCAGGCGGCGGGGCTGAAGCCGGGCGATTTCGTGCACACGTTCGGCGACGCGCATCTGTATCTGAACCATGTCGACCAGGCGCGGGAGCAGCTGTCGCGCACGCTGCGGCCCTTGCCCGCGATGCGCCTCAATCCTGCGGTCACGGACCTGTTCGGCTTCGCGTATGAGGACTTCACCTTGGAAAATTACGACCCGCACCCGCACATCAAGGCGAAGGTGGCGGTATGAGCGCCGGACCGAAACTCGCTTTCGTGGTCGCGCGCGCCCGTAACGGCGTGATCGGCAATCAGGGCGCGATGCCCTGGCATATCCCGTCCGAAATGGCGCTGTTCAAGCGGCTGACCATGGGCAAGCCGTGCCTGATGGGGCGCAAGACCTGGGACGGGCTCTATAAAAAGCCGCTGCCGGGCCGCCCCTGCCTGGTGCTGACCCGCGATCCGGACTTCGCCGCCGGCGGGGCGGAGGTCTTCAACGATTTCGCCCCGATGCTGGCGCGCGGGCGCGAACTGGCCGAACAGATCGGTGCGGACGAAATGACGGTGATCGGCGGGGTCGCGCTGTTCGACCTGGCCATGCCGCATGCCGACCGCATGTATCTGACCGAGGTCGACATGGAAGCGGCGGGAGACGTCGTCTTCCCGCCGTTCGATGAATCGCACTGGACCGAAACCACGTCGGAGCCGGGCGGCGGAAACGGAGAGCCGCCCTGGCGCCTGCGTGTGCTGGACCGGGCCTGACGGCGGCTCAGGGCCGCAGCTTGTCGATCCGCTTGCTCAGGTCGCTGACATTGTCGGTCAGGTGCTCCAGCAGATGCGGCCAGTCCTTTTCGCCGGCCGCCTTGGGGCCCAGCAGGGCCGTGGCCGCCGCCGCGCCCAGCGCGCCGGCCACGCCGAAGGCGAAGGCGGTGAATTTGGTGGCCCGGTGGCGATGGGCCCGCGCGGTCTCGCCCGGGTTCTGGCGCAACCAGACAAAGGAGCTCGCCGCGCTCGCGCCCAGCAGGGCGGCGGCAAGCCCCCCGGCCAGGATCAGGGTCGTGTCGTCGTGTTTGCGCTTTCTCATGCGGAAGTCTCCCGGGGGAACAGCATTGCCATGGCTTGCCCACTCTAACGCGAAACCATCCTGCCCCGGTTCCCCTTCCGCTCCGATTTTTTCGCGGGGCCGGGCCGGTCACGCCGCTGTGCGGGGCGGCGCGCTTGATCCGGAACCCCAATACCGTCACAACTCGGCCCAACCGAGCTTCGAGGAAAGGCGCACACCCGGCCGATGCCCTGGAACGACAATGCGAATAATGGCGGCCCCTGGGGCGGGGGCTCCAATGGCGGAAACGGCGGCGGCGGCCGCAAGAACCCCTGGGGCACTCCGCCGCCCGGCGGGCCGCGTCGTCCGCGCGGCTCCGGCACGACGGACATCGATCAGGCGCTGCGCAATGTGCGGGACCGGTTCCGCGGCGGCGGCGGCGGCAAGGGCGTCAGCGGCCTGGCCGCGGCGGTCTTCGCGGTCGTCGTCCTACTGGGCTGGGCGCTGACCGGCATCTATTTCGTGGAGGCCCAGGAAGAGGGCGTCGTACTGCGCTTCGGCCAGTATGACCGCACGACCCCGCCGGGCCTGCGCTATCACCTGCCCTGGCCGGTGGAGCGGTCCTTCACGCCGGAGGTCACCCGGGTCCAGCGCGTGGACATCGGTTTCGAGACCGTCCGCGGTGGCGGCTCCCGCGAGGTCCAGCCCGAAAGCCTGATGCTGACGCAGGACGAGAATATCGTGGACATCGATTTCTCGGTGTTCTGGGTCATCAGCGACGCCAAGAACTTCCTGTTCAATGTCGAGAATCCGGAAGACACGGTGAAGGCCGTGGCCGAAAGCGCGATGCGCGAGGTCGTCGGCAACAACCAGCTGGAGCCGATCATCACCCGCGGCCGCCAGATCGTGGAGCAGGACGCCCGCGACCTGATCCAGACGACGCTCGACGAATACGGCGCCGGCATCCAGATCCGTCAGGTCCAGCTGCAGAAGGCCGATCCGCCTATGCGCGTGATCGAGGCGTTCCGCGACGTCGTGAACGCCGCCCAGGACGCCGAGACCGCGATCAACCAGGCGACCGCCTACCGCAACCGCGTGGTGCCGGAAGCGCGCGGCGACGCCGCCCGCATCGTGCAGGAGGCCGAGGCCTATCGCGAACAGGTCGTGGCCGACGCAAACGGCGAGGCGAACCGCTTCGTCTCCGTTCTCGAAGAATACGAGCAGGCGCCCCAGGTCACGCGCCAGCGCATGTATCTGGAGACGCTGGAGCAGCTTCTGGCGCGCTCCGACAAGATCATGCTGGACAGCGACGCTGGCGAAGGGGTCATCCCCTATCTGCCGCTCGACCAGCTGACCCAGCGCAACCGTCAGGGGAGCGGCCAATAATGCGGATTCCTCTGTTCGTTCTCATCGGCGTGGTGCTGGTGGCCGCGATTCTGGCCTCCACCATGCTGTTCGTCGTGAACCAGTACAGCCAGTCTCTGGTCCTGCGCTTCGGCGAGCCCATCCGGGTCGAAAACGCCTGGAGCAGCAGCGAGGAAGACCCCGGCCTGAAGGTGAAGATGCCCTGGGACCGGGCGCTGATCTTCTCCCGCAAGCTGCTGGAGCTGGATTTCCCGGAACAGGAAGTGATCGCCGCGGACCAGGAGCGCCTGGTCGTGGACGCCTTCGCCCGCTACCGCATCACCGATCCGCTGCTCTTCTATCAGGCCGTGCAAAGCGTCGATGGCGCGCGCAGCCAGATGCAGGACTATATGGAAGCCAGCCTGCGCCGGATCCTCGGCGCCCAGGAATCCGGTGACATCATCTCCGGCCAGCGCGCCGCGCTGATGCAGGCGGTGCGGAACGAAGTGAACGCCCAGGCCAATGACGACCGGCTGGGCGTGGAGATCGTCGACGTCCGCATCCGCCAGGCTGACCTGCCGGAACAGAACGCCGAACGCGTCTACACCCGGATGGAGACCGAGCGGCAGCAGCGCGCCGCCGAAATCCGCGCCAATGGCGAGGAAGAGGCGCGCCGTATCCGCGCGTCTGCTGACCGGGACGTCACCGTCCTGTTGGCCCAGGCGCGGGAGGAATCGGAGACCGTGCGCGGTGAGGGCGACGCCCGGCGGACCCAGATCTACGCCAACGCCTATACCCGCAATCCGGAGTTCTTCGCCTTCTATCGGTCCATGCAGGCCTATGAGACGGCGATCGACGAGGGCACGACCATCGTGCTGTCGCCGGATTCCGACTTCTTCCGCTACTTCTCCAGCCAGGGCGGGGGAGCCGGACAATAGGTCCCGGCGCGCTGATTCTGTTCGGCCTCGGCGTAGCCGTGGCGCTGGAGGGGGTGGCCTACGCCCTGTTCCCCGCCGCGATGGCCCGGTTCGCGCGCGAGGCCTCCGAACAGGGGCCGGAACGCCTGCGCGGGGCGGGTGTTGTGGCTCTGGCGGCGGGCGCGCTGCTGATCTGGCTGGCGCGGCGCCTTGCGGGCTGAACCTTTGAAATTGCATGATTGCATACTGATTTGCCGTTCGAGAGCGCCTGAATTGCCCAGACTCGCCGTTCTCTCCGCCCCCGTCCTGTGTGTGGCCGCCCTGTGTGTGGCCGCCGCGCCGGCGATGGCCCAGCGCGGGGGCCCCGAAAGCTTCTCCGAGCTCGCCAAACAGCTCGCGCCTGCGGTGGTGAACATCTCCACCCAGCAGACCGTGACCTACAGCAACGGCCTGCCGGAATTCCCGCCGGATTCGCCGCTGGAGCGGTTCAACGATTTCTTCGGCGGGCCGGGCGGCGACCGCGTGGCCAACTCGCTGGGCTCTGGCTTCGTCATCGACGCCGAGGGCGTGGTCGTCACGAACAACCATGTCATCGAGGGCGCGGATGAGGTCGTGGTCAATTTCGTCGACGGCTCCAGCCTGGAGGCGGAAATCGTGGGCACCGACCCGGCCACGGACCTGGCCGTGCTGCGCGTGGTGTCCGACGATCCGCTGCCGGCGGTCGAGTTCGGCGATTCCGACGCGGCCGAGGTCGGCGACTGGGTCGTCGCCATCGGCAACCCGTTCGGCCTGGGCGGCACGCTGACCGCCGGCATCATCTCGGCCCGCAATCGCGACATCCAGGCCGGCCTCTACGACGACTTCATCCAGACCGACGCGGCGATCAACCGGGGCAATTCCGGCGGGCCGCTGTTCGACATGGACGGCCGGGTGATCGGGGTGAACACCGCCATCCTGTCGCCGACCGGCGCCAATGTCGGCATCAGCTTTTCCGTCCCGTCCAATATCGCCGCGCCGGTTGTGGCGCAGCTTCTGGAATACGGGGTCACCCGCCGCGGCTGGCTGGGCGTGGCCACGCTGGACGTCACCCGGGCGGTGGCTGAGGAGTTCGACCTGGACGAGGCGGCGGGCGCCATCGTCACCACGGTGACAGAGGACGGCCCGGCGGACGAAGCCGGTCTGCAGGAAGACGACGTCATCCTGTCCTTCAACGGCGTGGAGATCGCGGACTCCCGCGAACTGTCGCGCGTCGTCGCCCAGACCACGGTGGGCGAGACGGTTCAGGTGGAATATCTGCGGGATGGCGACCGCGAGCGTACGCGCGTCACGGTTCAGGAGCTGGAATCCGATACCCCGGCGCCCGCGCCCCGCCAGCGGGACCGCGATTCCGGACCGCAGACGGCGGAGCTTCTGGGCATGACGCTGGCCCCTCTGACCAATGCCGACCGCGGACGCCTGCGCCTGGCGCCGGACGTGCGCGGCGTGGTGGTGGTCGCGGTCGACGAGAACAGCGACGCGGCCGGCAAGGTGCGCGAGGGCGACGTGATCGAGGAAATCGCCTGGGAGCCGATTTCCAATCTGGCCGAGGCCGAGCGCCGCGTGGAGGCCGCGCAGGCCGAATCCGCGGCGCAGATCCAGATCGTGATCAATCGCCGCGGATCGCTGCTCGTCCGCTCCCTCGCCCAGAACTAAGTGGGCCAGAACTGACTGAGCCCCAGCTCCTGACAGACCCCTAGGGGAGAATGGCGGGGCCTAGTCGGCCCCGCGCTTCTGCCACCAGCCGCGCTTGGCGGGCTGTTTCGGCTTGTCTTCCGCCGGGGCGGGCTCCGGCGCCGCGGTGGCGGTTTCGGGGAAGTCGATGACCTCCGCCTCGGCCGCCGGTTCCGGTTCGGCGTCCGCCTCTTCCACCTCTTCCGCAGCGTCCTCGGCCGCGGCCTCTTCGGCCTCCGCCTCGGCTTCCTCGCGGTCGCCGGCGTCCGGGTCTTCCCGGCTTTCTTCCGCCTCGGCTTCGGGGGCCTCGGCTTCCGGCTCGCTTTCGGCGTCGTCGGCTTCCGCTTCGGCCTCCGGCTTGGAGGTGTCGGTCGCGGTCAGGGCTTCGTCCTGCTGCGGCTCCACGACTTCCATGCCTTCGGCCTGGCTGTCGTCGGAGTCGTCCTCGGAGTCCCCGTCGGAATTGCTGTCGGAGCTCGCGTCGGCATCGCCCTCGCGCCGGCGGCGCCCACGCCCGCCGCGCCGTCCCCGGCGTCGGCGCTTGCGCTTCGGCTGACCGTCGCTGTCGGTGTCGTCGCCCGAGTCCGCGCCCGCCTCGGATGCCGAGTCGGCGTCCGCCTCGTCCTCGGCGTCGTTCGACTCTTCGGAGGCCGTGTTGGTCTCCTCATTCGCCCGATCCTCGGACGAGCGGCGTCCGCGCCGGCGCCGGCGGCGGCGTCCGCCCCCGGACCCCGAGCCCTCGGACGAGTCGCCGGAGTCCGAAGCGTTGGCGTCGGTTGCTTCCTCGGGCTCGTCGGCCTCGGCGTCCTTGGCGCTCAGCGCCTCCAGGCGTTCCAGCTTGAAGTCCGGCGGGGTCAGCGAGGGGTCGACCTCGATATGCGCGCACATGCCGAACTGGCTTTCGAACAGCTGCAGCTCCCCGCGCTTTTCGTTCAGCAAATACAGCGCCACTTCGCCCGGCGTCTTCACCCGGACCAGGGCCGAGCGCTTCTTCAGGGCCTCTTCCTCCAGCGCGCGCAGGACGTGCAGCGCGGCGGAGCGGCTGGACCGGACAAAGCCGGTGCCGGCGCAATGCGGGCAGACTTCGGTGGACCCTTCGAACACGCTCGCCCGGCGGCGCTGGCGCGACATTTCGAGCAGGCCGAACTGGCTGATCTTGCCGATCTGGATTCGCGAGCGGTCGGCCTTCAGCGCATCGCGCATCCGCTTTTCGACCGCGCGGTTGTTCTTGTTCTCCTCCATATCGATGAAGTCGATCACGATCAGGCCGGCGAGGTCGCGCAGGCGCATCTGGCGGCACGCCTCGTCGGCGGCCTCCAGATTGGTCTTCAGCGCGGTCGCCTCGATATTCCGTTCGCGGGTGGAGCGGCCGGAGTTCACGTCGATCGCCACCAGCGCCTCGGTCTGGTTGATCACCAGATAGCCGCCGGATTTCAGCTGGACGACCGGCTGATAGATCTGGTCGATCTGGGTCTCGACCTGCTGGCGCATGAACAGCGGGATGCGGTCCTTGTAGGGCTGGACCTTCTTGGCGTGGCTCGGGATCAGCACACGCATGAAGTCCTTGGCCTGGCGATAGGCCTCGTCGCCCTCGACCAGGATGGATTCGAAATCCTTGTCGTACAGGTCGCGGATCGCGCGCTTGATGAGGTTGCCTTCCTCATAGATCAGGGCAGGGGCCGCCGATTTCAGCGTCTCTTCCCGGATCCGCTCCCACAGGCGCAGCAGATATTCGTAGTCGCGCTTGATCTCCGCCTTGGTGCGGGAGAAGCCGGCGGTGCGGATGATGACGCCCATCCCCTCGGCCAGGTTCAGGCTCTCCACGACTTCCTTCAGCCGCTTGCGGTCGGCGTTGTCGGAAATCTTGCGGGAGATGCCGCCGCCCCGGCTGGTGTTCGGCATCAGCACGCAATAGCGGCCGGCCAGCGACAGATAGGTGGTCAGCGCCGCGCCCTTGTTGCCGCGCTCTTCCTTGACGACCTGCACCAGCAGCACCTGACGGCGCTTGATGACTTCCTGGATCTTGTAGGAACGCAGCGCCCGGCGGCGGCGCTTGGCCGCCTGCTCGGCGATCTCGGCGGCTTCCTCTTCGGCCTCGGCCTCCTCAGCGCCGGCTTCGGCGCCCGATTCGGCCTCGCCCTCGGCGGATTCGGCGTCTTCCTCGTCCTCGTCCTCGACCGCCTCGGCTTCCTTCTCCTCTTCCTGGATCAGCTTCTGCCGGTCCTCGAAGGGGATCTGGTAGTAGTCGGGATGAATCTCCGAAAAGGCCAGGAAGCCATGGCGGTTGCCGCCATAGTCTACGAACGCCGCCTGAAGCGACGGTTCGACCCGGGTTACTTTTGCAAGGTAGATGTTGCCAGCAAGCTGGCGTTTGTTCTCCGACTCAAAGTCGAACTCTTCGACCTTGTTGCCGTCCACGACCACCACGCGGGTTTCTTCCGCATGGGTCGCATCGATAAGCATTTTCTTTGCCATTGTATCTCATTGCACCCGCACGCGCGATCGCCGCCCCGGGGGGAGCGGTCGCGGATAAAGGGTGACTTGTCTGGGCGAGCAATGGCGCGGCTGCACGCAGGCTGCGCGGGGGTTTCTGCCCCACGTCATCTCCCATCAGTGCCGCGTCGCGCCTCATCGCGTTTCTTCTCCGACCCATTTGCTGGGCCCGTTGCGGTCCGGCAGGGCCTTGGCCCCCGGACGAATGTCTGGCGTTCGGGCTTTGTCGTGCCCGC
>CAJXKJ010000030.1 GCA_913055605.1 uncultured Euryhalocaulis sp. | reverse complement strand
CGACGGCGGCTATGTGACCGCGGTCATGACGCCGGACGGAACCCAGATCGGCAACGTCACCGGCGCCGACTGATCCGCACGGACCATCCGCGAAAGTTTACGGCCGGCGCCCGCGCGCCGGCCGTTTTCTTTTGCCCGGCCTTTTTTGAGTGGGGCCATGCGCCTGCGGCGTGTCGGCGCCTGTTACCCCGGTGTTATAAGCGGGGTCTAAACAGCGCCCACAACCAGCTGAAACGGATCCGCCATGCGCCGCCGCCTGCTTACCGCCGCCGCCGTCCTCGCCGCCGCTCCGGCCCTCGCCCAGAACGCCTCCCAGGCCGATGACAGCTATTTCCAGGCCGCGCA
This sequence comes from uncultured Euryhalocaulis sp., assembly GCA_913055605.1. Classification (GTDB taxonomy): domain Bacteria; phylum Pseudomonadota; class Alphaproteobacteria; order Caulobacterales; family Maricaulaceae; genus Euryhalocaulis. The sequence continues at coordinate 34,699 of CAJXKJ010000030.1, read as the reverse complement.
GACCGCGCTGGCCCAGCGCCTGGCGGTCCAGCCCAACACAGGCCGGGCGAAGAACGTGATCCTGTTCGTGGGCGACGGCATGGGCGTCAGCACGCTGACCGCCGGGCGCATTTATCAGGGCCAGGCCGGCGGGGTGGACGGCGAATCCTTCGTCACCACGATGGACACCCTGCCCTGGACCGGCCTCGTAAAAACCTACACCTCCGATTCCCAGATCGCCGATTCGGCGCCGACGGCCACGGCCCTGACGACCGGGGTGAAGACGCGCAACGGCGTGGTCGGCGTCGACCAGACCGTGCCGCCGGGCGACTGCGAGGCCTCCAAAGGCCATGCGCCCGCCACCCTGTTCGAAACGGCGGAGGATGCGGGCCTGGCCACCGGCTTCGTCTCCACCGCCCGCATCACCCACGCCACGCCGGCCTCCACCTACGCTCATGTCGCGGACCGCGACTGGGAGTCCGACGCGGACATGCCCGCGGAAGCGCGCGAAGCGGGCTGCAAGGACATCGCGCTGCAGCTGATCGAATGGTCCCACGGCGACGGGTTCGAGGTGATGCTGGGCGGCGGCCGCTCCGCCTTCCTGTCGGAAAGCACGTTCGACCCCGAAGACACCGAGGAAGGCGGCGAGCGGCTGGACGGGCGCGATCTTGCCGACGAATGGGCCGAAGGCGGCGACGACCGCATTTATGTCTGGAACGAGGCGCAGTTCGCCGCGGCCGATCCCGAAACGACCGGCCACCTCCTGGGCCTCTTCGAGCGCAGCCATATGGAATACGAGGGCGACCGCCCCGCCGACGCCGGCGGCGAGCCCTCGCTGGAGGAGATGACCCGCAAGGCCATCGCCATGCTGCAGCGCGACCCCGACGGCTTCGTGCTGATGGTGGAAGGCGGCCGGATCGACCACGCCCACCACGCCGGCATGGCCGGTCACGCCCTGAACGAAACGATGGCGCTGGACCACGCGGTCGCCGCGGCGCTCGAAATGACCGATCCCGCGGACACGCTGATCCTGGTCACCGCCGACCACAGCCACGGCATGGTCATCAACGGCTACGCCGCGCGCGGCGAGCCGATCCTGGGCCTGTCGCGCTATGTCGGCGGCACGCTGGCCACCGGCTCGGACGGGCTGCCCTACACCACCCTCACCTATGCCGGCGGCCCGGGCGGCGAAGACGGCCCCCGCGCCGACCTGAGCGAGGTCGACACGACCGGCCTCGATTTCCATCAGCCGGCGCTGATCCCGATGGGCTCCGCTCCCCATGCGGGCGAGGACGTGGCGGTGCGGGCCTCCGGCCCCTGGGCGCATCTGGTCTCCGGCACGGTGGAGCAGAATTATCTCTACCACGTCATGGCCCACGCCCTCGGCCTCGGGGATTCCACAGGCGAATAGACCCGACCGGCTGGACGTGATCCGGCTCTTTCCGTTTCATTGCGGCGGCGCAACGGCGCGGGCATAGTCGCGCGCGAAACGTCGCGGGAGAACGACATGGAAATGCCCCCCGAGGCAGCCTTCTTCGTGCTGTCCACCGGCCACTTCGCGCCGCGCTGCTGCCACATCGTGGCGGAGCTGGGCGTCGCCGACGTCCTGGGGGAGGAGCCGATGGCGATCGAGGATCTGGCCGCCAGGGTCGGCGCCCATCCCGACGCGCTGCAGCGCATGATGCGCCTGCTGGCCGCGCACGGCGTGTTCGAGCGTCGCGGCGGCGGTTGGGCCCACACCACGCTGTCCGAATTCCTGAAAGAGGATCACCCCCGCTCCCTGCGCGCCTTCATCCGCATGATTGGCAGCCAGGCGATGTGGGACGCCGCCGGCGCCCTGTCCGAATCGGTGAAGACCGGCCGCACCGGCATCGAATCGGCGCTCGGCCAGAGCATCTGGGAATATTGCGCGGAGAATCCGGAGGACGGCCGCATCTTCGACGAGGCGATGACCGCCAAGTCGCACGGGGAGATCGCGACCATCCGCCCGGTGCTGGACGTGTCGGAATTCGCCCGCGTCGCCGATATCGGCGGCGGGCGCGGCCATATCCTGGCCGCCCTGCTGGAGGACGCGCCGAACACGCAGGGAATCCTGTTCGACCTGCCGGACGTGGTGGCCGCCGCGCCGGACCGCGACCGCATCGAAAAACGCCCCGGCAGCTTCCTGACCGACGACCTGCCGGAGGCCGACGCCTATATCCTGTCCAACATCATCCATGACTGGGACGATCCGGAGGCGAACGCGATCCTGGCCGCCGTCCGCAAGGCCGCGCCGCGCGGCGCCAAGCTGTTCGTGATCGAGGAAATCCTGCCCGACACCCCGGCCCTGCACAGCGCCATGGTGGTGGACATCATCATGCTGGCCGCCGCCGGCGGGCGCGAGCGCACGCGCGGCCAGTACGAGCGGATGCTGGAGGCCAACGGCTTCAAGACCCTGCGCATCGTCCAGACCGAGGGGCCGCTGGCCGTCGTGCTGGGCGAGGCGGTCTAGGCGGCCGAAGGGGGCCGCTTTCGCCGCATTGCCTCGTTTACACCCGGCGGCGCCTCTTTTATAAGCGCGGCTCTCGCGGCCCGGCCCGTCCGGGCTTAGCGGCGCCCAGGTAGCTCAGTTGGTAGAGCAGCGGATTGAAAATCCGCGTGTCGGTGGTTCGATTCCGCCCCTGGGCACCATCTCCCCGCCCCCCAAAGACCTCCGCGCAGACCGGCCTACAGGCCCGCCAGCGTGATCGCGCTTTCGTCGCCCAGAAAGGCGCGGGCGAACTGCGTCATGGCCAGCTCCGCGCCCGCGTCGTCGCCGCGCGCCCGGCGCGCCTGCGCCAGTCCCCAATAGGCCCATCCATTGTCCGGATACTGGACCAGCGTGCGGTAGAATTCCTGCTCCGCCCGCGCGACCTGGCCGTCCAGCAGCAGGGCGGCCGCGAAGCTCTGGCGCGCCGGATAGTGCCAGTAGGGCGGCTCCATATAGGGCAGCATGTCCTGCCGCGCCGCCGCCGCCTCGAACCATCGCACCGCCGCGGGCCAGTCTTGCTCCGCCATCGCCGCGCGGCCGAACACGGTCAGGCGCATCAGCTCCAGCACGTCCGGCGTAGGCGCCCCCATTTCCGCAAACACGGGGTCGGCGGCCATGGCGGTCAGGCGCGCCGCCTCGGCCCGCGCCCCGGCAACGTTCCCCGCCCGCGCGGCGGCCTCGCCCCGGGCATAGGCCCAGGCCGCCTGCGCCAGCGGCGGGGCGTCCGCCGGAACCTCGGCCGCCAGCACCTCCGCCGGGTCGCCATAGCGCGCCAGCGCCAGGATCGGGGCGATCTTGATCGGCATCAGGGCCGGCGCCGCCGCGGCCATCTCCATCGGCAGAACGTCGTCCAGCTTCGGCCCGAACTCGCGCACCGTTTCGGCGTCGCCCGCCCGCTGGGCGGAGGTCAGCACGAAATGGACGTTATGGGGGTAGTAGCCGTAGCGGTAGAACGGATCGGCGGCATCCCCCGCCTGTTCGAAGAACGCCTCGTCCGCCTTGATCGCCGCCAGATTGGTCTGGATGGAATCCCCGAACCGCCCGATCCGGTAATAGACATGCGCCGGCATGTGGACCAGATGGCCGGCGGCGGGTGCGAGGCCCGCCAGACGCTCGGCGAACGGCTCCGCCCGCCACGGGTCGGTCGAGGCCTCCGTCATATGGATATAGAGGTGGATGGAGGCCGCGTGCGCCGGATTGCGCGCCAGCACCGTCTCCAGCCGCCGCAGGTTGGACGCGGTGAACCCCTTGGGCGTCACCCCGCCATATTCCCAGTAATCCCAGGCCTGGGTGTCCATGCCGGCCTCCACGGCCATGGCCTGGACCTCGTCATTGTCCGCGAACCGGTCGGCCGCGGCGTTCATCGCCTCCGCATAGGCCAGATCCAGCGGCGCGCGGTCCGCCGGCGCCTCCGGCGCATAGCGGGCCGCCAGCGCGGCGATCAGCGCCCGCTCCAGCTCGCTGGTCCCGTCCGCCAGCGCCTGCGCCTTCTGCAGGGCCGCCCAGGCCGGCGCATAGGCCTCCGGCGGCATCGGGGCGTTGATGTTGGGGCCCAGCGCCCAGGCCTCGCCCCAGAAGCACATGGCGCAGTCCGGGTCGGCCGCCTGCGCGGCGCGGAAGGCCTGCACCGCCGCGCCGTGATTGAAGGCGTTCGCCCAGCGCAGCCCCTCGGTGAACCGCGCCTGCGCCGCGTCGCTTTCCGTCGTGATCTGCAGGCCGGAATTGCCGAGGCCCGGAGAGGCCGGAACCACCCCGCCCGAACCCAGCCCCTGGGACTGGGCGTAGGCGCCGGCGGCGCGCAGGAACAGCGCCCGCCGCTGGGCGAACCCGTCCTGCCCCGGCCCGCCGCACAGGCTGCGCGCCAGCAGCAGCGGGTCCAGCGCCCGCGCGGCGGCGTCCGCCGTCGCGCCCGAAGCCGCCGGGCGGGGCGCGGGAACGATCTCGATCTGCATCAGCAGGACAGCGGCCGTCGCCGCCCCCGCAAAGAGCGCAATTTTCATCCGCCGCCTCCCCCGAAGCCGTTTTCCGGAAACCGGTAGCCAGTCTACCACAAAGCAACCCGGCACGATTTCACGGATCGATGACAGGGCGACCGATACCCCCGGCATTATACCTATTGAGCGCGTCCAACGCGGCGCTACGGTCTTTGCGGGGACGGGGATTTCCGCACGATGACGGAAGAGAGCGGCGGGACGCCCCTGCTGAGGCAGGAGGCTTCATGACGATCGACACGAGCTGGGGCGAGGACGGCGTGGAATACCGCCTGTCCGGCGTCGTCACGCTGGAAGAATTGCAGGGTTGCGTCTTCAGCTATTCCAGCGATCCGCGCGCCGACACCGCGCGCTACAAGATCATCGACGTGCGATCGGTGGAAAGCGCCGAGGTGACCATCGAACAGCTGGAGACGCTGGGCGCCTTCGAATACGGCCAGACCCTGTCCACCCCCGGCCTGCGCATGGCCTTCGTCAGCGACGGGCGGTTCGACATGCTGGTCGACGCCTTCACCGTGCTGATGAAGGACAGCTCATGGACCGTGCGCAGCTTTGCGGAGCCGGAAGCGGCCGCCGCCTGGGCGAAGGGCGAACAGGCCACCGGCGCAGTCGCCTGAGGCCCGTTCGCGGTCTTCGCGGAAACGCCTATTCGGCGGCGCGGGGGTCGGACTCGCCCAGCCCCGGATAGAACAGCGATTTGTTGTCGCGGGACTCGTTATAGACGGTCCGCTTCTTGAACTTCCATTCGCCGTCGATGCGCGCCAGCTCGTCCTCATAGTGGCCCATGAACAGGATCTCGACCTGGCCGTGCGAGGTGTTGTTGGTCATCGCGAACCAGTAGGCGAAGCTGGTCGCCGTATCGCCGTCCACGTCGATGACGTGATTGATGATCTGGTGGCGCGTGCGCTTCCGCTCGGTCGCGTTCGGGGGGATGTTCCCCATCACCGCGCCGCCGCCGAAATTGCTCATCGCGGCAAAAATTTCGTCCTTGCCGTTCTCGACCCCGCCGACCCAGTCCAGCACGCCGTCCTCGGCCCAGGTGTCCATCACCGTGTCGATGTCGCCGGCGTCGACGGCGGCCATGTAGTGGTTGGACATGTTCTCGATCATCGCCCGGTCGTCGGCATAGGACTGGGCGGCGGCAAGGCCCGGCGCCAGTGCGGACGTCAGGCACAGCGCGGCGGACGCAATGATGGCTGCGGTTTTCATGATGTTCCTCCCCGTTTTGGTTCTGTTTGGGGGGAGCATGCCCGCAAGCGGGGACCGACGCCAGCCTGCCGAAAGGCCCGGACGGGGCCCCGCGATCAGTCCTCGTCGTCCGCCTCGCGCGGGCGCTGGGAGTCCGGCCGGGCGGCGGCCTGCATGTCCTCCTCCCCCGCCGGTTCGCCGGGGATGGAATAGCCGCCCTTCAGCCAGCGGCCGAGATCGACATCCGCGCAGCGGCGGGAGCAGAACGGCCGGTATTTCGGCGCAACCGGCTTTTCGCAGATCGGGCATTTGGCGCTCATGACCCGCCCTCGGTGGCTTTGGGCTGGCGCGTCGGCTGGGCCGGCGGCTCCGCCGGGGCAAGCTGCACCCGGTATCCGGCGCCCCGCAGCAGCGCCAGTGTCTCATAAAGCGGCAGGCCCACCACGCCGGACCAGGACCCGTTCAGCCGCGTGACGAAGGCCTCCGCGATGCCCTGCACCGCATAGGCGCCGGCCTTGCCGTCCCATTCGCCGCTTTCGAGATAGGCGTCGATCTCCGCCGCCTCCAGCCGCTTGAAGCGGACAAACGTCTCGCTCAGCCGGGCGCTCTGCTTGCCGTCCGGGGCGATCAGGCAGACGGCCGTCATCACCCGGTGCTGCCGCCCCGACAGCAGCGTCAGGAATGCGCGCGCCTCGTCCGCGTCCGCCGGCTTGCCCAGGATGCGCCGCCCGGCGGCGACGATCGTGTCGGCGGCCAGGATCCAGGCCCCATCGCAACCGGCCTCCGCCGTCGCCGCCTGCGCCTTGGCCGCGGCCAGCCGCTCCACGGTCTGGCGCGGCGTCTCGCCGTCCAGCGGGGTTTCGTCGATATCGGCCGGACGCACCGCGTCCGGCGCCACGCCGACCCGGCCCAGCAAGCTCAGCCGCCGCGGGCTGGCGCTGGCCAGGATCAGGCGCTGTGCGCCGTCCATTCCGGATTATTTGAAACGATAGGTGATGCGCCCCTTGGTCAGGTCATAGGGGGTCATTTCGACCAGGACCTTGTCCCCCGCCAGCACGCGGATGCGGTTCTTGCGCATCTTGCCGGCGGTGTGCGCGATGATTTCGTGGTCGTTTTCGAGCTTCACACGGAACGTCGCATTGGGGAGGAGTTCGGTGACTTCCCCCGGAAACTCAAGCAATTCTTCCTTCGCCATACGGCTCCTCAAACAGTTTCGCCCCGCTTTGGGCGCCTATATGGCGCCTCAACCGGCAAACGTCGATACACGGGGGAATCGTTCCGCGATCCGCCGCGACAATTGCTGCCGCAATTCGCGGTAGGCGGCGATCCGCCGGTCGCGCGATCCCTCCTCCTGCGTCGGGTCCATCGTCGGCCAGTATTCGGTGGCCACGTCCGCCGCGCGGGTCAGCTCCACCGCCTTGTGATGCGCCTCCGGGGTCAGGGACACGATCAGGTCGAAATTGAGGTCGCCCAGCGACTCGAAATCGTGCGGAACGTGCCCGCCCAGATCCAGGCCGATCTCCTGCATCACCGCGGCGACGAACGGATCGTCCCGCCCGCTGCGCACCCCGGCGGAGGCGGTATAGATGCGCCCGCCCGAATGGGCGCGCAGCAGCGCCGCCGCCATCGGGGAGCGAATTACGTTGAGATTGCAGGCGAACAGCACCGCGCCGGGCGTCCGGTCCGTCATATCGGCCCCGCCCGGCGCTGCAGCGCGCAGATCAGGGTGAACAGGCGGCGCGCCGTCAGCTCGTCGATCTCGATCTTGCCCTTCAGGCGCTCGCGCAGGATGACCGCCGCCTCGTCGTGCAGGCCGCGCCGGCCCATGTCGATGGCTTCGATCTGGGTGACGGAGGCGGTGCGGATCGCCTCGTAATAGGACTCGCAGACCAGGAAATAGTCCTTGATGACCCGCTTCAGGGGGCCGAGCGACAGCGTATAGGTCCGCGCCGCCTCGGCGTCCCCGTCGCGCGCGACATGGAAGACCAGCCGCCCCTCGCTCAGCGAAAGCTCCAGATCGTAGGGGCCGTGATCGGACTCCACCGGGTGGAAATAATTGTCCTGCAGCAGGTCATAGATGGCGATCCGGCGCTCATGCTCCGAATCGGCGCTGGTCGCGGCCAGCGACGCGGAGTCGAGCCGCACGGCGACCAGATGATGGCCGCCTTCGTCTGCGGCGGCCTCAGCCGTCGCCATGCTCCGGACGGCGGCGCGCCGGCCAGGGGTCGGATACGTCCATCAGCCGCGCCTCGATCTGCTCCACCGCCAGGCGCATCTCCCCGCCCCCGGCCAGGATCAGGCGGATATCGCCGCCCGGCGGCTCGCCCGGCGCGAACTCGACCGCCAGCAGGTCCACGATCGCCTCGTCCGCGCCCTGGCGCAGATTCTGGCTGCGTGCGGCCAGCACGCCGTCGAAGCGCAGCATGGCGCGCACCCGTTCGGGCCGCTCGCCCTCCCAGCGGAAGCGGTTCAGCGCCGCGGTGAAGGCCCGGCCCCTGGCGTCGAAATTCAGGTCGCCCAGCCGCAGGATGGAGTCCTGCACCGCGGCGGAGAGGATTTTCAGGTCCTCTTCGTCCTCGGCCAGCAGGCGCAGGCCGGTCGGGGCGGGCCGGCCGCCGCTCACGCCGCCGCCTCCTCCGACCCGTCGCCGCCGTCATTGACCCGGCGGATCGCCGCCCCGGCGCCGGACAGTTTCTCCTCCAGCCGCTCGAAGCCGCGGTCCAGGTGGTAGACGCGGCTGATCTGGGTCTCGCCCTCGGCCGCCAGCCCGGCGATGACCAGGCTGACCGAGGCGCGCAGATCGGTCGCCATGACCGGCGCGCCGCGCAGGGTGGCGACGCCGCGCACCACGGCCTCCCGCCCCTTCACGTCGATCCGGGCGCCCATGCGCATCAGCTCGCTGGCGTGCATGAAGCGGTTCTCGAAAATCGTCTCGCGCACGATGGAAGCGCCGTCGGCGATGCACATCATCGCCATGAAGGGCGCCTGCAGATCGGTCGGGAAGCCGGGATAGGGCTGGGTCTCAAGATCCACCGCCTGCGGCCGGGCCGCCGGATCGCGCGCGATGGTCGCCGTCGTGTCCGCCAGCGTCACGTCGGCGCCCGCCTGGCGCAGCAGCGGCCACAGCGCACTCAGATGCGCCGGGTTCATGCCGGTCAGCGTCACCTCGCCGCCCGCCGTCGCCGCGGCGATGGCGTAGGCGCCGGCCTCGATCCGGTCGGGCACCACGGCGTGGGTGATGCCGCTCAGCCGCTCCACGCCCTGGATGCGGATGGTCGGGGTGCCCGCGCCCTCGATCTTCGCGCCCATGGAATTCAGGAAATCGGCCAGGTCGCCGATCTCCGGCTCGCGCGCGGCGTTCTCCAGAACCGTCTCGCCCTTGGCGAGGGCCGCGGCCATCATCGAATGCTCCGTCGCGCCGACCGACACGAAGGGGAAATTCACCTGCGCCCCGCGCAGCCCCGCCGGGGCGAAGGCGCGCACATAGCCCTGGGACAGTTCGATGGCCGCGCCCATCCGGGTCAGCGCGTCCAGATGCAGGTCCACCGGCCGGGCGCCGATGGCGCAGCCGCCGGGCAGCGACACCTCGGCGCGCCCAACCCGCGCCAGAAGCGGGCCCAGCACGTTGAACGTGGCGCGCATCTTCCGCACCCGGTCATAGGGCGCGATGGTGGAGGTGATTTCCGGCGCATGCAGGGTCAGCGCGCCGGGCGTCCCGTCGTCCACGCTCATGCCCAGATCGACCAGCAGCTCGCCCAGCAGCCGCGTGTCGCGCAGCCGCGGCGTATTGGTCAGCACGACCTTTTCGTCGGTCAGCAGGGCGGCCGCCATCAGCTTGATGGCGGAGTTCTTCGCTCCCGAAATCGGGATGGCGCCACTCAGCGCCCGTCCACCGGTAATTCTGATCGAATCCATGGGTCCGCCGTATCCGCGAAGGGCGCGTTTAGCCTGCGCGCGGCGTCAGAGGAAGGCCCGGCGCCCGCACGCGCTCAGCTCTCCTGCGCGGTGTCGGCGGCGTCTTCGCGCGCCGGGCGCGGCGCCTTGCGGCGGCGCAGATTGCGCCGCAGCGCCTCGGCCAGGCGCTTTTCCCGCTCGCTCTTGCCGTCCTTGTCCGCCACGGCTCCAGACTACGGTCCGGCCGGCGCCCGCGCAAACGAAGGCGGCGGCCCCGCCGGGACCGCCGCCGTCCGGAAAATTCCCGGCTGCTAGCCCTGGAACAGGTTCAAGATGATCTGTGGCTGGCCGTTGGCGATACTCAGCGCCTGCACGCCCAGCTGCTGCTTCACCTGAAGGGCCTGCAGCTTCGCGCTTTCGATGGCCAGGTCCGCGTCGACCAGATTGCCGACCCCGACCGTGAGCGCATCCTGAAGCTTCTGGACGAACTGGCTGTGCGCCTCCAGCTTCTTCAGGTCGGAGCCCAGATTGGCCAGCGACTGGTTCACATTGTCCAGGCTCGCCTGAAGCTGTGTCAGCGCCGTCGTGGCGTTTGTCACCGACGACAGATCGATCGCCGTCGTCAGCGTGATGTTGGAGCCGCTGAGCGACAGATCCTGCGTGCTCAGGGTCAGCGTCCGGCTGGCGTCCGCGTCGGCCAGGAATTCGATACCCCCGGCGATGGAGCCGTCCAGCACATTGGCGCCGTCGAACTCCGCATTGCTCAGGATAACGGTCAGCTGGTCGCGCAGCGCCTTGAAGTCCGCGTCGTAGGCGTTGCGCTGGAAGGTGTCGATGGACGGGTCCAGGGCCGCCGTCGCCTTCTCCCGCATCTGCACCAGCAGGTCGGAGATCGACTCGCCGGCGGCCAGGGCCACGTCGGCGATGGAGATCGCCCGGTCCAGGCTGGTGGAGACCGCGTTCAGGGCGCCGGTGTCGGCCCGCATGTTCTGCGCCACGGCGTAGACCGCAGCGTTGTCCTTGGCGCCGCCGACCTTCAGGCCGGTATTGATGCGGTTCTGCGCCGTCTCCAGCTCGGTGCCGGTCCGGTTCAGATTATGCAGCGCGATCATCGCCGATTTGTTGGTGTGAACGCTCATCACCATGGCGTGGTCCCTCCTCGCGGGTGTCCGTGTCTTGGACATGTAAGGAGCAACGCGCGTGCCATCGGCTGGCCGCAGGAAAGCTACAGCCTTTTCAATACCTTGTTTATTGACTGGAATACAGTTTTCGCGCGCGGCGGGCGCGCGCTGGGCGAAATTCGCCCGGCTCTAGGCAGATTCCGCCTAGACCAGACGGTCCAGAAGCGCCCCGCGCTCGGCGTTCATCGCCTGGCGCATGCGCAGCACTTCCTCACGCGGCCACTGCCGGATCACCTCGCCGGTATTCTCGTCGACGATGCGATAGACGAAGTCGCCGGTGGCCGGATCTTCCTCGATCATCAGCCGGCCGGTCTGGACGCCATGTTCCGCCGAACCGCCAAGATCGCTCGCAACGCGCGACTTGGATACGCGGCGGTCGTCTCCCTGGGCCGTGTTGGCCCGCTTCCGTTCGCCTTCTACCGGTAGCGCCGGATAAGGCGGCATTGCAGCAATATCCGTACTCATCTGATCATCCGCCGACGGGCGCGCCGTCGGCGCCTCCAGGACGCATTCCCGCAAATCGCGTCATAAAATGGCCCGGCGGGGGCCGGACCCCATTGACCCCCGCCGTGACCCTCCCCCTCGGTCTTAGCCGAAGAGACCCAGCAGAACGCCCGGGGACGAGTTGGCGATGGCCAGCGCCTGAACGCCCAGCTGCTGCTTGACCTGCAGCGACTGGAGCTTGGCGCTTTCCTTCGCGAGGTCGGCATCCACGAGGTTGCCGATACCCGTTTCCAGAGCGTCTGACAGTTTGGTGACGAAGCTCGAATGGATTTCCAGAGCCTTCGCGCCCGTGCCCAGACGGGCCAGGGACGAGTTCAGGTTATCCAGCGAGGTGTCGATCGCGGTCAGCTGCGTCGAAGCGTTGGAGACCGTGTCGATGGTCGCGGTCGAGGACAGAGTCACGACCGAACCGGACAGGGACATGTTCTCCGAAGACACCGTGATCGTGTTGCTGCCGTCGGCGTTGGCCAGGGCGACCACATCGGTGGCGCCGCTGATCAGGTTGGTGCCGTTGAAGTCGGCGTTGGACACGATGGTGCCGATCTGGTCGCGAAGGGCCTGGAAGTCTTCGTTCAGGGCGGCGCGGCTGGCGGTGTCCAGCGACGCGTCGCTGGCGGCCAGGGCCTTTTCCTTCATCTGGACCAGAAGGTCGGAAACCGCTTCGCCGGCGGCCAGCGCCACGTCCACCGTGGAGACCGCGCGATCCAGCGATTGTTGAACGGCGTTATAGCCGGAGACGTCGGCCCGCATCTTCTGGGCGATGGCGTAGACACCGCCATTGTCCTTCGCGGAGGCGACTTTCAGGCCCGTGTTGATCCGGGTCTGGGTCTGAGCGAGTTCCGAATTGGTCTTGCTCAGGTTTTGCAGGGCGATCATCGCACCTGCATTCGTGTTGATAGTAGCCATTTTCCTGGCCTTTCCCTTTCTGGTCATGTCGCCGGCGTTTTGCCGGCCTATTTATCCGGCGCCATTTGCGGCACCGAATTCCCACCCTTCCGGATTACCGGAAGTATCCGAGGATCGCCTGCGGAGCCGAGTTCGCGATGCCCAGCGCCTGGATGCCCAGCTGCTGCTTCACCTGCAGCGACTGGAGACGGGCGCTTTCCTTCGCGAGGTCCGCGTCGACGAGATTGCCGATACCCTTCTCGAGGGCGTCGGACAGCTTGCTGACGAACGTCTTGTGGATTTCCAGCGACTTGGAGCCGGTCCCCAGACGTGCCAGCGAAGCACTGAGATTGTCGAGCGAGGTCGCGATGGCCGTGGCCTGCGTCGACGCAGCGGCGGACGTGCCGAAAGACGCCGTGGCTGCAACCGTGACGACAGCGCCGCCCAGCGACAGGTTCTCGTCCAGCACCGTGATCGAGTTCGAGCCGTCCGCATTGGCCAGGGCCGAGATGTTGGTGACCGAGTTGTTGATCAGGTTGGTGCCGTTGAACTCGGCATTCGAGACGATCGTGGAGATCTGGTCGCGCAATGCCTTGAAGTCCTCGTTCAGCGCCGTGCGCGACGCCGTGTCGAGCGAGGAATCCGCGCCAGCCAGCGCCTTTTCCTTCATTTCGACGAGGATGTCGGAGATGGCTTCGCCAGCGGCCAGCGCCACGTCGACCGTGGACTGGGCCAGGTCGATCGAGTTGTTGACGGCCTTGTAGCCCGCGACATCCGCACGCATCGACTGGGCGATCGCGTAAACGCCGCCATTGTCCTTGGCCGACGAGACCGCCAGGCCGGTATTGATGCGCGTTTGAACCTGCTCAAGTTCCATATTGGTCTTGTTCAGGTTCTGCAGGGCGATCATCGCACCCGCATTGGTGTTCACAGACAACATTTCTTGCTCCTTCGTCGGTTCTGACGATCCCTGACGCATTTTGCGCAGGGTGGGCATTTTTGCCCGCCACGCTCTCTGCAACGCCCGTGCCGTCGGCAAACGTGGAAACCCCTTGTTTACCAAGGGAAATAAAGGCCTTTGCCCGCCTCAAATCTTGGATCGCCCGGGCGCGCGCCGCGCCCGGCCGGCCGCGCGGAACGGGCCCGACCCGGCAGGATTTGCCGGGTCCCCGTTGCCCACCGGCAAAATCTGCACGGCAAAATTTGCTCAAAAAGAAAGCCGGGACCGCTGGGCGGCCCCGGCCGGAAAGGAGTGGGTGAAGCTGCGGATTACTGGAAGAACTGCGTGATCAGCTGTGGCGACGAATTGGCGATGGCGAGGGCCTGGACCCCGAGCTGCTGCTTGACCTGCAGCGACTGGAGCTTGGCGCTCTCCTTTGCCAGATCCGCATCCACCAGATTGCCGATCCCGGCCTCCAGCGCATCGGAAAGCTTCGTGACGAAGGCCTCGTGGATCTCCAGCGCCTTGGACCGGGTGCCCAGCCGCGCGAGCGACTGGTTCACATTGTCCAGGGACGTGGTGATCTGGGAGACCAGCGCCGCCGCCTCGGTCTGCGTCGAGAACGACGCAGTCGCGGCCAGCGTCACTACCGAACCGCTGAGCGACATGTTCTCGCTCGACACGGTGATCGTGTTGCTGCCGTCGGCGTTGGCCAGGGCGACGAAGGACGCCACCGATCCGTCGATCAGGTTCACGCCGTTGAAGTCGGCGTTGGCCACGATCGTCCCGATCTGGTCGCGCAGCGCCTTGAAGTCCTCGTTCAGCGCCGTACGGCTCGCGGTGTCGAGCGACGCGTCGGAGGCGGCGAGCGCCTTTTCCTTCATCTGAACCAGAAGATCCGAGATGGCTTCGCCGGCAGCCAGGCCCACCTCGGTCGTGGACCTGCCGCGATCCAGCGATTGCTGAACCACGCCATAGCCCTGGACCTCGGCGCGCATGTTCTGCGCAATGGCGAACACGCCGCCATTGTCCTTGGCGGAAGCCACTTTGAGGCCGGTATTGATCCGGCTTTGCGTCACGGTCAGTTCCTGGTTCGTCTTCGTCAGGTTCTGCAGGGCGATCATCGCGCCTGCATTTGTATTGATGGAGTTATTGATCGCCATCGTTTGGGGTCCTTCCATTCTGGTCGGGTTAGACGCGGATTTTTCCGCGCCGGGGCGTTTTGCCCCGCCCGGCGAATGGCAATCCCCATGCCAGAACGCGCCCCGTTCGGGGCGCGCCAAGCATCTGATTTCGCTATCGGATTATTGCGGCGTCGCGGCGCAGGGCGGGTTCCGCCCGGCAGCTCTTGCCCGCGCGGCCAATTCTGCCGCGCGCATGCGGCCCGATCGGGCCGCGCCGGTCAGGCCGCGCTGGCCGCCCGGTCCGCGCCGGCGCGCTGCTCCAGGCCCTGCATGATCGCGCGGTTGATGTCGATCAGCGGATCGATGTCCGCGCCGTCGCGCAGGATTTCGGAAGAGTATTTGCGCACGAACAGGGCCAGCGAGATGATCCCCGCGCGCAGCTGTTCGGGAAGGGCGTTGCGCTCGTCGGCGCAGTCCTTGGCCATCACGCTCCAGACCTGGCGGTTCCAGGCCAGGGCCGCGGCCGTGCGCGTCAGGTCGGCGCCCGTGCGGGCGTCCATCAGGCTGCGCGTGACCTGTCCGAACAGGCGGTATTCGATGTCGCGCGGCGATTCACCCTGCGCCGCTGCAGTCTGGTAGGCGTGGAACGACATTGTTCTTTCCCCCGGCCTTTCCCCAAAGGCTCTTCTAGGCTTTCAGAAGCTTTTCCTCGTACGCGATCAGTTTCCGGCAGCGCAGCAGCGCCTTGTAATACTCAGACCCCATCACATCGCGGCTGAGTTCGACGCATTCGGTCAGCACTTCCGGATTTTCGATCGCGCCCATGAACTCGGTCATGCGCAGCACGAATTCATTGTAGGCCTCCCCCGCCTTTCCCTGGTCGAGATACATCATCATGACCGGGAAATAGATGCGCTTGGCGGGCGTATCGGCTTCGGCCTGCTGCATGATGTCCTTCTCGCGAAGGACCGAGGCCTTGTTCTGCAGGACCAGCGTGGTGCGGCGTTCGCCGTTCTCCACGACCGCGCCGTTGATCACCAGCTTCTCGCCGGGTTTCAGAGACAATTTCAGCGGCATTACCGGGTCCTGTCCGCACACGGCCGTCCGGGCCGCATGACGCACGCTAGCCCTGTGAGGGTTTAGGAAGCCCTAAGCGCAACCGGCGTTTCCGGCCCGCCCGAAAGCCGCGCGATTATGCTTAATCCAGCCTTAACCGGGCCGCGGCCAACACTTGCGGCATGACTGAGGCTCCTCCCCCGGATTCCGCGCCCGCCGAAGGCAAGGTCCTTCGCGACGCCGCCGAAACGCTGCGCACCCCGGCGCTCCAGCCCGCGCATGTCTCCCCGACTCAGCAAAAGCAGATCGGCCTGCTGAAGCGCGCGATGAAATGCGTGGACAGGGACCCGAACCAGGCGCTGGAGCTGGCGCAGAAGGCCGTGGCGATCGACCCGGGCTTCTCGAAGGCCCAGCACGTCGTCGGCCTGCTGCTCCACCGCAGCGGCCAGCTCTCCAAGGCGCTGGAGCATTACGAACAGGCCTGGAAGGCCGATCCGGCCGATGTCGACATCTATCAGAATCTGGGTCTGGTCGCCTGGCGGCTGACCATGCTGGAGGCGGCGGAGAAATTCTTCCGCCTCGGCATGTCGAACGAGCCCCACCGCAACGACGTGCTGATCAATCTGACCGGCGTGCTGCGCGACATGGGCCGGTTCGACGACGCCATCGAATTGCTGCGCCAGGCCATCTACGCCCATCCGGGCGAGCACAAGCTCTGGAACATGCTGGGCTCGGTCCTGGTGGAGGCCGGCGACCCGACCCAGGCGGAGGTCTTCTATCGCGAGGCGATCACCATCAAGCCCGATTTCGGCCGCGCCTGGCACAATCTGGCCAATTCGCTGGACATCGTCGGCCGCACGGACGAGGCGCTGGAGGCGTTCGACAACGCGCTGGCCAGCCAGCTCGACGCGCCGCAGGACCGCGGCCAGATCTGCCACGCCCAGGCGCTGTGCCTGCTGTCCGCCGGGCGTCTGAAAGAGGGGTGGGAGGTCTATGACATCCGCACCCAGCCGATCTACGAGAACTCCACCATCTTCCTGATCCCCAAGCCGCGCTGGGACCGCGACCCGGCCTCGCTCGCCGGCAGGCGCGTACTGGTCATCGGCGAGCAGGGTCTGGGCGACGAGGTGCTGTTCGCCAACGCGCTGCAGGACGTGATCGACGCCGTCGGGCCGGACGGCAAGGTGCTGGTCGGCGTCGAGCACCGCCTCGTCTCCATGTTCAAGCGCGCCTATCCGGACGCCATCGTCGGCCCGCACGCCACGTTCGGGGCCGAGGGGCGCAAATGCCGCGGCGTCGGCTGGCTGGAGAAGGAAGGCGACGCGGATATCTGGATGCCGATGGGCGACGCCTGCTGCGTCTTCCGCCCGACCCTGGATTCCTTCCCGGCCGAGCCCGGCTTCCTGCCCGCCGATCCCGACCGCGTGGCGGAGATGCGCGCCCAGCTGGATGCGCTGGGCCCGGGCCTGAAGGCCGGGATCATCTGGAAGTCGCTGCTGATGACGCCCAACCGGGCGAAATTCTTCTCCCCGTTCCAGCAATGGGCGCCGGTGCTGCGCACGCCGGGCGTCCATTTCGTCAATCTGCAATATGGCGACGTGGACGAGGAGCTGGCCCAGGCCGACCGCGAATACGGCGTCACGATCCACCAGATCGACGGCCTGGACGTGAAGAACGATCTGGAGGGCGTGGCGGCGCTGGGCGCGGCGCTGGACCTGTCCATGGGTCCGATGACGGCGTCCACCAACCTCGCCGCGGCGGCCGGGGGCGAATACTGGGTCCTCGGCTATCAGAACCAGTTCACCTTCCACGCCACCGACCGCATGCCCTGGTACCCGACGGCGCGCATCTTCTGCCCGCCGGCCTGGGGCAAATGGGACCCGGCGATGAAGAAACTGGCCATCGCTCTGGCCGAGCGCGCCGAGGCGTCGAACGACGGCAAACAGGCCGAAGCCGCCGCCTGATCTACCACGGCTCTCCAGCGCGGAACGCTGTCCCTCAAACCCTTGGCGTGCGATAACCGGCCCGACCAGCCGAAGGATGTCCTATGCGCGCCCCGAAAATTTCCGCCCCCGCCGCTCTTGCGATCCTCGCCGCCGCCGCGACGCTGGCCGGCTGCGAGGGCATGATCGACCCGAACGCGGAGCTGGACCCCCGCGTGATGGAGTCCCCGGACGTCGACTCCGGCATGGAGGCGAACTATCCGCGCGGCAGCGCCGCCCCCTATCAGGGCGAACGCGAATACTGATCCGGATTTGATCCAGATTACAGCGACCTGACGCCGTCCACATTCGCGGGAACGGCGCAGGCGGTCCGGCGTTCATCCGCCAACACCCCCCGGCAGGCGGGGGAAAGGAGGCGGCAAGACCATGGACATCTACGAACGCATCAAACAGGACCACGACGCGGTTCGCGAACTGTGCGCGCAGGTCGAGGACACGACCAACCGCGCCGAGAAAAAGCGCGAACAGCTGTTCCGCCAGATTTCGCTGGAAATCTGGGCGCACCACAAGGTGGAGGAAGCGACCTTCTACGAGGCCTTCAAGAAGAAGGGCGAAACGGGCGACGCGTTCGAGGCCCAGAACGAACACCACATGCTCAACAACATGATGGACGAACTGGCCACGATGCCGGTCGATTCCGAGCAGTGGCAGAAGAAATTCGGCGCGATGAAGGAGCTGCTGGACCACCACCTCGACGAGGAGGAGGAAGACTTCTTCCCGAAGGCGAAGAAGATTTTCTCCAAGGAGGAGGCCCAGAGCCTCGGCAAGATGTTCGACGGCCGCAAGAAAGTGACGCTGGCCGCGATCACGCCGCTGGAAGAAATCGCCAGCTAGGCGCGCCTGCAGCAATAATGGTGGGAAGCCGCCGCCCTCCGGGGCGGCGGTTTTCGTTTGCGCGTCAGGTGCCGCGCGCCAGCGGGTGCGCGTCCTCGACCAGCCGCTTCAGCCGCTCTTCCTGCACATGGGTATAGATTTGCGTCGTGGAGATGTCGGCGTGGCCGAGCAATGTCTGCAGGCTGCGCAAATCGGCGCCCCGCGCCAGAAGATGCGTCGCGAAGGCGTGCCGCAGCACGTGCGGCGACACCCGCTCCGGCGCCACGCCCGCCTCCCCCGCGATCCGCTTCAAAATCTGCGCGAACCGCTCCCGCGTCAGGTGGCCCGACGCGGCGGATGACGGGAACAGGAAGCGCTCGGCCCGCGCCCGCGCGCGCGCGTTCTTCGCCGGCAGGAATTGCTCGCGCACGGTCAGATAGTCTTCGGTCGCGCGCATCGCCGCGCCGGTCAGGGGGGCCAGTCGCTCCTTGCCGCCCTTGCCGCGCACGATCAGCACGCGCTCCTGCGCGTGCGCCGCGGCGACCGGCAGGGACACCAGTTCGCTGACCCGCAGCCCCGCCGCGTACAGGATTTCCATCAGGCACAGCGCCCGCTTGCCGTGCGCCCCGTTCAGCCGGGCGGAGGCGGCGATCAGCCCGTCCACCTCGTCCTCGCTCAGCGTCTTGGGCAGGGGCCGTCCGCGCTGGGGCGCGTCCAGACGCGCGGTCGGATCGTCCGCGCGCACCTGTTCCTGCATCAGGAATTTGTAGAATTGCCGGGCGGAGGACAGCTTGCGCGCGGCGGTCGCCGCGGCCAGCCCCTCGCGCCGCCACTGGCCCTGCACCCGGGTCAAATCGTCCGGCGTCGCGCCGCCCAGCCGCCCGGCGCCCAAGCGCCGCGCCAGATCCTCCAGATCGCGGCGATAGGCGGCCAGCGTATTGGCGCTCGCGCCGCGCTCGGCCGCCATCATTTCCAGGAACGTCTCGATCAGGTCGCGGCCACCGTCCGTCATTGACGGGCCGCGATCATCGCCTCCAGCCCGGCGTTGCGCGCGTCCTCTCCGAGGCCGGCCTCGTCCAGCGCCCGCACCACGCGGGACAGGTCGGCCGGAGCGATCGTCGCGGGGCCCTGCCCCATTGCGGCGGCGGCCAGCAGCGCGGTCTCGGCCAGCGCGCCGGACTCCGCGGCCACTTCCATGGCCAGCAGGACATTGGCGTCGGCGCGTTCGCCCTCGCCGCCTTCGCCGCGCAGCAGGCGCAGGCGCAGTTCCGGCTCCGCCGACTTGCCGAGGGCGTCCAGAACGATGGCGTCGATGAAGCGGATACGGGGATCGCCCTCGTCGTCCAGGCGGCTGGCGCCCGCCTCCGGCGACTCGCCCCACAGCGCGATCAGCGCGTCGGCGGCGGCCAGATCCGCCGGCTCGGGCGACTCCCAGGGCGGGCGCACGCCCAGCGGCACCGGCGCGCCGGAATCCTGGGCCACCGGAACGGTCGGCGGCTGGGTCGCCAGATCGCGCCAGCGGCGCGCCAGCGGCGCATCGCCCGCCCCGGCCGAAGCCACGGCGAACAGCAGCGCGTCATTGCGCCCGGCGTCGGGCGGCAGCAGGCGCAGCGCGGGCGCGAGCGTGCGCGCGGCCAGTATGAAGGCCGCCGGCCCGTCCGCGCTTTCCAGCGACGCCGCGATGGCCTGCGCGCGCACTTCCGGCGCGGCCGCGGGCTCCAGCGCCAGCTGATACAGCCAGGCCTCTCGCACGCCGGGTCCGGCGTCCAGCGCGGCGTCCAGCCAGCCCAGCTCGTCGTCCACGTCCGGCGACTCCACCGCCTCATAGGCGGCGGCGGCCTCCTGCGGCGTCGCCAGGCCGATGCGCGCGGCGTCGGTCTGGTACAGCGCCGCGTCCTCGGGCGCCGCGCCCGGCAGCGGCGTCACCAGCATGGCGCGCGGCGCGTTGGCCGGCGGCGCGATGATCGCGCCGACCTGAACCGCGGTGGCGAACACCAGCGGATCGGCGGTCTCCACATTCTCGTCCGGCGCCTCGCCCAGCAGGGCCAGCGCATAGGCGCGCTCGAACTGTTCGTTGCGCCCGGCCTGCCGGGCCAGCTGCGCGGTCAGGTCGGCGCGCGCCGTCTCCCCCTCGGAGGCCAGGCACACCGCGCGCAGGCGCAGCCAGAATTCGGCGTCCCGCCCCTCGCGCAGGATTTCCGCCGTACGGCACGCCGCCGGCAGGTCGCCGGACAGCAGATGCCCGCGCGCCTGCGCCTCGGCCAGGTCGCCGCGCTCGCTGATGTCCGGGGTGCGGGAGGACAGCGTCGCCGCCTCCGCCGCGAAGCCCGCCGCGATCAGCGCCTCCATGCGCTGCATGGCCAGCACCGCGCCGTCGCCGCCTTCCGGCGGCTCCCCGCCGGACAGCAGCGCCTTGGCGATCAGCGTATTCACAGCGGGCGAGCCGGAATTGGCGGGGGCGCGGGCGATCGCCTCGCGCGCCAGCGCGCCGGTCGTGCCGTTCCACAGGCTCTCGGGCAGGCCGCCCTGGCTTTGCGCCAGCACGCCGATGCTGAACGGGTCCACCGGGCCCAGCGACTCCACCTGGATGTCCTGCGCCGCGGCCGGGCCGACCAGCATCAGGGCGGCCGGGAGGGCCAGCCTGCTTGGGATCAGCCTGCTCGGGGCCAGCCTATTCTGGGAAAGTGTCTTCCAGCTCAATACGAACGTCTCCCTGTCCGGACTGGATTGTCTCGGCATAGATCAGCAGCGCCACGAGGGCGGCCAGGGCCGCCACCACTACAACGCCTATCGCAATAAGGGCCGCCCGCATTCGAATCCCTTCCCTCCTGGCCGCGTGGACCAAGCCTAACGCATTTTTGGCGACCGTGCTCCACCGCACCGCTCCAGCGCGGCGCTTGTTCGCCGCGCCCGCGCTGATTACACCCAAGGAATGACTGCGGAAATTGGCGGAAGAGAGGCGCTCGCGGGGCGGCATGTCGTGCTGACCGGCCTGATGGGGGCCGGAAAAAGCACGGTGGGGCGGAGCCTTGCGCGCCGCCTCGGCCTGCAGTTCGTGGACGCCGACGACGCCATCGAGGCCGCAGCGAAGCGGAGCATCAGTGACATTTTCAAGGAATATGGCGAGACGGAGTTCCGCCGGCTGGAGCGCGACGTGATCGCCCGCCTCTTGTCAGAGCCGCAACAGGTCATCTCCACCGGCGGCGGCGCGGTGATGGACCCCGACACGCGCGCGCGCATCAAGCGCGCCTCGGTGTCGGTCTGGCTGCGGGTGAAGCTCTCGGTTTTGGTCGCCCGCACCGAACGGCGCGCCCACCGCCCGCTTCTCGCCGATGGCGACGTGCGCCAGACGCTGCAGACGCTGATGGCCGAGCGCGACCCCCTCTATGCCCAGGCCGACCTCACCGTCGACGGCGGCGGCGGATCGCCGGAGCGCACCGTGGACGCCATCATGGCCGGCCTGGCGGCGCTGGAGCCCACGCGATGAGCCTGCGCACCGTTGATGTCGCCCTGGAGGGGCGCCCCTATGACGTGCTGATCGGCGACGGCGCGCTGGAGGAGATCGGCCGCGCGAACAGGCTGTTCCCGCTCGGCCGCGCCCCGGTCGTCGCGGACTCCGCGGTGTGGGGCCTGCACGGCCCGCGCCTGTCCGCGGCGCTGGAGGCCGCGGGTCTGGTCCCGCTGCCGATCGAGATTCCCTCCGGCGAGGCGACCAAATCCTATGAGGGCTTCCAGCACGTCATGGAATCCCTGCTGGCGCTGGATCTGGAGCGGCGCGAGGCGCTGATCGCCTTCGGCGGCGGCGTCACGGGCGACCTTGCCGGCTTCGCCGCCTCCGCCATGAAGCGCGGCCAGCCCTTCGTCCAGATCCCGACGACGCTCTTGTCCCAGGTCGACTCGTCGGTCGGCGGCAAGACCGGCATCAACTCGCCGCGCGGCAAGAACCTGATCGGCGCCTTCCACCAGCCGAGCCTGGTGCTGGCCGACACCGGCATGCTCTCCACCCTGCCCGCGCGCGAAATCCGCGCCGGCTATGCGGAGATTGCCAAGATCGCCGCGGCCCGCGACGCCGGTTTCTTCCGCTGGCTGGAGGAAAACGGCCCGGACGTCGTGGCGCTGCGCCCCGACGCGATTACGGAGGCGGTGGCCCGCTCGGTAGCCCTGAAAGCGGAGATCGTCGCCGCCGACGAGCGCGAAGCCGGCGTGCGCGCGCTCCTGAATTTCGGCCACACCTTCGCCCACGCCGCGGAGGCGGAGGCCGGATACGGCGACGCCCTGCGCCATGGGGAGGCCGTGGCCTGGGGCCTGACCGCCGCCGCGCGCCTGGCCGCCTCGCTCGGCAAGTGCAGCGAGACTGATGCGATGCGGATCGAAAGCCATATCCGCGCCGCCGGCCTGCCCGCGCGCGCCGAGGAGCTGCCCGGCGGCCCCTATGAGCCCGCCGCTTTGCTGGATCGGATGCGCGGCGACAAGAAGGCCAGCATGGGCAAGCTGGTCTTCATCCTGCCCCGCCGCATCGGCGAGGCGTATATAGAGACCGGTCTGTCGCCCGATCCGGTGCTGGGCTTCCTGCGCGAGGAATTCGCCCGGCCATGACGGTCACGCGGACATGACGATCGGCATCTCCCTTCTGGCGATTCTCGCCCTGCTCTGCCTGTCGGCGTTTTTCTCCGGCTCGGAGACGGCGCTGACGGCGGCCTCGCGCGCGCGCATGCACACGCTGGAGCGCGACGGCGACAAGGCCGCACGCACGGTGCTGAAACTGACCGAGCGGAAGGAGCGGCTGATCGGCGGCATCCTGCTCGGCAACAATCTGGTCAATATCCTGGCTTCGGCTCTCGCGACGGCGATGTTCATCGCCATCCTGGGCGAGGCCGGCGTGGTCTACGCCACCGGCGTGATGACGGCGCTGGTGCTGATCTTCGCCGAGGTGCTGCCCAAGACCTACGCCATCGCCAATCCGGACCGCATGGCCCGCGTCGTCGCCGCGCCGATCCGCGTGGTCGTCCAGCTGCTCTCGCCGGTCGTGTTCGCGGTCAGCGCCGTGGTGCGCGGCCTGCTGAAACTGTTCGGCGTCGACGCCCAGGGCGACATCCTGACCCCGCACGAGGAAATCCGCGGCGCGGTCGACATGCACCACCGCGAGGGCGGCTTCCAGAAGCTGGACCGCGACATGCTGGGCGGCGTGCTGGATTTGGACGAGCTGACCGTCACCGACGTCATGGTCCACCGCAAGAGCATGAGCATGCTCGACGCGAATCTGACCTCTTCGGAAATCATCGACCTGGCGCTGGACAGCCCGCACACCCGCCTGCCGCTCTACAAGGAAGACGCCGAAGACATCATCGGCGTGCTGCACGCAAAGGACCTGCTGCGCGCGCTGCGCCGCGCCGAAGGCAGCGCCGAGGGCGTCGACATCAAGGCCATCCTGCGCGAGCCCTGGTTCGTTCCCGAGACGACCTCGCTGCGCGAACAGCTCGAGAATTTCCGCAAGAAGCGGGAGCATTTCGCCCTGGTCGTGGACGAGTACGGCGCCCTGATGGGCCTGCTGACTCTGGAGGACATCCTCGAGGAGATCGTCGGCGAGATCGATGACGAGCACGATATCGCCGCCCACGGCATGCGGCCCCAGGCCGACGGCTCGGTCCATGTCGAAGGCACGGTCTCGATCCGCGACCTCAACCGCGCGATGGACTGGCGCCTGCCGGACGAGGAGGCGGTCACCGTCGCCGGCCTGGTGATTCACGAGGCGCAGACCATCCCCGAACCCGGCCAGGTGTTCAGTTTCCACGGCTACCGGTTCGAAGTGCTGCGCCGCCAGCGCAACCAGATCACCGCCCTGCACGTCTGGCCGGCGCCGGAGCTGGAGACCGCGAACGGCGGCTAGGCCGTCCGGCCGGCCTCTTCCGGCGTCTGCGCCTGGATCGCCAGCGCGTGCAGCCCCGCCTCGAACTGTTCGGTCAGGGCGTCATTGACGGCGCGGTGGCGCGCGACGCGGTTCATGCCTGTAAACGCCTCCGACACGATCTGGACGCGAAAATGGCTTTCGCCCTCGGGCCGGGCGCCGGCGTGGCCGCCATGCATGGCCGACTCGTCGATCACGCGCAGCGCGCGCGGCGCGAACGCCGTCATCAGTTTCGCCGCAATCGACTCTCCGACCGGTCCCAGCTGCGAATTCGTGTCCGTCAAGGCGTTGTTCTCCCGTAAGGCGCATCACATAGTTTGGGTCCATGGCGACGCAGTTCAAATACCGGCCGAAGTTTCGCGACATCCGCGTGAAGCCGCCGCAGCCTGAAAAGGCCAAGCCGAGCGAGCGCCGGTGCGAATGGGCCGGCTGCGTCCGCACGGCCCAGTGCCGCGCGCCCAAGGGGCCGGGCCAGCTGCGCGAGTTCTTCTGGTTCTGCCCGTCCCACGCCTCCGAATATAATCGCGCCTGGAACTTCTTCGAGGGCATGAGCGCCTCGGAGATGAAGGCCTTCCAGGAAAGCGCCATCTATGGCCACCGCCCGACCTGGGGCTTCAAGGACCGGCGGCGGTCGGACGCCGCCGCGCGCGCCGGGGCGGACTGGACCTCCGGCTTCACCGATCCGTTCGGCCTGTTCGGGGACGACGAGGCGCCGGTCAAGAAATCCTCCGCCCCGCCGATGTCGCGCCTGCAGCGCAAGGCGGTGGAGACGCTCGGCCTCACCGGCCGACCGACGGCCGAACAGGTGCGCGAACGCTACCGCACGATGATCAAGCGCCTGCATCCGGACGCCAATGGCGGCGACCGGTCGACCGAGGATCAACTGCAGGCCGTGATCCGCGCCTATCAGACCCTCAAGACAACCGGCATGGGCTGACGCCCCGGGCGTCCGCCGCTTCAGCGCTCGCTGTCGTCGCTGTCCGGCGTTTTCGGAGTCGGGCTCCGATGGACCCGGCCCGTGCGCGCCGGGTCCGGTCCGGCCCGGGACGGATGGTCAGGATCGTCCAGCTGCCGGGCGTTGGGGGAGCCGGACCGGCCGCCGACCACGGCGATGCCGATAACGGCCGCCGCCGCGGCGATCAGAATCAGGATCAGCATGTTCATGCGCCGAACCTAACCGGCGCAATGTGACATTCGCGAGGCGAAATCTGTCATCCGCCCCGCGCTGTTCAGCAGCTCAGCTGGCGGCGCTTCAGCGCGCCACTGTCTGCACCGCGTCCTCGCCGGTCGCCACCTGCGCATCCAGCAGGGCCTGCGCATCCACGGCGGCGGCTTCGGCGGTCAGTTCGCCCTCCTCCACCTTCGCGGCGATCTCCAGCATCGGCATGTAAAGCAGCTCGCCCTCGGGCGTGTCGTCCACGGCGATCCGTCCCGTGGCCTCTTTCTCCGCCCACATCCCGCGCACCGCGGCCCAGAATTCCCCGGTCTGCTCCCAGTACGCCTCGCCCGCTTCCGGCGAGAAATCGCCGGAGCGCTTGTAGGTATTGGTTCCGACCTCGCGCACCAGTTCGCGCGGGCCGGAATCCTCGATCACGATCTTCGAATTGTCCTGTTCGTGCCACCAGGCCCAGGGCGCGACCGTGTGGCGGTTCACCCCGGCGATGACGTCATAGTCCTCGCGCGTGGTGTCGTCCCGGCGCGGCAGCGGCCGCCAGGACGCCGGCGGCTCCCAGGTCGAAATCTCGTTGTCATGGCGCCAGCGCGCGACGGCGGCGTAACGCGGGCTGTCGTCCACCTGATAGACGGTCTGGGACCAGGCGCCTTGCCCCTCCCAGGGCATCACCGCCTCGGCTTCCCACAAATCCAGTCCGCGATAGGACAGGATCGATTCCGGCTCGAACCGCCAGTCCTGGCGCCAGTGCTTCACGACGATGGGCTCGGGAACCTCGTCGATCTCCATCACCAGCGTGTGCTGCAGGCTGATGAACTCGCCGGTGTCCTCCAGCACCCGCACCATCTCGGTGCCGCCGCTGATCTTCCGGTCCTTCAGTTCGTAATCGGGGTCCAGGGAGACGGTCTCGACGAAGTCGAAGCGCACCTCGAAATCACCCGCCATGGCCAGGATCGCGGCGCGGTCTTCTTCGAAGCCGAAATTGCGCATATAGGACTGGGGCAGGCCTTCCTCCCCCGAATCCTGGGCCATCGCCAGCCCGGCGAGGAGCGAAAAGGCGACCGCACCGGCCGCCGAATCCTTGATCCCGATCATACTTCCAGCCCTTCCTGCACTTGCAAATGATTCTCAAATGCGTGTAAGTCGCCGAAGAACGTATCGCAATTGAGACGTATTCGCAATTCTGTCGAGGGGCCAGGATATCATGAATCGCAAGGGAATTTCGCTTCTGGCGGGGGCCGGGGCGGCCGCGCTGATGGCCGGTCTGGCGCAGGCGCAGGACGCCGGGGACGGCGCCGCCGCGCCGCGCCGGGCCAGCGACATCGCCGACACCGTGGTGGTGATCGGCACCCGGACCGAACGGGACATCGCCAACGTGCCGGCGCAGATCAGCGTCATCACGCAGGAGGAGATCGAGGACATCATCGCCACCGACATCAAGGATCTGGTCCGGTTCGAACCGGGCGTGTCGGTCAGCAACGCTCCCTCCCGCCCCTCCGCCGCGGGCTCGGCCACGGGGCGCAGCCGCAATTCCGGCTTCACCATTCGCGGCCTGGGCGGCGACCGGGTGCTGATCCAGACCGACGGCATCCGCGTGCCGGACTCCTTCTCCTTCGGGCCGCAATCGGTCGGCCGCGGCGACTATGTGGATCTCGGCCTGCTGGAATCGGTGGAAATCCTGCGCGGCCCCGCCTCCGCCCTGTACGGCAGCGACGGCCTGGCCGGCGTGGTCAGCTTCCGCACCAAGGACCCGGACGGCTTCCTTGAGGGGGACGAGGCGTTCGGCGGCCGCGTGCGCGGCGCCTACGCCTCCGCCGACGACAG
This sequence comes from uncultured Euryhalocaulis sp., assembly GCA_913055605.1. Lineage (GTDB taxonomy): Bacteria > Pseudomonadota > Alphaproteobacteria > Caulobacterales > Maricaulaceae > Euryhalocaulis. The sequence goes on along the minus strand of CAJXKJ010000030.1, from coordinate 7,732 downwards.
CCTCGCCGGCGGCGCGGTCGTGGCGGGGCGCAGCGGCGCCCTGTCGGGCCTTCTCGCCTACACCCATCGCGACGCGCACGAGCAGGACAATCAGGGGGAGATCGAAACCCAGGACTCCACGCGCACCGCGCCCAACCCGGCGGACCTGACCTCCGACGCGGTGATGGGCAAGATCGTCTATGCGCCGAACGACACGCACCGCCTGCGCCTGACCGGTGAGGTCTTCGACTCCAGCTTCGAATCCGAAGTCTATTCGGCGCGCGAGACCAGCATGTTCACCGGCGCCACGACCGACGACCTCGATGTCCGCGACGACACCGAGCGCCAGCGCGTCAGCCTGGACTATGCCTATTCCAACGAAGGCGCGGCGATCGACGCGGCCTCCTTCGCGGTCTTTTTCCAGGACGCCCAGACCCGCCAGTTCTCCGACGAAAAGCGCACCCCGCAGGCCGACCGCATCCGTATCGGCACGTTCGACAACCGCGTCTGGGGCGCCACCGGCCAGGTGGAGACCGCCTTCGCCACCGGCATGGTCGACCACCGGATGCTGTTCGGCGGCGACTGGTCCGAGACGCGGCAGGAAGGCGTGCGCGACGGCACAGTCCCGCCCTTCGGCGAGAGCTTCCCGACCCGCGCCTTCCCGACCACGGACTGGACCCTGTTCGGCCTGCTGGTTCAGGACGAGATCAGCATCGCGGACGGCCGCCTGTTTCTCTACCCTGCGCTGCGCTACGACTCCTACGAACTGACGCCCGATCCCGATCCGCTCTTCCCCTATTCGTCCTCGTCGCAGGAGGGCGACCGGGTCTCGCCGAAATTCGGCGCGGTGGCATGGCTGACCGATTCCTTCGGCGTGTTCGCCAACTATGCGGAAGGCTTCAAGGCGCCCTCCCCGGACCAGGTGAATAACGGGTTCGAGAATCTGGCCTTCGGCTACACCTCGCTCCCCAATCCGGATTTGGGGCCGGAGACCAGCCAATCCTTCGAAGGCGGCGTGCGCCTGCGCAATCTGCAGGCCGGCGGGGCGACATGGTCGGCCAGCGCCACGGCCTTCACGGCGGAGTATGAGGACTTCATCCAGCAGACCGTCGTCGGCGGCTCCTTCACCCCGGCGGACCCCGCCATCTATCAATGGGTCAATCTGGGCGAGGTGGAGATCAGCGGCGCCGAGGCGCGGGCCGAGGCGTCCTGGGACAACGGGATCGGCTTCATCGCCGCGGCGTCATACGCCGACGGCGACGCCACCGACGCCGGAACCACCGAACCGCTGCAGAGCATCGACCCGTTCAAGCTGGTTGCCGGCCTCACCTATGACGATCCCGCCGGGCGGTTCGGCGGACAGTTCATCGTCACCCATTCGGCCGGCAAGGACGACGACGAGGTGGCGGAGAACCAGTCCGGCAACGCCGCGGCGGACCTGTTCACGCCGGACGACTTCACCATCCTGGACATCACCGCCTACTGGAACGTGACAGAGGCCGCGGCCCTGCGCGTGGCCGTGAACAATGTCCTGGACGAGAAATACTGGTGGTGGAGCGATGTGCGCGGGGTCGGCGCGACCTCGACCATTCTGGACGCCTATACCCAGCCGGGACGCAATTTCAGCGCCTCGCTGGTCTATCGCTTCTAGAGGGACGCAGGTCCGGTCAGGCGGCGCGCGGTTCGACCCGGCGGTCGGCGCGCGCCTCCGGCCGCTTGCGGAACACGCCGTCCACGCCCGGCGCCGGGTCCAGGTCGGCCGCCAGATTGCCCGGCGTCTCCCACGGGCCCAGCACCAGCCAGCCGTCGGGGCGCAGATGGTCCATCACACGCCCCAGCACCCGGTCGTGAATCTGCGGCGACATATGGGTCAGGACGTGGCGCAGGAAGATCACGTCGAACTCGCCCAGCGCGCTGAAGTCGCGCAGGAAATTCACCAGGCGGAAATCCACCATCCGGCGCAGCGCCGAATTGACGCGCCAGTCCTCGCCCTCCTTGTCGAAATGCTCGACCAGGCGGCGGATCGGCAGGCCGCGCTGAACCTCGAACTGGTCATAGACGCCCTGCGCGCCCCGGCGCACCGCGGCGCGCGACAGGTCGGTGGCGACGATGGCGGCGTCCACGCGGACGCCGCGCGCCCGGCGCTCTTCGGCCAGCATGGCCAGCGAATAGGCTTCCTGTCCCGCGCCGCACCCGGCGCTCCAGATCCGCACCGCGCGCGTCGGCCCGGCCTGCATCAGCGCCTCGGGCAGGATGGCGTCGGCGAAATGCTGGAACGGGGCGCGGTCGCGGAAGAACCAGGTGTCGCGCGGGGCCAGCGCCTCCACCGCCTCGGCGGCCAGCTTGGAGTCCGGCTGCCGGCGGATCGAGGACAGCATCGTCCAGACCGAATCCAGCCCCTCGCGCCGGGCCAGCGTGCCCAGGCGCAGCTCCACCGCCCCCGACCCGCGCGGGATGTCGAACCCGGCGCGGCGCCGGGTCAGCGCGCCCGTGAACGCAAGCAGTTCCGCCCGGTCCACGCGCACCGCCCCTCCTACGCTGCCGCCGGCGCGAGGCCGGCGTCCGCGAATTTCGATTCCAGGATATCTTCGTCGAACGGCTTCATCACATATTCGTCCGCGCCGTGGCGCAGCGCCTCGGTGATGTGCGCCATGTCGTTCTCGGTGGTGCAGAAGACCACGACCGGCTTTTCGCCGCCCGGCTCCTTGCGCAGGGCCTTCAGGAAATCGAGCCCGTTCATCACCGGCATCGACCAGTCCAGCAGGACGGCGTCAGGCATCTGATGGCGGCAGGCGGTCAGCGCCGCCGCGCCGTCCCCGGCCTCGTCGCACTCGAACCCCATCCCTTCCAGGATGCGGCGCGCGACTTTCCTGATCACCCGCGAATCGTCGACCACAAGGCATTGTTTCATCGCAGACTTTCCCTTCCCGGACGATGATCGCCCTGAGTCGGTTAACGGCCTGCTAAGGATTTGCCCGCGGCGCGCTCCGGAAATCCGGAAATGCCTGAAAAATCAGCCTATTCCGGGATCAGGGCGGTCAATTCGACCCGCTCTTCCTCGGTCCGGGCCTCCAGGCGCCCGCCCGCTTCCTCCGCGATGGTCTTGGCGTAGAGCGGCTGGGCCGTGCGCCCGTCGAAACCGCCTTCGGGAATTCCGCCGTCCAGCGCCGCCGCCGCGCCGGGCAGCAGCTTGGCCCGTGGGCCGATGGCGACGACGCGCAGGCGCACACCGCCGCTGCGCGTGGCCTCGATCCGCACCTCGCCGCCGCGCGGCGCGGATTCGACCGCCAGAAGGATCAGGTTCAGCAGCAGGCGCGCGCCCAGCTTGGGCAGGCTCGTCGCCTCGGTCCGCCATTCCAGCTGCGCCTTGGCGGAGCGGAACATGTCCCCCGCCAGCCGCTGGATCATCGCGACCTCCACCTCGCCGGGGGCCGAGCCGCCGGCGCCGAAGGCCAGCCGCGCGAACTCCAGCTTCGCCCGCATATGCTCGGCGCTTTCGCGCACCAGGCGCAGCGCGTCTTCGCGCATGTCCGCGGAGTCCGGTTCGTCGAAAATGGACAGGGCCGTTCCGGTCGCGCTGACCGGTCCGACAAGGTCGTGACAGACCCGGGCGCACATCAGCGCCGCCAGGTCGCTCGCCTTTGGCATCGCCTCGCTCATCCCGGTGTTGTATGCGATTCGGCGTAAATCCAACCTGAACATGTCCGGCCAAAAGCCTGCCGATTGGATTCGCCAATGACCGCACCGGACGCGCCCGCGCCAATGGCCGCGAACGCCGCCTGCGACCGCTGCGGCGCGGCCTTCGCATGCGGGGCGCAGGCCGGCGCGGCGGCGGAGTGCTGGTGCATGGCCCTGCCGCGCATCCCGATGCAAGACGGCGCGGCCGCCTGCCTGTGTCCGGACTGTCTGAAAGCGATGCTGGCGAAGGCGAACCCGCCGCCCGGCGCATAGGCGCGGCGTCTACTGGTCGGGGTCTTCCCAGTGCGCCGCTTCGTCATAGCCGCGCCGCGAACTGAAAAAGACCAGCGCCATCAGGCCGGCGCCAACCCCGGCGGTCAGCACCGTGCCCAGAGTCAGCGCAATCCAGCCATGCATGCCGATGGAGACGCCGCCGGCCTGCAGCCAGCCCCAGGCGCCGAAGATCACCGCGGCGCACAGCGCCGCCAGCGCCGCGCCGACGAACAGAAAGGTTTTCATGCCTGCAGAGATAGGCCCGGGGGCGCCGCGGCGCATCGGCCGCGGCGCCCCTGCGACATTATTTCTGCACCCACTGGTTATTGACGTTCTTGTACCACTGGCCGGCGGGCAGGCGGCCGATCAGCTTTTCGGCCGTCACCGCCGCCACCGCCTCCACGGACAGGCCCTGCTCCTGCGCCAGCCGCGTGTATTCGGCGCGGCGCTGGATATTGGTCTCTTCCACTTCGGCGACCAGCGACTGGTCGACCTGCTCGGCGACGAAGCCCAGATAGCCGTCGGCGCGCTCGCCGACCTTGCCGTTGGCCTTGGCGGCCTCGATGGCCGGGCTCGCGGCCTGGGCGGTTGCGGGCGCAAGAACCGGCGCCAGCGCCGGAGCGACAACCAGCGCGATTGCCGCCAGAAATGCTTTGATGCGGGACATAGCGGCCCCTCCTAGAAGATGTCGGGATTGTTGCTGATCAGGTCTTCGACCTCGCGATCCAGACGGACGCGAATTTCCTGATCGATCTTCACGTTCAGATTGATCTCGATAGGCCGGTCGGGCGCGGCCACCTGTACGGTGGGCGTGCATGCGGCGGTCAGGGCCGCTGCCGGCGCGGCCGCGAGGGCCAAGGGTGCGAATACCCGCTTCATCCTTCAGTCTCCATCATTCGCCGGCAGTCTGGCAAAGCCTGCCTGAACTCAGCATTAACCCCCGCCCGTCTCAAGAGCTGTCTCAAGAGCCCTACTCAAGGCCCGGCGGGGGCGTATCCAGTCCGGGCGGCGGGGTGTCCATCCCGCCCGGCGCCGGTCCGGCCTCGATCGTCACGCCTTCCCCCATCCCCTCGTCCTCCAGGCTGCGCTGGATCTGCTGGCGGATGCGGAAGCCCTGCGTGGTGTCGCGCAGCAGGCGCATGAAGTCGGCGGCCAGCGCGATGCGGAAGCGGAACGGATAGCCGTTCAGCACGTCGGGATTGAAGCCCTCCATGGTGACGACCAAATCCATCTCGCCCGCCACCGGCCCGTCCAGCGTCACCTCCAGCACGCGATAGCGCAGATTCTCCAGCGCGCGGAACGCCAGGTTCGCCTGCTGGTTCGCCTCCGACGCGGCGTTGGTCGCCTCTCCTTCATAGGAGACGAACCCCTCCCCGTCGCCGCTCAGCACGGCGTTCTCGATCACGATATTGCCTTCGGAGATGGACAGCGGCATCCGCCCTGAAACCGATCCGCCCGCGCCCAGCGACTCGTTGCCGAACAGCGCAACGAGAGAGGCCAGGTTGATGTGCTCGGCGATCAGGGCGGCCTTGTGTTCGCCCTCCGCCGGGTCCCAGATGAACGGCTCCACCGCGATGGTCCCGCCCGCGAACGGCCACACCGCCTCTTCCAGCCCGATCCGCCGGTCGGGCAGAAGGGAGATCGCGATCTCCCCGCCCTCCACCGGCACGCCCGGATTGAACGCGCCCAGCGACACGGTCTGCGGCTCGGCGGTCAGCAGCGGCGCCAGGCTGGACAGCGCGAATTCGGTCGACACGTCCTCGATCGGGCCGAAGCGCGTGGCGATGTCCAGATTGTCCAGCACCACGACGCCGGAGGACCGCACCGCATTGCCGTACCACTGGGCGGTGAAATGCGCCTCCGCCGGGCCGGACACATTGGCGACCAGGCCTTTCAGCGAGGCGATCATGTCCTGCGGCTGCGGGCCGCCGTCGGTGAATGTTATGCGCGGCACGTCGACATGCGCCTCGCCCACCCCGGTGTTCAGATTGTGCAGCAGGTCCACGGTGATCGACCCGTCCGGCGCGCCCTCGGCCTCTCCGGTCAGGTCCATCCTCACCAGCCCCTCGGCGGCGGTCAGCTCCCCGCTCAGCGTCGCGGGCGTCAGCATCGGCGGCTCGCCCGGAGAGACCACGACGGCGTTCTCGATGTCGATGCTGGCGCGCAGCGGGTCGGCGAACACCGCCTGTCCCCGCGCGCTCATCTGCGCCAGGTCGACGATCAGCGCCTCGCCGCTCAGCCGCGTGTCGGTGACGGAAAACCGCGCCGACATCGGCGCGCCCGGCGCGGTGGACAGGATCGCGCTCGCCTCCCCGGTCTGCAGCGCCAGATCGGTGCGGCCCAGCGTGTCGACCAGCGCGGTGACCTCCGGCGTTGCGGCGTCCAGCTTCATCTCCGGCGTTACCGGGCCGGACAGGCGCAGGTCGCGCGCGCTGATGTTCCGGAACGTGGTGCCGGAGACCAGCGCGAAGGACTCCGCCCGCCCGTCATCGGCCAGCGCATTCAGGAAGGTCTCGCCGGATTCGGTGCGCTGGATCAGCGGCCCGCCCGCCCCGCGCACCGCCGCGCTCTCCACCCCGCGCGCGGTCCAGCTGCCGCCCACCACCTCGCCGATGGACAGGCGCATCGGCGCCGCGCCGGTGTCCAGATGGAACGCCCCGTCCTGCCCGTCCAAAGTCAGCCCGCCCTGCGGCGCGGCGAAGCGCAGATCGGCCACACGCATGGAGGCCGTCTCGGTGACGTCCGCCGCAACCTCCAGCGGCGCATCGCCCGGCTGCGCCTGATACGTCCCGCCGGCCCAGGTGAAGTCCGGCGCCAGACGGGCGGAAAATCCTTCGAACCGCGCCGCGGACGTGGTCAGGACCTGCGCGTCGATCGCCGCGGTCCCGTCCGGCGCTGCGGGACTCACCCGCACCACGCCGTCCTCGGCGTCGATCCGCACTGCGCCGTCCAGCCGCGCGCCTTCCAGGGTCATCAGCGGAACGTCGCCGGAAAACAGCGCCGCCCCGCCCGTCTCCGCGCGCCAGCCGGTTTCGGTGCGGGTCCAGTCGGCGGTCAGCCCCTCCGCCCCGATCATCGTCACGCCGTCGCCGAAGGGGGCCAGATCGCCTTCGAAATGCAGGCTGGACAGCCCGCTATCATAGGCGGCGCGCAACTCGCGGGCGTCCAGCTCCGGCCCGCCGCTCGCCGACAGCGCCGCGTCGACGGTCCAGCCGCCCCCGGTCCGGCTCCAGTCTAGCAGCGGTCCGTCCGCGGGCGACAGCGTGAAATCCGGCCCGGCCTCGCCGTCGATGCGCGCCGGCTCCTCCAGCGAAATCCGCACCGCCTCGGGCGACACGTCCGCCATCAGGGCCAGCCCCGCATCCGCGCCCGCCAGCGTCTGGGCCACACGCTCGGCCAGCGGATCGGCCAGCGCCCCGACCGTGGCGATCCCGCGCCAGCGGTCCGCGGCGATCAGCGTGCGCGCCGCCGCGTCCGGGTCCGCCGCCCCGGCGCCTTCGGCCGCCAGGTTCAGCGCCGCCTGGCCGCTGGCGTTGGCGAAGCCCTGCTCCAGCCCCTCCAGCCGCACCGTCGCCGCGGCGACCGCGGAGTCCGCATGGGCAAGCGGCCCGTCCAGGTCGGACAGGTTCAGCGTGGCGCGGGCCAGCAGGCCGTCGCCGATCATTTCGAATTCCGCCTCGCCGCCGCCGACCGCGCTGCGCCAGCCGCGCCAGGCGACCGCGCCCTCCCCGGCGTCGGCCCAGCCGCGCCAGCCCTGTTGCGGCCCGCCCTCGACGTCCAGCCGCACCGGCAGCTCGCCGGC
>CAJXKJ010000029.1 GCA_913055605.1 uncultured Euryhalocaulis sp. | reverse complement strand
GGGCGGTCCGCTCGCCCCGCCGCTGGCGTCCGCGCCGGCCGCCTTCCTCGCCGCCGGTCCCGCCGTCGCGGTCTGGACCGGCGTCCTCGCCCTCACGCTTCTGGCCATCGCCATCTGGGACGCGCGCGCCATGCGCATTCCGGATCTGCTCAGCCTGCCGCTGATCGCCGCGGGGCTGGCCGCCGCCTGGACGGTCAGCCGCCTGCCGCTCTTGGATCATCTCATCGGAGCCGCCCTCGGCTACGCCGCGCTGGCGGGGCTCGCCTTTCTCTATCGCCGCGCGCGCGGGCGCGACGGGCTCGGCCTCGGCGACGCCAAACTGCTCGCGGCCGCCGGCGCATGGCTCGGCTGGGCGGCCTTGCCCACGCTGTTATTGCTGGCCTCGTTCACCGGTCTTCTGGCGGCGCTGGCGCGCGCCGCGGCGCGTCGGGGAGAGGGCTCCGCGCCGCTTCCCTTCGGCCCGCATCTGGCCTTCGCCACGCTGGTGATCTGGCTTGCCGGGCCGCTGTTCGAGGCGCCTGTCTGGCGCTGAGCTCGCGCTCAACTCGCGCTGAACGGGTCCGGGGTTGATCCGCACTGAGGCGATTGTGCAACGCCGAAACGGCGCCTGCGGCGCGTAACAAGAGTGTCGCAATCCCGTTTCAATACTGTCTCACACTTTTGCCAATTGTCCCCCTCGCGCTCGGGGAGACGGCGTCCGCCGGTCTTTCGCCCAAGCTGAATGGCTTCACGCTAACGGGGGGAAATCCTTCATGAAGACCCGCATTATGCGCCGCGTGCTGTACGCCGGCGCCGCGACCGCCTTGCTCGTCGCTTGCTCCGGCTCCGGCTCCGAAATCGAATCCCCGGGTGAAACCACCACGGGCACGTCGGACGAAACGACCGACGACACCGATACCGACACCACCGATGTCAGCCTGATCCCGGCTTCGGGCTGCCCCACGGGCACGCGCTCAGGCACGACGACCTCGGGCTCCTCCACCGTCGGCATCTGCGAGCTGACCGGCGAGATTCAGTCCAACACCGAAATTCCCGCGGGCGTGACCGTCGTGGTCTCCGGCCCGGTCACCGTCGGCACCGACGCCGGCGCCTCGACCGCCGGCGGCGTGGCCCCGGCGGCGACCGCGATCCTGACCATCGGCGCGGGCGCGACCGTGGTCGGCAACACCGGCTCCGACTACATCCTGGTCAATCGCGGCTCCCAGATCATCGCGCAGGGCACGTCGTCCGCCCCGGTGGTCTTCACCAGCCTGGCCGACGTGCTGGCCACCGAGGCCGGCTCGGCCCGCTCGGGCAGCACCGATTTCAGCTCCGAATGGGGCGGCGTGGTGATCAACGGCCGCGCGCCGATCAACGCCTGTAAGTCGGCCACCGCCACCGGCGGCACCGCCGACTGCGTGAAGGACGGCGAGGCCTCCACCGGCGAATTCGGCGGCGGCTCGGCCACCGACAACAGCGGCATCCTGAACTATGTCCAGGTCCGCTACGCCGGCTTCCGCATCAATGGCGAGAACGAGCTGAACGGCATCGCCTTCCAGGGCGTGGGCAGCGGCACGACCGTCGACTACGTCCAGGTCCACAACAACTCGGACGACGGCATCGAGTTCTTCGGCGGCACGGTCAACGCCAAGCACGTCGTGCTGACCGGCAACGAAGACGACTCCATGGACTGGACCGACGGCTGGACCGGCAAGGTCCAGTACGTTCTGGTCAAGCACCGGGGCGTCGGCGACAACGGCTTCGAAATGGATAACCGCGGCGGCTCCAACGACCGCCTGCCGCGCTCCAACCCGACCATCTCCAACTTCACCTCGATCGGTCAGTCGACCTCCAGCCGCGGCCTGCTGTACCGCGAAGGCACCAATGGCCGCCTGCTGAACGGCATCGTCACGGGCTTCCCGACCTGCCTGGATATCGACCAAACCTCGACCTACACCAATCTGAGCGGCGACGAGTTCCAGTCGCTCTATTTCAGCTGCACCACGCCGTTCGACTCCGACACCGGCGAGGCCAGCGACGAGCAGACGGTCTTCACCGCCCAGTCCGCGAACAACAAGACCGGCGTCAGCACGATGGCCGGCGTGTTCCCGGGCGTGAACGAACTGGCGGTCGCCTTCACCGATCCGGGCGACTCCTTCTTCGACACGGTGGCCTATATCGGCGCCTTCGGCCCGTCCGAGACGACGACCTCCAACTGGGCGTCGGGCTGGACCTTCGGCCTGTTCGACACCTCGGCCCTGACCTGCCCCAGCGGCACCACCTCCACCGGCGAAACCCTCGCGGGCGTGAAAGTCTGCCGCATGCCGTCCAACGTCACGTCCGACATGACGCTGGTCGCCGGCCTGAACTACGAGATGGTCGGTCCGGTCTTCATCGGCGCCGACCGCGGCGGCGACCCGGCCTCTCCGCTGGCCTCGGGCGTCGCGGCGATCCTGACGGTGGAAGCCGGCACGACGCTGTTCGGCACCTCGGGCTCCGACTACATCGTGGTCACCCGCGGCTCGCAGCTGCGCTCCAACGGCACCGCGGCGCGTCCGGTGGTCTACACCTCGCGTTCCGACCTCGCCGGCACGGTGGGCGTGAACACCCGCAACGAATGGGGCGGGCTGGTCATCAACGGCCGCGCGCCGATCAACGCCTGCTCCAGCTCCACCGCTACCGGCGGCACGGCCGGCTGTAACAAGGAAGGCGAAGGCTCCTCCGGCCTGTTCGGCGGCAGCTCCTCCACCGACGACAGCGGCAACATCTACTACAGCCGCGTGATGTACGCCGGCTTCCGCGTGAACAACGAGAACGAGCTGAACGGCATCGCCTTCCAGGGCGTCGGCAGCGAGACCGAGGTGGACTACGTGCAGGTCCACAACAACTCGGACGACGGGATCGAGTTCTTCGGCGGCACGGTCAACGCCAAGCACCTGGTGCTGACCGGCAACGAGGACGACTCCCTCGACTGGACCGACGGCTGGACCGGCAAGGTGCAGTTCGTGATCGTCCAGCACTCCAACTCCGGCGACAACGGCTTCGAGATGGACAACCGGGGCGGCTCCAACGACCGTCTGCCGCGCTCCAACCCGACGCTCAGCAACCTGACGCTGATCGGCTCCTCGGGCTCCAGCGGCCGCGGCCTGCTGTACCGCGAGGGCACCAACGGCCGGATCCTGAACGGCATCGTCTCGGGTTTCCCGACCTGCCTCGATATCGACCAGGCCTCCACCTACAACAATCTGAGCGGGGACGAGTTCGCGTCGCTCTACTTCAGCTGCACGACGTCCTTCGACGCCGATACGGGTGAAGTCAGCGACGAGCAGACCGTGTTCACGTCGCAGTCGGCCAACAACAAGACCGGCGCTAGCACGCTCAGCGGCTTCACCTTCATCAGCGGCGGCACGGGCGTTGTCCCGGGCGCCAACGAGCAGGCGGTGACCGCGCTCGACCCGTCGACGATCGACTCCTTCTTCACCAGCACCAACTACATCGGTGCTGTGAAGGACTCGAGCGACACCTGGTACCAGGGCTGGACCTACAAACAGCCGTAAGTCGCGCATTGGCCGCCCGGACTCCCGTCCGGGCGGCCGTCTGCGTTCTCTTGAGCTCCGAAATTGGGGGACAACATGTCCGGCGCTTCCCGTAAGACCACAGCCCTTCTGCTGGCGTCCACCGCTCTTCTCTCTGCCGGGGCGGCCATCGCCCAGGAAGTGACCGACACCGTCGTTGTGCGCGGCACTTTCATCCCCGACGAGAAGCGGGACACGTCCGAAATCTCCAGCGTGCTGGACACGCAGGATTACCAGGCGCAAGGCGACGGCGACATCGCCGCGGCGCTGACCCGCATCACCGGCATCACGCTGGCGCGCGACAAATACGTCTATGTCCGCGGCCTGAACGAACGCTATTCCAACGTCACGCTGAACGGCGCCACGCTGCCGAGCCCGGAGCCGCTGCGCCGCGTCGCGCCGCTGGATCTGTTCCCGACCGCGCTGCTCAGCTCCACCGTCGTCCAGAAGACCTACTCGCCGGAATATGGCGGGGAGTTCGGCGGCGGCCTGATCGCCCTGCGCACCGCCACCCTGCCGGCCGAAGACTTCTTCGAAATGTCGGTCTCCACGGCGTTCGACACCGAGACGACGCTGCAGGAAGGCCTCACCTATTATGGCGGCGGCGATCCCGACTACACCGGCTGGGACGACGGCGAGCGCAACCTGCCCGAGCCGCTGGCCGAGATTTTCGACACCCAGCGCGTCGGCACCACGCTGCCCACCGACCAGCAGCAGGAAATCGGCCGCAGCCTGGCCAATTCCTCGCTTTGGGTGATCCAGGAAGTGCAGAATATCGAACCCGATTTCGGCGCCTCGGTGTCGGCGGGCAAGATCATCCCGGCGGCCTCCGACGTCGATGTCGGCATCCTGTTCGCCGGCGGCTACAGCAACGCCTGGACCACCAAGGTCGGCCTGACCGGCCAGGGCGGCCTGACCGGCGGCGCGCTGGTTCCGAACGTGCTCAGCGAGCGCTTCAGCACCGAACAGGAAATCCGCACCAACGGCCTGCTGACCCTGGGCGTGGATTTCCTGGATACGCATGAGCTGAAATTCACCGGCCTCGGCGTCCGCTCCACGGTGAAGGGGGCGCGGACCTCCGAGGTCGTGATCGGCGGCACCGCGTCGGGCGGCATCATCGACTTCGACCGCCGCGACAAGCTGGACTGGTTCGAACGCCAGGTCTGGCTGGGCCAGCTCGAGGGCTCGCACATGTTCCCGGCGCTGCACAATCTGCAGGCCGACTGGCGCGTGTCCTACGCCGAAGCCATGCGCGACGCGCCGTACCAGCGCGAAGTGTCCTATCGCTGCGTCTCGCCGACCGCCGCCGGCGCGCCGGCCGGCCGTCAGCCCGAATGCGACCTGGCCCCGACCAGCGACGGCTTCACCCCGGGCCTGTGGGCCTATGGCGGCCGCCAGTCGGACAACCTGACCCAGTTCTCCAAGGTGGAGGACATCAACCGCGACTACGGCGCGGACTTCGTCCTGCCAGTGTTCGAGGGCGAGCGTTCGCTCGACCTGAAGGCCGGCGCCGCCTACCAGCTCAGCGACCGCGACGCCTTCGTGCGCCAGTTCCGCTACTCGCCGGGCGGTTCGGGCATTCCGGCCTCGCTGCTGTTCAGCCGCATCGACCACATCTTCGCGGACTCGAACATCTATGACGCGCGGCTGCGCCTGGTGGAGACCGGCGGCCTCGGCTTCCCGGAGGCCTATCGCGCCTCCATGGAGGTCCAGGCCTTCTATGCCGGGTTCGAAGCCCAGGTGACGCCGTATATCTCCATCGCGCTGGGCGGCCGTCAGGAAGAGTCGACCCAGATCACCGACACCTACAACGCCACCCTGACGGATAACGGCGTCGTGGAGACCACGCTGGAGGAGGATTATTTCCTGCCCGCCGGCACGCTGACCTGGAACTTCGCCGACGACCTGCAATTCCGCCTCGGCGCCTCGAAGACCATCACCCGGCCCCAGTTCCGCGAACTGGCCTTCGCCGAATTCTTCGACACCGAGACCGAGCAGAACTTCCGGGGCAACCCGTTCCTGGTGAACACCGAGGTCAAGAACTACGACGCGCGCCTGGAATATTATTTCGGCCGCGACCAGTTCATCACCGTCGGCGCCTTCTACAAGGATCTGGAAAACCCGATCGAGGAATACGCGCTGCAGCTGGGCGACACCCTGGCCAGCTCGTTCATCAACGTCCCCTCGGCGACGCTCTGGGGCGGGGAGTTCGAGTTCGAGAAAATCCTGCCGCTCCAGCAATGGTTCGGCATGGATGGCGCGTCCTGGATGGACGACAAGGATTTCGTCTTCAAGACGAACTACACCTACACCAACTCGGAGGTCTCGGCTGACGGCGACGTCACCCTGGCCCAGCAGGCGACGCTGGTGGACATCGTCCCGAACTCCACTGCGGCGTCCGGCTTCATCGTCGACGGCCGGGAGCTGCAGGGCGCCTCGGAGCACATCTTCAACGCCCAGTTCGGCTACCGGTCGGAAAGCTCCACGCTGAACCTTCTGGTGAACTACGCCAGCGAGCGCATCCGTCAGGTCGAAGACCTGTCCAACGGCCTGCCGGCCGTGATGGAAAAGCCGCCGGTAACCGTCGACCTCGTCTATCTGCGGGACATCACGGTCCGCGGCGGCGAGTTCGAGTTCGGCGTGCGCGTCCAGAACATCCTGGATGAAGACTACAAGGCCTTCCAGGAGGCCGACGGCGTGGTCGTTCCGGTCGATACCTACGATATCGGCCAGACCGTCTCGCTCAGCCTGAAGCGCCGCTTCTAGGCCCCGCTCGCGGGCGGAGTTTGCGGCCCCGGCGCTTCGCCGGGGCCGCTGCGTTTTCGGGGACCGCGCACCGCCGTCTTCGTCATGGAAGCGTCACATGACTGAAATCCAAGCGTCATCGGACTGAAATACGACAGCCACTCGAACGAAGGCTTTTCGCAGCATTACCAGCGGGGGTGGGAGATGATCGGGTCGCGCGTCAGACCCGCGGCCGGACGCCGGATGGCGCCCGCGATCGCCGCCGCCGAGGCGGCGCTCGCAGCCGCTCTGGGCGTCTTGGCCGCCCTGCTGATCTGGACCCTGATGGCCCCCGAATCCGCCGCCCCCGCGGGCGGTCCGCTGCGCGCCGCCGGGGCAGGGCCGGCCGCCGGCGCCCCGGCCCAGGACCGCTCCATCCTGTGGCGCGCCGACCCCTTCGCCCGCGGCGCGGGCCCTGTGCAGCAGGAAGAGGAAGCGCCCGAGACGACGCTGAATCTGCGCCTGTTCGGCGTGGTGTCCGGGGCGGGCGACACGCCGGGCTCGGCCGTCATCCGCACCCCCGACAACCGCCAGAACGTCTTCCGCGAGGGGGAGGAGATCATCCCTGGAGTCTCGCTGGACCGTGTCCTGCCCGACCGCGCGATCATCGTGCGCGAGGGCGTGCAGGAAACCCTCTATTTCGAAGGCGGGCCGCGGCCGGCCGCGGCCGCGCCCGACGCCGCCCCCGCCGTCAGCTTCACCGCCGAGGGGCTCTATGACGCCCTGCAATTCGAGTCGGTGGTGCGCGGCGACCGCATCGTCGGCCTGCGCGTGGTGCGCGCCGTCAATCCGGAGGTCGCCGCCGCGGCGGGCGTCGCCGAAGGCGACATCCTGATGGAGATCGCGGGCCGCCCGCTGGTCGAGGTCTCCGACTATCCCGGCCTGTTCGAGGCCCTGCGGGACGCCGACTCCGTGGACATCGTCGTGGAGCGCGCCGGCGTCCAGATTCCTCTCACCGTCATGCTCGGGACGCCGCAATGATGCTCCGGTCTTTCCGCACTCTCTGCGCCGTCCTGGCCGTCCTCGGCGCCGCCGCGCCCGCGCTCGCGCAAAGCCCGCAGGGCCAGATCATCAATCTGCGCAACGCCGATATCAGCGCCCTGATCGACCAGGTCTCGGCCACCACCGGCTACACCTTCGTCGTCGGCCCGGAGGTGCGGGGGGAGGTGACGGTCGTCTCCCAAATCCCGCTCTCGCCGGAGGAGGTGTTCGAGGTCTTCCTGTCGACCCTGCGCGTGCACGGCTTCTCCGCGGTGCGCATCGATACGGGCGTCTACCGCATCGTGCCGCAGGACGCCGCGGCGGGCGATCCGGGCGCGGGCGGCTTCAACGCCTCGGGCGATTCCTTCTCCACCGTCGTGCTGCGCCTCAATAATGTCGGCGCGCAGGAGGCCGCCCAGTCGATCATGCCGATGCTGGGGCCGCAGGGCGCGGTCACGGCCAACCCGCAATCCAACGCCGTCATCATCGTCGACTACGCCTCCAACCTGCAGCGCCTGCGCAGCGTGGTGGCGGAGCTGGACCGCGACCGGTCCGAAATCGTCTCCGTGCCGGTGGTGAACATGTCGGCGCGCGAAATGGCGGACATCATCACCGGGCTGAACGCCGGCCCGACCGGCGCCACCGGCGCGGTCTCCGCCGTCCCGGTCCGCTCCGGCAACACCGTCGTGCTGCGCGGGGAGCCGGATACGGTCGCGCGCATGGCCGGGCTGATCGGCGATCTGGACCGCACCTCGCTGCGCCAGGACACGGTGCGCGTCGTCCGCCTGCAGAACGCGGACGCCGAGGAGCTGGCCCCGGTTCTGGAAAACCTGCTGGGCGCGCTGACCCAGCCGGGCGAGGGCGCCGAAGGCGCGCCGGCCGTCCCGGGCATCACGGGCGGGCCCAGCATCACGGTCTACGCCTCCACCAACTCGCTGGTGCTGAGCGCCCCGCCCGAAACGCTGAACGAGATGGAGCGCGTGATCGGGGAGCTGGACGTGCGCCGTCCGCAGGTCCTGGTCGAGGCGATCATCGTGGAGGTGTCGGACACCGTCGCCCGGGATCTGGGCGTCCAGTTCCTGCTGGCCGGCAGCCGCGATTCCAGCATTCCCTTCGCCGCCACCTCCTATTCCGGCTCCGCGCCCAGCCTGCTGGCGCTGGCCGGCGCGCTGATCGACGACGAGCGGGTCGGCGGCGGGGAGGACGGCTTCCTCGGCGACACCGCGGCGGCCTCCGCGCTCGGTTCGCGCGGCGCGCTGATCGGCGTCGGCGGCCAGAACAGCAGCGGCGCTCTGTTCGGCGCCATCCTGAACGCGGTGCAGGCCGACCAGGACTCCAACGTCCTGTCCACGCCCTCAATCACCACGCTCGACAATCAGGAAGCCCTGATCAATGTCGGTCAGGAAATCCCGATCTCGACGGGAGAGGTCCTGTCGGCCTCCAACAACAACCCGTTCCGTACGATCGAGCGCAAGGATGTCGGCGTGCGCCTGGCCGTGCGGCCCCAGATCGGCGACGGCGACACGATCAAGCTGTTCATCAGCCAGGAAGCCTCGTCGGTCCTCGGCCCGGTCAGCGTCTCGTCGGGAGAGCTGGTGACCTCCAAGCGCCAGATCGAAACCACCGTCCTGGCCGACAATAGCGAGATCATCGTGCTGGGCGGCCTGATCCAGGACGACGAGCAGGAACAGGAAGAAAAGGTTCCGGTGCTGGGCGACGTGCCGCTGCTGGGCGCGGCCTTCCGCAACACCAGCCGCTCGCGCGCACGCACCAATCTGATGGTCTTCATTCGCCCGACCATCCTGCGCGACGCCGCCACGGCCCAGGCCGCCACCGCCACGCGCCTCGATTACATGCGCGCCGAACAGTTCGCCGCGCAGGGCAATGTGACGGACGAAATCTCCATGGACCGCGTGTTCCGCGACGCCATGGGCGGGGTGAATTATCCCGACGCCGCGCCGGCGCCCGCGCCCTCCGCGCCTGTGCAGGCGGCCCCCCTTCCGCCCGCAGAGCAATGAGCGCCGCCGGGGATCATATCGACCCGGTGCTCGCCTATGTCTTCGCGCGCGAGCACGGCGTGGTCCTGCTGGGCGCCCCGGAGACCGAGGGCGGGCGCGTGCGGCTGGGCGTGCGCGAGGGTGCGCGGCCGGAATCGCTGCTGGAGGCGCGGCGCGCGTTCGGCGCGCCGATCCAGACCTCGGCGATGACGCCCAGCGCCTTCGACCGCCGCCTGTCCGAACTCTATTCGGGACGGGGGTTCGAGGACGCCGCCGGGCCGGAAGACGACGCGGCCAACGAAAACCTGCACAGCCTGGTCGAGGGCATTCCCCAGACCGAGGATTTGCTGGATTCGGGGGACAGCGCCCCCGTCATCCGCCTGATCAACGGCCTGATCGCGGAGGCCGTAAAGCGCAAGGCCTCCGACATCCATATCGAACCGTTCGAGGACCGGCTGGCCATCCGCTTCCGCATCGACGGCGTGCTGCGCGAGGTGCTATCGCCCTCCCGCCGTCTCGCGCCCGCGCTTGTGTCGCGGGTGAAGGTGATGGCGCGCCTCGACATCGCTGAAAAGCGCGTGCCCCAGGACGGGCGCATCTCGCTGGCCCTCGGCGGTCACGCCATCGATGTGCGCGTGTCGACTTTGCCTTCGCGCTATGGGGAGCGGGTCGTGCTGCGCCTGCTGGACAAGGATCAGGCGCGGCTGGACCTGTCCGATCTCGGCATGGACGGCGCCACGCTGGACCGCCTGCGCCGCGCCATCCGTCAGCCCAACGGCATCGTCCTGGTCACCGGCCCGACCGGTTCGGGCAAGACGACCACGCTCTACGCCGCGATGACCGAGCTGAACGACCGGGAGCGCAATATCCTGACCGTCGAGGACCCGATCGAATACGGGCTGGACGGCGTCTCCCAGACCCAGGTGAACCCCAAAGTCGGCATGACCTTCGCCGCCGGCCTGCGCGCCATCCTGCGCCAGGACCCGGAAATCGTGATGGTCGGCGAAATCCGCGATGTCGAGACCGTCCAGATCGCGGTCCAGGCCTCGCTCACCGGCCACCTCGTCCTGTCCACCGTGCACACCAATTCGGCGGCGAGCGCGGTGACCCGCCTGCGCGACATGGGGGTGGAGCCCTTCCTGCTGGCCTCGACGATGAGCGCGGTGCTGGCCCAGCGCCTGGTCCGCCGCCTCTGCCCCTCCTGCAAGGAGCCCTATCAGCCGCACCCGTCGGAGATCGCGCTGCTGCAGCTGCCGGCGGACGCGCCGGCGGATTTCGCCCGGCCGAAGGGCTGCATGGCCTGCGGCGGCACGGGCTATTCCGGCCGGACCGGCATCTATGAGCTGATCGTGGTGGACGACGCGCTGCGCCCGCTGATCCATGGCGACGCGCGCGAGCAGGAGATCGAGGCGCAGGGCCTGAAGGGCGCGCCGAACCTGCTGGAGGCCGGCTCGCTGGCCGCCGCGCGCGGCGAGACCTCCGTGGAAGAAGTGCTCCGCACCTGCCGCCAGAAGGGCGAATCCCAAGAGGGGTTTGACTGATGGCGGCGTTCGAATTCGTCGCCCTGGACGCCGACGGCAAGCGCACGCGCGGCGTGATCGCCGCCGACTCCCTGCGCGCCGCGCGCCGGGAAATCCAGCGCCGCAAGCTGGCGCCCGTCCGCCTGACCCCGGCCTCGGACAAAAAAGCCGGGACGCCGCTGGCGGAATCCCTGTCCGCCCTGTCGCCGCGCCGCCGCCTGTCCTCCACCGATCTCGTCCTCCTGACGCGCCAATTGGCCCTGCTGATCTCCGCCGGCCTGCCGGTGGAGGAGGCGCTCTCGTCCGTAGCCGCGCAGGCGGAGAAGGAGCCGGTCGCCCGCGCTCTTTATGCCGTGCGCGCGCATGTGACGGAGGGCGGCAGACTGTCGGAGGCGTTCGCGCGCCAGTCCGGCCGGTTCGGCGCGCTCTATGTCTCGGTCGTCGCGGCGGGCGAGGGCTCGGGCGCGCTGGGGACGGTACTGGACCGGCTCGCCACGCATCTGGAGAAGGTCCAGATGATGCGGCGCAAGGCGATGACCGCGCTGATCTATCCCGCCGTGCTCGCCGTCGTCGCGCTGACCGTCATCGTCGCCCTGATGGCCTTCGTCGTGCCGCAGATCGTGGACCAGTTCGCGTCCATGGGCGCGCAGCTGCCGATGCTGACCGTCGTGCTGATCGCCGCATCGCATTTCCTGCGCGACTGGGGCTGGGTCGTTCTGCTGGCGCTCGCCGCCGGCGGTTTCGCCTTCTCCCGCGCGCTGAAGACCCCCGCCTTCCGCCGCCGCATGGATGCGCTGCTTCTGCGCCTGCCGGTGGTGGGGCGGCTGGCGCGCGTGGCGGCGGCGGCGCGCTTCGCCCGTACCTTCGCCACGCTGACCGGCAGCGGCGTCCCGGTTCTGGAGGCGTTGCGCGCCGCGCGCGACAGCGCCCGCAACCTGGTCCTGCAGGACGCGGTGGACGCCATGTCGCGCGACGTGCGCGAGGGGGCGTCGCTCAGCGCCGCCATGCGCAAGACCGCGATGTTCCCGCCGCTGATGACCCATATGGCCGCCAGCGGCGAGGCCAGCGGCGAGCTGCCGCAGATGTTCGGCAAGGCCGCCGACTATCTGGAAAACGAATTCGAGACCGCGACCGGCGTCGCGCTGAACCTGCTCGAACCCCTTGTCGTCATCGTCATGGGCGGGGCGGTCGCCGCCATCGTCCTGGCCGTGATGCTGCCCATCCTCAAGCTGAACACCGCCGCGCTGTTCTAGGACGCACGCCATGCAACATTTGACTCGCCGCCTGCTCCACCGCCGCAAGGGCGAAGAGGGCTTCACCCTGACCGAGCTCATGGTCGTGATCTTCATCCTGGGCCTGCTGGCCACGGTGGTGCTGATCAATGTCCTGCCCTCGCGCGACCAGGCGATGGTGGAAAAGGCGCGCGCCGATATCGGCACCTTGGAGCAGGCGCTGGAGCTGTACCGGCTCGACCTCAATTCCTACCCGACGACCGAGCAGGGGCTGGAGGCGCTGGTGGAGCCGCCGGCCGGGCTGACGCGCCCCGAACGCTATCGCACCGGCGGCTATATTCGCGGCCTGCCGGACGATCCCTGGGGCAATGCTTATCAATATGTCGCGCCGGGTCAGGACGCGCCGTTCGAGCTCTATTCGCTGGGCGCCGACGGGTCGCTGCGCGGCGAGGGGCTGGACGCCGATATCGGCGCCAATAGCTGACGATGACGCGGCGCCCGCCCGCCATAATCCCGCGAAGCCGGGATGCGGGATTCTCCCTCGTGGAGGTCCTGGCCGCGATGTTCATCGCGGCGCTGGCCGCGGCCGCCGTGGTCGCGGTGCTGCCGCCCGCAAAGCCCGATACGGAAAAGGCCGCCGAGCGTCTGGCCACCGCCCTGGTCCGCGCCCAGCGCGCCAGCGTCATCGAGGGCGCCTCCATCGGCCTGGTCATGGCGCCGTCCGGATACAGCTTCGCGCACTGGCGGGACGGGGAGTGGGCGGCGCTGGACCGCGCCTCCGGCCTGGGTCCGGCGGACTGGCCCGATGGCGCGCTGGTCCAGATGACAAGCGAGACGATCTCCGAAGACGACGAATTGCCGGAGGGCTTTCCCGCCGTGACGTTCGACGCCACCGGCGGCGCGACGCCCTTCACCGTCCGGCTGGACGGCCGGGCGGGCCGCGCGCTGGTGCGGCTGGAGGCGGACGGCGCGGTGACCGTGGAGACGCCCGATGTCTGAACCTCGGAAGGACGCAGGCTTCACCCTGGCCGAGGTGATGGCGGCGCTGGCGGTGTTTTCCATCGCCGCGCTGGCGCTGCTGCACCTGTCGGCGGAAAACGCGCGCGCCGCGTCTCTGGCGCGGGAGCACGCCTTCGCCTCCCTGATCGCGGAAAATCTGATGGTGGAGGCCGCCGCCGCGCCCGACCTGGATTTCTCCCGCGCCGCCTCGGGCGACGCGGTCATGGACGGGCGCGACTGGGAATGGCGGCGCACCGTCCGGCCGAGCGGCGAGCCCGGCATGGTCCGCGTCGATGTCGAGGTGCGGCTGAAGGATTCGGATTTCGTCAGCGCCGCGCTGACCGGCTTCCGGACCGGCGAATGACCGTGCGCACGCAGCACGCCGAAGCTGGCTTCACGCTGGTCGAGACGCTGGTGGCGATGTTCGTCTTCGCTTTGCTGGCCGCCGCCGGCAGCGGCGTGATGATGCAGACTTTGGCCGGCAAGACCCGGCTGGAGGACGAAAGCGCCCAGCTGGGCCAGCTCGCCGCCATGCACGCCGCACTGAAGGACGATCTGGGCCAGGCCGTGCTGCGCCCCGCCCGCGCGGCCGGTGGCAATGCGGTGATGTTTACCGGCGGGCTGGACGATCCCGATCCCGCCGTTCTGGCGCTGGTGCGCCGGGGCTGGGTCAATCCCGGCGCGATGGAGCGCCGCTCTTCTCTTCTGGCTGTCTCCTACCGGATCGAGGACGGGGCGCTGATCCGCACCGCCTGGCTGCGCCCCGACGCGACCGAGGACACGCCGGTGCGCGAGCGCGTGCTGATCGACGGCGTGCAATCGGCGCAGATCCGCTTCCTGTCGCGCGGCGTCTGGAGCGAGTTCTGGGCCGCCGGCTCGCGCGGGGCGCTGCTGCCCGACGCGGTCGAGCTGGTGCTGGAGATCGAGGGCGCCGGCCCGGTGCGCCAGATGTTCCTGACCGGTCGGGGTGTGGTCTGATGCGCCGCTTCCCCACACTACATTTTCTCAAGCCGAAAGAGTCGGAGCGCGGCGCCGCGCTGCTGGCGGCGGTGTTCCTCGTCGCGCTGATGGCGACCGTGGGCGCGGCGGCGACCGAGGAAATCCGCTACGCCGTGCGCCGCGCCGCCAATGTGGAGGCGCGCGACCAGGCATACTGGTACGCGCTGGGGGCCGAAGCGCTGGCCCAGGCCCGCATCGCCGGGGCCGACGGCGCCGAGCGCCGCCTGCTGGAACAGGCCGCCGCGGACGGGCGCACGCTGGCCTTCCCGATCGAGGGCGGGACCATCGCCGCGACGCTGTCCGACGCCCAGAACTGTTTCAACCTGAACGGCCTGATGCGCGCCGGCGACAGCCGGTATGAGGAGCGCGAGGGCGCGGCGGAGGAATATGTCCGCCTGCTGGTCCTCTTGGACATCCCGCCCGGTCGCGCCCGCGCGCTGGCCAATGCGGCGATGGACTGGATGGACGGCGACGTCCGCCCGCGCAGCGGCGGGGCGGAGGACGGCGCCTATTCCGCCGCGCCCGTCCCCTATCGCGCCGGCAACACGCTGCTGGCCGAGGCCGAGGAGCTGCGCGCCGTCGCCGGGTATGAGGAGGCGGTGTTCGCCCATATCCGCCCCTATGTCTGCGCGGGCGAGACGTCGGAGCCGTCGGCGCTGAACGTCTCCACCCTGCGCTACGACCAGGCGCCGCTGCTCGCCGCCTTTTTCGGGCCGGAACTGACGCTGGAGGAGGCGCAGGACGTGATCGCCGCCCGGCCCGCCGCCGGTTACGCCACGATCACCGGCTTCCTCGCCCAGCCGCGCATCGCCGAAATCCAGATACCCGAAGACAAGCAGAACCGCCTGATCCTGACCTCCACCCGCTTCGCGCTGGCCGCGGACGTGGAATATCTGGACGCGCGCTTCCGGCTGGAAAGCGTCATCTCCGCCCCGCCCAACGCCCGGCCCGCGGTGGTGGCCCGCCGGTTCGGAGCGGCCGAATGAGCGTCCTGATCATCCGCATGCCTGCCTCGACAGGCGAACCCGTCCGCTGGATTCGCGCGGGCGGCGACGGCGCGCTGCTGGACACCGGCCTCACAGATGGCGAGCTGCCGGACGCCAGCGCCGACCGCACGATAATGCTGCTGCCGGGCGAGGCGGTGGCGGGGCACAGCGTCCACCTGCCCCAGGCCGGCGAGGCCCAGACCCGCGCCGCCGCCCGTTTCGCGGTGGAGGACGAACTGGGCGTGGACTCTGCGTCCGTGCATCTGGCCGTCGCGCCGGCTGGCGAACCCGGCGCCCCGCGTCTGGTCGCCGCCATCGGCCGCGACGCGCTGGAAGAGTTTCTGGATCAGGCGCGAGCGCTGGGCGCCGCGCCGGACGCGGCCTTGCCCGAATGGGCGTCCGTCCCCGCCGCGCCGGGGGAGGCGGCGGCCTTGATCGACGGCGATCTGGCGCACCTGGCCTTTGGCGGCGCGCCGCTGGTCTGGGGCTTTAGCGCCGAGCCGGAACTGGCCGCCATCCTGATCGGCCGGGCGCTGGAGCGTCACGATTGCGGCCGAGTCCATGTCTGGGGCGCGGCGGAAGACCTGACCCCGCCCGAGGGCTGGGGCGGGCGGGAGATCGAGGCGCAGCCACTGGCCGGCGCCCGCGGCGCCGCGGCGGTGCTGGCGCGCGGCGCGGTGGCGGCGAAGCTGAACCTGTTACAGGGCGAATTCGCGCCGCGCCGCGCCCGGCGGCTGGACATCGGCCCGTGGCGGCGCGCCGCCGTTCTGGCCTGCGCGGTCTTCGCCGCCTGGCTGGGTCTGGTGGCGGCGGAGGCGAACGCGCTGAACCGCCGCGCCGCGGCGCTGAACACCGAGGCCGAATCCGCCTTCGCCCGCGCCTTCCCGGACGAGGCGCGCATCGTCAATCCGCGCCTCCAGATGCAGACGCGGCTTGGCGAACTGCGCGGCTCCGGCGGCGGGGCGTTTCTGGACCTGGCCGCGATCCTGGTCGCCGCCGTCGATACGCATGAGGGGATGGAGATCGGCGCGATGCGCTATGACCGCGACGACGGCGCGCTGTCGGCCGAGCTTCTGGTCAATGATTACGCCGACCTTCAGGCCCTGCGCGACACGGTCGCCGCGCGCGGCGGGATGATGGAGGAGGGGGCGTCGCGCCAGACCGGCGGGCGCATCTCCGGCGACGTCACGGTGCGGCTGCCATGATGGCGATGCTGACCGAACGCTGGATGGCGCGCAGCCCGCGCGAGCGGCTTCTGCTGTCGGTCGCAGGCGTGCTGGCCGCGCTGATGCTGGTCTGGTTCGCGCTGGCGGCCCCGGCACTGGCCGCGCGGGAGCGGGCCGGGCGCGCCTATGCTTCCGCCGCCGACCTGTATGAAGAGATGACCGCCGGGGCGCGGGAGGCCGCGCGCCTGCGCCTGTCGGCCCCGGCCATACAGGATGAGGCCGACCAGGCGCCGCTGCGCACCGCGGCCAGCGCGCTGGCGCGCGATTTCGGCCTGCAGATTTCGCGCATCCAGCCCGGCGAGGCCGGGGCGCTGGCCTTCGTGTTCGAGACCGCCGATCCCGGCGATCTGTTCCGCTGGATCGAGGGGCTGCAGACCCGCTATGGCGTCGCCGCCTCCACCGTCACGCTGCGCCGCAATGACGGCGCGCGCACCGTCCAGGCCAGCGTGCTGGTGGTGGAGGCGCAATGAGGGCCGCCCTGCTGATTTTCGTTTTCGCGCTGGCCTTTCTCGCCGGCGCCGTCGCGCGCTTTCCGCTGTCCGCCGCGCTGTCGCTGGGCGGCGCGCGGGCGGAGGGGCTGGACTGGCGCGCGGCGGAGGGCACGGTCTGGTCCGGCCGGGTGCGCGGCCTGACGGTCCGGGACTATCCGCTGGGCGACGCCAGCCTGTCCCTGTCGCCGCTGTCGCTTCTCACGCTGTCGCCCGCCGCGGACGTCGCGCTGGCAGGGCCGGAGGCGAACGGGCGCGCGCGCATCGTTCTCACGCCCGGCGGGGCGGCGCGCCTGTCGGACGGGCAGGCCTCGCTGCGCCTGTCGGAACTCACCGCCATCGACGCGCGCCTGCGCGCGCGCGGCGGATCGCTGACCGCGCGCGATGTGGAGATCGCCTTCCGCGACGGCCGCTGCACACAGGCGCGCGGCGCGCTGCAGACCGACGCGCTGACCTATGGCTTCGGCGGCGACTGGCGCGGCCCGGTGCTGGACGGTGCGATGGCGTGCGACAATGGCGTTCTGGTCATGGCGCTGACCGGCGCCGACGAGGCGCAGGAGGTGGAGGCGCGGGCCATGCTCGGCCGCGGCGAAACACGGGTGGAGGCCGCCGTGCGGTCCGACGACCCGGCGCTCGCCCGCATCGCGCCCTTGATCGGCTTCACCCCCTATGGCGAAGGTTGGCGCTATCAGAGGAGCTTCGGCGAATGATGCGCCCGCCAATACGCCTGACAGTTTGCGCCGCCGCGCTCGCGGGCCTTCTGGGCTCGGGCTGCGCCGCCGTTCCGGTGGCGGTCGCCGTCGGCGCGATGGGCGCGGTGCCAGGCGACCGCAACGCGGACGCCGGCGCGGATGCTCCCCAACCGGCGCCAGCCCAGCCGGCTTCAGACCAGCCCGTCCCGGCCCAGATCCTTCCGCCCCGCGCGGACCCGCCGCGCGACTTTCCGGCCCTGCCGCTGGCGCGTCCGGCCCTGCTGCCGCCGCAGGACCTGGCCGCGGGCGATTGCGCGCTGTTCCTGTTCTCCAGCGGGGCGGATTCCGAATTCCGCGCCTTCGCCCCGGCGGACGGCGGCTCGCTGAAACTCAATTTGGACGGGGTCCGCACCCTGCCGGCCATCGCGCCGCTGGCCGAGTCATCGGAGATGTTCGAGCAGACCTATGAGTCCGGCGGCCTGACCGCGCGCCTGTCCGCCGCGCTGGGTGAGGTGCTGCCCCAGGGGCGGCGCGTGCCGGAGGCGACGCTGCGCCTGTCGGGGGCGGAGGGCGCGGCGCTGGTCACTCCGCTGGCGGGCCTGCTCGCCTGCGCCGCGGAAACCGAAGCTCAATAATCGACGTAAGGGCCGTCGCCCGGCGGGCGCTCGGCCTTTTCATAGCCCTCGGCCGAGAACAGGCGCAGCCGCCGCTGCACCCCGCCGCCCAGCTCCACCACGATCTCGCCCAGCGGCGTGATTTGCGCGAAATCCTTCGCGAACCACGGATCGTAATCGGCGAAGGCCGAGACCAGCAGCACCGGCCCCGCCGTGCCCGATGGCAGGGCGCAGCACGCCTCCGCATGGCCATAGGGCTCGGCATAGCGCTGATACATCGCCACGGCGGGCGCCTGACCGCGCCGGTAATAATCGGCGGCGTGATAGGCGAAGCGGTCGTCGAACACCGCGGTGTCGAACCCGCCCTCTGCCGCCGCCGCGGCGACCCGGTCCGCTGTCTCTTCCCAGCCGCGCACCTGTTTGAACGCGTTCTCCATGCCCGCCGCTTCGATCACGCGCGGCGAGACCAGCGCCGCCGTGCCGGGCAGGGTGAAGGCCAGATTGCCCAGGATCGCCAGCGCGATCAGCGCCCGGCGCGGCCAGCGTCCCGGCGCGCGGATGGACAGTGGCTCCGGCCCCGCCAGCAGGCCGGCGACCAGCACCGCGCCCGACGGATACGCCGCCCCCGCCCAGTTGGCGTAGGAATGGGCGACGAAGGCCTGCGCCGACACCACGGCCAGCGGGATCGCCGCGAACAGGGCCAGCAGCGCCGCGTCCCGCCCGGCCCTGCCCAGGGCCGCGCGAACCATCGCCACGACCAGAAGCGGGAACACGACCGGGCCGAACACGCCCAGCTGCGTGACCCAGAACTCCAGCAGCTCGCCCGGATTGAACAGGGGACCGATCCAGTCGGCGTTGTCGGCGGTGTGGGCCACCGTCTCCATGCCGTTGGCCGCGTTCCAGATCAGGTTCGGCGCGAACAGCGCCGCCGCGACGCCAAGCGCCAGCGCACCGTATCGCGACCACAGCGCCGCGCGCACCCGACCGTCCAGAACCATGGCGAGCGCGACCGCGATCACGGCGTAGACCATCGCGTATTTGGCCATGAAGCCAAGCCCGACCGCTGCGCCCAGCGCCGCCGCCCATCCCGCGGAGGGCCGGGAAACAAGACGGAACAGCGACAGAAGCATGAAACTCCACAAGGCAAGCAGCGGCGCGTCGGTGGAGATGATGAAGGAGGACAGACCCACCCCCATCATGGTCAGCCAGATCGCCCCGGCCAGCACGCCGGCGCGCGGCCCGTACAGGTCGCGGCCCAGCAGCATCAGCGCCGCCGCCGCCGCGCCGTGGCACAGCGGGGCGGACAGGCGCACCGCCCATTCGGCGTCGCCGAACAGGCCCGTCGTCGCCCCGATCATCCAGGCGATCAGCGGCGGCTTGGAGTAATAGCCAAAGGCCGGAGTCTGCGCCCAGCCCCAGTACTGGGCCTCATCCGGGTACAGATCCAGATGCGTGAGGGCGAGGATCGCCACGCGCGCCGCCACGATGGCGGCCAGCCCCGCCCACGCCCAGACAGGCAGGCCGGCCGCGCTGGTCCACGCCGTTCCGCCCGCCCGCACGGGCGCGGCGGCGGCGGCCGAAATGTCGCTGCGAATGGGCATCGCACGCTTTCCTTACGCGCTCCGCTCCGGCGCATCCAGCGCCGCGAAAGCCGCCGCTGTGGCATTTGTGCAGCGCAATATGTTTGTCATCGCGCGTGCGAAGAAGGTTCACGGATGCGTCCGCGAACCGTCAAACAGCGGGCGTAGATGCGATCCCCAGGGGCGGGTTCGGCGCTTGCGCCGGGCCCTGTTTTTTTGAGCACTCAGGGGATCCTTTCCATGAACTTCCGCAACACTCTCGCGGCTTCCGCGGCGGGCCTGGCGCTGGCGTCCGGCGCCGTTATCGAGGCCCACGCCCAGGAAACCACGTCCGCGATCCGCGGTTTCGTTTCCGGCCCGTCCGGCGCGCCGGTTTCCGGCGCCAGCGTCATCGTCACCGACACCCGCACGGGCACGCGCCGCGCGCTGACCACGGATGGCTCGGGCCAGTTCACCCTGCAGAACCTGAATGTCGGCGGCCCCTACAGCGTCGAGGTCGGCGCCGCGGAATTCCAGTCCGCGCGCGTGGACGGCGTCTTCCTGACCCTGGGCGACACCGCGGACCTCAGCCTGCGCCTGGACGCGGCGGCGGCCGGCATGGACGTGGTCGTCGTGACCGCCTCCCAGGTCGTGGCCCAGACCGCGACCGGCCCCTCGGCCACCTTCACGCTGGAGGATCTGGCCGAATCCCCCGCCATCAACCGCGACCTGAAGGACATCATCCGCCAGGACCCGCGCATCTATCTGGACGAAAGCTTCGCGGACTCAATTCAGTGTGCCGGCGCGCACCCGCGCTTCAACAGCCTGACCGTCGACGGCATCGGCCTGAACGACGGGTTCGGCCTGAACTCCAACGGCTACCCGACCGAGCGCATGCCGTTCCCCTACGACGCCATCTCCCAGGTGTCGGTGGAGCTGGCGCCGTTCGACGTCCAGTACGGCGGCTTCACCGCCTGTAACATCAACGCGGTCACCAAGTCCGGCTCCAACGAATTCCACGGGTCGGCCTTCTTCGACTACACCGACAACGGGCTTCGCGGTCACTCGATCGAGGACGTGAACGTCTATGTCCCGGACTTCGACGAGAAGCGCTACGGCGCCACGTTCGGCGGCCCGATCATCAAGGACAAGCTGTTCTTCTTCGCCGCCTACGAGAAGTTCGAGGGCCAGAACCTGTTCTTCCGCGGCCCCGCCGGCTCCGGCGCGGCGAACGAGGTCGCGGGCTTCACGATCGCCGAGTACAACCAGATCGCGGACATCGCGAACAATATCTATGGCTACGACCCGGGCGGCACGCCGGCCAACTCCCCGGCGGAGGACGAGAAATTCCTGGTCCGCCTGGACTGGAACATCACCGACCAGCACCGCGCGGCCTTCACCTACAACTATAACAGCGCGCTGAACCTGACCGAGTCGGACGGCGACAATTCAGAGTTCGAATACTACAACCACCTGTACAATCGCGGCGCCGACCTGAACGCCTATTCGGGCCAGATCTTCTCCGACTGGACGAACAATTTCTCCACCGAGCTGCGCGTCGCCTATAACGACGTCGACTTCACCCAGGCCTCGGTGAACGGCACCGACTTCGGCGAAGTCCAGATCTCCGACAGCGGCAACACGATCTATCTGGGCGCGGACGACTCCCGCCACTCCAACGCTCTCGACTACACGTCGCTGAACATGAAGCTGGCGGCCAACTACCAGCTCGACAACCACCTCATCACGGTGGGCGGCGAGCGGCTGACCTACGACATCTACAACCTGTTCGTTCAGCACACCGAGGGCGAGTTCCGCTTCAACTCCATCGCGGACTTCGCGGCGGGCGACGCGGCGCGCATCTATTACAACAACGCCGCCGGCACGAACGAGCCGACGGACCTGGCCGCCGAGTTCAGCTACGACGTCAACACGCTGTACGCGCAGGACCAGTTCGACTACGGCGACTTCTCCTTCACCGCCGGCCTTCGTTACGAGTGGTACTCGAACGACGACGTGCCGACGCTGAACCCGAACTTCCTGGCCCGGAACGGCTTCGACAATACCGAGAATTTGGACGGCAAGTCGCTGCTGCAGCCGCGCTTCGGCTTCGACTGGACCGCGACCGACCGGCTGTCCGTCCATGGCGGCGCCGGCCTGTATTCGGGCGGCAACCCGAATGTCTGGGTCGCCAACTCCTACCAGAACGACGGCATCAGCCAGATCGCCCTGCAATACCGCCCGCCGGTGATCGACAATCTGTTCGTGGAGCCGATGACCCAGGACGAAGGCGGCGCGGGCCGTCCGATCTACGGGATCCCGACCTCCATGTACGACGCCGTCGCCGCGGCCACCGCCGACAGCGCGGTCAACGCCATCGACCCGGATTTCGACATCCCGGCCGAATGGAAATTCGCCCTGGGCGCAGTCTACGACCTCTATCTGCCGGGCTTCGGCGGCGAGTACACGGTCATGGCCGACCTGCTGTATTCCAAATCGAAGGAAGCCGCCCAGATCGTCGACGCCACGCTGGCTCAGGTCGGGACCGCGCCGGACGGCCGCCCGATCTATCGCCGGGTGGATTTCTCGGACGCCGACTGCGTCGCCGATCCGTCCAGCGCCGCCTGCTCCACCCGCGGCTTCGACAACGACTTCATCCTGACCAACAGCGACGGCGGGGAGCAGTTCGTGGCCTCGCTGGCCCTGTCCAAGGAGTATGAGTTCGGCCTCGACTGGTCGCTGGCCTACGCCTTCGTCGACTCCACCGACGTCAACCCGATGACCTCCTCGGTGGCGTTCTCGAACTGGGTGAACCGCACCGCCTCCGACCTCAACAATCCGGAAGAGGCGACCTCGAACTACGAGATCCCGCACCGCTTCACCGGCTCGATCAGCTATGAGCACAATTTCTTCGGCGATTTCGCCACGCGCTTCACGCTGTTCGGCCAGGCGTTCCAGTCGCGGCCCTACTCCTTCACCTTCAACAACGCCTCGTCCGACATGTTCGGCGACGGCCAGATCTACGCCCACCTGCTCTACGTGCCGGAGCTGAACGACGCCGGCGTCACCTATGACGCGGGCTTCGACCTGGCGGGCTTCAACGCCTTCATCGACGAGTACGAGCTGGATCGCGGCATGATCGCCCCGCGGAACTCCATCGACGGCTCCTGGACCAACAAGTTCGACCTGCGGATCGAACAGGAATTCCCGGGCGTCATGGGCGGCCACAAGACGGCCGGCTTCCTGGTCATCGAGAATGTCGCCAACATGATCGACGACTCCTGGGGCGTTCTCTACCAGTCGCCCTTCCCGCAATCCTCGGGCGTGGTCGAGGCCTCCATCGACCCGGCGACGGGCAGCTACGTCTACGAGAACTTCTTCTATCCCACTCCGGAAAGCCGCGTCGGCGACGTGTCCTTCTGGACGCTCCGGATGGGCCTGCGTTACGAGTTCTAGTCCTCTTCCGAACAGAAGACGCAGCGCGCGGAGGGCCGGGAAACCGGCCCTCCGTTTCGTTTGAAACGTGACTCTTTATCCATCTGCATTTGGCGCCCGGCCGCGTGGAACGGGGCGCGCCGGCCCCTCGTTGGTCCGGGGCGGGAAACATCCCGCCGGAAGATCAATTGGAGGATGGGCCATGGGCGACATCACCGGAACCACAGTGGCGATCCTGGTCGCGGACGGGTTCGAGGAATCCGAGTTCTTCGACCCGAAACAGGCGCTGGAAGACGCCTGCGCGCGCGTGGAGGTCGTCAGCCTGAAGACCGGCGACATCCAGGGCTTCAAGCACATGGACAAGTCGCGCACAGCAAAGGTCGACAAGGCGGTGAAGGACGTCCGCGCCGCCGATTACGACGCGCTGGTCATCCCGGGCGGCCTGTTCAACCCGGACCATCTGCGCGGCGATCCGGACGTGATCGATTTCGTGCAGGACTTCTTCACCCAGAAAAAGCCGGTCGGCGCGATCTGCCACGGGCCGCAGGTCCTGATGACCGCGCGGGTGTGCGAGGGCCGCACGATGACGGCGTTCAAGACCGTCCAGCCGGATCTGGAGCTGGCCGGCGCGAAGGTCCGCGACGAAGCGGTCGTGGTCGATGGCGGCCTCGTCACCTCGCGCAAGCCGGACGACATCCCGGCCTTCAACGCCAAGCTGATCGAGGAGATCGGCGAGGGCAAACACCGCCGCCAGGCGGCCTGAGCCTCTTCGAAAAATTCCAAACGCGTCCCTCGCCGCCGTCCTCCCCCGGATTCCGGCGAGGGGCCAAGGCGGCGGTCCCCCTCAAGGGACCGCCGCCCAAATCTTGAACGGCGGCCCTTCGGGGCCGCCGTTTCTATTTGCGGGTGATGTGCTTGCGCAGGATTTTGGCGTTGCGCCGGTGCGCGCGCCAGCCGATGTCGAACAGGTCGCCGACCAGCGGGACGGAGCCGATCGCGGTGTCGACGCCGATATTGGCGATCATGATCGCCATCTTGTGCTTCGGCAGGTCGATTTCCTTGGCCAGTTTCAGGAAATACAGGCCGACGGCGCCGCTCGCCACGTCGCCGACCACCGGGATCAGGCCGATGATGGCGTCCAGGCCGAATGGCACCCCCGCGATGCGGAACTGCGTGTCGAAAATTTTTGCGATGGCCTCGGCCTGGCGCACGGCGTTTTCGTGCTCCACCGGCGCCATGACTTCGCCCTGCAGCGGCTCGCCATACGGGCGCCCGTCGGCGGCGGCGCTCATCGGATCAGCCTCACCGGGTCAGACCGCCGGCCGGGGCTCGCGCAGGATCACCCACACCGCGTGGATGATGCCCGGGATATAGCCCAGCAGCGTCAGAAGGATGTTGAGCCAGAATTGCAGGCCCAGCCCGACCTGCAGGAACACGCCCAGCGGCGGCAGCAGGATCGCGACAAGAATGCGGATAATGTCCATGCCCCTCAAACGGGCGGCGCGGGCCCGGGTTCCTTGCCCGGCCTTGTCTTCCCGCCCGCCCTCGGGCCCAATCGGATTCGGGGAGGGGCGGATGACCCGCGCGGATGTGCAGTCCTATCTGGAGCCGGGGGAGCGCATCCTCTGGACCGGCCATCCGCCGGGCGGGCTGATCGTCCGCCGCTACGATCTCATCTTTGGGATTTTTGTCTGGCCATGGTCGGCGATTGTGATCGGCTGGCTGCCCTTCATGGTGCGTGAAGCGGCGCAGGACAGCGTGACTCTGATCTCGTCTATTTTTTACCTGCCGTTTCTGGCCTTCGCGCTCTACGCGACCTGCGGCAAATATGTGCTCGATGCGATTGACCGGCGCGGGATGGTCTACGCCGTCACAGACCGCCGGGCGATCATCGTTTCCGGAGTCTTCAGGACGTTCGCAACGTCACAATCCATCACGCTTGACACGCAGCTGCGAGCCGGGCCTTCAGGACAGACCGGACAATCGCTCATGATCGGTCCGGGTGGGTTTTCCAAACCGATGTGGGATGCGGAGCGTCGTGGGCTGATGCGCAAGCCCTGGCATCCGTTCTGCTTCGAACGAATTGCGGATGCGGGATTGGCTGCCATGGCGATCCGCTACGTCCAGAGCGGACGGGTCGGACCCTAGGCCTTGTCCAGCGCGGCTTCGAAGGCGGGGACGGCGTCGAACAGGTCGGCGACCAGGCCGTAATCGGCGACGCCGAAGATCGGCGCCTCCTCGTCCTTGTTGATCGCGACGATGACCTTGGAGTCCTTCATGCCGGCCAGATGCTGGATCGCGCCGGAAATGCCGACGGCGATATAGAGGTCCGGCGCCACGACCTTGCCGGTCTGGCCGACCTGCCAGTCGTTCGGCACGAAGCCCGCGTCCACCGCCGCGCGGCTGGCGCCCATCGCCGCGCCGAGCTTGTCGGCCAGGTTCTCCAGCATCTTGAAATTCTCGCCGCTGCCCATGCCGCGCCCGCCGGAGATCACGACCTTGGCGCTGGCCAGTTCCGGGCGCTCGCTTTCGGACAGCGCCTCGGACACGAACTCGCTCTTCAGCGCCGACAGGTCCGGGCTCACCGTCTCCACCGCCGCAGAGCCGCCCTCGGCCGGGGCGGCGTCGAACGCGGTGGTGCGCACGGTCAGCACCTTTTTCGCGTCGGCGCTGGTGACGGTCATCATCGCGTTGCCGGCATAGATCGGGCGGGTGAACCGGTCGCCCTCGATCCCCGACACGTCGGACAGATGCATCACGTCCAGCTTCGCCGCCACGCGGGGGGAAAAATTCTTCCCAGCCGTCGTCGCCGGGCTGACCAGCGCGTCATATCCGTCCATCAGCGGCAGGATTGTCTGCTCCATCGCCTCGGCCAGGCGGTTTTTCAGCGGCGCGGCCTCGGCCAGCAGCACCTTGCGCACGCCCTCGATCTTCGCGGCGGCGTCGGCGGCGCCCTGCGCGCCTTCGCCCGCGACCAGGACGTCGATATCGCCGGACAGCGCCCTGGCGGCGGTCACGGCTTTCAGCGTCGCCTCGTTCAGCGAAGCGTTGTCGTGTTCGGCGACGACCAGAACCGCCATCAGATCACTCCCTTGGCTTTCAGCTTCGCGACAAGCTCTTCGGCGGATTCCACGATCTCGCCCTTCTGCCGCGCCGGCGGCTCGGTCACCTTCACCACGGAGAGGCGCGGGGCCAGGTCGACGCCGGTCTCGGCGGCCTCCCTGACGTCCAACGGCTTCTTCTTCGCCTTCATGATATTGGGCAGGGAGGCGAAGCGCGGCTCGTTCAGGCGCAGATCGGTGGTCACCACGGCGGGCAGCTGGACTTTGACCGTCTGCAGGCCGCCGTCGATTTCCCGCGTCACCGTCGCCGCGCCGTCCGCGATCTCCACTTTGCTGGCGAAGGTGGCCTGCGGCCAGTCCATCAGCGCGGCCAGCATCTGGCCGGTGGCGTTGGAATCGTCGTCGATCGCCTGCTTGCCCATGATGACCAGGTCCGGGCTCTCGTCCGCGGCGATCTTGGCCAGGATCTTGGCGACCGCCAGCGGCTCCGGGTCCGCGTCGGTCTTGATGAGGATCGCGCGGTCCGCGCCCATGGCGAGCGCGGCGCGCAGCGTCTCCTGCGCCTTTTCCGGCCCGATGGAGACGGCCACGACCTCGCTGGCGGTGCCGTCTTCCTGCATCCGCACGGCCTGTTCGACGGCGATTTCGTCGAACGGATTCATGGACATCTTCACATTGGCCAGTTCGACCCCGCTTTCGTCGGCCTTCACCCGCACCTTGATATTGGCGTCGAGCACGCGCTTGACCGGGACCAGAACTTTCATGGCGTCGTCGCCTTCATGTTTCGGACGAGGAAAACGCGCGCCGGGCGGGATGTCCCCGGCGGCGCGGGCGGACCCTAAAGCGGCCCCGCGAGTGAATCAACGCGGGCGCCAATCCCAATCACAGGGCGGGATACAGCGCCGCAGGGGCGCCCGCGTTGACGCGTTCTTAACCGTAACTGGCCATTGGATGGGACGGCTTTTCGCAAAGGTCCGGACCCATGGCGCGCAGCACAAAACGCGGCGGCTCATCGCAAGGCCGCGCCCGGCCCCGGCCGAAAAAACGGCGGGGCGGCGGCCTTCTGGTCCTGTTCGCCATTCTGGTGGTCTGGATCGGGATCGCGGGCTGCGGCTTCCTGCTCTGGGCGGGGCGCGACCTGCCGGACCTGTCCGGCCTGCAGACCGCCGAGCGCGCGCCCAGCGTCACCTATCTGGACAGATACGGGGAGCTGATCGGCCGGCGCGGCGACCAGCAGGGCCGCGCCATGCGCATCAACGAGCTGCCGCATTATCTGCCGCGCGCTGTGATCGCGGTGGAAGACCGCAAATTCTATTACCACCCGGGCGTCGACCCGTTCGGCATCGCGCGCGCGGCCATCGCCAATGCGCGCGCCGGCACGGTGGTGCAGGGCGGCTCCACCATCACCCAGCAGCTCGCCAAGAACCTGTTCCTGACAAACGAGCGCACGATGAAGCGCAAGGCGCAGGAGGCCGTGCTGGCCCTGCAGCTGGAGCGGCGCTTCACCAAGGACGAGATCCTGGAGCTGTATCTGAACAGCGTCTATTTCGGCTCCGGCGCCTGGGGGGTGGAGGCCGCCTCCCGCCGCTATTTCGGCAAGTCGGCCAGCGAGGTCAGCCTGGGCGAGGCCGCGCTGCTGGCCGGGCTCCTGAAGGCGCCGTCCCGCTACAACCCGTCCTCCGACGTGCGCCGGGCAGAGGGCCGGGCGACCGTTGTGCTGGACGTGATGGTGGAGGCGCGGGAGATCACGCCGGACGAACGCGACGCCGCCTTCGCCAGCCCGATCGTGGTGGCGCGCGCCGCCGGCGCCTCCAGCGCCTATTATTTCATGGACTGGCTGGACGTTCAGCTGAGCGAGCTGATCGGCAAGGTCGACCGCGACCTGATCGTGGAGACGACGCTGGACCTGAACCTGCAGCGCGCCGCCGAGGCCGCCCTGAAAGCGCATCTGGATACGGAGGCCGCCGAGGCCGGGGCGACCCAGGGCGCCGCCGTGGCGCTGGATCCCGCCGGCGGGGTGATGGCGATGGCCGGCGGGCGGTCCTACGACCAGAGCCAGTTCAACCGCATCTCCCAGGCTCGGCGCCAGCCGGGCTCGTCCTTCAAGCCCTTCGTCTATCTGACGGCGGTGGAGCGCGGCGTGCGCCCGGGCGACCGGCGCATGGACGCCCCGGTGCGCATCGGCGACTACGCGCCCGGCAACTATAACGACAAATATGAGGGCGAGATCACGGTCCGCCGCGCCTTCGAACAATCCTCCAACGCCGTCGCGGTGCGCCTGGCGCAGGAGGCCGGGATCGCCACGGTGGCGAAGACCGCGCGCCGCATGGGCATTACTTCGCCGCTGCGCAACGAAGGCGCGCTGGCGCTGGGCGCGCAGGAGGTCACGCCGCTGGAGCTGGCCGCCGCCTACGCCCCCTTCGCAAACAGGGGCCAGGGCGTGTTCGCCCATGGCGTCGTCCGCATCCGCACGCCGGAGGGCGAGGTGGTCTATGAGCGGCGCGGGTCGGGACCGGGGCGCGCCATGGACCCCGAAACCTGGGCGGTGATGACCGATCTGATGCGCGGCGTGGTGCGCCGCGGCACCGGCCGCCGCGCAGCGATCGAGGGGCGCGACATCGGCGGCAAGACCGGCACGACCGACAATTTCCGCGACGCCTGGTTCGCCGGCTTCGCCGACGGGCTGACCGCGCTGGTCTGGGTCGGAAACGACGATTTCAAGCCGATGCAAAAGATCACCGGCGGCACCCTGCCGGCCGAAATCTGGCGGGATTTCGTGGCGCCGGCGCCGTCCTTCCAGGTCGATCCCTATGCCGGCTACCGCCCCACCGCGGCGCCCGATCCGGCCGCGCCGGAAATGGACCCGGTGGCGGAGGTCGAAGACCAGGCGCCGGTCCAGACCGCGGCGGAGGACGATCCGCTGGGCGCGCTGATCGCCCGCGTCGCCAACTAGGCGCCGGTCCGCTCCCACCTGCGATAGGATTCGGCCAGCTTCGCCGGGTCCGCCCCCGCCAGATAGCGCGACAGCAGCACCAGATTGCGCGCGCTCGCCCGGCCGTAGCCGGCGCGGCGCCAGGCGTCCGCGCTGGTCACCGCGCGGGAGGCCAGCATCGTCATGCGCGCCTTGCCGATGCGGCGCGCCAGCGCGACGTCCTCGAACAGCGGGGCCGGCTCGTGGCCGCCCAGCGCCTCATAGAAATTGCGGGAGATCAGCAGGCCCTGATCGCCATAGGGCAGGGCGAACAGGGCGCAGCGCGCCGCCACCGCCCGCTCCAGCACCCGCGCGCGCCAGTCCGCATCGTCCAGCGCGAAGCGGAAGGCCGCCGCCCGTTCCCCGGCGCCCGGCGCGGCGATGAAGGCCGCCGCCTCCTCGCACCATCCGGCCTCCAGCGCTGTGTCGGCGTGCAGGAACAGGAGGTAAGGCGCGCGCGCCGCGGCGGCGCCGGCGCGCTGTTGCGGGCCGCGCCCCGGCGCGCCGATCACCAGCCGCGCCCCGCGCGAGGTCGCCAGCGCGCAGGTGCCGTCGGCGGACCCGCCGTCGGCGACAATGATCTCTTCGACTCGGTGGCTGGACAGGGAGTCCAGCGTCCGGCCCAGCCCCGCCTCGGCGTTCAGCGTCGGGATCACGACAGAGATCATGGCCGCCACCATAGCGCGGTTTTGCCGCCTCGACGCCGGGCCGCGCCGCGCGTAAACCCCCTGCACGCTATCAGGACAGGTCCATGGCCCCTATCGATATCGCCCTCGCCGTCGCGCTCGCCGCCGTCGCGATCACGCTCGGCTTCGGCATCTATTCGCTGATGAAGGGCGGCCAGTATGCGCGCTCGCACTCCAACAAGCTGATGCGCCTGCGCGTGGCGCTGCAGGCCGTGGCCATCGTCATCCTGGTGGTCGCCTTCTGGCTGAAGCGCGGCGGCTAGGCTTCGCACGGGCCTGCGATTTCGGGCACACTCGCGCCCATGGTGAAGCTCACCAAAATCTACACCCGCACCGGCGATGACGGCACGACCGGCATCGTGGGGACCGAGCGCGTGTCCAAAGCCGCGCCTTTGATGGCGGCGATCGGCGCGGTGGACGAGGCCAATTGCGCAATCGGCCTGGCCCGCGCCGCGCTGGATGGCGCGCCGTCGGACATCCTGAAACGGGTGCAGAACGATCTGTTCGATCTGGGCGCGGACCTCGCCACGCCGGCGGAGACCGAAGGCGCGCTGCGCGTCACGCCGGACCAGACGCGCTGGCTGGAAACGCAAATCGACGCGGTGAACGCGGACCTGGAGCCGCTCAGCTCCTTCATCCTGCCCGGCGGGACGGAGGCGGCGGCGCGCCTGCATATGGCGCGCGCGCTGGCGCGGCGGGCGGAGCGGGCGGTGATCGCCGCGCGCGAGTCCGGCGCGGACTCTGGCGCGGGAGGCGGGCCGGAGCCGGCGATCTATCTGAACCGGCTGTCCGACCTGCTCTTCGTCATGGCGCGCGCCGCCAATGATGGCGGCGCGGCCGATCTGCTCTGGGTTCCGGGCGGAGAGCGTTAGCGCGCGTCCCGCGCTTTTTTCGGCGGGGTCCGGTCCTCCCACGGTTTTTCGTCGGCCTTGTGATAGCGGCCATGGCCGCGTCCCTCGGCCTCCTGCGCCTGATGGCGGCTGCCGACGCTCTGCGCGGCGTGGCCGCCAGCGCGCGTGCCCACCATGTCCGGATCGGTGACGTCTGCGTCCGGCGCCTCGGCCGCCGCGCCCTCGCGCAGCATCTCCTCGCGCGTGGTCGGCTGGCCGGCCTCGCCGGTGAAGGGGTCTTCGTCGCCGGTCTCGCGTTCGGTGCGGCGCTGGGTCCTGGTCTGCTGGGTCATTGGTCTCTCCCTCTTGATTGAGGGGAAAACGGGCGCGGAAAGCGGAGCGTTCCGCCCCGGACTCAGTCGCCGAGGCCTGCGCGGACCTTGCCGAAGATGACGCTGTCGCGCGGGCCCAGATGGGTCTTCCACGCCGCGCGCAAATGGCCCTCGCGCGCAAAGCCCAGCGCCTCCAGCACGCCGATCGAGGCGGCGTTGTCCGGATCGACGTCCGCGCCGATCCGCTGCAGGCCCAGCTTGTCGAAGCCGTGCGCGGCGACCGCGCCGGCGGCCTCTGTCATATAGCCCCGGCCCCAGCGGTCGCGGCGCAGGATATAGCCGATATTGGCCACGTCCGGGCGCACATCCACCAGCGTCACCCAGCCCAGCGCCTGGTCCGCGTCCGGCCCGTCCGGCTCGGTGATCGCCCAGGTGCGGTATGTCGTGCTGGTCGCGTTTTCGCCGACCATTTTGCGCGTCTCGTCCAGGCTCTCATGCGCGCCCCGCCACCAATAGACAACGCAGTCCGGGTCGCCGAACGCCGCGTGCATCGCCCCGGCGTCGTCCTCCCGCAGCGGGCGCAGGGTCAGACGCCGGGTTACGATCGTCTCTGGCGGGGGAAGGGGCATTCTCAGGCGCCGCCGCGCGGCGGCTCGACCAGCAAATCCTCTTTCAGCGCCAGCACGGTCTCTTCGTACTGTTCCTCGATACAGGCCTGCATCGCCTGGAAACTGCTGAAATCCTCTTTCATCAGCTTGGCGGGGCATTCGGCGCGCGCCTGCAGGCTGGGCCAGCGCGCATAGGCCCAGTAAATCCCGTCCTGGCTCTGGTGCAGGCGCGATCCGTAGGAGCCGCAGAAATGCTGGGTGCGCCGGGTCGCCTTCGCCCAGGCGTCCACGAATTCGGCTTCTTTGCCGGGCCGGATTTTCCAGCGGTACAGAACGGCGATCATGACGCTCCCCTGCCTGTTGCGCGCCGCCCGGTTCTAGCCGGGATTGGCCGCGTCCTGCTCTGCTTTCCTGCGCTCGCTGGCGCGAAGCTTTTTCGACTCGCTGCGCAGCTGGCCGCAGGCGGCCAGGATGTCGCGGCCGCGCGGTGTGCGGATCGGGCTGGCGTAGCCGCCGCGGTTCAGCACCTCCGCGAACGCCTCGATCGTGTCCCAGTCGCTGCATTCATAGGGGCTGTCGGGCCAGGGATTGAACGGGATCAGATTGATCTTGGCCGGCACGCCCTTCAGCAGCTGGACCAGCGCCTTGGCCTCCGCCTCGCTGTCGTTCACGCCCTTCAGCATGACGTATTCGAACGTCACCCGGCGCGCGTTGCCGAGGCCGGGATAGGCGCGGATCGCCGCGAACAGCTCCGCAATCGGATACTTCTTGTTCAGCGGGACGAGCTCGTTGCGCAGGTCGTCATTGGTGGCGTGCAGGCTGATCGCCAGCATGGCGGAGGTGCGCTCGCCCAGTTCCGGAATTTTCGGAACCACGCCCGCGGTGGACACGGTGATGCGCCGGCGGCTGATGGACAGGCCGTCGCCGTCCGCGATCACCGCGATGGCGTTGTCGACCTGGTCCAGATTGTACAGCGGCTCGCCCATGCCCATGAACACGATGTTGGTCAGGCGGCGGTTCTCGTTGCTGGTCGGCCATTCCTCCAGATGATCGCGCGCCACCATCACCTGGGCCACGATCTCCTCGGCCGTCAGATTGCGCACCAGCGCCTGCGTGCCGGTATGGCAAAACGTGCAGTTCAGCGTGCAGCCCACCTGGGACGACACGCACAGCGCCCCGGCCTTGCCGACATCGGGGATGAACACGCTCTCGGCCTCCACGCCGGGCGCGAAGCGGATCAGGAATTTCACCGTGCCGTCATTGCTGACCTGTTTGTCGGCCAGTTCCGGCCGGGCCAGCGTGAACCGCTCGGCCAGCCGGCCGCGCAGCTCCTTGCCCACATCGGTCATGTCGGCGAAGTCGGTGACGCCGTAA
Organism: uncultured Euryhalocaulis sp.; assembly: GCA_913055605.1. Classification (GTDB taxonomy): domain Bacteria; phylum Pseudomonadota; class Alphaproteobacteria; order Caulobacterales; family Maricaulaceae; genus Euryhalocaulis. The sequence goes on along the minus strand of CAJXKJ010000029.1, from coordinate 2,476 downwards.
TGATAGATCCAGCGCCACAGCTGGTCGGCGCGCATCCGCGCCTTCTTCTCGTCCACCAGCCCGCTCTCGATCAGCGCCGCGCGCAGCCCCTCGCGCGTCAGGCCGATCAGGCTTTTCGCCTGCGGCGCGGCGTCCGCCGCGGATGCGGCGGGCAAAGAGAGGTCCAAGGCTGTCATGGTCCGCCCTAGATGGCGCTTTCCCGGCTTTCCGTCCAGACGGCGCGGCTGCCGGGCCTCAGCGCCGCTATTCCAGCAGGTCGCGCAGCCGCGGCCCGCTGTCGGGGATGCAGCTGCTCTCGGCCAGATTGTCGCTGACGGTGTCGCAGGTTGTGGCGTCGGGGATGGTGGCGTTATCCAGCCGGTTCCGCCGGGCCATCATCTCGCGATAGGCGCGCTCGGCCTCCGGCGCCAGGCGCGGCTGGTTTTCCGCCAGATAGACCGGGCCGACATCGGCGCAATATTCCTCATAGCGCAGCTCGATCGAGGCGCACTCCACCGCATGGCCGAACCAGGCCAGCGCCGAATTGAAGCCGCGATTGAAGCGGATGCCGGGAATGACCTCGGCGTTGCGCGGCTCCCCGGCGCCGTCCGTTGTTGCGTCCTCCTCCTCGTCCTCTTCGGAAGAGGTGGCGGGCGCGGGCGCCTCGGCGCGCTGCGGCTCGGCCGCTTCGGGCTCGGGCGGGGCGATCTCGTCCTGCGGCTCGGGCGGCGCGATCTCTTCAGGCTCTGGCGGCTCCGGCGTTTCCGGTTCGGGCGGCTCGGCCTGCGGGGGTTCGATCTGGGGCGGCTCGGGCTCCGGCGGCGGCTCCAGCTCCACCAGCTGAACCGGAATCGTGTCTTCGGGCTCGCGCAACGGGCGCAGGCCCGCCAGCTGGGTCAGCAGCAGCAGAACCACGTGCAGCACAACGGAGGCCGCCGCGAACAGGGCCAGCCGCCGCCCGAATTTCGGGCCGTCCTCCGGCGATTTGGCGTCGGTTCCGCTCATCGGCCCATTATGCCCCAATCAGCCGCCGCCAACATGAACGGCGGCTGCGGTCAGCACGCCTCGATATCGCGGATCGCGGCGGTCACCCCGATCAGGGAGAATTCATAGGCCGCGCGGATTCCGTCCTCGGTCTGCGCCTCGACGCGCATGTCCGCGCCCTTGCGCATCGCGTCGATCAGCTCCGGCTCCGCCTCGTCGCGCAGGAAGGCGTCGTTTCCGTCGGCATAGGAGCGGAAATCGTCCGGCCCCACTTCCATCACCGGCGCGCGCAGGGCCGACAGCGGATAGCCGGCATGGAAGCTCGGCTGCGCCTTGCGCCCGCCGCGCCAGCTGGACACCAGGAAATAGACGTCGCCATGGCCGAAGGCCTGCGGCGCGGAATCGACCGGGCGCGTCACGGCGAAGCACACGCCCTCGCTATTGTCGCGATAGACTTCCCAGTCGCCGTGCCGGGCGGACCGGGACGGCGCGGCGAGCGCGCTCGCCGCCAGCCCTGCGGACATCGCCAGTCCGCACGCAAGTCTCAGCGCCGTCGTCGCGCCCATGGATGATGCTCCCGCCTCGTCGCTTCTGGGAAGACAAGCGCGAATCTAGCTGTCCGGTTTCACGCTGGGGAGGGGGTTTTCCGCCGCGGCGCCTGCAGGTCCGGTCAGCGTCGCGCGCAGGAAATCGCCGAACCGCGCGGCATTCGCCGCAAACGCGTCCGCGTTATGCCGGAACGGGAACGGAATTGTGTAGTCCTCCTCGAAGGCGTGGGTGGCGTCCTCCACCCGCACCACCTCCGCCCCGGCGCGCGTCAGCGCGGCCCGGCAGGCCTCCGAATCCCCCACCGCGTCCAGGTCCGGCACCACGGCCATCACCGTCACGCCCTCCGCCGGTTCGCGGCCGGGCCAGCGGGCGGGGAAGCGGCAATAGGGATAGACGAGGAAAGCCGACCGCACCCCGCGCTCGGCCGGCGCCCGGGTCAGCAGCTCCGCGATGCTCCAGGCGCCGTGCGACCAGCCGGCCAGCGCCACGCGCCCCATGTCCAGCCGTGTGTCGTCCAGATTGTCCAGCACCAGGTCGATGTCGCGCGCCCGCGCCCCGCCGCGCAGCCGCGTGCCCAGACAGACCGACAGCACCGCCTGCGCGCGGCTCATGCCGCGCGGGGCGAAACTGTCCAGGATCACGGCCGCGGCGCCCGCCTCGACGGCGGCCTCGGCGTATGTGTCCAGAAAGGGCCGCCGCCCGCCGCATCCATGCAGCATGATCACGGCCGGAAACGGTCCGGCGCCCTGCGGCGCGCGGACCTCCACCCCGGTCTGCAGCCGGTCCCAGCCGACATATTTCGGCGGCAAGGACAGCCACACCGCGCCGGCGGCCAGCGCGGTTACGATCAGGGCGGCCAGGGCAAGGCGGAATGCGCGCATCGCCCCAGTCTAATGCCCGTACGGCGTCCGGTCAGGCCGCCTTCAGGCTGGCCACAAGATCGGTCGGCTGCGGCTCGATCACC
>CAJXKJ010000028.1 GCA_913055605.1 uncultured Euryhalocaulis sp. | reverse complement strand
GCGATCCCGTCGAGACAGGCGGGCCGAAAGCGTCGCTGGAAGGCGACGATAGCGGCCTGGGTCGCCGGGTCGAAGAGGCCCGTTCCCTCCACCCCGTAGCCGATGGCGGAAAGCGCGATCTGCAGATCGATCACCGCGCCGCCCGATTGGCCCGGGCCGATGGCGAGCTCCGGCGGGTCGCCGGGCGTCTCCGGCCACAGCCCGACCCCGTTCGCGGCCAGCCGTTCGATGAAGATGTCGCCCGCGGTCCGTTCCGTCATGTGTCCCTCGCTTTTGTTCTTTTCCCTGCGCGCGCCGGCCAGCCCGGAACGCGATGCGGCCCCTCCGGCGGATTGCGCCGAAGGGGCCGTTTACGACTGAACCGCCGGACGCGCGAGGCGTCCGCTCAGTGCGCCCCGCCGGCCTGGATCTGGCCGCGCGCCGCCGGGCCTTTCAGCTCCGGAATCATGCGCAGCAGAACCATGGTGGCCAGGATCGGCAGGCCCATGATCGCGCAATACACCGCGCGGTCGAATTCGGCGGCGATCAGATAGCCGCCGACGATCGGCGCCAGGATGCCGCCGATCCGGCCGAAGCCGATGGTCAGGCCCGTCCCGGTCGTGCGCACCGTCGGCGGGAAGATCACCGGGAAGGTCGAGTACAGACCCGACACGGTGGCGATCAGGAAGAAGCCGACGATGAAGCCGAGGCTGACCATGACGACCAGCGTGGACGGCGCGGCGCCGAACGCGACCAGCGCCAGGAAGGCCAGGACGCACGCCCCGCCGACCGTGTTGCGCAGGCCGCCCCATTTGCCGGCGACCATGCCGAACAGGATGCCGCCGAGCACGCCGCCGCCATTCATGATGACCGAGCCGGAAATCGCCGCCGAGGCGGTCAGGCCGGCCAGGCGCAGCATCTCCGGCAGCCAGGGCAGCGCGAAATACAGCACCCAGGCATAGAGGAAATAGGCGCAGGCGATCTTCACCGTGGAGGCGAAATGGTTCTTCGCCAGCACTTTGTAGGGCTGGACGTCGGTCTCGTGCGCCTCGGCCGCCGGCAGGACGTCGATCTTGGCCATGCCGAGCTTGGGCAGCAGCTTGTTGGCCTTCTCCAGCGCGTTTTTCGGACGGCGGGTGATCAGATAGTCCAGCGAGTCCGGAATGAAGAACCAGACCAGCGGGATCACGACCAGCGAGCACAGGCCGCCGAAGATGAAGATCGGCTCCCACGCGCCGGTGGTGGCGACCAGCCATGCGGCGACCATGCCGCCCAGCACGCCGCCGGCCGGATAGCCGATTGCCATGATGGAGATCATCAGCGAGCGGTTGCGGGCGTTGGAGTATTCAGCCGTGAAACTGGCGATGGCGGCCAGCATCGTGCCGATGCCGAGGCCGGTGATCAGGCGCCAGAAGAACAGGATCGCGACGGAGTGGGAGAAGGCGGAGGCGAACATGCCGACCGTCACCATGACCAGCGCGATCAGCGTTAGCGCGCGGCGGCCGAACCGGTCGGCGAACGGGGCGATCACGAAGGATCCCGCCATCATCCCGATCAGGCCGGCGCTGATCAGCCAGCCGAACGTATCCGCGCCGATCCCCCAGTCGGGGATGATGCGCGTGCCGGCGAAGGAGATCGCCAGCACATCGAACCCGTCCAGCCCGTTCAGGAACACCATGACCGAGACGACGAAGATCTGGAACCCGTTCATGGGACGCTGTTCCAGTTCGGTGCGGATATCCGCCATATCTTATTTCCTCCCCTATCGCGCCCGTGCGGGGCGCGCCGCGGCGCGTTCCGGCCGCCGAGTTTGTTTCCCTGTCCTTCTGATACAGCGAATTTCAGGCGCGGGGCAAACAAGATCGGCCCGATTTTTCAGGCTTTCCGGTGGCCAATCGTCATGAAGACCGGTATATCCAAGGGCAATAATACGGAGAGAGGAAACGTGCACCAGCCGGGGCGGCGATCGCCGGCCGCGGGCCTATTTGCACGTGTGGAAAACTCCGAGGCGTTCCGGACGGGACGCCAGTCGCTTGAAACCGAAAGAAACCCGAGAGGATAAGAATTCACATGCCTACCCATCCGAACGGCCCGTTCCGCGCGGACCATGTCGGCAGCCTGCTGCGCCCCGCGCCCCTGCTGGCGGCGCGCAAGCGCCACAAGGCCGGCGAGATTTCCGACGCCGAACTGAGGGACGTCGAAAACGAAGCCATCAAGGAAGCGATCAAGCTGCAGGAAGACGTGGGCCTGAAGGGCATCACGGACGGCGAATTCCGCCGCACGCACTTTCACACCGACTTCCTGGTCCAGATCGACGGCATGGAAGCCCAGGGCGGCATCGCCAAGAAATTCCAGAAGGCGGGCGGCGACCTTGAGTTCGCGCCGCCGAAACTGGTGACGACGGGCAAGCTGAAGCACTCCAAGCCGATCATGCGCGCGGACTATGAATTCATCGCGCAGCACACCAGCGAAGTGCCGAAGATCACCATCCCCTCCCCGTCCATGGCGCACTTCCGCGCCGGCCGCGAAGGCATCTCCAAGGAAGCCTATCCGGACCTGGAGGAATTCTTCGAAGACCTGGTGCAGGTCTACAAGGACGAGGTGAACGACCTGGCCGCCGCCGGCTGCCGTTACCTGCAGTTCGACGACACCAATCTGGCCTATCTGTGCGACCCGAAATTCCGCGCGGACACCGAGGCCCGCGGAGAAGACCCGGACAAGCTGGCCACGCTGTACGCGGACCTGCTGAACCGCTGCATCGAGGACCGTCCGGACGACATGCGCATCACCATCCATCTGTGCCGCGGCAATTTCCGCAGCGCCTGGGTGGCCGAGGGCGGCTATGACCCGGTCGCCGAGGCGATGTTCGGCGAGCTGAACATCGACGGCTTCTTCCTGGAGTTCGACGACGAGCGCTCCGGCACGTTCGCGCCGCTGCGCTACGCCAAGAAGGACACCACGGTGGTGCTGGGCGTCATCAGCTCCAAGAAGGCCGAGATGGAGACCAAGGACCAGGTCAAGCGCCGCATCGACGAGGCGACCCTGGTTCTGGACAAGGACCAGCTGGCCGTCAGCGCCCAGTGCGGCTTCTCCTCCACCGAGCACGGCAACGACCTGGATTTCGACGTCCAGCGCCGCAAGCTGGAGCTCGCGGTCGCGGTGGCCGAGGACTATTGGGGCGGGGTCGACCCGCAGCGCAAGGCGGCCTGACCGCCGGCGCCACGCCATACGGAAAGGGCGGCGGAGCGATCCGCCGCCCTTTTTCTTTGAGCGGAACCCGGCAGGCCGAAACCGGGCGCTATTGACGTGCGCCCCCGGGCGGCGGACACCGCCATCCATGCGGATCCTTCTGATGCTGGCGGGACTGTTTTTCGTGGCGCTGGGCGTTATCGGCGCCTTCCTGCCCGTCATGCCGTCGGTGGTCTTCTTTCTGATCGCGGCGATCCTGTTCGCCCGCTCCAATCCCGCCTGGGAAAAGCGGATCATGGAGCATCCCTCGCTGGGCCCGCCGATCCGCGCCTTCCGCGAGCGGGGCGTGATCTCCCCCGCCGCCAAGATGTCCGCCGTGGGGGCGATGGCGGTCAGTTCGGTCGTGTCCTTCTTCCTGCTGCGCGGGGCGATGGCGTTCGTGCCCGGCGCGGTGTGCGCGGTGTGCGCGGCCTGGATCCTGAGCCGGCCGTCGCACTAGGCGCGGGGTCCGCCGCTATTGAAGATCGCGGCGGGCGAAGGCAGAAGTCTCCGGCGAATATGGGGGAGCCGCGCACAGCGGCGCGAAAGGGAAGCAGGATCCGGCAATGCCCGTCGAGAACGTTGATTGGCTGAAAAAAGACGTCGTGGCGCGCTGGGCCGACGGCGCGGGCGGCGCGATGGCGGTGGCGGAGATGTTCTCCGGCCTGCGCCTGACCTATTCCGAACTGGATGCGCAGATCGACAGCTGCGCCGAATGGCTGCTGGCGCAGGACGGCGTGAAGGCGGGCGACCGGATCGCCCTGCTGGCGCGCAACGGGGCGCATTATCCGGTGCTGTTCTATGCCTGCGCCCGCGCGGGCCTGATCTTCGAGCCGCTGAACTGGCGCCGGACGGGCGGGGAGATGCGGGTGCTGGTCGAGGACGCCGAGCCGGTGATCCTGTACCACGAGGACGAGTTCGCGGCGCAGGCGGCGACGGCCGCGGAGGGCTTCGCCGGCTGCCGCGCCGAGAGCATCGGCGCGCATGGCGAGACGCTGCAGGCGGCGCTGAAGGCGCACGGCAAGGCCAAGAAGCGCTATGAGATCGAGGATCCGGAGGCGCCCTGGACCCTGCTCTATACGTCCGGCACGACGGGGCGGCCCAAGGGCGCGATCGTGACGGTGCGCGGGGCCTGGTTCTCCTCCCAGAATTTCACATGGATCAACCAGCTGGACCGCACCTGCGCGATGCTGTGCGACGTGCCGCTGTTCCATGTCGGCGGGCTGATCGCGCTGCTGCACACGTCCATGCTGAACGGGATGCGGGTGTGGATGACCGACCGGTTCGACGCCGGGGCGACGCTGAAATATCTGTCCGACCCGGATATGGGGATCACCCATATGTTCACCGTGCCGCAGATCGTGCAGGTGCTGCGCGACCAGCCGGAATACGGCGAGGCCGATTTTTCGCGCACCATCGCCTGGTGCAGCGGCGGCGCGCCGCTGGCCCCGTCGATCCAGTTCGACATGTGGAAGGACGGGGTGCTGCTGACCAACGGGTTCGGCATGACCGAGGCGGGGAGCGTGACCGGCATGCCGCTGGACGGCCAGATGATGCAGGACAAGCCCGGATCGCTGGGCATCCCGCTGGCCAGCATGAGCGTGCGGATCGTGACGCCGGACGGCAACGACGCCGGGCCGGGCGAGGTCGGCGAGATCTGGGTGCGCGGGCCGTCCGTCACGCCCGGCTACTGGAACCGGCCGGACGCGAACGAGGCCTCGTTCGACGGCGACTGGTTCAAGACCGGCGACGGCGGCTATCTGGACGACCAAGGCTTCCTGTATCTGGTCGACCGGCTGAAGGACATGTTCATCAGCGGCGGGGAGAACGTGTACCCGGCCGAGGTCGAGTCCATCATGCTGGAATGCGAGGGCATTGCCGACATCGCCCTGATCGGCGTGCCGCACCCGAAATGGACCGAGGTCGGCGCGGCCTACATCGTCGCGCGCGAGGGCCTGACCGAAGAGAAGATCCGCGCCTTCGCCAAGGAGCGGCTGGCCGGATACAAGCGCCCGACCCATATCGTCTTTGTCGACAGCATCGAGCGCACGCCCAGCGGCAAGATCAAGAAACAGGTCCTGCGCAAGGACTGGGCCGAGCGCAATCCGGAGCAGGAGCCGGCGTGACGCCGGCCTTCGACCGCGGCCGCCTCGCCAACGCGGTGTGGCGGGCGGTCCTGGTGAAGGTTCTGGAATATCCCGCGGCCGTTCTGCTGTTCGCCGTGCTGGCCGTGATCATGCGCGGCGCGGAGGGGCAGGCCTTGTCCGGGCCGGGCGTGGCGCTTGTCGTGCTGGCCGGGGCGCTGGCCTATTTCCCGGAGGTGTGGCCCTACGTGCTGGCGTCGGGGGTCGTCCTGTTGATCCTGAACGTGGCTTTTCCGCGCCGCTTCCTGCCCAGCGCGATCGCAAGCGTGGCCGCAGTGCTGATCTTTGGCGGCGTCCTGTCCAGGCTGGAGCGTACCGGGTTGATCCGGACGCAGCCCGAGCCCGTCGATATCGCGCTGTGGCTCAGCGTGGCGGCGGCGAATGTCGGTCTGGTCTGGCTGTCCTATCGCTGGACCCGCCCAAAAGGGATGGCGGCGGCGGGGGGCTGACCGGCGGAAAGCCCCCCTGCCCCAGTCCGACGGGACGCAGGATCAGAACGCCGCGCCGAAGCCGATCGTGTAGGCCGTGCCCTCGCCCGGGAAATAGCGGTCGTTGCCGAAGCCGTAATCGGCGCGTTCGGCATATTCCTCGTCGAAGATGTTGCGCACGGCGCCGAAGACGTTGAACGCCTCGGTCGCCTGCCAGGCCAGGCGCAGGTCGAACACGTCGTGGCCCGGATATTCGCGCAGGTTTTCGGCGTCGGTGTAGTACTCGCTGACATGGGACCAGGCGAGTTCGGCGGTGACGTTGTCGACCGGGGTCCAGACCAGCTGGGCGTTCAGCAGCAGGTTCGGCGCGGTGTCGATCTCCGTCCCGCTGACGATGCTTTCGCCGGCGGCGGCGACCGGGCGGTCGAACTCATAGGTGTGCTCGGCCAGCGTGCCGGAGCCGCGCAGCTCGAACCGGTCGGTCAGCCGGAACGAGGCCGACGCCTCCAGCCCGATATGCTGGGTCTCGCCGTCGGTGACGTTGAAGCCGTCGGCGTCGCGGAAGAACAGATTGCGCTTGTACATATAGAAGCCGACCAGCTCGAACGCCGCGCGGCCGGTCTGGCCGCGCACGCCGGTTTCCACACTGTCGATATATTCCTCGTCCGCCTCGCCCACGATTTGCGTCGGCTGCAGGCGATAGACGTCGGATTCCTGGGGCGCGCGGGCGCCGCGCACATAGCGCGCCCAGACGATGGCGTCGTCGGACAAATCGTAGGACAGGCCGATATTGGGGGTGAGCGCGGTGTAGTCGTCGGTCCGGTCGGCGGCGATCAGATAGCGGCCGAAGGTCTGGGCGGGGATGTTGGTGTCGTAGTCATAGGTCGTGAACTCGGCGCGCAGGCCGCCCTCCAGCCGCAGCCGTTCGGACAGCTGGTATTCGGCGTGGACGTAAGGCGCGGCGATCGTGGACTGGACGACATAGTCGTAGTGCGTGCCCTGGATGAAGGAGAACAGCGTGGGGTTGGCCTGGACCTCGCGCGTGAAGCCCTCGGTGTATTCCAGGTCGGTCCCGAAGATCAGGGAGAGGTTCTCCATCTGCTTGTAGGCGGCGAACTGGCCGCCGAGCGACCAGTGGCCGTTGGTCTCCACGCTGCCCGACGGGAAGAAGTGCTGCTTGAACTCCATATAGTTCGTGCGGGCGTAGGGCGTGGCGCTGAGCGTCCAGCCATTGTCGGTGTTGACGTCGATACGGGTGGACCAGCGCACCGCGTCCACGTCGCGATAGGCCTCCGGATTCGGGTTGGCCTTGCGCAGCGCGCCCTGATAGCCGGGCGAGTAGCCGGCGGTTTCCTGGTTGATGTTGACGACGCTGATGATCGTCTTGGTCGTCATGCGGCCGCGATTGAGGTCGATGCGGACCGTGCCCTTCTGGTCGTCGACGCCGGAATCGTAGCGGTAGCCGCCGTCGCTGAGGCCGGAGAAGCCGGCGAAGATCCCGCTGCCTTCCTCGTCCCAGGTCTGCGAGGTCCAGCCGCGGGCGGTGTAGCGGTTAAAGGAGCCCCAGGACGCCTCGACATAATTGCCGGGCTCGGTGGCCGGACCGCGCACCAGATAATTGACCATGCCGTGGACGGCGTTGGAGCCGTAGAGCGCGCCGCCGGGGCCGCGGATCACCTCGATCCCGCCGGCGATCGGGTCATTGGCGTCGAACAGGCCGTTGACGTTGGCGAAGGCGGGGGCGCGCATCGGCACGCCTTCCTCCAGATACAGATAGGAGCCCGCGCCGGCGCCGCCGGTCAGGACCGGGGAGCGGATGGCGGTCAGATGCTCCACCCCGCTGCCGCGCTGGACGTTGACGCCGGCCAGGCGGTTCAGCGCCTCGGACGGGACCTGGGGATTGATGAACTCAAGCTCCGCCGGGGGCATGACGGCGATATTGCCGATATTGTCGCGCAGCTCCCGCTCGCTGCGGGTGCCGGTGACCACGACGCGGTCCAGATAGGGCATGGCGGTCCGGGCGCCGGACTGCTGGGCCGAGGCGGCGGCCGGAAGCGCCGCCAGCGCGAGCGCGGCGAGCGCGGTCTGGCCCAGAAGGCGGGAGGTCGTGGTCTGCGTCATGGTTCTGCGTTTCCAATCGGTCGTTTCTTATGGGTCTGCGAGCGGGAACGGCTGGCGGAATCGCTGCACCCGCAGGACGGCCCCCCTTTGGGCATTCCAACGGAGGGCCTTCCGACGGGTGTGCAGGCTGGATTTCCGGGCCGGGCCGGTCCTATCCTTGCGCCCTGATAGCCCCAATCCGCGCGCGAGCGCGCCTGAAACGTTCTGAATTCGTCATGAAACCGGTCCAGATGCGCGATTCCGGCGGGAAAACGCTGGCCTTTGCGGGGTTCAGCCTGGAGCCCCGGCGCCGGCGGCTGACCGGGCCGGACGGGGCGGAAATCCCGCTTCAGCCGCGGGTGTTCGACCTGCTGATGCTGTTCCTGGCGCGGCCGGGGGAGCTGCTGGCCAAGACCGAGATCATGGCGGCGATCTGGCCCGACACGACGGTGGAGGAGAACAATCTGAACCAGGCGGTGTCGGCCCTGCGCCGGACGCTGGGCGATTCCACGGCCCAGCCCCGCCTGATCGCGACCGTGCCCAAGCGCGGATACCAGTTCATCGCGCCGGTGGAGCCGGTCGAGAACACACCGCGTTTCGCTTTGCCGCGGCGGGCGGCCAGAATCGCCACGGGCATTGCGGCGGGCGCGGCGCTGGCCGCGGCGGCGGGACTGGCGCTGTGGACCGCCCTGCCCGGCGGGCCGGCCCCGGCGCCGGCGATCGACGAGACGCTGGCCGGGCGGGCGGAGACCGCGAGCGAGGCGGCCTATGACCATTATCTGCTGGGCAACGCCTATCTGGCGCAGTCCGGCGTGCCGATGCTGCACGCCGCGGTGGAGCAGTTCCGCAAGGCCGTGGACATCGACCCCGGATACGGCGCGGCCTGGGCGGCGATGGCGCGCGCGGCCGACGGGCTGGAGGTCGAGGAGCCGCAATTCGCCGACCAGCACCACGCCATGCAGCGCGAGGCCGTGGCCCGCGCCGCCGAAACCGCGCCGGACGAATGGGAGACGACGGCGGTGCGCGCGCGCCTGCTGATGCGGGAACGGCGCTGGGAAGACGCCGCGCGCATCCTGCAGGAGGCGAACGCCAAGGGCGCGCCCAGCCCGGTGGAGGCGGCCGAGATCGAGGGCGTGTTCCTGATGCATACCGGGCGGCCGAGCGAGGCGCTGGCCCTGTTCCGCGCCGGGCGGCGGGCCGATCCGCTGTCCTTCACCATGTCGGCGCGGCTGGCCTGGGCGATGGAGCTGACCGGCAACCGCGAGGGGGCGCTGGCGGAATACGCCCACGCCCAGACCCTGCCCGGCGACGAGACGGCCTGGGCGTTCCAGCATCTGGTGCGCCTGCTGGAGAGCGGCGACCGGCGCGCGGTGGAATCCTATCTGCGCAACTATCCTTACTCCGAGGACGGGACGGCGGCGGTGATGCACCAGCTGTCCGAAGTCTGGCGCAGCCCCAGCGACGCGCTGGCCGTTCTGTGGGTGGCGCATGACAGCGGTCAGGTGCGCGGGCCGCACCGGCTGGACGCGCTGGCCCTGCTGGCCGCGCACTATGGATACAACGAGCTGGCGCTGCAGATGCTGCGCGAGGAGTTCTTTGCGCGGAACGGCGGATCGACGGCGCATCTGTGGAATCCGGCGATGCGGACGCTGCGCCGGACCGAGGGGTTCAAGACGCTGGTGCGCGATCTGGGCTTCGCCCAGTACTGGCGCGAAACGGGCGACTGGCCAGATTTCTGCCAGCCGGTGGACGAGAGCGACTTCACCTGTCGGTAAAAGGGGGCCGGTCAGACGTCTTCCCGCGTGTGGCCTCTCCCCTTTGGGGCGCCTATAGTCGGCCGTGAAATCACCCCCCGGGAGGACATGACATGGACGTCCGCGCCGCCGTGGCGACCGCGCCGAACGCGCCCCTTTCCATCGAGACCGTGCAGCTGGAAGGCCCGAAAGCGGGCGAGGTTCTGGTGGAGATCAAGGCCACCGGCATCTGCCATACCGACGCCTATACGCTGTCCGGGCAGGACAGCGAGGGCATCTTCCCCAGTATCCTGGGCCATGAGGGCGCGGGCGTGGTCGTGGAGGTGGGTGCGGGCGTGACGACGCTGAAGCCCGGCGACCATGTGATCCCGCTGTACACGCCGGAATGCCGGCAGTGCAAAAGCTGCCTCAGCCAGAAGACCAATCTGTGCACCGCGATCCGCAGCACGCAGGGCCAGGGCGTGATGCCGGACGGCACCAGCCGGTTCAGCCTGAACGGCGAGCCGATCGCGCACTATATGGGCTGCAGCACGTTCGCGAATTTCACGGTGCTGCCGGAGATCGCGCTGGCGAAAATCCGTGAGGACGCGCCGTTCGACAAGGTCTGTTATATCGGCTGCGGCGTGACGACGGGCGTCGGCGCGGTGATCAACACCGCCAAAGTCGAGCCCGGCGCGAACTGTGTCGTGTTCGGCCTGGGCGGGATCGGCCTGAACGTGATCCAGGGCCTGCGCATCGCGGGCGCGGACATGATCGTCGGCGTCGACATCAATAACGATAAGAAGGAATGGGGCGAGCGCTTCGGCATGACCCATTTCGTCAACGCGGCGGACGCGGGCAAGGAGCTGGTCCCGCATCTGGTTGAGCTGACCAAGGGCGGCGCGGACTACACCTTCGACTGCACCGGCAATGTCGAGGTGATGCGCGCGGCGCTGGAATCCTGCCACCGCGGCTGGGGCGAGAGCATCATTATCGGCGTGGCGCCGGCGGGGGCGGAAATCTCCACCCGCCCGTTCCAGCTGGTGACCGGGCGGGTCTGGAAGGGCACGGCGTTCGGCGGGGCCAGGGGCCGCACCGACGTGCCGAAGATCGTGGACTGGTACATGGACGGGAAGATCGAGATCGACCCGATGATCACCCACACGCTGCCGCTGGAGAAGATCAACGACGCCTTCGACCTGATGCATCACGGCGAAAGCATCCGGAGCGTGGTGGTCTTTTGATCCTGTATGTCGACGCGGACGCCTGTCCGGTCAAAGACGAGGTCGTGCGCGTCGCGCAGCGGCACAGGGCCGAGGTGAAGCTGGTCTGCGACGGCGGGCTGATGCGGCGGCGCGAGCCGAACGTGGAGCTGGTGATCGTGCCGGAGGGCGCGGACGCGGCGGACAACTGGATCGCCGAACGGATCAAGCCCGGCGATCTGTGCGTGACCGGGGACATCCCGCTGGCCGGGCGGTGCCTGGAGGCAGGCGCGGCGGCGATCAATCATCGCGGCGAGCCGTTCACCAGCGCCAATATCGGCAGCGCCCTGGCCATGCGCGACCTGATGGCCGATCTGCGCGAGCAGGGCATGATGGGCGGCGGCGGACGCAGCTTTTCCAAGGGCGACCGCTCCAGCTTTCTGAACGGGCTGGAGCAGCTGATCCAGAAGATCAAACGGGGGCGGTAGGCTCTAGGGCTGCGCCGGGCGCAGCATGGCCCGCGCCAGCGCCGCGCCGATCAGTGCGCCGGCCAGTTTCAGCGCCATCGTGATCGCGATGGTGACGGAGAAGAAGTGCTGGAACAGCACCGAGGCGCCGTCGAATAGCGCGTAGAAAATCCAGACAATAAGCGCGAACAGGAACGGATTGCGGTCCGGCCGGCGGCGCGAGAACAGCAGGACCAGAAGGCCCAGGATGACCGGGCCGGCGATGCGGGTCGACACGGTGGCGATCGCCGGAGCGCCGGCGGTGTAATAGGCCTGGTCATGGCCGGGATCGATCAGGAAGCTCCAGACCAGAACCGTCGCGGTGGCGATGGCGAAATCGATCACCAGCGCCAGCAGGCCGACGCCGGCCGCCTTCGCCACATCCTTTACGCCCATGAGAGCCCTCCCCGCCCACGGTGCCGCAGAGGACCATAGCGGCCGGTTGAACGCGGCCCAACAAGGATTACGGTCGGCCCGCCGGGCGACCGGACACAGCAATGGCCGCGGGACAGAGATGAAGACCATCAGCAAGGCGAAGAGCTTCGGCGGGACGCAGCATGTCTGCGAGATCGCGTCGAAGGAGCTGAAGGGCGACAGCCAGTTCAGCGTCTATGTCCCGCCGGGCGACGGCCCCTTCCCGGTCGTGTGGTGGCTGTCGGGCCTGACCTGCACGCAGGAGAATTTCACGACCAAGGCGGGGGCGCAGCGCGCGGCCAGCGAGCTGGGCCTGATGATCGTGGCGCCGGACACCAGCCCGCGCGGCGAGGACGTGGCGGACGACCCCGAGGGCGCCTACGATTTCGGGCTGGGCGCGGGCTTCTATGTCGACGCGACGCAGCCGCGCTATGCCGAACACTACCGCATGTATTCCTTCGTGACGGCGGAGCTGCCCAGGGCCATCGCGGCGGCGTTTCCCGCCGACATGGACCGGCAGGCGATCAGCGGCCATTCGATGGGCGGACACGGCGCGCTGACGCTGGCCCTGCGCAATCCCGACACCTATCGCAGCGTGTCCGCCTTCGCGCCCATCGTCGCGCCCACCCAAGTCCCGTGGGGCGAGAAGGCGTTCTCAGGCTATCTGGGCGAGGACCGCGATCTGTGGCGCAACCATGACGCGGTGGCGCTGATCACAGACGGGGCGCGGGCGGGCGACATTCTGGTGGACCAGGGCACGGCGGACGGGTTTCTGGAAGCGCAGCTGAAGCCGGACCTGCTGGCCAGAGCGTGCCACGCGGCGGGCATTCCGCTGACCCTGCGGATGCAGGACGGCTATGACCACTCTTACTATTTCATCGCCAGCTTTATCGCCGACCATCTTCGCTGGCACGCGGAGCGGTTGCGCTAGCCAAAGCGCCGCCGGCGAGCGCGCCGGCGAGTTTGGACATTAGCGTCATCAGCACGACCGGCGCGAAATAGCCGCGATAGCCGACCGCCGCGCCGTCCAGAACGAAATAGGCGAACCAGACGACCAGCGCGAAGACCCAGACATCGCGGTCCGGCCGGCGGCGGGAGAAGGCATAGACCAGCCCGCCCAGCAGCAGCGGACCGGCGATGCGGGTGGACCAGGCGGCGATGCCCGGCGCGACGGCGGTGTAGTATTCGACGCTGCGCCCCGGCTCGATCATCATGCTGTAGACGAAGATCGCGGCGGTCGCCGCGGCGAGGTCCAGCCCCAGCGCGAGCATTCCGATCAGGATGGCCTTGGCGTAGTCCGCCGGCCGCATTCCAAGCACCCTGTCAGGCATGGCCGCAGACTATGCAGCGGAGGCCGGGCGGCAAGAGCCAAAAATCCCGCCGGGCGCGGGCGGGCGATTTGGCGTAAGACAGGGGCGTAGCCGGACAGGAGCCATGACCGCACCGGATTCCGCCGCCGCCCCGCGCCGCAAAGGCGCGCTGCGCACCGCGCTGATCGTCGCGGCCGTTCTGGCGGCGCTGTTCGCGGCGTGGCTGGTGTTGCCGCTGGCCGAATGGATCGCGGCCCTGCGCGACTGGGCCGCCGGCCAGGGCGCGGCGGGATGGATCGTGTTCGCGCTGGCCTATGCGGCGCTGACCGTGGCGATGGCGCCGGGGGCGGTGCTGACCCTGGCGGCGGGGGTGGCGTTCGGCCTGTGGGGGTTCTTCCCGGTCCTGTTCGGCGCGACGCTGGGCGCGGCGGGGGCGTTTCTGGCCGGGCGGTATCTGCTGCGCGCACGGATGCAGAAACTGGTGGAGGGGCGGCCGCGCCTGCGCGCGGTGGACGAGGCCATCGCGCGCGAGGGCTGGCGCATCGCGCTGTTGCTGCGCCTGTCGCCTGTGGTGCCGTTCAACCTGCAGAACTGGGCGCTGGGCGCGACGCGGATCGGGTTCGGGCCGTATCTGCTGACCACCTTCTTCGGGATCATGCCGGGCGTGCTGCTGTATGTCTGGATCGGGTCGCTGGGCGCGGCGGCGAGCGGCGAAGCGGGGCCGGCGCGCTGGGCGCTGCTGATCGCGGGGATCGCGGCGACGGCGGCGGTGGTGATCCTGATCACCATCAAGGCGCGGCGCGTTTTGCGCGCATATGGCGTGCAATCCGAAGAAAGCGCTTAACGGGACGTCAAGCCCGCGGCCCTACCGTGCGCGCCGTCGAGGAGCGCGCAATGGCCAAGGCCACATTCCACAAGGAACAACGGGTCTATGTGAAACCCGTCGGCACCTGGGCGGTGATCGAGAAGGTCAAACCGCAATGGGTGAAGGACGTGGAGGAGCCGGTCCGCATCTATTACGACTGCGGTCTGGGGCGTGACTTCAAGGAATCCGAGCTGAGCCTGCCCGAAGAGGACAAGGCCGGCGAGGACGGCCCCGCCGGGCGCGAGAACTGGCGCCTGATGCGCGCGCGCAACAAATGGCAGGACGGCGACGCCGCGCGGCACCATCCCTATCCGGGCACGTTCCCGGTCGTGGTGACCGACGAGAAGGACTGGGGCGGCTGGCGCGTGCCGGGCCAGGAATATGACCGCGACCCGTACCGGATCGAGCGGCAGGCGCGGATCATGGCGTCGGGCACGCGGCTGCTGGACATCGCGCGGGGCCTGCTGGCCGCGGCGCGGGACTATCCGGGCGAACTGCCCGCCGATCTGACGCGGCTGTCGCAGGAAGCGACCAAAATCATCCGCTATGTCGACGAGACGCCGGCGGTGGCGAAGAAGGCGGACAAGACGGCGGCGGGCTAACCCAGCCTAGTAGTCCGCCTCCGCGAACCGTTCCGGCCCGTCCGGGAAGCGTTTTTCCAGAATGTCCTGAAACTGCCGGATGCGGCGGACATAGCGCACCGGCTCCCGCCCTCTTGCATAGCCGTAGCGCAGCTCGCGGTAATATTCCGGGTCCTCCAGAAGCGGCAGCGCCTCGCGCACATGGCGCCAGCGGTCGTCGTCCCAGCCGAGGCGCCGGCTGAGGCCGCGGGCGTCCATCAGATGGCCGAAGCCGACATTGTAGGCCGCGGCGGCGAACCACCAGCGGTCGCGTTCCAGCACGTCCGCCGGCACGCGCTCGCGCACATGGGAGAGATAGGCGGCGCCGCCCTCGATGGATTCCGCCACATCGGTGCGGTCGTCCACGCCGACCTCCCTCGCCGTGCGGCGGGTCAGCATCATCATGCCGCGCACGCCGGTGGGGCTGACCGCGTCGGGGTTCCAGCGGCTTTCCTGCCAGGCGACGGCGGCCAGCAGGCGCCAGTCGATGTCTTCGCGCAGGCCGTAACGCTCGAACAGTTCGCGATAGAGCGGCAGCCGGTTGCGGATGGCGCGGCGGAAGCGCTGGAGGTCGACATAGTCGAACTCCTCATAGAAGGCGAAATAGGCGTCATCGAGGTCGGCCAGAAGGATTTCGGTGCGCTGCTCGCCCAGCCAGGACGCGATGTCGGCGTGCAGGGTTGCGGACACGTCCGGATCGCCGCCGGCCAGCGCCCAGGCGATCTGGCGGTCCGCGCCCACCTGGATGTCTGACACCAGATTGGGGAAATAGCGGCGGTTCACCTCGAACACCTGCTCGTCGGCGACGGTGCAGTCGATGCGGTGGTCGGCGACGGCGGCGAGCATCTGGCTGGTGACGGCCTCTTCCTCTCGCCACTGGACGGGCCAGCCGTCCTCCGCCCGCTCCTGCAGCGTCTCCACGAAGGGGGAGCCTTCGGGCACCACGATGTCCACGCCCTCCAGATCGGCGGGGCCGCCGATGCGAACGCCGTCGCGCTCGCAGACCAGGACCTCCGCCGCCGCCATGAAGGACGGGCCGAAATTCACCAGATCCTCGTTCAGCGGGGTGCGTTTGAGGTGCGCGGCGCCCAGATGCGCGCGGCCGGCCTCCACGGCGTCCATCACCGCGGCGGCCGAGGGATAGACCTGGACGTCCAGGCGCACGCCGAGGCGGCGGGAATAGGCGCTGGCCAGTTCGTATTCATAGCCTTTCGCCCGGTTCTGGCCGATGAAATAGGTCGTCGGCTCGTTCGTCGTGGCGAGGACCAGCACGTTCCGGCGGCGGATGTCCCGCAGCGCATCGTCGAAGGGCGCGGGCGCCTCCACCACATCCTCCACGCCTTCCTCGGCGCGGCGGAAATTGCGACGCAGGCTGTCGGCGGCGTCGTCGACCGCCCAGCGCGTGGAGTTCGCGGCGTCGCCGACGAAACCGCGCAGATCGCCGACGGCGAGCGTCAGGGCCTGATCCCAGCGGCTTTCATGATCGCGCATCTGCAGCGTGCGCACGCCCACGGCGCTGGCCACGAAGACGGCGGCGAGCGCCGCGGCCGCGCCTGCGAAATAGGCGGCTTTACGTATGGTCATTCTGCCTCCTTGCGGAGACTAAAACATGGGCTGGCTGTCTGTTCCGGCGCTTGCGGGGACCGGCCCGACCCGGCACAACAGCGCCACCACGGCCCCGAAGCCGGATGAGATACATCACGATGCGCACCGAAGACCCGGCGCCGGTTCTGCTGGCGGAATATCAGCCGCCCGTGTTCCAGGTTCCTGAAATTGCTCTGGATTTCGAACTGGACCCGGCGGAGACCCGGGTGCGGAGCCGGATGAAGGTGGTGCGCAGCGGCGCGGCCGGCGCGCCGCTGGTGCTGGACGGCGAGGCGCTGACCCTGGTGTCGGTGACGCTGGACGGCAAAAAGCTGCCCGAGAGCGCCTATGCGCTGACGGCCGAGACGCTGACCATCGAGGACGTTCCGGAGTCCTTCACGCTGGAGATCGAGACGATCTGCCGGCCGGAAAAGAACACCGCGCTGTCGGGCCTGTACATGTCCGGCGGGCGGTTCTGCACCCAGTGCGAGGCCGAAGGCTTTCGCCGCATCACCTATTTCCCGGACCGGCCCGACGTCCTGTCGGTGTTCGAGGCGCGGATGAGCGCGGACAAGGACGCCTATCCGACGCTGCTGGCGAACGGCAATCTGGTGGACAGCGGCGAGGAAAAGGGCGGCCGCCATTATGCGGTGTGGCAGGACCCCTTCCCCAAGCCGGCCTATCTGTTCGCGCTGGTCGCCGGGTCGTTCGACCTGCTGGAGGACAATTTCGTCACGGTGTCGGGGCGTGAGATCCCGCTGCGCATCTATGTCGACCAGGGCGAGGCCGGGCGCGCGGTCTATGCGATGGACGCGCTGAAACGGTCCATGCGCTGGGACGAGAAGACGTTCGGCCGCGAATACGATCTGGACCTGTTCATGATCGTGGCGGTGCGCGACTTCAATTTCGGCGCGATGGAGAACAAGGGGCTGAACGTCTTCAACTCCGCCCTGCTGCTGGCCGATCCGCAGACCGCGACCGACGCCGATTACGAGGCGATCGAAAGCGTGGTCGCGCACGAGTATTTCCATAACTGGACCGGCAACCGCATCACCTGCCGCGACTGGTTCCAGCTGTGCCTGAAGGAGGGCCTCACGGTCTTCCGCGACCAGGAGTTCAGCGCCGACCAGCGCAGCCGCGCGATCCAGCGCATCAAGGACGTGCGCGCCCTGCGCCGCACCCAGTTCCCGGAGGACGCCGGCCCCCTCGCCCATCCGGTGCGGCCCGACTCCTATGTGAAGATCGACAATTTCTATACGCGCACCGTCTATGAGAAGGGCGCGGAGATCGTGCGCATGATGCGCGAGGTGCTGGGCGCCGAGGGCTTCCGCGCCGGCATGGACCGCTATTTCGAGACCTGCGACGGCACCGCCGCGACGGTGGAGGATTTCGTCAGCTCGCTGAGCGCGGGATCGGGCGAAGACCTGCAGCCCTTCATGAGCTGGTACCGCCAGGCCGGGACGCCGCGCCTGAAGGTGGAGTCCCGCTATGACGAGGCGGCGCAGGCGCTGGAGCTGACGCTGACCCAGCGCACGCCGCCGACGCCCGGACAGGCCGACAAGCAGCCCCTGCCCATGCCGGTGCGGCTGGGCCTGGTGGCGGCGGACGGCAGCCCCGCGCCGATGCGGCTGGAGGGCGAGAACGCGCCGGGCGAGGCCGAGCGCACCCTGCTACTGGACGGGGCGACGCAGAGCTGGCGCTTTGTCGGGCTGGACGCGGCGCCGGCGGTTTCGGCGCTGCGCGGCTTTTCCGCGCCGGTGATCGTGGAGCAGAGCCACAGCGCGGAGGAGACCGCGCTGCTGTCGAAATACGACCCGGACCTGTTCAATCGCTGGGAGGCCGGACAGGCGCTGATGCGCGATTTGCTGGTCGCCATGAGCAAGGGCGAGGACGCCGCGCGCACCGAAGCGGTGACCGCGATCTGGCGCGCCCAGCTGGCCGATCCGGAGCTGGACCCGGCCTTTGTCGCGCTGGCCCTGACCCCGCCGTCGGAGATGGAGATCGCCCAGCTTCTGGACGAATGGGACCCGGAGGCCGTGCGCGCGGCGCGCGAGGCGATGCTGAAAGGCGCGGCGACCGATCTGCGTGAGGAGCTGACCGCGGCCTATACCGCGATGGCGGACACGCCGCCGGCCAGCGTCGACGCCGAATCCACCGCGCGCCGGGCGCTGAAGAACGCCGCGCTGCTGACCCTGTCGCGCCTCGGCCCCGAGGCGGTGGAGGCCGCCGCGTGGAAACAGTTCGAGGAAGGCGCGACGATGACCGACGTTCTGGCCGCGATCGCGGCGCTGGACGTCGCGGGGTCGCGCAAATTCCAGAAGTCGCTGGACGTCTTCTATGAGCGCTGGAAGCAGCGGCCGCTGGCGCTGGACAAATGGTTCAGCGTGCAGGCCGGCAGCCCGCGCCCCGACGTGCTGTCCCGCGTGCAGTCGCTGACCGGCCATGCGCGGTTCGATGCGTCCAACCCGAACCGGGTGCGGTCGCTGGTCGGCGCGTTCTCCATGGGCAATCCGGCGCGCTTCCACGCCGCGGACGGGGCCGGATACCGGTTCCTGGCGGACTGGGTGCTGTCCATCGACCGGACCAATCCGGCGCTGGCCGCGCGCCTGCTGGGCTCGATGGAGGCGTGGCGGCGGCTGGAGCCAGGCCGGCGCGAGCATGCGAAGGCGGCGCTGGAGCGGGTGAAATCCGAAGCCACGTCCAAGAACGTGATCGAGATCGCGGGCCGCGCCCTGGCCGGCTAGTCACGGTTAACGGCTTCATAATCAGTTATTTGCATCTTCCCGCCGCCCGGGGAGCGGCGCGGGCGGAGCGGCTGTGGACCGATGGACAAGTCTGAAGGGCTGGACCGGCTGCGCATCCTGATCGCCGACGCCAACCCGCACATGATGTCGATCGTAAAGCTGATGCTGCGCGGCTATGGCGTGCGCCAGTACGGCGAGGCCGCGACCTGCGACGCGGCGTGGGACGAGCTGGACGCCGGCGTCTACGACCTGATGATCTGCGAACGCATGCTGGGCGAGCAAGACACGCTGTCGCTGGTGCGGCGCATCCGCACCGACCCGGACAGCGGGAACCCCTATCTGCCGATCGTCATGCTGAGCGCCTATTCGGAGCAGGTCCGGATCGAGGAAGCGCGCGACGCCGGCGTCACCGAATTCTGCCGCAAGCCGGTCACCGCGCGCGACCTGTTCGCGAAGATCGCCATCTCCATCGACCGGCCGCGCCGGTTCGTGCGCGCCAACACCTATTTCGGCCCCGACCGGCGGCGGCGCGACGGCGACCAGTATGACGGCGTCGACCGGCGCGCGCGGGTGTCCTGACGGCCTGCGCAGGCCGCCACTGGTTAACGGCCTCATAAAGAATTGGCCCCTATGATTCTGGGACAGGCGCTGAGGGGCGGCGCCGGGAGTCCGGGTAGCGACGCGTTGATGGAAACGACGGCCAAACTCGACCGGCTGCGGGTCATGATCGTGGAAGACAACCAGCACATGCTGCTGATTGTGAAGACGATCCTGCGCGGTTTCGGGATCAAGGAGTTCGTCGAGGCGCGCGGCGCCGAGGAGGCGTGGGAGAAATTCACCACGGATCCGGTGGATATCCTTGTCGTCGACCGGATTCTGGGCGGGACCGACGCGCTGGACCTGGTGCGCCGCATCCGCAACGGCCAGGATAGCCCGAACGCCTATCTGCCCATCGTGATGCTGAGCGCCCATTCGGAGCGAACCCGCGTGGAAGAGGCCCGGGACGCCGGAATCACCGAATATTGCTGCAAACCGGTCACCTCAAAGGACCTGTTTTCCAAGGTGGCCAACGTGATCGACCACCCCCGCGCCTTTATCCGGACCAAGCAGTTCTTCGGCCCCGACCGGCGCCGCCGCGACGGCGGCTATGGCGGCGAGGAACGGCGGGAAGACGGCGGCTCCAGCAAGGCGGCCTAAAGCAGCGAACGCTGTGGACCGGCGCAAACGCAGCGTCGACATTCGCCAGACCACGCGAATACACTCGGCAGTGTCGATTCGAAGCGATCTGCAGCAAGAAACCGGGGGGCGATGGCGGCGGAGCGCAAAGCGCCCGGGCGACCGGCGAACGTGAAAACGTCGACCGCAAAGCGGAAGCCTCGACGCACGGCGACGCACGCCTCGCAACCGCCGCTGACCCATCAGGGCCGCCTCGTCATTGTCTTCGTCGTCCTGTTCACCGCGCTGTTCGCCGCGGTGATCGGCCTGCGCGTCTATAAAGAGCGCGAGCAGCTGTTCCAGACCGCGGAGTGGGAGTTCTACCGCTCCGCCCGGATCACGGCGGAGCGCACGCGCGGCACCATCCTGGAAGTGCGCGGCGCGATGGCCGCATCGGCCGCGAACCTGGCCGCATCCGCCGAACCCGAGACCGCGCGCGCGGCGCTGGACCTGCTGACCAGCAGCGCGGTGATCGAGGGCGCGGCGCTGATCACCGCGGACGGAGAGGTCGCGGCCACCACCACGCAGACGCCGCCGGCGGACCTTGCCGCCGCGGCGGAGCCGATCCTGATGTCGCCGGGGTCGGTGGGCACGGCGCTTCTGGGCGGCGAGCGCAAGCTGGTCGCCGCCGCGCCGGTGCGCCTGCCCGACGGGTCGGGCCAGATCCTGATCGCGGCGCTGGACGAGGACGCGATCCTGCCCGAGCCGGCGGACGGGCGGACGCTGGCCCTGGCCGCGGCGGACGGCACGATCCTGACCATCAAGCCGGCCACGGCCGGGACGCGCGGCGCGTTCGCGCCAACGACGCTGGGCGTGCGGGAGCTGGACTCCCGGGCCCTGATCCAGAGCGGCGGCGGGGTGGCGGACGGATTCAGCCAGACCCGGCCGAGCGCCATCGGCATCGCCGAGACGCGGCCGACGGCGGTCGGCGTGGCGGCGACGCCGGACATGCCGCTGCTGGCCATCGTGGCGGGCCTGCCGGAGATCGACGGGGCGGACTGGCAGTCGACGCTGATGTGGCACGTGCTGATGCTGCTGGCGCCGCTGATCATCGCGCTGGGCCTGTCCATCGTCCTGCTGAACCAGATCGCCAGCATCCGCAGCGCCCGGCAGGCGCTGGAGGATTCGGAAATCCGCTTCCGCCTGGCCATCGAGGGCGCGCGCTGCGGCGTGTGGGACTGGGACGTGGCGGGGGACACGGTCTACATCACCGACTCGCTGGGCCGGATGATGGGGCATGAGGGCTCCGCGCGCCTTACGGGCACGGAGTTCCTGAGCCTGGTGCAGCAGGAGGACCGGGAGCGGCTGCGCGTAGCGCTGCGCAGCGCGCCGGGCACCGGCGAGGTGGACGTGGAGTTCCGGGCGGCGAACCTGCCGGTGACGCTGCAGCTGCGCGGGCGGCCATGGACCACGTCGTCCGAAGACCGGTCGGGCCGGATCGTGGGCGTGGCCATCGACGTGACCGAGCAGAAAGGCGCGCAGGCGCGCATCGCCGCCGCCGAGGGCCGGCTGCGCGCGGCGCTCGAGTCCATGTCCGAAAGCTTCGTCCTGTGGGACGCGAAGAAGCGGCTGGTCCTGTGGAACCGCAAGTTCAAGGAATTCTTCGGCCTGGACGACCGGCTGCTGCGCCCCGGCAGCCATTACGACACGCTGGAGGGCGCCGCGCGCCAGGCCATCCGCCACACCAGCGGCGCGGCCGGCGACGAGGTGCAGGAGATGTCGCTCGCCGACGGGCGCTGGCTGCACTATTCGGAGCGGCGCACGCGCGACGGCGGCCTGGTCTCCATCGGTACGGACATTTCCTCGCTGAAGGAGCAGGAAAGCCAGCTGACCGAGCGGGAGCGCACCCTGCGCAAGACGGTGGACGACCTGCAGGAAAGCCAGGAGCGCGAGACCGCGCTGGCCCGCCGGTACGAGAACGAGAAGATCCGGGCCGAGGAAGCCAACCGGTCGAAGAGCGAATTCCTGGCCAATATGAGCCACGAGCTGCGCACGCCGCTGAACGCGATCAACGGCTTTTCCGAGATCATGCTGAAGGAGATGTTCGGGCCGCTGGGCGACGATCGCTACACCGAATATGTCCGCGACATCCTGGCCAGCGGCCAGCACCTTCTGGCGCTGATCAACGACATCCTGGACATGTCGAAGATCGAGGCCGGCAAGCTGACCCTGCAGACCGACCTGATCTATCCCGACGAGATCGTGGAGCAGTGCGCCCGCCTGATGCGCGGCCGCGCGCACGAGGCCGGGCTGGACCTGAAGATGGAGATGGCGGAGCTGCCCGAGATCGAGGCCGATCCGCGGGCGCTGAAACAGGTCCTGCTGAACCTGATGTCGAACGCCATCAAGTTCACCCAGGAAAGCGGCGTCGTGGAGGTGCGCGCCGATTTCGAGAACGACGGCGTGGTGTTCACCGTGCGCGATTCCGGCATCGGCATCGCGGCCGGCGATCTGGAGCGGCTGGGCCGGCCGTTCGAACAGATCGAAAGCCAGCATTCCAAGAGCCATCAGGGCTCCGGCCTTGGCCTCGCGCTATCCAAGTCGCTGGTGGAGATGCATGGCGGCTGGCTGAAGATCGAAAGCGAGGTCGGCCTCGGCACGACGGTGACCTTCTATATGCCGCGCCAGCCGGACAAGAGCGCGTCCTATGACCCGTCGGAGGATGACGGCACGGTGCTGTCCCCGTCCGACATGAACGTCCATGCGGGCGGCAGCGACGCGGCGGAGCCGGACGAGGCGTTCGAGGACGACGACGTGTTCGACGACGCGTACGAGGCCGAGGACTTTTTCGTCGAGGACGACGAAGACGAGGATGAGCCGGAGCCGGCCGACGCGCATCTGCGCATCGGCTGACGCCCTCCCCTAGTCCCGAGGCGGGCCGTCCTGTCCGCCGCGCGGCGGCGGCGGGGCGGCGTCCTCCAGCGGGATGAAGGGCCCGGGCTGCGGCGGGCGGCCGGGGGGCGATCCCAACCGGAAATCGCCCGGACGGTCGCTGCGGCGATAGCGCAGCACCAGCTCCTCCCGCGTTTCCGGCGGCAGGTTCGCGAACAGGGAGATGGTCATCTCGTTGGCGCGGCCGTCAAGCGCGGCGCGCGCAGCCTCCACCCGGGCGAAGGCGGCGCGCGCGGCCTCCGGATCGAACGGGTCGGCGGTCAGCGCCGCGATCACGTCGGCGTCGGCGGCGCGGGCCTCGGCAAACAGCGGGCGGGCCTGCTGCGCCCGTTCGCGCAGGCGGTCGCGCACTTCGCCGCGCACGCTTTCGGGCAGCTGGCCGCCGACGATGCGGAAGCGCGGCGGCGGCCCGTCCCGCTGGTCGTTCGACAGGCGCATGCCGGAGGTGAGCCCGGCGGCGAGCACGCCCAGGATAATCCCGTTCAGCAGGATCGAGGCGACCAGGACGATCGCCCAGAGGCCCGATGGAAATCGCGTCGTCATGCGTCATCCTCCGCGAAGGCGGCCAGCGGATCGAACGGCGCGCTGAGCGCCATGTCCAGCAATGTCTGCTCCGGCGTTGCGGTCGGCAGGGCCGCCGCGCCGCCCGCGAACCCGGCGGCCGCGCCGCCGGCCAGCGTCAGGCCGAGCGCCGCGGCGCGCGCCCAGTTCCGGCCGCGCCCGGCGCGGGCCATGCCGTTGCGGGCGAGGGTCAGGCTGTCGCCCGTCGGCGCGACGCCCGGCTGGGGCGCGGCGGCGATCAAGCGCATGCGCAGCGTCGCGGGCAGACGCGGCGGGGTCTTGTCCGTATCCAGCAGCGCGTCCAGCGCCTCGTCCGACAGCATCCTGGTGTCCTCGGTCATGGCATGCCTCCACTGTCTGTGCGGGGGGCCGGTCGGTCCTCGGCCAGGGCCGCGCGCAATGCGCGCCGGCCGCGGGCCAGAAGCGATTCCAGAGCCTCCACGCTGACCTCCAAAATTTCCGCCGCCTCCGCGCCGCCAAGCTCCTGATAGTGGCAGAGCTCGATGGCGGCGCGCTGCCGCTCCGGCAAGGCGTCCACCGCGGCGCGCACGCGCGCGGCGGTCTGGGCCCGGACCAGTTCGGCCTCGGCGTCCGGCGTGTCGTCGATCTGCTCGACCGGCTCGTCGGTGAGGATCTCGCGCTTCTTGCGCAGCCGGTCGTAACAGAGATTGAGCGCGACCCGGTGCAGCCAGGTCGAAACCCGCGCCTGCCCGGCCCGCCATTCCGGCGCGATGCGCCAGAGGCGGAGGAAGGCCTCCTGGACCACGTCCTCCGCCGCCTGTTCGTCGCGCAGCATCCGCCGGGCCAGGGCGAGCACGCGCGGGCCGTTTCCGTCGACCAGGGCGACGACCGCTTCGCGGTCGCCGCCGGCCGCCGCGCGCAGCAACTGCGCGTCGGCGTCCAGGGCCTGCTGACGGTCTGGCGCCACTCGCGCTGCCGGGCGCGCCTAGAGCCGGGCGCCCGGCCCGCCGCGCCGGCCCGGCCCGGCCGCCTGGGCCTCCTCGGCCGAGATCGCGCCGTCGCCGTCGGCGTCCAGCCGTTCGAACAGCGCATCGGTGCGGGCGGCGATGTCGGCGCGCGTGACGCGGCCGTCATTGTCCGCATCAGGCCGGCCGCGCCGCGACCACGGGTCGTCGGTGGGCTCCGGCCGCAGGGACGCCAGACGCTGGGCCATCGGGCCGGCGTCGGCCTCGTCCAGCACGCCGTCGCCGTTGCGGTCGTTCCAAGCGAAGGTTTCCTCAGCCAGGGCGTCGATCTCCGCCCGCGTGGCGACACCGTCCTGATCCAGGTCCGCGGCGCGCAGCATCAGGCCGCTGCGCAGGCCCATGCCGCGGTCGCGCATCCGCTCCATCATGCGGGAGGCCATCGGCCCCATATCCGCGCGGTCCATCTGTCCGAAGCGCGTGGGCGCATCACGGCCGGTCTGGGCGCAGGCCGCGCCGGCGATCAGCACCAGGCCGGCGACGCCGGCCATCGCAATGATTTTCTCCATTTTCTCACTCCCGATCGCGCCCTCGTGCCTATTCAACGGAGCGGGACCCCGATTCCGTCGCGGCGTTCAGCACCCGGGTTTCGAACACGGTGCGGGCCGCCGCGCGGACATGGCGCAGGCGCCGCTTCAATGCGTCGATGTCCGCCGCTCCGGCGGCGCGCGCCAGACGGGTCTTCAGGCGGATGCTGGCGTTTTCCGGGTCCGCCGGGCCCTCGTCCGCCAGGGCCAGAATCTGGCGCAGGTCCAGATGCAGCTCCGCGCTGGCGTCCAGCGCCGCGGCCTCCGCCCGCGACAGGGCGCCGGCGTCCTTCAGCGCGGCGATGGCGGTGCGGGTGTGGCCCTTGATCACCGAAGGGCGGGAGGCGGCGCAGACGAGCTGGAGGTACTGGACCGTGAAGCGCACGTCGGTCAGCGCGCCCGGGGACTGGACCAGGTCCCAGAAGCCCGACGGCGGCTTTTCCTGCATCAGCCGCCCGCGCATGTCGGCCACCGCGGCGGCCACGACCGGGGCCTCGCGCGGCCGGGTCAGCACCTCCCGGATCAGGGCGGTCAGCCGGTCGGCCAGCGCCGGATCGCCGGCGACGACGCGCGCGCGCGTCAGGGCCATCAGCTCCCACGTCCAGGCCTCTGTCCGGTAGTAGTTCTCATAGGCCGACAGGCGGGAGGCGATGGGCCCGGCGGAGCCGTGCGGGCGCAGATTGAGGTCGATGCGGAACAGCGTGCCTTCGGCGGTGGGCGCGGTCAGGGCGCTGACGAAACGCTGGGCCAGCCGGCCATAATAGGTCTCCGCATAGAGCGGGCGGTCGCCGTCGGACTCGGCGTCCGGGGACGCGTCATAGACCATCACGATGTCGGTGTCGGAGCGCACCGTCATTTCCGAGGCGCCGAAACTGCCCAGCGCGATCACCGCGAACTGCCCTTCCATCGCGCCATAGCGGCGGCGGAGGTCGGACTGGACCCAGGGCAGCAGGGCGCGGATCAGCGCGCCGGCCAGCGTGACGTAGAAATCGCTGGCGTGGTCGGCGGTGTCCTGGCCGCGCAGCACGCCCATGGCGATCAGGAACATCGTCTCCCGCGTCAGGCGGCGGGCGCGGTCCAGCGCGGCCTCCAGATCGGGGGCGGAGCCGATCTCCTCGGCGATGCGCTGTTCCAGCACGTCCGGCGCCAGCTCCTCCGGGTCGAAGGCCAGGAACGCCTCCAGCGCGTCGGGGCGCTCCGCCAGTTCGCGCGCCAGACGCGGGGACAGAGCGAGGACGTCGATAATGTCGGCCAGCAGGCGCGGCTCGCGCTCCAGCATGGACAGAATCTGCACCCCGGCCGGCAGAGCGCGGACGAATTCGTCGAACCGGGCGAGCGTGGCGGCGGGCGATGCGGCGGCCGCGATTTCCTGCGCGATGCGGGGGGCGAGCTTGCGCGCCAGAACGCGCGCGCGGTCGGAGCGCATGGCGCGCGGCCCGCCCGCGCACCAGCGGCTGATGATCTCCCACGCCGCGGCCGGGTCCTCGAAGCCGAGCTCGTCCAGCGCGCGCAGGGCCGCGGCCCCCGGCTCCGGCCCCTCGAAGACAAGCGGCGATTCCGGGCGGGGCGCGTCGGCGAACAAAGCCGCGCAGATGGCGCAGGCGTCCGAGGTGATGGAGAGGATTTCCGCCTCGAACGCCTCGCGCGAGGGCGCGCCGCAGAGCAGGGCCAGACGCGCGCGGTCCGCCTCCCCCTCCGGGATGTCCTGGGTCGGCTGGTCCTCCAGCATCTGGATGCGGTGCTCGACATCGCGCAGGCGGCGATAGACGGCGGCGAGCGTCTTCGCCTCTTCCGGCTCCACCTTTCCCTCCGCCGTCAGGGCGGCGAGGCCGGGCAGCGTGCCGGACAGGCGCAGCGCCTCCTCCCGCCCGCCCCAGAGCAGCTGCTGCATCTGGGTGAAGAACTCGATATGGCGGATGCCGCCGGCGCAGCGCTTGATGTCCAGGCCTGCCACGCCGTCATCCTCGCCGCCGCCGCCTTCCTCGATCTGGCGCATGATCGCCGCGATCTCCCCGATCGCGGCGTAGTCCATCGAGCGCCGCCAGACGAAGGGCTGGAAGAGCTGCATGAATTCGGCGGCCGCGGACATGTCGCCGGCGACGGGGCGCGCCTTGATCCAGGCCGCCCGCTCCCATGTCAGGGCGGCGCTTTCGTAATAGCGCGCGGCGGCGTCGACCGAGACCGCGACGGGGTTGGAGGACGGGTCGGGGCGCAGCCGCAGATCGGTGCGGAAGACATAGCCGTCATTGGTCTGGCGGCTGAGCGAGGCGACGACGCCCTTGGTCAGTCGCACCGCGAACTGGCCGGGGTCCGCCGCGCCCGCCGGCGCGGGCATGAGGTCCGGGTCGTAGAAGGCGGCGATGTCGATATCGCTGGAATAGTTCAGCTCCCGCGCGCCCTGCTTGCCGAGGGCGACGATGAAATAGCCGGGGGCGCCGTCCTCTGCGCCGAGGAAGCGGGCATGGGCGGCGATGGCGGCGGCAAGCGCGGCGTCGGCGGCGGCGGTGATCGCGCCGGTGACCTGTTCCAGCGCCCAGACGCCGCCGAGGTCGGCCAGCGCGGTCAGCAGATGCACGCGCGCCTTGGCCTGGCGCAGCGCGGCGTCCAGCGCGCTTTGCGTTTCGGCCGTGGCCGCTTTCGCGATGGCCGCCAGTTCCGCCTGCAGGCGCCGTTCCGGCGCCTCGGCCAGCATGGCGGACAAATCCGCCGGGAAGCGGCGGGCGAGACGGGCAAGATAGGGCGCGCAGCCGAACACGCCGGTCAGCAGCGCCTCGGCCTCCGCCGGGATGGCGGCGGTCTCGCGCACCGCGGCCAGCGCCCGCTCCGCCGCCGGGCGGTCGAACGGTTCTGGCGCGGACACGATGCGCGTGACCAGAGGGCCGGAATGCTGCTGGCTGTCGGAAGTCTGGGGCGCGGAAGTCTGGGGCGTGTCGGGCATGGGGCGGCGACCGTGGCGCAGGGCGCCGGCGCTGGAAAGCCCTATTTCGGCTCGGGCAGCACCAGCGCCGCGCACAGGCCCGGCCCGCCGGGGCCGCCCGGCCCTTCGGACAGATCGACCCGGCCTTTATGAATCTCGGCCACCGCTTTCACGAGGCTGAGCCCGAGGCCCGCGCCCGGCATGCTGCGGCTGGATTCCAGCCGCACGAAGCGCTCCAGCACCCGCTCGCGCGACTCTTCGGGAATGCCCGGGCCGGAATCGGTGACCGAAATCTCCCGCTCCCCCGTGCTGGTGCGGCGCAGACGCAGGGCGACGAAGCCGCCGGGCGGGGAATATTTGATCGCGTTGTCGAGGAGGTTGGCGAGCGCCTGGGAGATCAGGCCGCGGTCGCCCAGCACGGTCAGGCCCGGCGGCGCCTCCACGGTGAACTCCAGCCCGGCGTCCTCGGCCGCGGCCTCGTACAGCTCGCCCAGATCGGCCACGATTTCCGCCGGGTCGAGGGGCGACAGCATCTCGCGCCGCTCGCCGGCCTCCAGCCGGGCGATGCGCAGCACGGCGTTGAACGTGTTCAGGAGGTCTTCGGTGTCGGAGAGCGCCTGCTGCAGCGGCTCCTCCCCGCTTTCGCCCTTCTCCACCGCGCGCAGGCCGGCCTCCAGCGAGGTGCGCATGCGCGTGAGCGGGGAGCGTAGATCGTGGGCGATGGAGTCGCCGGCGTGGCGCAGGCCGGCGGTCAGCCGCTCGATCCGGTCCAGCATGGCGTTCAGGTTTTCCGACATCTCGTCCAGCTCGTCGCCGGAGAAATTTCGGGGGGCGCGCCGTCTCAGGTCGCCGGCGGCGACGTCGCGCGCCACCTGGTTCACCGCATTGATCCGCTCGGCGAAGCGGCGGCTGACCACCGCGCCCAGCAGAACGCCGAACGCCAGGACGCCGAGCGAGCCGGTCAGGATGGCGTCTGTGACGCGGTTGATGATGCGGGCGCTGTCCTCGACATCCATGCCGACCAGAAGCTGGTAGCCGGCGGGAAGGACGATCAGCCGGCCCTGGGCGCGGCGGCGCTCCAGCTCGTCGCCGCCCTCGGGGTCGGGCTGGGCGTAGGTGAAGCTGAACAGCCCCTCGCCCGGCGCCTCGTCGGGCAGCGTGCTGAGATTGCCGGAGATACGCGCGCCGTCCGGCTCCACCAGCAGATAGAGATTGGCGGAGGCGCCGATGCTGCGCTGGAGCACCAGCCGGTTCAGGCCGTCCACGCCGAAGGCGTTATAGGAGCGGACCAGCTCCGCGGCCTCGGACTCGATGGCGCGGGCGTTCTGGCGCGACAGGGCGCCGGCCGTCGTCGTGTAGACATAGGCAAGGATCAGGAAGGCGAACAGCGCGAACAGCGCCGCCGCGAAAAGCGTCAGCCGGAATGTCGTGGTGCGCAGAAATGCGCGCCGCGAACTCATGCCTCAGGACTCATGCCTCGGGGCTCATGCCTGCAGGCGGTATCCGGCCCCTCTGACCGTGTGCAGCATCGGCCGGTCATAGGGCTTGTCGATCTTCCCCCTGAGCCGGGAGACGTGCACGTCGATCACATTGGTCTGGGGATCGAAGTGATAGTCCCACACCTTCTCCAGCAGCATGGTGCGGGTCACCACCTGTCCGGCGTGCTTCATCAGGAATTCCAGAAGGCGGAATTCCCGCGGCTGCAGATTGATCTCCTCGCCGGCGCGTTTGACCGTGCGGGCCAGCAGATCCATCTCCAGATCGCCGACCTGGAGACGGGTCTGGACCGCGCCCGGATTGCGGCGGCGCACCAGCGCCTCCACCCGGGCCAGAAGCTCGTCGAAGGCGTAGGGCTTGGTCAGATAGTCGTCGCCGCCGGCGCGCAGGCCTTCCACCCGCTGGTCGATCTCGCCCAGGGCGGACAGGATCAGGACCGGCGCGCGGCTGTTTTCCGCGCGCAGGGCCTCGATCACCTGCAGGCCGTCCCGCTTGGGCAGCATGCGGTCGACGATCAGCACGTCGTACTGGCCGTCGAGCGCCATGTTCAGCCCGGTGTCGCCGTCCGGCGCGTGGTCGACGATATGGCCGGCCTCGCTCAGTCCCTTGCGGACATACTCGGCAGCGACCTTGTCGTCTTCGATGATCAGTATTCGCATCGTATCTGATCCGCCGGACCGCGAGGGGCGCACGGGTGCGCCCGCCGCGTCAGCCGGCGTCGGACTCCTGAAGCGGCAGCGCGACGAAGGTCGTCCCGCGGCTGGTGTTGACTAGAAGGGCGGCGGCCGACTTGCCGGAGGACCGGGCCCGCTCGATCGCGTCGTTGAAGTCCTGCGGCGTGTTCACCCGCCGGCCGTCCACCTGGGTGATGACGAAGCCCGGGGCAAAGCCGCGCTGGGCCGCTTCGCTGTCGGCGTCGACATCGACCACCGCGACGCCGCGCACATCGTCCGCGACGCCGAGTTCGGAGCGGGTCGCGTCCGTCAGCGGGGCGAGCGAGAGGCCGAACTCGGAGGTTTCGGCGCTGGCCGGGGAAGACGGGGTGTCCGGCGTCGCTTCGGCCAGAAGCTGGTCTTCCGGCGGACGGATGCCGATCGTGACGTTCAGCGCCCGGCGGTCGCCGCCGCGCAGAATGTCGAAGCGATAGGTCTCGCCCGCGCGCAGGGAGCCGACCTGACGGGTCAGGTCCGTGGCGCTGTCCACTTCGTCGCCGTCGATGGCCAGAACGATGTCGCCGCTTTCGAAGCCGGCGTCGTCGGCCGGGCTGCCGGCGTTGACGGAGGCCACGACCGCGCCGGTGTCGGCTTCCACCTCGAAGGCGTCGGCCAGTTCCTCGGTCACGTTCTGGATCGTCACGCCCAGCCAGCCGCGCGTCACGCTGCCGCTTTCGGCGAGCTGGTCGATGATGTTGGCGGCGACGTCGGACGGAATGGCGAAGCCGATGCCGATATTCCCGCCGGTCGGCGAGAAGATCTGCGAGTTCACGCCGATGACGTTGCCGTTGATGTCGAAGGTCGGACCGCCCGAATTGCCGCGGTTGATCGGCGCGTCGATCTGGATGAAGCCGTTATAGCGGGCGTTCGGCTCTTCCCGCCCGATGGCGGAGATGATGCCGGCGGTGGCGGTGCCGCCCAGACCGAACGGATTGCCCACCGCGACGACCCAGTCGCCGACGCGATAATGCGGATCGGTGTCGAACTGGACGAAGGGGAACTCATCCCCCTCGACGCGCAGCAGGGCCAGGTCGGTCGGCTCGTCGGTGCCGACGATTTCGGCGTCCAGCTCGCGCCCGTCCTTCAGAGAGATGCTGATCTCGGTGGCGTTTTCCACGACGTGGTAGTTGGTCACCACCAGACCGTCGGAGGAAATGAAGAAGCCGGACCCGGCGCCCTGCGCCTGGCGCGGCTGCTGTTCGGGGACGGCCTGGCCGAAACGCTCCAGGAATTCCTCGAAGCCCGGGGGAAGCGCGTCGGGGGTCAGGCCGGCGACGCCGCCGGAGACCTCCGTGGTCACCTCGACCGAGACGACGGCCGGGCTGACGTGTTCGATAAGGTCGGCGAAGCTCGGCGCCATGACCGGGGCGACGCGGTCGCTGGTCACGGAGCGGTTGTCCTGAGCTTCGGCGGTGGCCATGACCGTCGCGCCGAGCGCGGCGCCGGCCAGCGCGATCAACGAGACGCTTGCGGCCGTTGTGCGCTTGGAAATCTTTTGCGGCATCTGTGGTTCGGTTCCCTGTCTGGTGTCCTGTGCCCCGCTGCCCGTGGCGGAAAGTGAGACTGCGCCGGTATCTGTTATCTTACAGCAATCTTACCATTCCGTAATATTCGGACCTCCCCGCGGCCTGCGACTCCTGATGTGGATTGTGGACGCGAAGTTACAAGGCGCGGCCGCAGAATTCTCCTGCGGCCGCCGGGCTCATCCCGCACCCGACAACGAAAACACAAGAATCCGGTTATTTGCGGGCATCGGCCGATTTTCCCGAAGGCCGAAGCCCGCGGCGGAAAACAGCGCCTCGACATCGCCCAGCTCGCGCACGCCCCAGGCGGCATCGCGGCGCTTCAGATCTTCGGAGAATTTGAGATTGGAGGGCGCCGAGGCCGCCCCTTCCAGGAAGGGGCCGTAGAGAATGACCAGCCCGCCGGGCGGCAGGAGGCGCGCCGCCCCGGCGGCCAGCCCCTCGGCCGCCGACCAGGGCGCGATATGGATCATGTTGGCGCAGAAAATCGCGTCTTGCTGCGGGACACCCTTCGCCCAGTCCGGCGCGGAGACGTCCAGCGCGAGCGGCGGACGGATGGCGCCATCCGACGCGGCGGCGCGGGCCGCGCAGCTGGCGCGGGAGGCGGCGTCCGGCTCGCTCGGCGTCCAGACGATATCCGGGCGGGTTTTGCAGACCTGCTCGCCATGCTCGCCGGTGCCGGAGGCGATCTCCAGCACGCGCGCGCCCTTCGGCAGCAGTTCGGCCAGCGCCTCGGCGATCGGCCCCTTGTTGCGGCCGGCGCTGGGCGAAAACAGCATGCCGCCCGCGGCGTCGCGGGATTCCAGGGCGATGGGCGGTTTGGAGGAGCCGGTCATGGCGCGAACCTCTCGCGGTTCGCCGGCGGCTTCAAGCCGCGCGCGACGCAGCCTCAGGCGACGTCGCGGGACCGCGCGACCAGCGCAGCGGCGGCGCGGCGGCGGAACACGTCGGTGTCCGTCTCATCGAACAGGGCGGCGGCGAAATGCACCGCCACTTCCCGCCACGGCTCGATGGCGGGCAGCATGTCGTCATCGGCGCGCTGCAGCAGTTCGATGATCCCGTCGCAAAAGGCGTGGACCATGCGGTCCGCCGACTCGCGCGCCTTGGCATATTGCGCGGTGAAGGCGCAGGAGGAGGCGTACTCGGCCGCCCCGCCCAGGATGATCGCGAAGTTCAGGCCGCGCCCGTAGATCTCCTCGCGCGGCGGCGCGGAAAAATCCGGCCGCATGGCCGGCGCGCCGCCGGCCAGCGACATGCGCGTCTGCGGCAGGGCGGCGTCGATGGCGCGCGGCGCGGCGGCGCACAGCACGTCCATATTCTTCGCCGCCTCGTTGCGCAGGTCCTTCAGGCGCAGCCCCCATTTGCCGTCCCGGCGGATGCCCAGCTCCCGCGTCATGCCGCGGGAAATGGATGCAAACCGGGCCAGGGCGTCGGCGACCTCCGGCCCGTCCGGCGCGCCGTGCACCGGCGCGGCCAGCGACGCGACCGCGGCCTCCGCCTCGTCCAGCAGCATGTCGCCGATCGCCGCGACGTCGGTCTGGGAGGCGACCAGGTCGTCCTCCTGTCCCACGATCTTCTTAAGCACGCGCAGAATCTGCGCCCGTTTATCCAGCCGCTCCAGAAGCACGAAGAGCAGCAGCAGAGGCGCGTTGCGGTCCTTCACCCGGACGGCCTCGAACAGGTCGCGAATGCGCCGCGCATAGTTCTCGTTCAGGTCCTCGATCCGCTCGGGCAGCTCGGCCAGACCGTCGGACAATTCCGGCTCCGCGCACAGCAGCGCGGCGATCTCCCGCGCGTCGAGAAGGCCGCGCTCCCCGCCCAGCTTGGAGCGCAGGCGGGTGTCCGCATCGTCGTCGCGCAGGGCGCCGCGCAAAGCGCGGCCCAGGATTTCGCGATGCGCGTTGATCGGGGGGTTGCCGGCGCTCAGGTCCTCGAACGCTTTCGGGGCGATCGTCTCGGCATAGGCGGCGACGGCCTGCACCGTACCGCGCGCGATCCGGCCCGGGCGCTTCGGTCCGCCCTCGGGCGTGACGATCGGCAGGACCGCGCCGAAGGCGTTCTCCATGAAGCCGCGGCCGCGCGCGGCCAGCGTCTCGCGCACCAGATCAAGCGGCAGGCCGGCGTCCCCGCCCTGCTGCTCCGCGGCCTCGCAGGCCGCGAGCAGGCGCGTGGCGTGCCGGTCTGGCAGCGCCGTCAGAAACGCCTGCAGTTTGGCCTGCTTTACGGGGTCCAGCATCACCGGTTTGCCGCCAGAGTGTTGCGATGGTGTCGGAACCGTAAGGATTCAGGCTTAACAAGGCCTTACAGGGAAAGCTGGGGCGCGGCGGGCAGGCGGAGAACGGCCTTGAGGCCGCCCAGACCGGAATCGCCCAGCGTCAGCCCGCCGCCATAGGCCTCGGCCAGATCGCTGACGATGGCGAGGCCCAGGCCCGTGCCCGGCGCGGTCTCGTCCAGGCGGGCGCCGCGCTGCAGCGCCTCCTCCCGCCGGCCCGCCGGCAGGCCGGGACCGTCATCCTCCACCCGCACCTCCAGCTCTCCGCCCGGCAAGGGGGCGACCGTGGCGCGGATCACGCCCTCGGCGTATTTCGCGGCGTTGTCGAGAAGATTGCCCGTCATCTCCTCCAGATCCTGGCGCTCGCCGTGGAACACGGCGCTGTCCGGGCAATCGACCTGGATGTCGAGATCCTTGTTGCGGTGGATGCGGCTGACCGTACGGGCCAGATCCTCCAGCACCGGCGCGACCGGCGTGCGCCCGCCGGAGGCGCGGCCGCGCGCCGCCGCGCGCGCGCGCCGCAAATGGTGGTCCACCTGATGCGCCATCGCGTCGGCCTGGCGGAAGATCAGCCGTCCGTATTCGTCGTTGCGGCCCCGGCTTTCGTTCAGCAGGACGGCGATGGGAGTCTTCAGCGCGTGCGCCAGATTGCCGGCATGGGTGCGCGCGCGCTCCACGACCTCGCGATTGTGCCGGATCAGGGAGTTCAGCTCGTCGGCGAGCGGGGAGATTTCGACCGGATAGCCGCCGGGCAGCTGCTCCACCCGCCCCTCGCGCACCTCCGCCACCGACTGGCGCAAGCGGGACAAGGGCGCGAGGCCCATCCGGGTCTGGAAGATCAGCGCCAGGATCAGCACGGCGGCGAACACCGCCAGCATCCAGGCCGCCGCGATGGTGAAGCCGCGCACCGCGCGCTCGGCCGCGGACCGGTCGGCGGCGGCCGATACGATCAGCGGCTCGCTGCCGCCGTCGAAAATGATGGATTCGGCGACCACGCGCAGCGGCTCGCCATTGGGCCCCTCGGCCGCCAGCGCCCGGCGCTCCCCCGGATCAGAGCGCAGCTCCTGCGCCACCGCCGGCGGCAGGGCCAGCCGCTCGTCCCACAGCGATTCCGACCGCGCCAGCGGCGGCTGGTCGGGCCCGGCGGAAATCTGCCAGTAGCGGCCGGACAGAACCTGATCGAAGCGGGGATCGGCGAACCGCAGAGGCGCGACCACCCCGCCGTCCGCATCGACCTCGACCGAGGCGATCAGCGCGTTGACCACCGCGCCCAGCTGGTCGTCCAGATCGCGATAGACCGCCGTGCGGTAGACCGCAGACAGGCCCACCGCGCCGGCCAGCAGAAGCGGCAGCGCCCACAGCGCCCCGCTCAGCAGCAGGCGCGCGAAGAGCGAGCGGCCGCCGGTCACGCCGCGCCGGCGGCCTCCGGCGGGATCAAGCGATAGCCGAGGCCGCGCACCGTCTCGATGCGGTCGGCGCCGATCTTCTTGCGCAGCCGGCCCACGAACACCTCGATCGTGTTGGAGTCGCGGTCAAAGTCCTGATCGTAGATGTGCTCGACCAGTTCGGAGCGGGAAATCACCTCCCCGGCATGGTGCGCCAGATAGCGCAACAGCTTGAACTCGTGCGAGGTCAGCTTGATCGCCTCGCCGTCGACGAAGGCACGGGCGGAACGGGTGTCCACCGACAAATCGCCCACCTCCAGCATGGCGGAGGCGTGGCCCGCCGCGCGGCGCATCAGCGCGCGCAGACGCGCCAGCAGCTCCTCGGTATGGAACGGCTTGGTCAGATAATCGTCGGCCCCGGCGTCGAAGCCCGCGACCTTTTCGCTCCAGCGGTCGCGCGCGGTCAGGATCAGCACCGGCGCCTCCATCCCGTCGTCGCGCCAGCGCTCCAGCACCGTGACCCCATCCACTTTCGGCAGGCCGAGGTCCAGCACGATCACGTCATAGGGCTCCGACCCGCCCAGGAATTCGGCTTCCTCGCCGTCGGCGGCCACGTCCACCGCATAGCCCGCCTCCTCAAGGCCGCCTTTCAGCTGGCGGCGCAGATCGGCGTCGTCTTCCACGACCAGAACTCGCATGGCTTAGCTCCTCCGCAGCACCGCGCCCGTCTGGGCGTCCAGCACCACCTCAACCCTGCGTCCGTCGGCCGTTTTCAGCCGGACGGTATAGATGGGCTTGTCCCCGCCGCTGAGGAACAGATCCAGATATTCCGCGCCGGGATATTGGGATTCGGCGATCATTCTGGCCATCTGGGCGGTGATCCGGACGTCACCGGACTCGCGCGCGTCCCGCGCCTGTTCAGCGTTGTAATTCTGCTGAAGACCGCCAAACGGGTTCTGCGCCAAGGCTGCGCCCGGCGCGAAAATCGCGCCGCACAAGGCGATGGCGAGGATGGCGGTCTTGCTCGGCATGGCCCTGTTTCGCTCAGGCGCGCTGAACGCGCCCTGAATGCCCCCCTGAATGCGCTGTGGAAGACGTCATAGTTTCCTAAACGCGCAAATTGCGTCTTGGATCATAATTGCCCGCTTCGCCCCATGTCTCCACAAAGCGGGTCAGGTCGGCGTCGCCGCCGTCGGGCATGACGATTTTCAGGCGAACCAGCTGGTCCCCCCGCTTTCCATTGCCCCCGACGCCTTTTCCGCCCAGGCGCAGGACCTGGCCGCTGCTGGCGTTTTTCGGGATGGTCAGGGTGACCAGGCCGTCCACCGTGGGCGTGGCCACTTTGGCGCCCAGCACCGCCTCTTTCAGGCTGATCGGCAAATCCATGCGGATATTCACGCCGTCGCGCTCGAACAGCGGGTGCGGCCGCACGCGAACCTCGACCAGCGCGTCGCCGGACGGCCCGCCGCCGAACCCCGGCTGGCCCTGGCCGCGCAGGCGCAGCGACTTGCCGGATTCGATCCCGGCGGGGATTTTCAGCTTCAGCGACTTGCCGTCGGCCATGGTCACGGCCTTTTCGGCGCCCTTGGCCGCCTCCAGAAAGTCGATCTCCAGCGTATAGCGGATGTCCTCGCCCTTGACCTGCTGGGGCCCGCGGCCGCGCCGCCGTCCGCCCATGCCGGAATCCCGACCGAACAGATCGGCGAAGACATCGCTCAGATCCTCGAACCCGCCGCCTTCGCCGCTTGAGGTGCGATAGGAGTGGTAGCCGCCTCCGCGCTGTCCGCCGCCGAACGGCCCGGCCGCCCCGGCGCCCGCGAACGGCCCGCGCGGATTGCCCTCCGCATCGATCTCGCCGCGGTCATAGGCGGCGCGCTTTTCGGCGTCGGACAGCAGGTTGAAGGCCGCCGTTGCGGTCTTGAACTTCTCTTCCGCCGCCTTGTCGCCCGGGCGCACATCGGGGTGCAGCTCCTTGGCGAGCTTGCGGTACGCCTTGCGGATCTCGTCCTTGGAGGCCGATTTCGCAACGCCTAGGGTTTTATAGGGATCGTCCGCCACGCCTCAACTCTGGTTCCAGGCGGCGAGCATAGGCGCCCGTCCGCCAGCGTGGCCAGAGATAGGTGCCTCAGGGCGTCAGATAAAGCGTTCGCTGCGCCGGCGCGCCCGGCCCGTGGCTGGCCGACATCTGATAGACCCGCACCTCGAAGCTCCAGACCGGCCCGCCGAACACCGCCGCCTCCTGCGCCAGGGTCAGCAGGATTTCTGGCGCCGCGGAGGTCAAGGTCAGCGCGACCGCCCCGCCGGACAGGATTTCGATCCGGTAGGATTCGGCCTCCTCGCCCAGCGGCGTTTCGCCGCTCCAGCTGTCGCCGCCGATGCGGGACCGGCGTGTCCAGCTGATGCGCACTCCATCCGGCTCCCGCCTCCCGCGCAGGTGCACCGGCGCCAAAGGCCGCCGCGCGACATCGTCCCAGGAAGTCTCGATGGCCTCGAAATTCGCCGCCGCCGGCTGCACACCCGCCGCCCCGGCGCCGAACTGCATCGCCGCCCCTCGCTCATACTCTGCCATCGGCAAAGGCGTCAGCGCTGTATCGACCACGACGACCGGCGCGCCCATGGTGACAGGAGACGCCATCGCCCCCTCGGTCCCCGCGAGGCCGCGCAATAGGCCGCTGAGCTCGTAGACGCCCTCCTCCACCAACTCCGTATTGCGCGCGGACAGGATTTCCCACGCGCCTTCGGCGTTTTGCACGGCCAGCAGATTGCCGCCCGCCAGCGCGCCAAGCCGGTCCTGGCTCGACAGCGATCCGGAATACAAGCGCACGCGGACGCGGTTTCCGTCGTCCGCCCGACCGGCCCCGGCCACAGCGCCCAGACCAGTTCGCCGATCGCCGCCGGCCGCCCGGTCCGCGCACGCTCGGTCATCGTGCCAGGCTCCGTGCCGGCCCAGAGCGCGACCGTTCCCGGCCAGGGGTCGGCGTAGACGGCCGCGAGCGGCCCGGTCCGGTCCGCCTCGCCGGGCAACAGCGGCAGGTCCAGCACGATCAGCGCCGGGCGCGCCGCCGGGGCCACGGATGTTTGCGCCGATCCCGGCTCCGGGCCCGCGACCAGCGGCGGACCGTCCGGGATCGCGGAAAAGCGCGCACGCCGCGCGTCGCCGCCGCTGGCGCTCGTCATGCGCATCGTTCGCGCCACACCGGCCAGCGATATGGAGGCGCCGTCGCCTGCCTCCAGATCGATGCGCGAGGGCGGCAATTCGATCTCCACCGTCTCCGCCCCCGCGCGCGCATCCAGCAGCATCGCCCGGGCGATAGCGCCGGCCTGTCCCGCATCCAGCGAAACCGGCAGGTCCGCTTCCACCGCACGCTGATGCTCCGCGTCGCGGTCGCGCGCCGATGCGCTGGCCATCTGATAATCCCGGCCCTCGTCGATGAAGCGCACCCGCGCCTCGCGCGGCAGGTCGCCCGACTGCGCCCGCTCGATGGAATAGCGCGGCGCGCCCGCGCGCCAGACCGCGCCGTCCGCGTCCAGCATCGCGCCGCTCTGCGCGCGCCCGCGCGGCAGAAAGC
>CAJXKJ010000027.1 GCA_913055605.1 uncultured Euryhalocaulis sp. | reverse complement strand
AAGAAGGCGGCCGTCACACGCCGTTCTTCACCAACTACCGCCCGCAATTCTATTTCCGCACGACCGACGTGACCGGCATCGTGCACCTGCCGGAAGGCACCGAAATGGTGATGCCGGGCGACAATGTCGAAATGACCGTGGAGCTGATCACCCCGATCGCCATGGACCAGGGCCTGCGCTTCGCCATTCGCGAAGGCGGCCGGACGGTCGGCGCGGGCGTCGTCTCCAAGATCATCGAGTAGCAGACCAACAAACCGGGTAACGAGAGCAAGGGAGCAGACGACAGGAAGCGAAAGCCAACGGCGCGGATGCGCCCTTGCTTATCGGTTTCCCGGTTCTGGATTGAACGCAGATGGAACGTCAGAGCATTCGTATTCGCCTGAAGGCGTTCGATCACCGCGTGCTGGATAATTCCGCGCGCGAGATCGTATCGACCGCCAAGCGCACCGGCGCCACGGTGCTCGGGCCCATTCCGCTGCCGACGCGGATCGAGCGGTTCACGGTGAACCGGTCCCCGCACGTCGACAAGAAGTCTCGCGAACAGTTCGAGGTCCGCACCCATAAGCGGCTCTTGGACATCGTCGATCCCACGCCGCAGACCGTGGACGCGCTGATGAAGCTCGACCTGGCTGCCGGCGTCGACGTCGAGATCAAGCTGGGAGCGTAAGAGATGCGTACCGGCCTACTCGCCAAAAAGATCGGCATGAGCCGCGTGTTCGCGGAAGACGGCGCCCATGTGCCCGTCACCGTGCTCTCGCTGGAAACCTGCCAGGTGGTGGCGCACCGCACCGAAGAGCGCGACGGCTATGTCTCGCTGCAACTGGGCTCGGGCGCGGCCAAGGCCTCGCGCACGCCCAAGGCGCAGCGCGAGCATTTCGCCAAGGCGTCCGTCGAACCGAAGATGAAGGTCGCGGAATTCCGCGTCAGCGCCGACAATCTGATCGATGTCGGCTCCGAGCTGACCGCCGACCATTTCGTCCCGGGCCAGTATGTCGACGTCGCCGGCACCTCCATCGGCAAGGGCTTCGCCGGCGCCATGAAGCGGCACAATTTCGGCGGTCTGCGCGCCTCGCACGGCGTGTCGATCAGCCACCGCTCGCATGGCTCCACCGGTCAGAACCAGGATCCGGGCCGCGTCTTCAAAGGCAAGAAGATGGCCGGCCATATGGGCGCGACCCGCGTCACCACCCAGAACCTGGAAGTGGTGCGCGTGGACGTCGAACGCGGCCTGATCATGGTCCGCGGCGCGGTTCCCGGCCCCAAGGGCGGCTGGATCGAGGTCCGCGACGCCGTGAAGGGCGTGGGCGAGGTCGAACTGCCGGTCCCGGGCGCATTCCGCGCGCTGGGTGGCGCGGCCCCGGCCGAGGCTCCGGCTGAGGAGGCTCCGGCCGAAGAAAACGCCGAGGCGGCTCCGGCCGAAGAGGCCGTCGAAAACACCGCCGCCGAAGCGG
The DNA here is from genome assembly GCA_913055605.1 of uncultured Euryhalocaulis sp. Taxonomy (GTDB): domain Bacteria; phylum Pseudomonadota; class Alphaproteobacteria; order Caulobacterales; family Maricaulaceae; genus Euryhalocaulis. Next base: position 37,588 of record CAJXKJ010000027.1, on the reverse strand, counting down.
AGGCTGCGGGCGCGGCCGAGGCCGAAGCGGCTCCCGCCGAGGCTGAAGCGCCGGCGGAAGACGAGAACAAGGGCGGCGAATAATGAAACTCGACGTCAAAACCCTGGATTCCGGCGCCGCCGGCTCGATCGAGCTGGACGATTCCGTGTTCGGCTTGGAGCCGCGCGCGGACATCCTGCACCGGGTCGTGCGCTGGCAGCTGGCCCAGCGCCAGGCCGGCACGCACAAGGTCAAGGAGCGCGGCGAGATCGCCCGCACCAAGAAGAAGATGTACCGCCAGAAGGGCACCGGCGGCGCGCGCCACGGCGCCCGCTCGTCGAACATCTTCGTCGGCGGCGGCGTTGCCCACGGTCCGCGCGTGCGCGACCACGGCCACAAGCTGCCGAAGAAGGTTCGCGCGCTGGGCCTGAAGCTGGCGCTGTCGGCCAAGGCCGGCGGCGACAATCTGATCGTCATCGACGACGCCAAGCTGAAGGACGGCAAGACCGCCGAACTGCGCAAGGCGTTCGCCGGTCTGGGCGTCACCTCGACCGCGCTGGTGATCGGCGGCGACGCGCTGGACGCCAATTTCAGCCGCGCCGCGCGCAACATGCACACGGTCGACGTGCTGCCGGTCCAGGGCGTCAATGTCTATGACGTGCTGCGCCGCGACACGCTGATCATCACCAAGGCCGCGGCCGAACAACTGGAGGCTCGCCTGAAATGAGCGCGCCCAAGGCAAACCATTACGACGCGATCACCGCTCCGGTGATCACGGAAAAGGCGACGATCCTGTCGGAACAGAACCAGGTTGTGTTCCGCACGCCGCTGACCGCGACCAAGACCGAGATCAAGGCCGCCGTCGAGGCGCTGTTCGACGTCAAGGTGAAGGCGGTCAACACGCTGCGCGTGAAGGGCAAGACCAAGCGTTTCCGGGGCATCCCCGGCAAGCGCAACGACGTGAAAAAAGCCGTCGTCACCCTCGAAGAGGGTGAGACGATCGATGTGACCACGGGTCTCTAGGAACAGGGACCGAGGAAGAATCATGGCGCTGAAGAGCTTCAATCCGACTTCGCCGGGCCGCCGGGCGCTGATCCTCGTGGATCGGTCCGAGCTGCATGCGGGCAAGCCTGAAAAGAGTCTGGTCGAGGGCCTGACCAAGTCGGGCGGCCGGAACAACAAGGGCCGCGTGACCGCCCGCCGCCGCGGCGGCGGCGCGAAGACGCTGTACCGCAAGATCGATTTCAAGCGGGCCAAGCTGGATGCGCCGGCGAAGGTTCTGCGTCTGGAATACGACCCGAACCGCACCGCGTTCATCGCGCTGATCGAGTACGAGGACGGCGAAAAGGCCTATATCCTCGCGCCGCAGCGCCTGAACGAGGGCGACACGGTGGTCGCCGCGGCCCGCGCCGACGTGAAGCCGGGCAACGCGATGCCGCTGCGCTCCATGCCGGTCGGCACGATCGTGCACAATGTGGAGATGAAGCCGGGCAAGGGGGGGCAGATCGCCCGTTCCGCCGGCGCCTTCGCCCAGCTGGTCGGGCGCGATCAGGGCTACGCCCAGATCCGCCTCGGCTCCGGCGAACTGCGCATGGTGCCGGACACCTGCATGGCGACGGTCGGCGCGGTGTCGAACCCGGACCACCTGAACCAGAATCTGGGCAAGGCGGGCCGCAATCGCTGGCTTGGCAAGCGCCCGTCGGTGCGCGGCGTCGTGATGAACCCGGTCGACCACCCGCATGGCGGCGGCGAAGGCCGCACCTCGGGCGGCCGCCACCCGGTCACCCCGTGGGGCAAGTCCACCAAGGGCGCGAAGACCCGCAAGAACAAGGCGACCGACAAGCTGATCATTCGTTCGCGTCACCAGAAGAAGCGGCGCTAGAGGGAAACGGGAATATGGCGCGTTCAGTTTGGAAAGGCCCGTTTGTCGACGGCTATCTGCTGAAGAAGGCGGACGCCGCGCATGCGGCCGGGCGCAAGCAGGCGATCAAGACCTGGTCGCGGCGCTCCACCATCATGCCGCAATTCGTGGGCCTGACGTTCCAGGTTCACAACGGCCACAAATTCATTCCGGTGCTGGTGACCGAAGACATGGTCGGCCACAAGCTGGGCGAGTTCTCGCCGACCCGCACCTATTACGGCCACGCGGCCGACAAGAAAGCGAAGCGGGGCTAGGCCATGAGCAAGGCCAAACAGGAACGCCGGCTGGCGGATAACGAGGCGCGCGCCAAGCTGCGCGTCATCCGCATCAGCCCTCAGAAGCTGAACCTTGTCGCGCAGATGATCCGCGGCAAGACGGCCGAGCGTGCGCTGGCCGAGCTGGAGTTCAGCCGCAAGCGCATCGCCAAGGATGTGAAGAAGGCGCTGGAATCCGCCATCGCCAACGCGGAAAACAATCATGGCCTCGACATCGACTCCCTGGTCGTGTCGGAAGCCTTTGTCGGGAAGAACCTGGTGATGAAGCGCTGGCGCGCCCGCGCCCGCGGCCGGTCGGCTCGTATCGAAAAGCCGTTTTCGGAACTCACCATTGTCGTGCGCGAAGTCGAGGAGGCGGCCTGATGGGCCATAAGGTCAATCCGATCGGGCTGCGGCTCGGCGTCAACAAGAGCTGGGACTCGCGCTGGTTCGCCAATACGCGCGACTACGGCGACCTTCTGCTTTCGGACATCAAGATCCGGAAGATGCTGAAGGAGAAGCTGAAGTCCGCCGGCGTGTCCAAGATCGTCATCGAGCGCCCGCACAAGAAGTGCCGGGTCACGATCTACACCGCCCGTCCGGGCGTGGTGATCGGCAAGAAGGGCGCCGACATCGAGAGCCTGCGCAAGGAGCTCGACAAGCTGGTGGACGGCGAGGTGTTCCTGAACATCGTCGAGGTCCGCAAGCCGGAAGTCGACGCGACCCTGGTCGCCGAGTCGGTGGCCCAGCAGCTGGAGCGCCGCGTGGCCTTCCGCCGCGCCATGAAGCGCGCGCTGCAGGCGACGATGCGTCTTGGCGCCAAGGGCGTGAAGATCAAGGTCGGCGGCCGTCTGGGCGGCGCGGAAATCGCGCGCACCGAGCAATACCAGGAAGGCAGCGTTCCGCTGCACACCCTGCGCGCGGACATCGACTATGGCGTCGCCGAGGCCGACACCCCGATGGGCAAGATCGGCATCAAGGTGTGGATCTACAAAGGCGAGATCATGGAGCACGACCCCATGGCCTCCGAACGCCGCCAGCAGGACACCGGCGAACAACGCGCCCGGTCCCAGCGCCAGGGCGCGGCGGCCTAGAGACGCTGACGGAATAGAACAATGCTGCAACCGAAGCGCACAAAATACCGCAAGCAGTTCAAGGGCCGCATCCATGGCGCGGCCAAGGGCGGCTTCGAGCTGAATTTCGGCTCCCACGGCCTGAAGGCGCTGGAGCCAGAGCGGATCACCGCGCGCCAGATCGAGGCGACGCGCCGGGCCATCACGCGCCACATGAAGCGCGCCGGCCGGGTGTGGATCCGCGTGTTCCCGGACGTGCCGGTTTCGAAGAAGCCGACCGAAGTGCGGATGGGTAAGGGCAAGGGCTCGCCGGAATACTGGGCGGCCAAGGTCAAGCCCGGCCGCATCATGTTCGAAATCGACGGCGTGCCGGACCAGGTGGCGCGCGAGGCCCTGACGCTGGGCGCCGCGAAGCTGCCGATCAAGACCAAGATCGTGAAGCGCTGGGGCGAATGATGGACAAGGCTGAAATCCGCTCCATGGAGCAGGGCCAGCTGCAGGACGAAATCCTGAAGCTGAAGAAAGAGCAGTTCAATCTGCGCTTCCAGCGGGCCACCGGCCAGCTGGACAACACCGCGCGCGTGCGCGCCGTGCGCCGCGATATCGCGCGGCTGCAGACGGCGCTGACCGCCAAGAAGAACGCGTAAGGAGAGGCCGCAATGCCGAAACGTTTGCTGCAAGGCGTCGTGGTCAGCGACAAGGGCGCGAAGACGGTCGTCGTGAAGGTCGAGCGGACCTTCATGCACCCGCTCTACCGCAAGACCGTGCGCCGTTCGAAAAAGTACCACGCCCATGACGAGGGCGAGGCGTTCAAGGTTGGCGATCGCGTGGAAATCACCGAATGCCCGCCGAAATCGAAACTCAAGCGCTGGGAGGTGGTCGGCGCGGTCGGAGCCTGACGGCTTCGGTACGCGGCCCGATTAGAAGAGGCACGCCATGATCCAGATGCAGACCAATCTCGACGTCGCCGATAATTCCGGCGCCCGGCGCGTCCAGTGCATCAAGGTGCTGGGCGGCGCAAAGCGCCGTTACGCGCACGTGGGCGACGTGATCGTGGTGTCGATCAAGGAAGCCCAGCCGCGCGGCCGGGTGAAGAAGGGCGACGTGCGCCGCGCTGTCGTGGTGCGCACGTCGAAGGACATCAAACGCCCCGACGGCTCGGTGATCCGCTTCGACACCAACGCCGCCGTGCTGGTGAACAATAATGGCGAGCCGATCGGCACGCGTATCTTCGGACCGGTTCCGCGCGAGCTCCGCGCCAAGAACCACATGAAGATCATCTCGCTCGCCCCGGAGGTTTTGTGATGGCTGCCAAGCTGCGCAAGGGCGACCAGGTGATCGTGATCGCCGGCAAGGACAAGGGCCGGACCGGCGAGATCGTCAAGGTTCTGCCGAAGGAAGATCGCGTCGTCGTGCAAGGGATCAACATGGTGAAGCGCCACACGCGCCCCAGCCAGACCGATCCGCAAGGCGGCATTCAGGAAAAGGAAGCGTCGATCCACGTCTCCAACGTGGCGCATATCGATCCGAAGTCGGACAAGCCGACCCGGGTCGGTTTCCAGACGCTGAAGGATGGCAAGCGGGTCCGCGTGGCCCGGAAGTCCGGGGAAACGATCGATGGCTGAGGCAAGCGGATACAGCCCGCGCCTGAAAGCGCGCTACAACGAGTCCATCCGCGCCACGCTGAAGGAAAAGTTCAGCTATGGCTCGGACATGCAGATTCCGCGGCTGGAAAAGGTCGTGCTGAATATCGGCGTGGGCGAGGCGACCGGCGACTCCAAGAAGGTGAAGTCGGCCGTCGAGGACCTGTCTCTGATCGCCGGCCAGCGCGCCGTGCCGACCCAGGCCAAGAAATCCATCGCCGGCTTCAAGCTGCGCGAAGGCATGAATATCGGCGCCAAGGTCACCCTGCGCGGCGAGCGGATGTACGAGTTCCTGGACCGTCTGGTGAACATCGCGCTGCCGCGGGTTCGCGACTTCCGGGGCCTGAAGGCAAAGAGTTTCGACGGCCGCGGCAACTACGCCATGGGCCTGAAGGAGCACATCGTATTCCCGGAGATCGACTACGATTCCGTCGATCAGATCTGGGGCATGGACATCATCGTCTGCACCACGGCGCAGAACGATGAGGAAGCAAAGGCCCTGCTGGCCGAGTTCGATTTCCCGTTCACGAACTGACGCAGCAGGGATCGGGCGGCGATCCAGCCGCCAATGGAGGAGTAGGAATGGCCAAGACCAGTTCCATCGAACGGAACAAGAAGCGCCAGCGCATGGCGGATCGTTATTCCGACAAGCGTGAGCGGCTGAAAGCGCAGGCCCGCGACAAGGACCTGCCGATCGAGGAGCGTTTCGCCGCCCAGCTGAAGCTGGCCGAGCTGCCGCGCAACTCGGCGCCCTCGCGCGTGCGCAATCGCTGCCAGCTCACGGGCCGGCCGCGGGCGTACTACCGCAAGTTCAAGATGTCCCGGATCGCGCTGCGCGAGCTGGCCAATAGCGGCCAGATCCCCGGCGTGGTGAAGGCGAGCTGGTGAGGACTGGCGGAATGGTTGTGAACGATCCCATCGGCGACATGCTGACCCGTATCCGCAACGCGCAGATGCGCGGGCGCGGCACCGTGGTCAGCCCGGTCTCCAAGCTGCGCGTCCGCGTGCTCGAGGTCCTTCAGTCCGAAGGCTATATCCGCGGCTATGCGGAAGTGGAGCAGGACGGCCGCAAGCAGCTGGAGATCCAGCTGAAATATTACGAAGGCGATCCGGTCATCTCGATGATCAAGCGGGTCTCCAAGCCGGGCCGCCGGGTGTATTCGTCGGTCAGCGATCTGCCGCGCGTGGAAAACGGGCTCGGCATCGCGATTCTGTCCACCCCGAAGGGCGTGATGAGCGACCATTCGGCGCGCGAACAGAATGTCGGCGGCGAAATCCTGTGTCACGTGAGCTGACGGGAGGAATGGAAACATGTCTCGTCTAGGCAAGCTCCCCATCACGGCGCCGAAGGGTGTGGACGTCACGCTCGACGGCCAGACCGTGCGCGCCAAGGGGCCGAAGGGTCAGCTGGAAGTGACGCTGGTCGACAAGGTGCGCGTCGCGCAGGAAGACGGCGAAATCGTCGTCAAGCCGGCCGACGAGTCCAAGGAGGCGCGGGCCATGTGGGGCCTGTCGCGTTCGCTGGTCGCCAACATCGTCCATGGCGTCGCCGAAGGGTTCGAGAAGGACTTGGAACTGGTCGGCGTCGGCTATCGCGCCCAGATGCGCGGCAAGGACCTGGTCATGCAGCTGGGTTACAGCCACGAAGTCGTCTACACGCCGCCCGAAGGCATCACGATCACGGCCGGCAAGCCGACCGAGATCAAGGTGGCCGGCGCGGACAAGCAGGTCGTCGGTCAGGTCGCGGCGGAAATCCGCTCCTGGCGTCCGCCGGAGCCCTATAAGGGCAAGGGCGTGCGCTATGCCGGCGAATACATCCTGCGCAAGGAAGGCAAGAAGAAGTAACGCCATGAAACTGCGCGACAAAAAACTCCGCCGGGCGCGCCGCACGCGCAGCGCCCTGCGCAAGGTCGGGACCGGACAGCCGCGTCTGTCGGTGTTCCGCTCGTCGAAGCACATCTACGCCCAGATCATCGACGATCGGGAAGGCAAGACGCTGGCCCACGCCTCGTCGCTGGAAGACGGCGGCAAGGCGGGCGGCAAGACCGCCACGGCCGACGCCGCCGCGGCGGTCGGCAAGCTGATCGCCGAGCGCGCCAAGGCCGCCGGCGTGGACAAGCTGGTCTTCGACCGCGGTCCCTATCTGTATCACGGCCGGGTGAAAGCCCTGGCCGACGCCGCCCGCGAGGGCGGACTTGAATTTTAACGGAAGGCATCGGGATGGCTCGACGCAATAGAGAAGACGACCGCGACCGCGATAACGAGTTCGTCGACAAGCTCGTCCACATCAACCGTGTCGCCACGGTGGTGAAGGGCGGCCGGCGCTTCGGTTTCGCCGCGCTGGTCGTTGTCGGCGACGAAAAGGGCCGGGTCGGCTTCGGTCATGGCAAGGCGCGCGAAGTGCCGGAAGCCATCCGCAAGGCTACCGACGAGGCCAAGAAGACGATGATCCGCGTGCCGCTGCGCGAAGGCCGCACCCTGCACCATGACGGTTACGGCCGTCACGGCGCCGGCAAGGTCGTGCTGCGCGCCGCCCCTCCGGGGACCGGCGTCATCGCCGGCGGCCCGATGCGCGCCGTTCTGGAAACGCTGGGCGTTCAGGACGTCGTGGGCAAGTCGCTGGGCTCGTCTAACCCGTACAACATGGTGCGCGCCACGTTCGACGCGCTGAAGCGCCAGCGCAGCCCGCGTCACATCGCGGCCAAGCGCGGCTTGAAGGTCGGGTCGCTGGTCGAGCGCCGTCAGGACGGCGTCTCCTCCCCCGACGCGATCGAGGCGTAGGGACGAGAGACCATGGCCAAGACGCTGAAAGTTCGCCAGACCGGCAGCCCGATCCGCCGTCCGAAGGACCAGCGCGCCACGCTGCGCGGCCTGGGCCTGGACAAGATCGGCCGCGTGCGGGAGCTGGAAGACACCCCCGCCGTCCGCGGCATGGTGGCGAAAGTCGCCCACCTGGTGGAAGTCGTCGGCGAGTAACCCATATAGGCGGGGGGATGCTCCCGCCCGTGACATCAATGTTCAGGAACAGGCGCAAGGCCGCGCCGAGTCTGCTCCGGAGGAAGACATGAAACTCAACGAATTGCGCGACAATCCCGGCGCAACCCATTCCCGCAAGCGGGTCGGCCGGGGCGTCGGCTCGGGCCTCGGCAAGACCTCCGGGTCCGGTCAGAAGGGTCAGAAGGCGCGTTCCGGCGTCGCCGTGCGCGCCTTCCAGGGCGGCCAGATGCCGATCGAACGGCGCCTACCGAAGCGCGGCTTCAACAAGCCGAACCGCGCGCGCTACGCCGAAATCAATGTCGGCAAGCTGCAGGCCGCGGTCGACGCGGGCAAGCTGGATGCGGGCAAGGCGCTGGACGCCGCCGCGCTGGCCGAGGCGGGCGTCATCCGCCGCACGCTGGACGGCGTTCGCCTGCTGGGAACCGGCGAGCTGAAGGCCGCGATCAACATCACCGTCATCGGCGCCTCCAAGAGCGCGGTGGAAGCGGTGGAAAAGGCCGGCGGTTCGGTCACCGTGATCGAGCCCAAGCCCGCTCCGGAGCCCAAAAAAGACAAGGGCCCCAAGGGCAAGGCCGCGAAGAAGGCCGCCGCGGCCAAAGAGGAATAGGCGCAACCGCGCCTCCCGGGCCTGATCCGGGTTTGCACAGACTGGAGCCGCCATGGCGTCCGCAGCAGAACAACTCGCCGCAAACCTGAACCTCCAGGCCTTCACCAAGGCGACGGAGCTTCAAAAGCGGCTGCTGTTCACGCTCGGCGCGCTCGTGATCTATCGCCTCGGCACCTACATCCCGATGCCGGGCGTGGACCCTGCCGCGTTCGAGCAGGCGTTCAACAACATGTCCGGCGGCATTCTGGGCGTGTTCAACGCGTTCTCCGGCGGCGCCGTCGAGCGGATGGCGATCTTCGCCCTCAACGTGATGCCCTACATCACCGCCTCGATCATCATGCAGATCATGGCGGTCTCCATCCCCAAGCTGGAGGCGCTGAAGAAGGAAGGCGAAACCGGCCGCAAGCAGATCAACCAGTACACGCGCTATCTGACCGTGTTCCTGGCCACCTTCCAGGCCTATGGCATCGTGGTCAGCCTGGAGAGCGGCGGGCTGGTGACCGATCCGGGCTGGTTCTACCGGGTGTCCGGCGTGCTGACCCTGGTCGGCGGCACCATGTTCCTGATGTGGCTGGGCGAGCAGATCACCGCCCGCGGCGTCGGCAACGGCATCTCGCTGATCATCTTCGCCGGCATCGTCGCCGAATTCCCGCGCGCGCTGATGCAGCTGCTGCAGTCGGGGGCGACCGGCGCCATCGCGCCGCTGGCGGTTCTGGGCATCCTGGCGCTCGCCATCGGCCTGGTCCTGTTCATCGTGTTCATGGAGCGGTCCCAGCGGCGGCTGCTGATCCAGTATCCCAAGCGCCAGGTGGGCAACCGCATGTTCGGCGGGGAAACCAGCTTCCTGCCGCTGAAACTGAACACCGCCGGCGTGATTCCGCCGATCTTCGCATCCTCGATCCTGCTGCTGCCGGCCACCATCGCGGGCTTTTCGGCGCAGGGGACGGGGCCGGAATGGCTGCAGACCATCTCCGCGGTGCTCGGCCGGGGCCAGCCGCTCTATCTGATCGTCTATGGCGGCATGATCATCTTCTTCGCCTTTTTCTATACCTCCATCGTGTTCAACCCGACGGAGACGGCGGACAATCTGCGCAAATATGGCGGCTTCCTGCCGGGCATCCGTCCCGGCCAGCGCACGGCGGACTATATCGACTATGTGCTGACCCGGCTGACGGCCATCGGCGCGATCTATCTGGCCTTCGTCTGCCTGCTGCCGGAATGGCTGATCAGCCAGTACCAGATCCCGTTCTATATCGGCGGCACGTCGATCCTGATCGTGGTCTCGGTTACGATGGATACGGTGACCCAGATCCAGTCGCATCTGCTGGCGCACCAGTATGAAGGCCTGATCAAGAAGTCGAAGCTGCGCGGCCGGACGCGCTAGCGGGGGAGGGGCCGGAATGAATTTGATCATGTTCGGACCGCCGGGGGCCGGTAAGGGCACCCAGGCGACGCGTCTGGTCTCCGAGCGCGGCTATGTGCAGTTGTCCACAGGCGACATGCTGCGCGCGGCGCGCTCCAGCGGCACGCCGCTGGGCGAAAAGGTCGCCGGGATCATGGACCGCGGGGACCTGGTCTCCGACGAGATCGTCATCGCCCTGATCGAGGAGCAGCTGGAGGTCCACGACAAGGCCCCGGGCTTCATCTTCGACGGTTTCCCGCGCACCGTGGCCCAGGCGGAGGCCCTGGACGGCCTGCTGCGCGGCCGGGGCGAGGCGGTGGACCTGGTCGTGAACCTGCGGGTGGACGACGAGGACGAGCTGATCCGGCGGGTGCAGAAGCGCGCCGCCGAGCAGGGCCGGGCGGACGATACGGAGGAAGTCCTCCGCAATCGCCTGGCCAATTACAACGCGCTTACGGCCGAACTCCTGACCTATTACGAATCGCAGGGGATCGTCCGGCACGTGCGCGGACTGGATTCGATCGAGGCGGTGGCGGCCCAGACCGCGGAAATCCTCGATGAAGAAAAGGGAAAACGGAAGCAGCCCGCCAGTTGATTATCAGCGGCGGAAGACTATAACACCCTCTTCCGCGAAAGGATGCGAGACGCCGCACTAAGGGTAACCGGTGCGCGCCATCCTTTGGCGGTTTTGTTTATGGAGACAGCATCGTGGCACGGATCGCCGGCGTCAATATTCCCACCAACAAGCGCGTGGTCATCGCGCTGACCTATATTCACGGCATCGGCCCGGCCATGGCCCGGGAAATTGCCGGAAAGGTCGGCATTCCGGTCGAGCGGCGCGTCAACGAGCTGACCGACCAGGAGGTCATCCAGATTCGCGAAACGATCGATCGCGACTATCTGGTGGAAGGCGACCTGCGCCGTGAAAACGGCCAGAACGTGAAGCGCCTGATGGACCTCGGCAATTACCGGGGCCTGCGGCACCGCCGCGGCCTGCCCGTGCGCGGTCAGCGCACCCACACCAACGCCCGGACCCGCAAGGGCCCGGCCCGGCCGATCGCCGGCAAGAAGAAATAGGATAGGGGCCGATGGCTAAGGAACCCGCCCGCGTCAAACGCCGGGAACGGAAGAACATCACGTCCGGCGTGGCGCACGTGAACTCGTCGTTCAACAACACGATGATCACGATCACCGACGTCCAGGGCAACACGATCGCCTGGTCCTCGTCGGGCACGATGGGCTTCAAGGGTTCGCGCAAGTCGACCCCCTACGCCGCCCAGGTGGCGGCCGAGGACGCCGGCAAAAAGGCGGCCGAACACGGCGTGAAAACGCTGGAAGTGAATGTCTCCGGTCCGGGTTCGGGCCGCGAGTCGGCGCTGCGGGCGCTGCAGGCCGTCGGGTTCACGATCACCACGATCCGTGACGTGACGCCGATCCCGCACAATGGCTGCCGCCCGCCGAAGCGCCGCCGCGTCTAGAACCGCGTGACCCCATCGCGCGCCTGTCCCCCGCGGGCGCAGCACAAGACGAGAGGTGCGATCACCGTGATCGAAAAGAACTGGCAAGACCTGATCCGCCCGATGAAGCCGGTCGTCGAGCCCGGCTACGACAAGAGCCGCCACGCCAAGCTGATCGCCGAGCCCCTCGAGCGCGGCTTCGGCATGACGCTGGGCAACGCCCTGCGCCGCGTGCTGCTGTCGTCGCTTCAGGGCGCGGCCGTCACGGCCATCCAGGTCGACGGCGTGGTGCACGAATTCTCGTCCATCCCGGGCGTCCGGGAAGACGTGACCGACATCGTGCTGAACCTGAAGCAGCTGGCGCTGCGCGTTCACTCCGAAGGCGTGAAGCACCTGGTGCTGAAGGCCAAGGGCCCGGGCGTGGTCACCGCCGACTTCATCGAGGAATCGGCCGACGTCGAGATCCTCGACAAGAACCACTTCATCTGCACCCTGGATGAGGAAGCGGAAATCCGCATGGTCCTCACCGTGCAGTCGGGCAAGGGCTATGTCCCGGCCGAGCGCAACCGCGCCGAGGACGCGCCGATCGGCCTGATCGCCATCGACTCGCTGTACAGCCCGGTCAAGCGCGTGTCCTACACCGTGGACAACACCCGCGAAGGCCAGGTTCTGGACTATGACAAGCTGACCCTGGAAGTCGAAACCAACGGCGTCATCACGCCGGAGGACGCGGTCGCTTACGCCGCGCGCATCCTTCAGGACCAGCTGCAGATCTTCATCAATTTCGAGGAGCCGCAACAGGCCGGCGCCGAGGATTCCAAGCCGGAGCTGGACTTCAATCCGGCCCTGCTGAAGAAGGTCGACGAGCTGGAGCTGTCGGTCCGCTCCGCCAACTGCCTGAAGAACGACAACATCGTCTATATCGGCGACCTGATCCAGAAATCGGAGGCGGAAATGCTCCGCACCCCGAATTTTGGCCGCAAGTCGCTGAACGAAATCAAGGAAGTGCTGGCCCAGATGGGTCTGCACCTCGGCATGGAAGTGCCCGACTGGCCGCCCGACAATATCGAAGAGCTGGCCAAGCGGTTCGAGGATCAGGTTTAGAATTAGCGTCGCGTCCCGCCGCCGGAATGGCGCCGGGCCGAACGGGGAACAGACATGCGTCACGGACACGGCTACCGGAAGCTCAACCGGACCCACGAACACCGCTCCGCCATGTTCAAGAACATGGCCGCGGCGCTCATCACCCATGAGCAGATCGTCACCACGCTGCCGAAGGCGAAGGAACTTCGCCCGATCGTCGAGCGTCTGGTCACGCTGGCCAAGAAGGGCGATCTGAACGCGCGCCGCCAGGCCGTCTCCCGCATCGGGGACGAAACCGCGGCCAAGAAGCTTTTCGACACGCTCGGCCCCCGCTACGGCGAACGCAATGGCGGCTATACGCGCGTGCTGAAGGCCGGTTTCCGCCACGGCGACAATGCGCCGATGGCGGTCATCGAGTTCGTCGACCGTGATCCCGACGCCCGCGGCAAGGAAGACCGCGAACGGCATGAGGCCGCAGAAGCCGAAGCCGAATAAAAAGTTCGAGAGAGGAAACGCGAACCATGCGGCGGCCCTTTCGGGCCGCCGTTTGCGTTTCGGGGCCGGGTCCCGCGCCGTGCGCTCCGGCATGGCCAGGAAGGAAAGGCTGATGGCGCAACAATTCGATTCGATCAGCGACAAGCTGCGCGCCTTTATCGAGGCCCAGAAAATCTTCTTCACCGGCTCGGCCGCGCCGGAGGGTCGCGTCAATGTCTCGCCCAAGGGGATGGATTCGTTCCGCGTGCTGGGCCCTAACCGCGTGGCCTATCTGGACCTGACCGGAAGCGGCAGCGAGACCTGGGCGCATGTCCACGCCTGTGCGGACAGGCGGCTGACCGTCATGTTCTGCGCCTTCGAGGGGCCCCCGATGATCCTGCGCCTGTACGGCGCGGCGACCATCCACCAGCTCGGCTCGCCCGGATACGACGCCCTGCTGCCCGAATTCACCGACATTCCCGGCGCGCGGCAGATCGTGGTGCTGGACGTCGATCTGGCGCAGACTTCCTGCGGCTTCGCCGTTCCCCTCTATGATTATCGGGAGGACCGGCCGACCCTGGTGCGTTTCGCCGAAAAGAAGGGCGAGGAAGGCATGAAGGCTTATCGCGCGGAAAAGAACGCCGTCAGCCTGGACGGCCTGCCCGCCGGCTTCGGGACCGTGGAGGCGGCGGAATAGGGCGCATGGATACGGCGCTGCGCATCGCTGTTCCGGAGGACGGCGCCGCCTGCGCCGCCGTCTACGCGCCCTATGTGGCCGATACGATCATCTCCTTCGAAATGGTCCCGCCGACGGCGGAGGAGATGGCCGCCCGCATCGTCAAGACCCTGCCGGATTATCCCTGGCTGATCGCGGAGGCGGGCGGGGCGGTCGCCGGCTACGCCTACGCCAGCCAGCATCACGCCCGCGCCGCCTATCGCTGGGGCGCGGATGTCGGCGTCTATCTGGCCGAAGCGGCGCGGGGACAGGGCGTCGGCAAGCGGCTCTACACGGCCCTGCTGGCCTTGCTGAAGGCCCAGGGCTACGAGACCGCCTATGGCGGGATCAGCCTGCCCAACCCCGCCAGTATCGCCCTGCACGAGGGGCTGGGCTTCACGCCGGTCGGGGTCTACGCCCGCACCGGCTACAAGATGGGCGCCTGGCGCGATGTCGGCTGGTGGCAGCTGGCGCTGGGCGGGGCGGTTGGCGACCCGCCGGCGGAGCCGGTTCCCTTCGCCGAATTCCGCCGCCGCCCCGGCTGGGATGCGTGTCTTTCAGGGGCGTAACTGGACCGTCAGCTTGCGTTCATCGCGCGGCGTCTTAGCTATAGGCGCGCGCCCGAAACGGCGCTGGGAACCGGAGGGAGGAGCCGAGCCCCGCCATGCCGACACACCGTAAGATCGCCGCCATCTGCAGCGCCGCCCTGGCGCTTTTCGCCGCCCCGCTCGCCGTCCCGGCCGCCCAGGCCCAGGACGTGCCGGAAAGCCCTGCGCAGATCCAGCTCAGCTTCTCGCCGGTCGTGAAGACCGCCGCCCCGGCGGTGGTGAACGTCTATTCCCGCCGTGTCGTGCGCACCCGCGCCGCGCCCTCGATCTTCGACTTCATGTTCGGCGGCGAGCTTGGCGCCCCGACGCAGGAGCGGGTGGAGCAATCCCTCGGCTCCGGCGTGATCGTCGACGGAGACGGGGTGATCGTCACCAATAACCACGTCGTGGAAGGCGCGCAGGAGCTGAAGGTCGCGCTGAACGACGGCCGCGAATACGAGGCGGAGCTACTGCTGGCCGACGAGCGCACGGACCTCGCCGTGCTGCGCATCGACGGCGACGAGCTACCCAGCCTGGATATCGGCCGCTCCTCCGATCTGGAGGTCGGCGATCTGGTCCTGGCCATCGGCAACCCGTTCGGCGTTGGCCAGACCGTGACCAGCGGCATCGTTTCCGCGCTCGCCCGCACGGACGTCGGCATCACCGACTACAGCTTCTTCATCCAGACCGACGCGGCGGTGAACCCCGGCAATTCCGGCGGCGCGCTGGTGGCGCTGGACGGCAGCCTGGTCGGCGTGAACACCGCCATCTTCTCCCGCTCCGGCGGCTCCAACGGCATCGGCTTCGCCATCCCTGCGGAACTGGTCAGCCGCGTTGTGGAAACGGCGCTGGAGGGCGGGGAGGTCGTGCGCCCCTGGCTCGGCGCCCGCGTCCAGAAGATCACGCCGGAGCTCGCCTCCTCGCTCGGCCTCGCCCGGCCGCAGGGCGCGCTGGTGTCGGAGGTCTATCCCGGCGGCCCGGCGGACGACGCGGGGCTGCAGGTGGGGGACGTCATCACCGCCGTCGACGGCGCCCCGGTGAACGATCTGGCCGGCGTCCGCTTCCTGCTCGCCACCCACCGCATCGGCGACGCGGCCGTGGCCTCCGTCCTGCGCGAGGGACAGGCGCGGGATATCCGCATCGCCGCGACCGCCCCGCCGGAGAGCCCGGCGCGGAACGAGCTCCAGATCACCGGCCGCAACCCGTTCCAGGGCGCGACGGTCGCCAATCTCTCCCCGGCCTTTGCCGACGAGATCGGCCTCGACCCGCTGGAGACCGGCGTCATCATCACCAATATCGCGCGCGGCACGGCGGCGGATTATTTCCGCCTGCGCCCCGGTGACCGGGTGGTGGAGGTCGGCGACCAGCGCATCGGCGCAGTGGACGACCTGGCCGCGATGCTGGAGCGGTTCGACGGCGCGGAATCCTGGCCGCTGGAAATCCGCCGCGGCGAACAGGTGTTCGACCAGACCGTGCGGATGTAGTGGACTCAGTATCCAAAGGTTCCGAGTTGATAGTCATACGATGACTGGGGTTCTTCAGGCGCTCCTAGGTTTATGGCACCCTCGTTGATGCCCGGGGTTGAGAAGTCATCGTACCCGCTGCCGATAGCGCCTTCGTTTATCCAACTGGTGGAGAAGTCATCGTATCCGCTACCGATAGCACCTTCGTTTATGTCGGGCGTAGAATAGTCGTCGTATCCGCTTCCAATGGCACCCTCGTTGATCCCCCCTGTAGTGAAGTTGTCATAGCCACTACCGATGGCCCCTTCGTCGATCCAATCAGTTGAAAAATCATCGTATCCGCTCCCAATTGCGCCTTCATTGATTGAATCCGTGGAGAAATCATCGTAGCCGCCATAAAGTTGAGCGAATGCCGCTTGTGGGCATAGGGCGACTATTCCTACGGCAAGCAATATCCGGAAATTAGAATCCATTGATCGACTCCAAGTATGAATGTGTTTGTTCGAAACGCTGACAATCTCACTATGATGGAAAGCAGTTCCTGAGCAACGGCTCTATGACAAATCTGTTCGAAGCCGCCGGGATGGAGAAGGGCGCCCCGCGCCCGCTCGCCGACGCGCTGCGCCCGCAAAGCCTGTCTGAGGTCGTGGGCCAGGACCATCTGCTGGCCGAGGGCGCGCCGCTGGGCCGGATGCTGGCCGGCGGGCGGCTCGGCTCCATCATCCTGTGGGGTCCGCCGGGCACCGGGAAGACCACGATCGCCCGCCTGCTGGCCCAGCACGCGGGGCTGGAGTTCGAGGCGATCTCGGCGGTGTTTTCCGGCGTCGCGGATCTGCGCAAGGTGTTCGAGAAGGCGCGCCAGCGGCGCCAGGCCGGCGTCGGCACGCTGCTGTTCGTGGACGAGATCCACCGCTTCAACCGGGCGCAGCAGGACGGCTTCCTGCCCTTCGTGGAGGAGGGGATCGTCACCCTGGTCGGCGCCACGACCGAGAACCCGTCCTTCGAGCTGAACGCCGCCCTCCTGTCCCGCGCCCAGGTCCTGGTGCTGAAGCGGCTGGACGACGAGGCGCTGGAAAGCCTGCTCCGGCGCGCCGAGGCCTACAGCAAGGCGTCGCTCAATCTGACCGAAGACGCGCGCGGCGCCCTGCGCGCCATGGCCGACGGCGACGGCCGCTATCTGCTGAACATGGCCGAGGAGCTGCTGGCGCTGGACCGCGCCGAACCGGTGGACGTGAAGGCGCTGGCCGGCCTGCTGCAGCGCCGCGCCCCGTCCTACGACAAGGACCGGGAGGAGCACTACAATCTCATCTCCGCCCTGCACAAATCGGTGCGCGGGTCGGACCCGGACGCCGCGCTCTACTGGCTCGCCCGCATGTTGAACGGCGGGGAGGACCCGCTCTTCCTGGCTCGCCGCATCGTGCGCATGGCGGCGGAGGATATCGGCCTGGCCGACCCCGCCGCGCTCGGCCTCACCATCGCCGCGAAAGACACTTACGATTTTCTGGGCAGTCCGGAGGGCGAACTGGCCCTGGCGGAGGCGGTCGTCTATCTGGCCACCGCGCCCAAATCCAACGCCGTCTACGCCGCCTTCAAGGCCGCCCAGCGCAGCGCGGCGGAGACCGGCTCGCTCGCCCCGCCCATGCATATCCGAAACGCGCCGACCAAGCTGATGAAGGGGCTCGGCTACGGCGCGGGCTATAAATACGACCACAATGCCGGGCCGGGCGCGTTCTCCGGCCAGGACTATTTTCCGGACGAAATGGACGCGCGCCCGGTCTTCTATGAGCCGACCAAGCGCGGCCATGAGAAGCTGGTCGGCGAACGGCTGGCGAAATGGCGGGAAATCCGCGCCGCGCGGCGTTCGGAATCCTAGCGGAAAAGCGCGGAACGGACCGCTATTGCTCCGGGTTTTAGCAGGGCCCCGTAATCACCCGGAGTCCGCCATGCGCCCGATTCTGTTCGCCGCCGCCGCCCTGACGCTCCTGCCCGCCGCCGCGTCCGCCGGCGACACCGCCAAGCGCACGCTGATCGGGTTTTCGGAGGACGGGTCCGTCTTCTCCTTCATGGAGTCCGGCGTCCAGGACGGCTCGGGCTTTCCCTACGCCACTGTCTATTTCGTCGACATCGCCTCGGATTCCTGGGCGGCGCCGCCGGTGGAGGTGGAGCTGCGCGAGGAAGCCGCCATCGAGGGCGAGGGCCAGGCCGTGCGCCAGGCGATCCGGCGCGCGACCCCGCTTCTCGAAGAACAGGGCGTCTCCATCCCCGCGCGCCTGCTCTGGTCCCAGCCGATCACCGAGACGACGGACGGCGATCCGGAAAAGCACGGCGCCTATCCGGGCGCGATGGCGGCCAGCTTCACCGACAACCGGGAAGGGCCGTTCACCCTGCATCTGGAAGAGATCGAAATGGCCAGCGCGCGCTGCGCCGAATTCGATGTGGAGGTGAAGGGCTTCTCCCTGGCCGTGGAGGCGCTGAACACGACCCAGGTGATTTATCGGGACGATTCCCTGCCTGATAGCCGGGGCTGCCCCCTCGGCTATTCGATCAGCGACGTGCTGGAGGGGCCGGCGGACGCGGACGGCGGCCGGCCCATCGTCGTGATGGTCAATGTCTTCAGGCTGGGCTTCGAGGGCTGGGACCGCCGTTTCCTGGCCGTGCCGATCCCCGCGCCGGACGAGGCGCGCTAAGGCCTAATACGATTTCCGCCAGCGGACCGAGATCGAGGTCTGGTTGGTCGATCCGAAGCGCGAGATGATCGCGAAATCGTTCAGCGCCTGCCATTCCACCTGCGCCGCCGCTTCGCCGCGCGTGCCGGTGGACAGCTCCAGATAGACGTCGTCGGTCAGATAGCGCCCGCCGCTGACGGTCGGGTCGCCGCTGCTGCTCTGGCCGACCGCCAGCCGGTCCAGCCCCAGGCCCGAGCGCAGACTGCCCAGCGCGTCGAACCCGCCGCCGCCGGTCATGCTGGCCAGCGCGCTGGCCAGCTGCGCGGCCTCCAGCGCCGACAGGTCGGTGGCCGACCGTCCGAACAGGACCTGCGCCAGAATCTCGTCCTGCGGCAGCGGCGGGCGGCTCTCCAGCGTGATGCGCGGTTCGCGCGGCGTTCCGGTGACATTGATGATGGCGGTCAGGTCGGAGGTCTCCCGCGTCGCGGTGAAATTCAGATCGGCCTCCAGCGGATCGCCGTCGAACACCGCCCGCCCGCTGTCGAAGACAAAGCGCCGCCCGGCCAGATCCGCGTCGCCGCGCACCACATTGGCCTCGCCGGTGACCTCCACCTCGCGCACCGTGCCGCCGATATGGGCGTCGACCGACAGCTCCACGTCCAGATTGTTCGACCGCACGAACAGGCGGCGCGGAGCGGACAGGTCGATGTCCAGCTCGATGGGCGGGCCGCGCTCGCCGGTCACGCGCTCGTCTTCCTCGGCGCCCGGCACATTGATCTCCACGACCTCGATCGTGCGCACGCCGGCGGGGGCGGCCTGGGGCGGGGCGAACTCGCCCTGTTCGATGGTCAGGGCGCCTTCCACCGCGCGCCGGTCGGGCGAGACCAGCGCCGCCAGCTCGCCGGAGACCTGCGCCTGCGCGTCGGCGCGGTTGACCACGCGGAAGCTCTGCACCGCGGCTTCCACCTCGCCGCTCCATTCACCGCCGGAGGATTGCGCCTGTCCGCTGCCGCTCAGCGCGCCGCCGTCGCCGTCGTTTGCGGAGAGTTCGGTCACCCGCACCCGGTCGTTGGAGAAATCGAGCGCCAGCAGCAGATCGTCCAGCACCAGGCCGGAGACCGCGTCGTCGAACCGCGCCTCGTCCAGCCCGCCTTCGCCCTCGATGCGCGGATCGCCCGGCGTGCCGGACAGGCTGGCCGCCAGACGCACCTGGCCGGACAGGCGCTGCTCGGCCCCCAGCAGCAGGCCGGAAACCGTGTCGATCGGCCCGTCGGCGTCCAGCTGGCCGGACAGCGGCTGGTCCATCGCGATACGCACCGGCAGGAAGCCGTCCGACCGCGCCAGCGGCAGGGCGCCGGTCGCCCGCGCCGACAGCCCGCCTTCGTCGCGCATGTTCAGCGTTGCCTGCAGGGCGCCGTTCGTGATCGTGCCGCGCAGATCCATGTCGATATTTTCCTGCTCCGCGTCGACGGAGCGCGCGTCGGTCAGCGTGGCGTTGACCGACCCGGTCATCCCGCCCTCGCGCGTGTCCAGCCGCATGTCGGCGTTCAGCACACCGTCCAGCCGCGGGTCGGGTCGCGCGGCCTCGACCACGGCCACCGGCGCGTCCTCGATCCGGATCACGACCAGCGCGCCGTCCGGCCCGTCGTCGTATTCGACCTCCAGCCCGCCTTCGTCCACCGACAGGCGCGCGCGCAGCGACCGCTCGCCGCCGGGTCCGAGATCCAGCGCCAGCGGCGCCGCGGACGCGATCTGGACGCGGCCGGCCATCACGTCCAGATCGAACTCCGCCCGCCGTCCCGTCTCGCTGGCGGAGAATACGCCCTGCGAGGCCAGATCCACCGGCACGCCGCGCAGCACGCCGTCGGCGGCGACGGCGAAGTCCAGCCGGTCCAGCGGTCCGCTCGCCTCCAGATTCAGATGGTCGATCCAGATGTCCCGCTCGGGGAAGGCGACGCCTTCGCCCTGCGCCGTCATCTGCACATATTGCTCGCCGCCCCGGACCGACAGCTCCAGATCGCCCTCGAACATGCCCGGCCATGGAGAACTCTCCGCGCCCGCCTTGCTGAGATGCACCGACCCTTCCAGCAGGCCGTCGGCGCGGCTGGTCATCCCGCCGCTGGCGGTGATGTCGGCCCAGTCAAGAGACAGGTCCGGCGCGGTCAGCGCGCCGTCCGCGCGGCCGAAGCTCAGCGTGCCTTCCGCCGGGCCGAAGGCGGAGTCCGCAGTGAAGCGCGCCTGTCCGCTCAGGCCCTCGCCGGCGGTCAGCTGCACGTCCAGGACCGGCCGGTCGAATTGCCGCCCGGCCAGGTTCAGCGTCTCGGCGAACACCTGCGCCTCGATCTGCGGCGCCGCCAGCGGGCCGGTGACGCCGCCGCGCGCCATCGCCTCGCCCGCGATCTCCGCCGGTCCGACAGGCAGGGGACCTTGCATCGCCGCCTCGAAATCCAGCGCATAGCCGGTGGCGTCGGAGACATCGCCCTCGACCCCGGCGCGCAGGCGCGGGCCCTCCAGCACGCCGCGGCGGATGGTGAAGACGCCGTTCGAATTCTGCGCGGCCAGGTCGAAATCCAGCGCGTCGCCGATCACGTCCGCGAACTGCGGCGGCGCGCCGCCGATATCGCTCACCGTGCCTTCGGCGGTGACCTGCATCGGCGCCCCGGCGCCGGACCGCGTCACGGCGAAATCGCCGGTGATGTCGCCTTGATAATTCGGCAGCACGGCCTGCAGCGGCGCATTGCGCGCCGCGCCGGCCAGGCGCATGGCGCGCTGTCCGCGCAGGGCGATATTCCCCTCGGCGTCGATCCGGGTCTCGCCGGCCTCCACCAGCAATTCGTCCAGCGCCAGCGCCCCGTCCTCGAACCCGTAGGCGCCGCTCAGGGTCAGGGCCGGGGCCGCGCCGACCAGCCGGCCGACCACCGCGTTCTGTCCGCCGGCGCCCGCGCCATCCAGATCGGCGTCGAACGCGACTTCCCCGCCGCCGATCTGCACCGTCGCCGGGCCGGACAGGGCGTCGGCGGTGATGGTGAAGGCATCCACCGCCTCCGCCGCCAGCGTGCCGTCCAGCACGAAGCCGTCATCGCCGCGCGTGGCCTGTCCGCTGAACTGAACGCTGTCGGCCTGCAGCGCATCGCCCGTCCATACGCCCAGATCGGCGATCCGCGCGTCGACGGTCAGGCCCTCGGTGCGCAGCCGCTCGCCGGTGGGCAGGGCGCCGTTCGCCTGAACGTCCAGCCGGTCGGACGCGACGCTGAGCGCGATCTGCGGCGCCTCGCCGCGATAATTCTCCACGGTAAGATCGATATCCGCCGCCGCGCCCGCCCGCGCGGTCAGCTCGTTCAGCATCGGCCAGCGGTCGGCGGCCACCTGCGCATCCAGCGTGACCGTTTGCGTATCCCATTGCACGTCGCCGGACGCCGCCTCGTCCGCGGCGAAGCGCAGCGTGAAGCGGCCGTCGCCGCCCTCGGCCGTTCCGTCTGCGGCGACGTCCAGCGCGGCCGGGCTGCCCTGCGGCGCGCCGATCAGCTCCGCGATCAGGCCGCCGGCCTCGCTGCGCGCCTGCACCTCCAGATTCACCGCGCCCCCGGGCGCCAGCTGGCCGTCGACGGTCAGCGTGTCGGCCCGGCTTTCGGCCTCGATCGCCTGCAGGTGCAGCGCGCCGGACCCGCTCTGGCGCAGCGCGGCGCTGGCCTCGACGGCGAAGGTTTCCTCCCGCCCGATCAGCTCCTCGCCCAGCGTCAGCGCGCCGACGCCCAGACTGTCCAGAACGATGGAGACCGGCAGGCCGCCGTCGCCGCCCTCCTCGCGCGGGGGGCGCGGTTCGGAGATACGCGGCGTGCGCCGCACGATGATCTCCGCGGCGTTCAAATCCTGGATCTCGACCGTCCGGTTGAAGAGGGCGCGCGGCTGCCAGTCCAGCGTCACGTCCAGCAGCGTCAGCCACGGCCCGTCGTCATCGATCAGCTCGATCCGGTCGGCGTGCAGGTCGTCCAGCAAATCGCCCGCGAACCCGCGCAGGCGCAGCTCGCCCGCCGCGCCCAGCGCCGTCCCGTTCAGTCGCGACGCCAGGACGCTTGCGCCCAGCCCGCCGGACGCCGCCCAGCGCAGCATGGAGGACAGCAGGCCGATCGCCACCAGCACGCCCAGCAGCGACCACAGGGCGATCCGGCCCCAGCGCCGCCGCTTGCGCGGGGCGGGCGGCGGCGCGTCCGCGCTCAAAACGCCTGTCCGATGCTGAGATAGAATTCATAACCGCGGTCGCCGGTCCGCTTGTCCAGCGGGAAGCCGACATCGGCGCGGATCGGGCCGAAGGCGGTGTAATAGCGCACGCCGACGCCCGCCCCGACGCGCAGATCCGCGAAGTCCGGGATGTCGCCGCGCCGCGCCGTGCCGGCGTCCGCGAACACCACGCCGCCCCAGGTCTCGGTCACCTTGAACCGGGCCTCGACGCTCATCTCCAGCAGCGACCGTCCGCCCGTCGGATTGCCCAGCGCGTCCTGCGGCCCCAGGCTCTGATAGGCGTAGCCGCGCACAGACCCGCCGCCCCCGGCATAGAAGCGCCGGTCCGCCGGCAGGTCCGGCGCCGCGGCGCCATAGATGCCGCCGACCCGGATGCGCTCGGCCATCACCAGCTCCGGCCCGTCCAGAATCTTCTGATAGGCCGACACGCTGAACACCGTGCGCACAAAGGTGAGGTCCGAATCCCCGGTCGCCGTGCCCGGCTCCAGCTGCAGCGCCGCGCGGAAGCCCCGCTGGGGGTTCAGAAGGTCGCGCGTATTGTCGAAGCGCAGCTCGCCCGGAAAGCTGACCAGGCTGAAATCCCGCTTGCCGGTCTGGAAGTCCTCCACCTGCGACTGTTCCAGCAACACGCCCAGCGACGCGGTCAGCGTATCGCTCAGCGGCTGTTCGGCCCCCGCCGCGAAGATCGCCGCGATGCGGTCATAGGCGTCGGTCTCTTCCTGGATTCCTTCGATGGAGGTTCGGGCCGTGCGGTTCGGGCGGAAGAAATGCGGCGCGCGGATTTCGGCGCGCGCGCTGCGCTCCATCGTGGCGGCCACCGCCGACAGGGTCAGCGCCTCGGCCCCGCCGAACATGTTGCGCCGCGTCCATTCGCCTTCCAGCCGCACGCCCTCGGACGTGCCATAGCCGCCGCCCAGCTCCACCGTGTGCCGGTCGCCCTCGACGATCTCCGCAATCACGTCGCGCCGTTCCGGGCCCTCGCCCTCTTCGGACGGGGCCAGGCGCACGCTGACCGTGTCGAACGCCCCGGTGCCGGACAGCCGGGTGGACAGCGTCTCCATGTCGGTCGGCGTATAGGGTTCGCCCGGCTCGAAGGGGACCAGCCGCTCCGCCCAGGGGCGGCGGATCTCGGCGTCCTCGCTCTCGATCACCAGATCGCCGAACACCGCCGGCCGGCCGGGGTCGATATTATAGGTGACGCTGGCGTCCGCGCCGGCGTGGTCCACGACCACGCGCCGGGGCTGCGGCGCAGCGTCCGGATAGCCGCCAAGGCGCAGGCGCGCCACGGCGGCGGCTTCCTCGGCCAGCACATTGTCGGCGACCAGCGGGTCGCCCACCGCGATGATCGGGTCTTCCAGCGGCGGCGGCTCCACCGCCGCGTCCGCCTCGCCCCCGCCCGCGACGTCGTATTCCAGCAGCCGCACTGTGAAGCGCGGGCCGGGATCGACCGTCACCTGCGGGGTGAAATCCTCGCCCTCTTCGTCGCCCACCGCGCGCGGCTGGATGTCCGCGCCGTAATAGCCCTGGGAGCGCAGCAGCGCTTCGATCCGCCCGGCCGCGTCGCGCGCCTGGCGCAGGGCCTGGGTGCGGTTCTCCGGCGCGTCCTCGCTGGGCAGGACCGCGCCGATGCGCTCCATCAGCGCCTCGTCCTCCACCCCTTCCACCGTCACGTCGGCGCGCGCCGGCGCCGCGGCGGCGAAAGCCATCGCGCCCAGACACAGAAGCGGAACACGGCGAACCGGGACGGAGGGCAGGGGAGTATCCTGTTGAAACGCTTGGGGCGTTCTATCCTTAGCGCCTCGCGGGCCCGGCGCGAACCGCCGCGGGCGCCTTTCGCCCCTCAGAGGGGCGGGGCCTAGTTCGAAACCCCGGCGCGCCGCTCATAGCGGTCGCCCATGAACGGACCCAGCATGTCGTCCACATGGGGATGGCGCACCGGCCCGCCGTCCGGATCGGGCAGCAGGTTCTGCTCCGACACATAGGCCTCGTAGGTGCTGTCGTCGTTCTCCGCCAAGAGGCGATAGAAAGGCTGGTCCTTGGGTGGGCGCACGTCCTCCGGGATCGCCAGCCACCATTCCTCGGTGTTCGCGAATTCCGGATCGACGTCGAAAATCACGCCGCGGAAGGGGAACAGCCGGTGGCGCACCAGCTGCCCGATCCCGAATTTTGCCGCCCGCATGTCCATGCCTCATCAGATAACGGCTCACAGTGTCTGTGCAAGAGTTGGCCTGTTCCCGGACAGGGCGTAAGGTCGCGGGGAAGCTGAACGCGCGCGCCGCGCCGGCGCGGCCCAGCCCCAGCGTTTCGGGGGCCATGCAGGGCAGGCGACCGTGGCGCGCGAACGATGGAAGACGACATGGCCGACCGGGCGAACCCGCCATCCGAGGGCGGGCGGTCGCGGCGGGAAGGGCGTGCGGGCGAAGACCGCAGCCTGTACGGCGCGATCGATCTGGGCACCAATAATTGCCGGCTGCTGGTCGCGCGGCCGACCCGCCATGGCTTTCGCGTGGTGGACGCCTATTCCTCCGTCGTGCGCCTGGGCGAGGGGCTGGCCGCCAGCGGCGCGCTGTCCGAATCCGCCATGTCCCGCGCCAGCGAGGCGCTGAAGGTCTGCCGGCAAAAGCTGGAGCGCCGCGGCGTGCAGGAATTCCGCTGCATCGCCACCCAGGCCTGCCGCACCGCCAGCAACGGCTCCGATTTCCTGGAGCGGGTGAAGTCCGAAACCGGCCTGCGCTTCGACCTGATCTCCCCGCGGGAGGAGGCGCGCCTGTCGGTCCTGGGCTGCGTCAACCTGATCGATCAGGACATGGACGTCTGCCTGGTCGTGGACATCGGCGGCGGCTCGACGGAGCTGTCCTGGGTCGACGTGGCGGAGCTTCGCCGCCGCCAGCAGAGCCGCCACGCCCCGCCGCCGATCCGCGCCTGGGGCTCCGCCCCGGTCGGCGTGGTCACGCTGGCCGAGCGCTTCCCCGAAACCCAGCCGCGCGAAGACTGGTACGAGGCGATGAAGGCCGCCGCGCGCGAGACGCTGCGCCCCATCGCCGCTCCCGCCAAATTCGCGGAGGCGTTCGCCGCCGGGCGCGGCCAGATCATCGGCACCTCCGGCACGGTCACCAGCATCGCCGGCGTGCATATGCGCCTGCCGCGCTACGACCGGCGTCATGTCGACGGCTCCTGGCTGACGGCGGAGGAGGCGCGCGCCGCCGTCCGCCGCCTGCGGGAGATGGATGTCGCCGGCAGGGCGAAAGAGCCCTCCATCGGGCCGGAGCGCGCGGACCTCGTCCTGGCCGGCTGCGCGATCTTCGAGGCGGTGATGGACGACTGGCCCGCCCCGCGCCTGCGCGTGGCCGACCGCGGCCTGCGCGAGGGCGTGCTCTATGGCCTGATGGGCCGGTTCCGGCCGCGGCGGCGCAAGCGCCGGCGGCGGCGCGGACGCGGCCGCGCCAAGACGGGGACGCCGCAATGAGCGAAGACCAATGAGCGAGGACGACGGCGAACGCCGCCGCCGCCGCTCCGGCCCGGTCAAATCGGGTGGGGACGCGCGCGGCCTGTCCAAACGGGTGAAGAGCGCCAAGGGCCGCAAGCTGTCCTCCACGCTCTGGCTGCAGCGCCAGCTGAACGACCCTTATGTCGAAAAGGCGAAGGCGCGCGGCTACCGCTCCCGCGCCGCGTTCAAGCTGGCGGAGCTGGACGACAAATTCCGCTTCCTGAAGCCCGGCGCCCGCGTGGTCGATCTGGGCGCCGCGCCCGGCGGCTGGGTCCAGATCGCGTTCGAGCGCGGCGCGTCCCAGGTCGTGGGCGTGGACTATCTGGAGGTCGAGCCGATCCCGGGCGCCGACATGCTGCTGCTGGACTTCACCGATCCGGACGCGCCGGACCGGGTGAAGGCCGCCGCCGGCGGCGCGGTGGACGTGGTGCTGTCCGACATGGCCGCGCCCACGACCGGCCACCGCCCGACCGACCAGATCCGCACCGGCGCGCTGGTGGAGGCCGCCGCCGAGTTCGCGGTGGAGACGCTCAGCCCCGGCGGCGCCTTCGTCGCCAAGGTGTTCCAGGGCGGCCTCGAATCGGGGCTGCTGGAGCGGCTGAAAAAGGCGTTCGACAGCGTGAAACACGCAAAACCCGCCGCCAGCCGCCCGGAATCCAAGGAAATCTATCTGGTCGCCACGGGATTCCGGGGCGGGCAGGGATAGTCTCGCGTTGTAATCAGTCGCAAGAAATCATCGCCAATACGGTTCTGTATGATTGTTCTTCATCGCGCTTTATAAGAAGGTCGCAGCCCGGAATGCCTTCTAGATCAACTCGTATTGGGTAGTACTGGCGGTCAAGTCTGACGCCGTCGATAATTGGTGATGAGCTGGAAGGCATAGCGTTCGTTATCCCGAGGGCGATAGTTTTTCCCTGCACATTTATGATCTCTCCTTCGCCTTCGTGAATCTCAAAAAAACCATCTGTCATTATGTAGACTGGGCTTTCCCCAGATGCTTGCCCGCCAGATTGGATAACATCCGTTGATAATTCTACGAGTTGCGTAGCGGCTTGGCGAATTTGATCGCTATCGGTGTCCTCCGGATCAAGTTGCTCTATCGCTGTGCGCACACCATCGAGCGCGACTTGCAAAGCATCCATTCCGGTTTTTACGCGATCACTGGTCTGCTGATTGGCAGCCAGATTTCGATTATCTGTATCATCCAAAAACGCAATGGTGCCGAAGGTGAGTGTCCCAATGGCGCCAGCGAGCGCCACAATTTTTTCAAATGCGCTATCAAACATGAACTGTCCTCATGAAAATCACGCAGGGAAAAGGACTAAATGGGGTGTTCTAAGAGTACAGATAGACCTGCGGTCTATCCTAAATTTGTAGATTTTATTATCCATGGTCGCGGGAGGATTCCAAGCCGCATCACGCCCTTCCCCTCCGGCTCCTTATCGGTTAATCCCGCCCCGCAAGAGACGGCCCGCTGACGGGCCATGCCTTTAAGGAGCTCCGAATGGAGATTCGGGAAGGCGTCACTTTCGATGACGTCCTCTTGCAGCCCGGCGCCAGCGACGTTCTGCCCGCCGACACCCAGCTCGCAACGCGCTTCACGCGGGACATCCGCCTGAACATTCCGTTCGCGTCCGCCGCGATGGACACCGTGACCGAGGCCGAAATGGCCATCGCGCTGGCCCAGGCCGGCGGGATCGGCGTGATCCACCGCAATCTGGACATCGACGCCCAGGCCGAGGAAGTGCGCAAGGTGAAGCGCTACGAATCCGGCATGGTGGTCAATCCGGTCACCATCTCGCCGGAGGCGACGCTGCAGGCGCTTCTGGACCTGATGCAGTCGCGCAAGATTTCCGGCATCCCGGTCGTAGAGGGCGCGGCCCCCGGCGAACCCGGCAAGCTGGTCGGCATCATCACCAACCGCGACGTGCGCTTCGCCGAGGACCCGAACCAGAAGGTGGGGGAGCTGATGACCCGCCAGCTGGTCACCGTGCCCGAGGGCGTCAGCCAGGAAGAGGCGCGCCGCCTGCTGCACCGTCACCGGATCGAGCGCCTGCTGGTCGTGGACGACCAGAACCGCTGTATCGGCCTGCTGACCGTGAAGGATATGGAAAAGGCCTCCGCCTTTCCGATGGCCGCCAAGGACGGGCAGGGGCGCCTGATCGTCGCCGCCGCCTCCACGGTGGGGGACTCCGGCTTCGCCCGGGCCGAGGCGCTGATCGACGCGGGAGTCGACGTCGTGGTGATCGACACCGCGCACGGCCATTCCCGCTTCGTGCTGGATCAGGTGGAGCGGGTGAAGCGCATCAGCAACCAGGTCCAGGTCTGCGCCGGCAATGTCGCCACGGCCGACGGCGCCCGGGCGCTGATCGACGCGGGCGCGGACGCGGTGAAGGTCGGCATCGGGCCGGGCTCCATCTGCACCACCCGCATCGTGGCCGGCGTCGGCGTGCCCCAGATCACCGCGGTGATGGACGCTGCGGAGGCCTGCGCGAAGGCCGGTGTGCCGGTGATCGCGGACGGCGGCGTGAAATATTCCGGCGACGCGGCCAAGGCGCTGGCCGCCGGGGCCGAATGCGTGATGATCGGCTCCATGCTGGCCGGCTCCGAAGAGTCGCCGGGCGAGACCTTCCTGTATCAGGGCCGCTCCTACAAAGCCTATCGCGGGATGGGCAGCGTCGGGGCGATGGCGCGCGGCTCCGCCGACCGCTATTTCCAGAAGGAAGTGACCGACCAGATGAAGCTGGTGCCCGAGGGGATCGAGGGCCAGGTGCCGTACAAGGGCGCCGCCGCGCCCATCCTGCACCAGCTGGTCGGCGGCATCCGCGCCGCGATGGGCTATACCGGCTCCCGCACGCTGGAGGATTTGCGGACCAATGCGGTCTTCGTAAAGATCACCGGCGCGGGCCTGCGCGAAAGCCACGTCCACGACGTGTCGATCACGCGGGAGGCGCCGAACTATCCGAGCCAGGGCTAGGGCCAAGGTTAGGGTCTTGGGTCGGCGCGGGAGAGGGGACACATGACGACGCCGCAATTGCTGCTGTTCCTGGCGGCGTTCGCCCAGGTCGCGCTCACGATCTATCTGTATCTGCGGCTGCTGCTGTCGCGCGTCGCGGCGGTCCGCGGCGGCGGACTGGATTTCCAGCGGCTGGCTTACGATTCCAGCGCCTGGCCGGAAAAGCCCCGCGTTTTCCAGAACGCCGTGGCCAGCCAGTTCGAACTGCCGGTCCTGTTCTATGTCGCCGTCGCGCTGACCTATTCGCTGGGCGCGATCAACTGGCTGGCGGTGATCCTCGCCTGGGTCTTCGTCGTCGCGCGCATCGTCCACGCCGTGATCCACACCGGGCCGAACGTCATCATGCCGCGCCTGCGCGCCTTTCAGGTCAGCATGGCGGCGGTCGTGCTGTTCTGGCTCTATCTTCTGTTCCACGTCGTATCGGGCTGGCTGATCCTTGCGTGAGGGCGGCCGGATCGCCGCCGCGATCGACGTGCTGGGCGACATCGCCGGCCGGTCGCAGCCTGCCTCCGAAGCGCTTCGCGAGTGGGGACGCACGCACCGGTTCGCCGGGGCGGGCGATCGCGCGGCCATCGGCAATCTGGTCTATGACGCGCTGCGCCGGCGGGAGGAGATTGTCTGGCGCATGGGTGCGGACGATCCCCGCGCGCTGGCCATCGGCGCCGCCGCTCTGTGGCGGACAGAGGCCCAGCTCGACTTCGCCTTTTCCGACGACGAGCACGCGCCCGACCCGCTGAGCGAGGCGGAGCGCGCGGCGCTGGCGAAGGATCTGGAGGACGCCCCCGATACGGTGCGCGCCAATCTGCCGGACTGGCTGGTCCCGTCCTTCCGCAACATGTTCGGGGACGACTGGGCGGCGGAGGGCGCGGCCCTGTCCCACCGCCCGCCGCTGGATCTGCGCATCAATGCGCTGGTCTCCGACCGCGACAAGGCGTGGAAGGCGCTGGCCCGCCTGCATCCCCAGCCGCCCGCCGTCTCGCCGGGCGCGATCCGCTTTCCGGCCGGCGCGGCGGCCTCCCGCACGCCGAACATCGCCAGCGAGATGCCCTATCTGAAGGGCTGGGTGGAGGTGCAGGACGAGGGCAGCCAGTGCGCCGCCCTGATGACCGGCGCGGAGCCCGGCCATCAGGTGCTGGACTATTGCGCCGGCGCCGGCGGCAAGACGCTGGCGCTCGCCGGCGCGATGGCGAACAAGGGTCAGGTCTTCGCCTACGATTCCGACCGCTCGCGCCTCGCCCCCATCCATGAGCGGCTGCGCCGCGCCCGCACGCGCAACGTCCAGGTGCGCGAGCCGGGGGAGGAGATGTCCGAGCTGAAGGGCCGCATGGACCGCGTTCTGGTCGACGCGCCCTGCACCGGCTCCGGCGTCTGGCGCCGCCATCCGGACGCCAAATGGCGCCTCACCGAACAGGCGCTGCAGCGCCGCGTCGCCGAACAGGACGAGGTGCTGCGCGAGGCCGCGCCCTTCGTGAAGCCGGGTGGGGAGCTGGTCTATGTCACCTGCTCGCTGCTGCCGGAGGAGAATATGGACGCGGTCGGCGTCTTCCTGTCCGCCCATCCGGACTTCGCCCGCGTCCCGCTGATGCCGCGCTGGACGTCGCTGTTCGGCGAAGACGTTCCCCGGCCGATGGAGGTGGAGGGCGGCGCGCTGGTGCTGACCCCCCGCCGCACCGGCACGGACGGCTTCTTCGTCTGCGCACTGAAGAAGGCCGGCTGAGCCCGCCTGACCTTCGCCATGACCTGGGACTTCATTCCGCCGCTTCTGGCCTATGCTTTCGTCGCCACCGGCACGCCGGGGCCGAACAATGTGATGCTGATGGCGTCCGGCGCCAATTTCGGCGTGCGCCGCACGATCCCGCACATCGCCGGGGTGAATATCGGCGTCACCGTGATGCTGGCCCTGATCGGGCTGGGCCTGGCGCGCCTGTTCGAGGCATTCCCGGTCATCCGCCTGGTGCTGACGGTCGTCAGCATCGCCTATCTTCTCTATCTCGCCTTCCGCATCGCGACCGCCGCGCCGCCCTCGCCGGACGCAAAGGCCAAGGGTAAGCCGCTGACCTTCCTGCAGGCCGCGCTGTTCCAGTGGGTCAATCCGAAGGCCTGGGCGATGTCCCTGACCGTGGTGACGGTCTACGCCCCCGGCGAGTCCACGCCGGCGGTGATCGCCACGGCGCTGATCTTCGGCGCGGTGAACCTGCCCTGCATCACCGCCTGGACGGTGCTGGGGCGGGAGGCCGGGCGTCTGCTGCGCAACCCGCGCCGCCTGCGCGTCTTCAACATCGTGATGGCCGTCCTGCTGGTCGCCTCGCTCTACCCGACGCTTCGCTGAACCGGGCGCTGAGCCTTACTCGCCGTCCCGATAGGAATACGGCGCCCGGCCGCTGACCGGATTGTCGTAGGCGAAGGGGATGTCATAGACGGTCGGCCAGTATTCGAACTCCATGGTCGGCGGGCTGTCCGGCGGCAGGTCCGGGTTCTGGCCGGGCAGGGCGCCGGCGCTGTTGCGCACCCAGGCGCCGTCATAGGCCGCGTTGAACGTGTTGTAGACGTGCGCCGTCTTGAACTTCCAGCGCCCGTCCTCCTTCACGAATTCGTCGACATAGACGCCCGCGCCCCAGCTGGCGCTGCGCCCGGCGAATCCCATGATCATGATCGCGCGCATCCTTGCGGTGGCGGTCTGCGCGTCCTCGCTGACATGGATCACCGGCTGCAGCTGGACGTGATCCTGCAGGAAGCCTTCGCGCGGCCCCGTCGGCGCCCCGCGGCCCAGGCCATTGACCAGAAAGTCGCGCACCCGCTCGCGGCCCTGATAGACGCCGCGCTGGGCCAGCTCCATCGAGCCGTCCTCGGCGAACAGGTCGGCCAGCTCGTTATACAGGCCCTTGTCCAGATAATAGCCGTAGGCGTTGATCAGGTTCTGAATCTCGTTCGCCGCTTTCACCCGTTCGAGGCGCAGCTCGGCGTCGGCGAGCGCCGCCTCCAGTTCGTCCAGCGTGGTCGGCGCGCCCGCGTCCGGCTGCGGCGCCGCCGGCCTCATTTGCGGGTCCACCGCCGCGCCCGGATCGCCCTCGCGATAGGTCACTTTCTGCCCGCTGACCGGGTTCGGATAGTGGAAGGGCGGCGTGTAGTAGGCGGGGTAGGCATCGTATTCCAGCGTCGGCGGCGCGTCGGGCGGCGCCGCCTCGCTCGGCCCCTCGGCGGGGAAGGCCTGCTCGCCCCAGCCCTGTTCGATGTCCGTCGACAGGATCGTGTAGAGGTGCAGGGCGGAAATCTTCCACACCCCGTCCTCCTTCACGAAGGCGTTCTCATAAATCCCGTCTTCCCAGCGGCCCCAGTCCTGGTACTCGCCCAGCATGCCGATATGGCGGAACCGGCCCATCGCCGTGGTCCCGTCGGCCGCCACATGGATCACCGGCTGCAGGACCAGATGATCGTTCATCTGGCCGTCCTGCAGATCCTGCGGCCCCCACAGATCCTCCAGCGCCGCGCGGATATGGTCGCGCCCGCGATACACGCCGCGCTGGCCCGTCTCGAACGTGCCGCCCTCGGCGAACAGATCGGCGACGTCGTCCCACATCTTGCGGTCGACATAATAGCCATAGGCGCGCATCAGGTTTTCGATCGCGCGCTCGTCCTCCATGCGCTGGGCGCGCGCCTCCAGCATCTGCAGGCGCTGCGCCGCGGCGGCGAACGCGCCGCTCTCTTGGGCGATGGCGGGCGCGGCGGCGAAGGCCAGCGTAGCGGCGGCGGCCAGGATCAGCGCTCTCATTGGGCCGTCTCCTGGACTGGCGCATCCAGTCCCGCCCACGGCTCCCCCGTGCCCGGATTGGGATAGTGGAAGGGCGGCACGCACGTGCCGTTCGGATAGCCCTGACAGTCGGTCTCGGCCGGTTCGTCCGGCGGCTGTGGCAAATTGCGGAAGCGCTCGGCCCCCGGGCGCTCCGCGGGCCGCGGCGGCGCGCTCCACCCGTCCTCGAAACTGCCGTTCGGCCCGCCGCTGTAGTAGCGCAGGTCCGAAATCCGCCACAGGCCGTCATCGCCCTTGCGGTAGTCGATCTCGTACAGGCCGCCGGCCCAGGCCGCCATCGCGCCCATCTGGCCCAGCTGCGCCAGAACGCGCCAGCGGCCCTCCGCCGTGCGCCCGTCCTCATGCACCGTGATGAAGGGCTGCAGCGCGATGTGATTGCCGAGGCGCCCCTCCTCGAAGCCGAGATAGCCGCGCCCGTTATTGTCCATGAAATGCGGGGCCAGGCTCTCTTTCCCGATGAACACTCCCGCCGGATACGACCCGCGCGCGTCGTCGGTCATCAGCTCGGTCAGGTCCGCCCACAGGCCCCGGTCCAGATAGAAGGAATAGGTGCGCATCAGCGTCCTGATCGCGCTCACGTCCTCCGCATGCGTCACTTCGGCGTCCAGCGCATCCATCCGCGCGGTCAGCGCCGCCAGGCGTTCCATGCCGGCGTCCGCGTCGCCCGCCTCCGCGGCGCCCAGTTCCGGCTCGCCGGGCGCCGGCAAATCCGGCGCGGCGGGCTCGCCGCAGGCGGCGAACGCCAGCGCAAGACACACGGGCAGCAGGCGGTGCGCAGAGATCATGGAAATCCTCCCCGGCCGCGGGCTCTCCCGTCCCGTCGGCCCCATCGCATCGGTAATGCGTGAGCCTAGCATAGAGAGCGCCACCCTCCGCGCAATCGGTCCAGGGTTGCCGACCGGGAGCGGCCCGCCCGTTGCCAGTTTGGCCAGACTCGCATACGTCCTTGCGATGGCTTCCCCCACCGAAAATCCTCCCGAAAACCAACCCGAAAATCCGTCGCTGGCCAGTGACGTCGCCGCCCATCACGAACGCGCCCTGATCGTCGATTTCGGCAGCCAGGTGACCCAGCTGATCGCCCGGCGCCTGCGCGAATCCGGCGTCTATTGCGAGATCCACCCCTTCAACGCGGTGGACGGCGAATTCCTGAAGAAATTCAAGCCTAAGGCCGTCATCCTGTCCGGCGGCCCGGCCAGCGTGACGGGGGAGGGCACGCCCCGCGCGACCCCCGAAATCTTCGATCTCGGCGTCCCGGTGCTGGGCGTCTGCTATGGCGAGCAGACCATGGTCGCCCAGCTGGGCGGGGAGGTCCGCGCCGCCAACGAGCGCGAATTCGGCCGCGCCGATATCGAACTGACCGCCCACTCCCCCCTGTTCGAGGGCTTCGGCCCCGCGGGAACGCATGAGCGCGTCTGGATGAGCCATGGCGACCGGGTGGACTCCATTCCGGACGGGTTCGACGTCATCGCCCGCACGCCCAACGCCCCCTTCGCCGCCATCGCGGACGAGGCGCGCCGCTTCTACGGCGTCCAGTTCCACCCGGAGGTCAGCCACACCCCGCGCGGCGCCGCGCTCCTGCGCAATTTCACCCACACCATCGCCGGCATGTCCGGCGACTGGTCCATGGCCGCCTTCAAGGCCGAGGCGATCGAGAAGGTCCGCGCCCAGGTCGGCGACGCAAAAGTCGTCTGTGGTCTGTCCGGCGGCGTCGACTCCTCCGTCGTCGCCGTCCTGCTGCACGAGGCGCTGGGCGATCAGCTCACCTGCGTCTTCGTCGACACCGGCCTCTTGCGGAAGGGGGAGGCCGAACAGGTCGTGGAGCTGTTCCGCAACCACTACAACATCCCCCTGGTCCATGCCGACGAGGGCGATCTGTTCCTCGGCAAGCTGAAGGGCGTCAGCGATCCGGAGCAGAAGCGCAAGATCATCGGCGCCACCTTCATCGACGTCTTCGACCGCGAGGCGAAACAGGTCGGCGGCGCCAGATTCCTGGCACAGGGCACGCTCTATCCGGACGTGATCGAAAGCGTATCGGCCCTCGGCGGCCCCAGCGTCACCATCAAGTCCCACCACAATGTCGGCGGCCTGCCGGAGCGGATGAACCTGAAACTGGTGGAGCCGGTGCGCGAGCTGTTCAAGGACGAGGTCCGGGCCCTGGGCCGCGAGCTCGGCCTGCCGGAGCCCTTCGTCGCCCGCCACCCCTTCCCGGGCCCGGGCCTGGCCATCCGCATCCCCGGCGAAATCACGCCCGAGCGCGTGCGCGTGCTTCAGGAGGCCGACGCCATCTATCTGGAGGAAATCCGGAACGCCGGCCTCTATGACGAAATCTGGCAGGCCTTCGCCGTCCTCCTGCCCGTCTCCACCGTCGGCGTCATGGGCGACGAGCGCACCTATGAAAACGTCCTGGCCCTGCGCGCGGTCACCTCAACCGACGGCATGACCGCCGACTACTACCCCTTCGACCACGACTTCCTCGGCCGAACCGCCACCCGCATCATCAACGAAGTGCGCGGCGTGAACCGGGTGGTCTACGATGTGACGTCCAAGCCGCCGGGCACGATTGAGTGGGAGTAGGGGGCGGTGCGGGGCGGGCGTCCGCTTTGCGCCCATATCGGCCTTTCACGCTACTCGGGTTTCTCTCCAGAAGCGGTCGTTCATTCAGGTAAGCTGTAGATTGTCTGCCGGCCGACACCAGCTGCACGCCGGTCAGAAGTCACCAGTCAACCGACTGTTGGTGCCATGCCGCCCTGTGTGTTCGCATTCCAGTTGCGACCCGCACGCTCGGGATCGGTCGAACGAAAACCTAAGATCTGCTCAACGTCGGCGAGCTGCATGCCATCAATGCCGGAAAGACCGCGTTGGTCACGATGAAGAGCTTGAGTGTTTGTTTCAAGGAACCTGCCGCGTCAGTCGAGCAGTGATTGCCGGTCGTTAGACGGCAGCGCCGCGCCCGCAGCCTCGCCGCTACCAAAGCGCTGGTCGCGGCGAGGTGTTGGGATCACCTTCCAGCTTCGACGCGAGATCGCGATTAGATACACGCCGCAATGCCTCAGCTGCTACGAACTGAGCGCGCATCGCTAGCAGCATCAGCTCGTTCCGCGTCAAGCCGTGCGACGCATAGCGGGTACGGACATAGTCGGGGAAATGCGCTACAGCGCCGCGAAGGCGATCATCATGCGCAGTCGAAACCTCGCCGATCAGCGCCTCGGCGAGCTTATCAAAGTGGTGCGATAGTTTGCGGTAGTGTGCTTCGGGCCAGTCGCGCGCGGCAAGTGCCCCTTTGAGCGCGAGTTCGGCGGTCAGGCAGATCGTTTGTACCGCCGCATCAATATCGATGTCACCGGCGAGGATGCGAGCGGTCGCCGCGAGAGACGAGCGCGCGTTGGCAAAAAGCCGCTGCGCATCCCCAGTCCCATGCGACAAATCGCTGACGCCATAGGCGAAATCCCACAGGTCGGCGACGCCGTAAAAGGCACGCCATCCCTGTTCCGGATAGTGCTCGAAGATAAGCTCCAGCTCCTCGCGCGGTATTTCGATGCAGTCGATCGGGTTCACCGAGACGGTGCCGTAGGCGACTGCGACTCGGACCGGGTACATCTGGTCGCGCAGCGCCACGCCGCCCTTGAGCATCGCTGGCATCGAGAAATCCCCCGCGGGATATAGTGCATGGTAGATGGCCATGAGCGGGTCCCACATCGCCTTGTCGAACACGTCGCCGGAGATACACTCGGCCTTCATCCAGGCCATCGCGACGTGGAACGGCCGCTGGTGCAGCTTCAAGCCCTTCGCGATCAGTTCGTCGTCCCGCTGACGGATAAATTCCTTGTCGATGATCTTCGTCACAAGAACTTCTCAGCCAACTCGCGCTTTCCCCGTGGATCGGAATGCGTGATCTTGCGATCCTCGGGATAGTAGAAGCCGGTGATGTAGAGATCGAACTCGCGAATCTGCACTCGCACGGACAGCTCGTGATTGTCACCCCAGGTATCGCGCACGGACACCTGACATGTTTCCCCACGCATCTCGAATGTGAAGGATTCGCGCTTTTCCTTCTCCCATTCAGCCACGGCGGTGCGGATCAGCGTCTCGCTGATCGCGTCCCGCTTTTTCGGCGACAGCATATCAAGCGAGGACTCCTTAATCGGCCCAAACATCCCGCTGGCGTTCATTACCTCAAGTATCTTACGCATGTGGTTGCCGGTATGCTGGTTCACGAACAGTGACGAGCGCGAGCCATGTGGGGCGCCAAGCAGGTTCGAGCGAATATTCCACCACGTCTCGGCCACCTGCGCCCCACTCGCCTCTGCCGCTGTTTGCTGCGCGAACCAAGCTAGCGCATCGCGGCTGCGGATCGTGCCATCCGCCTCGAGTTCGACGGCGTTAGCGATGACGACGACGGGATGCGCGCTTTCGGCGTAAAGCGGCTGGTCGAGGCGATGCGCGTAAAGGCCCGGCACCTGATTTACCGCCTCAACAAGTTTGTCAGCCCCATCATCCGAATAGGGGCAGGTGACGAACCCGCGTACGAACTCGACCGTGTGATCAAGCTCTCCGTAGGTTTCCAGCTGCGACAGATTGCCGATGCGCTCCGCGCCTTTGCGCGGCGGCGCGGTCAGAATCGGGTGCCAGTCGGGATAATAGTCGACCGCATTGCCGAGTTCTCCAATGAGCTGTTCGACCATCATGCGGCCGGCATCCGGATTCGCCAGATTTTTAG
>CAJXKJ010000026.1 GCA_913055605.1 uncultured Euryhalocaulis sp. | reverse complement strand
TCGCCCCGCGTTTCCAATCCGGGGATTTGGCGCGGTCTGGCGTTTAGTGCCGCCCGCCTCCCCGAAGGCCGCGCCGGTCCGCCGGACGTCATCCCGGCGTGCGGACGCGCCACGCACTCCCCGCCCCACGGCTGACGGCCGCTTCCCCGCGGAACGGGAACGGGGGGAGTATGGGGGTGGTGTGGGTGGGAGGGGAAAAGGGGGCGGGTTTTGCATGGCTTTACCCCCAAAAAATGATTACGCACCAAACACTTTCACGATCCAATCGATCAATTGTTGCAGCGCAGGATAATCTCCGTGTGCAGCTACAGCCGCCCGCCAGAGCGGAGCGTTCGCCGCAATGGTCTGTCCGAGCACCTGATAGGTGACTGGGCCGAGCACGCCGCCGCCTATGACCATCGCGCTCATCCACTTGGCACCGTGAAATACTGTGCGAAGAGAAGCCACGAGGAAGTTTTGTCCCGTGGCCTCCGCCACAGCTTCAGCCTGCTCAGCATCGAGCGAGTCGGCGACGCGCGCACTCAAGGCGGACTCAATTACCTCATCCCACGAGTCTTCGGCACCTTCCGTTAGAAAATCCCTGCGACCACTCACCGACGCCAGCACCCGTTCGTCTGCGTCGATTGCAGATTGGGCCGTTGGGCGACGAGGTCCGAGGCTGCTTTGGTCTAGCTCAAGGCCCACCACGTCTCCGGCGATGAAAACGTTGTGGGTTTCGACGAGATCTTGTAACGCCCCGCCAACCTCCTCAGGCAAAGGCGGCGAATCTGGGTCGAGCGAAGACCGCGCTCTACGATCCGCATCGAGTCGACGACGGAGTCGATTGCCACGCGACCAAACGATATGAATCCGCAGATTGGATAGGTCCTCAGAGACCGCCTCGGAATACCCCTCTGCGTCACCTAGCAACGTCGCCAAGAAATTGCTTTCGGGCGGACAGGCGGCAGCTAAGCCGCGCGCTTTGGCTTGTAGCTCTTCAAGCAGATCACCTTGAAAATCTCTGCCTGACTGACCTGCAACGGGGACGGTATCGATCGGACGTTCGGGGTCTTCCGAAAAGGCGATGCCTCGAGGTGTCGCTTCAGGTAGATCGCGCTCGTCGACTGGAGGATTGAGCGGGCCACTGATGGGACGGTTATCAAAGGGCTCCTCAGGCGCACTCACAGACCTTTCGGGCGAGGGCGTCTCCACAGAGGGATCATAATTCAGTGATGCGTAGAGTGCTCTTCCGATACGTCGTATCCGGCCCTCGTATGTCAGCTCGTTTACTCGGCCACGAATAGAGTCGCGCGTGGCGTCATAGCCGACCGCTTCAACCTCAGCGTAAATTTCCGAGAGCGGAAACGGACTCGGTTCAGAAACGAGCAAGTTGAGAATAAAGTCCTTAAGCGACATGTCGGGCTTGCCGTCTGCGATCGGTTTACGCGATCGAGGCGAACGCCACCCCACGATCTCTGCAATGTCCGCCATCACCTCGTCTGGGTCGCGTTCCCAGTATTCAGGCGGCTTCGTTGCGAATTCGATGTCGACTCTTTTTCCAAACAGACTTTTCGGCTGTTTGCCCTGACCATTGGGAATAATTTCGAGATACCATTGAACCCAGATGCCCCAGGGCCCGCGCTGACAAAGATCGCTCTCCCAGAACGCCGTTTGCGGGCTCTGCGCCCAAGGCGGAAAGTTTACTGAATAGTTTTGATCGCCGCGGACATCCATCAGCCAGAGAGGTTGTTCGATTAACTCACTCCCCGAGTGGGCCGTAAGCCAGCGTAAATCTGCCTGGACAGCATTCCATACGGTGAAGCGTGCACCATGGGCTGCGTCAGCGGCGTTGACGGCGGCGCGGGCGGCAGGGGCGGAGTTGCCGTAGGTAACGTAGGTGGCTTCGGCGGCGTTGGCGGCGGCGTAAGCAGCTTTGGCGGCGTTGGTGGCGTAGGTGTTGTTGGCGGCGCGGGCAGCGCCGCGGGCGGCGGCGCGGGCGGCGAGGACTCTCAACCCATCGGATGGATATTTCAGCGCAGCCCACGAGATAAAGTTTGCACGGAAGGCGCCAAGGACCAATCTGCGGTAGAAGTGTGGAGATTTATCGGCACCGGAAACAGGCTCGAACACGAGCGGCGTCACACGAAGGGCAGCACGGGTCGCGATGGCCTGCGCCCAGTCGACAGGTTTGCCCTTCAGCCAAGCTTCCAGCGCAGCCCGACCGTCGATTTTCGATATGGCAGAGTCTGGATTTTTCGCTTCGGCCACGTGTCGTTCCCCCGTCTTGATCTTGGAGGGTGGGGGCGGCGCCATCAATGGTTGAGTTGGCGAGCGTGCTGGCTGGAGTCACCCTTCGAGACGCCCGCGAAGCGGGCCCTCAGGGTGAGGATGGAGGAGCAGGCCGATAGTCTTCCGGGCCCCGGAGCTCTGGAGGCCGCCTAGCGGGCCGCCGCGGCGCCCTCGCCCTTCAGGATGAAGGCGTAATAATCGTCCAGGCTGCCGTCGAATTCGCGGGCGCGGCCGCCATCGACCAGGACGAGGCGGTCGACGGCGGTCTCCACCATATGGCGGTCGTGGCTGACCAGGACGACGGCGCCGGTATAGTCGTTCAGCGCCTGGACCAGGGCCTCGCGGGCGTCGACGTCCAGATGGTTTGTCGGTTCGTCCAGGATCAGCAGGTGCGGCGCCTCCCGCGTGATCAGCGCCAGGGCCAGGCGCGCGCGCTCTCCGCCCGAGAGCCGCCCGACGCGGGTGGTCGCCTTGTCGCCCGACAGGCCGAACCGGCCGAGCTGGGCGCGCACGGCGCCCTGCGGCGCGCCTTTCATGGTGCGGGTCATGTGTTCGACCGGGGTGTCGGCGGGGTCCAGCTCCTCCACCTGATACTGGGTGAAATAACCGGCGGTGAGCTTGCCGGACTTGGCGATCGCGCCCTCCATCGGCTGGAGCTGGCCGGCGAGCAGGCGGGCCAGCGTGGTCTTGCCGTTGCCGTTGCGGCCCAGCAGGGCGACGCGGTCGTCCGTGTCCAGCCGCAGATTGAGGCGGCTGAGCACCGGCGCGCCGTCATAACCGACCGAGGCGTTTTCCATCGTGATCAGCGGCGGGCGCAGCTCTTTCGGATTGGGGAAGTCGAAAGACAGCGACGGATCGTTCGCCAGCTCCGCGATGGGCTGCATCCGGGCCAGCATCTTGGCGCGGCTCTGGGCCTGTTTCGCGGTGGAGGCGCGGGCCGAATTGCGGGCGATATAATCCTGCAGCCGGGCGCGCTGGGCGTCCTGACTGGCCTTCGCGGCGGCGAGCTGGGCCATGCGTTCGGCGCGCTGGCGCTCGAAGGCGTCATAGCCGCCGGCATAGAGCGTCATCTTGCCGCCCTGCAGGTGCAGGATGCAGTCCACGACATTGTTCAGGAAGTCGCGTTCATGGCTGACGATTACGACCGTCGCGCGATAGGCCTTCAGAAAATCCTCCAGCCACATCACCGCCTCGAGATCCAGATGGTTGGACGGCTCGTCCAGCAACAGGAGGTCGGGTTCGGAGAACAGCAGGGCGGCCAGCGCCACGCGCATCTTCCAGCCGCCGGAAAAACTGTCGAGCGGGCGGGCCTGCGCCGCCTCGTCGAAGCCGAGCCCGAGCAGGATGCGCGCCGCGCGCGAGGGCGCGGTATAGGCGTCTATGGCGATCAGGCGCTCATAGACGTCGCCCAGACGGTCCGGGTCGGTCTCCGTCTCGGACTCCGCCATCAGCCGGGTGCGTTCGGTGTCGGCCGCCAGCACCGTGTCGAAGGGCGAGGCGCGGCCGGAGGGGGCCTCCTGCGCGATATAGCCCACCCGGGCGCCGCGCGGCTTGTCGACCGAGCCGCCGTCGGGCTCCAGCTGGCCGGCGATGACGCGCATGAGCGTGGACTTGCCGGCGCCGTTGCGCCCGATCAGGCCGATGCACGAGCCGGGCGGCAGCGCCGCCGTGGCGCCGTCGAGAATCGTGCGCCCGCCGAGGCGGACGGTGATGTCGGTGAGATTCAGCATCGCCGCCTCCGCCGCGAGCAATTCCGCCCGGGGCGAGGCCCGGCCGGCCTAGCGCTTCTTGCCTTTGCGGGCTTTGCGCTTGGCGTAGCGTTCGTCGCGTTCGGCTTTCTTGCGGGCTTCTTCTTCCATGTGGGCCTTGAGCTCGGCTTCCTTTTGCTCGGCTGCGAGGCGTTCGGCCTCCGCCTTTTCGGCGGCGATGCGTTCCGCCTCTTCCTTCTTCTTGGCTTCGCGTTCGGCGGCGCGTTTGGCGCGCGCGTCGGCGATTTCCTTTTGCTTGGCCAGGCGCTCTGGCTCCGACTTTTTCAGCTCCTCGGCCTTTTTGCGGGCCTTTTCGAGCAAGGCCTGCTTGGCCTTGGCCTGGGTTTCGAGCCGGTCGTTGAAGTTTGCGCCGTGGGGGGCGGATCCGCGCGAACGCGCCATGGAACTGGGTCTCTCTTCTGAATTTGAACGTGCGGAAGCGGCGGCGCGGGCGGCCGCCCCCTCCACCACTTCGTGGTCCCCCTCCCCCGCGCGCGGGGGAGGATGAGGGGGGTTAGTTGTCGAGGAAGCTGCGGAGCTTCCGGCTGCGGCTGGGGTGTTTCAGCTTGCGGAGGGCTTTCGCCTCGATCTGGCGAATCCGTTCGCGCGTGACGCTGAACTGCTGGCCCACTTCCTCCAGCGTATGGTCGGTGTTCATGCCGATGCCGAAGCGCATGCGCAGCACGCGCTCCTCCCGCGGGGTGAGGCTGGCCAGAACCCGGGTCGTGGTTTCGCGCAGGTTCGACTGGATCGCCGCGTCGATCGGAAGGACAGCGTTCTTGTCCTCGATGAAATCGCCCAGATGGCTGTCTTCCTCGTCCCCGATCGGGGTTTCGAGGGAGATCGGCTCCTTGGCGATCTTCATCACCTTGCGCACCTTTTCCAGCGGCATGCCGAGCTTCTCGGCAAGCTCCTCCGGCGTCGGTTCGCGGCCGAATTCGTGCAGGAACTGGCGCTGGGTGCGGACGATCTTGTTGATCGTCTCGATCATGTGCACCGGGATCCGGATCGTGCGGGCCTGGTCCGCGATGGAGCGGGTGATGGCCTGGCGAATCCACCAGGTGGCGTAGGTCGAGAATTTGTAGCCGCGGCGGTATTCGAACTTATCGACCGCCTTCATCAGGCCGATATTGCCTTCCTGGATCAGGTCCAGGAACTGCAGGCCGCGGTTTGTGTATTTCTTGGCGATGGAGATGACGAGGCGCAAATTCGCTTCCACCATTTCCTTCTTCGCCTGACGCGCCTCGCGCTCGCCTTTCTGGACGGTCGCCACGATGCGGCGGAATTCGTCCAGCGGCACGCCGGTGTCCTGACACAGCTTGGCGACCTCGGCGCGGATCGTCTCGATCTGGTCGAGCTCGCGCTTCAGGAAGCGGTCCCAGGCCTTGGACCGGCCTTCCAGCGAGGAACACCATTCGGGGTCCAGCTCGCGGCCGAAATAGACCTCGAGGAAATCGACGCGCGGCACGCCATGGCCGTCGGCCATGCGCAGCAGCTTGCCTTCCAGCGACACGAGCTGGCGGTTGATGGCGTAGAGCTGCTCCACCAGCGCCTCGATCCGGGCGTTGTTGAGGTGCAGCTGTTTCAGATTGCCGGAGATATTCTCCTGCAGCTCTTCGTATTCCGCCTTGGTCTTGGGGCCGAGGCCCTTACCCTTCATGCGGTTCTGGACGAGCCGGTCCTGCAGCTTGCGGAAGCGGTCGAAATCGCCGGCCACGCCGTCCAGCACGCCCATCACGGATTCGCGCAGTTCGGACTCCATCGCCGACATCGAGGGGTTCACGCCCTCGTCGTCGTCGCTGTCGTCATCGTCGTCGGAGGAATCCTCGGAGCTTTCCTCGTCGTCGTCGTCCTCGTCGTCATCGTCGTTGGCGGTCTGCTGGCCGCCATAGGTGGCGTCCAGGTCGATAATGTCGCGCAGCAGGATGCGCTCTTCGGCCAGTTCCTCGCGCCAGACCATGATGGCTTCGGCCGTCAGCGGGGATTCGCACAGGCCCTTGATCATGGTGTCGCGGCCGGCCTCGATCCGCTTGGCGATGGCGATTTCGCCCTCGCGCGACAGCAGCTCGACCGTGCCCATCTCGCGCAGATACATGCGCACCGGGTCGTCGGTGCGGTCCGCGCTGGAAGACGTGTTGGTGGTGGGCAGCGCATCTTTCTTGCGCGTGACGGCGCGCCCGACGCCGGCCTTGCCGGAAGCCTCGTCCTCGTCTTCCTCTTCGGAATCGTCGGACTCGTCCCGGTCGTCGGAGGACTCGGCCTCCTCGTTCTGGTCGCCCTCGTCGATGACATTGATCCCCATCTCGGAGATCTGGGCCAGCACGTCCTCGATCTGCTCGGAGGTGAATTCCTCGCTCGGCAGAACCTTGTTCAGCTCTTCATGCGTGACATAGCCGCGCTTCTTGGCCACGGCGATCATCTGCTTGACCGCCTTGTCGCTGAGGTCGAGCAGCGGGCTGTCCGCCGGATCCCGCCGTTCAGCCTTTTTGACCGCGCTCTTCTTCATTCACCGCCTCCAGGCCCGGCCGGGCGTCCTGCCCGCCTGCCGCGTCTTCATCGCCGGCGCGCGATGTGCGCGCCCTGTATTTGAAGTCAAACGCGCCACGCTGGCGCATTTGGGTCTCCGTCGTGAACTCCTCGACAGCCGCCCGGCGTGCGTGCGCG
Source organism: uncultured Euryhalocaulis sp. (assembly GCA_913055605.1). Lineage (GTDB taxonomy): Bacteria > Pseudomonadota > Alphaproteobacteria > Caulobacterales > Maricaulaceae > Euryhalocaulis. Next base: position 34,452 of record CAJXKJ010000026.1, on the reverse strand, counting down.
CCTTCCAGTTTCGACACGCGGCGCACATCGATCGTCGCATAGAAGTCGCGCCATCCGCTCTCGGCCGAGGGGGCCTCGTTGAGATACGCCCCGTAAGCGGCCGCCAGCAGGCGCTTTTCGGACTCCAGCCGGTTCAACTGATCGCCAAATCCCAGACCGGCCAGATGGCGGCGAAGGCCGGATTTGTCAACAGTTTCGGCCTGACCGGCGGCAGCAATGGCCGCATCCCGGAGCTGGTCGAGGCCCGAATCGCCCGTTTCCAGCAGGCTGAGCTCCTCGGCGCAGGATTCCAGCAGCTCCGGATGCTCCAGCGCCGCGAACAAAAGCGCGCGCACAACCGGGCCGCCGCCGCGGTCGGAGGCGGCCTTGGCCTTCAGCTCCGCGCTGGGGGTGCGGGGCGTGAACCGATCCCGCCCCCAGGCGCCGCGCCCCCCCCTCTCCCCCCGCGCCGGGGCGGGGCGGCCGCCCCGGGGGAACAGGGCGTCGTAGCGGCCCAGAAGATCGTTGCGGTATTCGTCGCGCACGCTTTCGTCGGCGATGGCGGCCACCGCCTGGAAAATCCGGCGTTTCAGCCCGGCCCGGCGCTCGGGCGTATCCAGCGGCTCTGCGTCCCGCTCCCGCTCCCAGAGCAGCTCCACCAGCGGGCGGGAGCGGTCGATGGCCGCGCGCAGGGCGGCCGGGCCGTCGTCCCGCAGCACGTCGTCGGGGTCCTTGCCGCCCTCCAGCAGGACGAAACGCAGGGAGCGGCCGGGCTCCAGCATCGGCAAAGCCCGGTCGATGGCGCGGAAGGCGGCGCGCTGGCCCGCCGCGTCGCCGTCGAAACACAGGACCGGCTCCGGCCCCGCACGCCAGGCGAGGCGGATCTGGTCCTCCGTCAGGGCGGTGCCGAGCGGGGCGACGGCCTGGGCCAGCCCCGCGCGGGCAAACGCGATGACGTCCAGATAGCCCTCGGCCACAATCAGGCTGGTGAGGCGCGCGCGCGGGTCGCTGGCGGCCTTGCGCGCCTCCGGAAACCGGTAGAGCAGCGCGCCTTTATGGAAGAGCGGGGTGTCCGGGCTGTTCAGATATTTCGCCTTGGCGTCCTTGGAGAGGGCGCGGCCCCCGAAGCCGACCAGCCGGCCGCGCGGATCGCGGATCGGGAACATGACCCGGCCCCGGAAGCGGTCCATCAGTTTAGGGCCACCCCCGTCGCGTTCCGGCCGGAACGCGAGTCCGGCCTCCACGAGTTCATCCGGCTTGGCGCCTTGCGCAATCAAATGATCGGTCAGGCCGGTGCGAAGGTCGGGCGCGAAGCCGATTCCGTATTCGGCCAAGACCTCCTGGGGCAGGCCGCGGCGGATCAGATAATCGCGGGCTTCTGATCCCGTCCCCCGACGCAGGCCGGCCTCGAAATATCGTTGGGCCTGTTCGATCCAGTCCAGCAGCCCCTTGCGGGCCTGTTCGCGCTGGGCGGCCTCGGGGTCCGGGGCCGGCAGGGTCATGCCCGCCTCCCCCGCCAGCCGCTCCACGGCCTCCGGGAAAGAAAGCCCCTCGGTCTCCTGCAGGAAGGAGAAAATGTCGCCGTGCTTGCCGGAGGAGAAGCAGTGATAGAAGCCCTTCTCGTCATTGACGAAGAAGCTGGGCGTCTTCTCTTTATTGAACGGGCTGAGGCCCGCGAATTCTCGCCCCTGGCGGCGCAGCTTGACCCGCCGGCCGATCACCTCCGACGGGCGCAGGCGCGATTTCAGCTCTTCGATGAAGTCGTCCGAGAAACGCATGCGGGATTCCGGCTGGGATAGCCGGAAATACTACGATTCCCGGACCGCTGCGGCCATCGCCGGGCTGTTCGCGGCTGGGGATAGACTCGCCGGGGCCGACAGCCCCGGGCGAGCCTATTTCAGCATGTCCTTCACGCAGGCGCCGGCCTTGGCGAAATCCATCTGGCCCGGATAGCGGGTTTTCAGCGCCTGCATGCAGCGGCCCATATCCTTCAGGCCGGTCGCCTCCAGCTCGCTGACCACGCCGCCGGCGGCGGCCTGGATCTCCGCCTCGCTCATCTGGCGGGGCATGTAGGAGCGGATGACGGCCTGTTCCTCGCGCTCGCGCTCGGCCAGCTCCAGCCGGCCCGCGTTTTCGAAGGCGCCGGCGCTTTCCTCGCGCTGTTTCGACATTTTGGTGAGGATCTGCTGGATTTCCTTCTCCTCGCAGCCCTCTGCATGGTCCTTGTCGCGCGCGGCGATATCGCGGTCCTTGATGGCCGCCTGGATCAGCCGCAGCGTCGACACGCGCACCTCGTCGCGCGATTTCATCGCGGTCTTGAGGTCGTCTGAGATTCGTTCACGGAGCGCCATCGAAGGCCCTTTTTCTGCCTGAACGCCGGTGGGTTCAGAACGTGTTGATTTAGAAGGTGTTCCTAGCGGCTACACTCGCTTGACGCGTTCCGGTCCCGCGCATACGGTCCGCCGAATTTTTCGGCCGGACATTCGGCCGCCGCTCGCCTCGGACGCGCTCAGATATGACTGCCGGACGCCGGAATCAAGCCGTCACCGGAGCCCTCGCGCTCGCCGACGGTTCGGTGTTCCTGGGTCAGGGCGCCGGGGCCGCCGGGATTTCCTCCGGCGAACTGTGCTTCAACACCGCGATGACCGGATACCAGGAAATCCTTACGGATCCTTCCTATACCGGCCAGGTCGTCTGCTTCACCTTCCCCCATATCGGCAATGTCGGCGCCAACGCCGCAGACATGGAAACACGCAACCCGGCCGCCGAGGCGGCGGCCTGCGGCACGGTGCTGCGCGCGCCGATCACCAAGTCCGCCAACTGGCGCGCCGAGACCGATTTCGACGTCTGGCTGGCGCGCCGCGGCGTGGTGGCGGTGACCGGGGTGGACACGCGCGCCCTCACCCGCCGCATCCGCGAGCACGGCATGATCAATTGCGCCGTCGCGCACGATCCGGACGGCAAGATCGATATCGACGCGCTGGTCGAGAAAGCGAAGTCGCAGCCCAGCATGGAAGGCCGGGACCTGGCCGCCGAGGTGGCGACGACGCAGACCTATAGCCACGCCCAGGGGCGCTGGGACTGGCCGGACGGGTTTCCGGACGTCGAGAACCCGAAATTCGAGGTCGTGGTCCTGGACTATGGCGTGAAGACGAACCTGCTGCGCTCTCTGGGCGCGGTGGGGGCGCGCTGCACCGTCCTGCCCATGGGCGCGACGGCCGAAGAGGTGCTGGCCCGCAATCCGGACGGCGTGCTTCTGGCCAACGGCCCGGGCGACCCGGCCGAGACCGCCAAGGCCGAGGGCGCGACGATCCGCGCGCTGGCCGATTCCGGCACGCCGGTGTTCGGCGTGTGCCTGGGCCACCAGATGCTGGCCCTGTCGCTGGGTGGCAAGACCAAGAAAATGCCGCACGGCCACCATGGCGCGAACCATCCGGTGAAGGATCTGGAGACCGGCAAGGTGGAGATCGTGTCGATGAACCACGGCTTCACGGTGGACGCCGACAGTCTTCCCGAGGGCCTGGTGCAGACGCATGTGAGCCTGTTCGACGGCACCAATTGCGGCATCGCGCTGAAGGACAGGCCGGTGTTCAGCGTGCAGCACCACCCCGAGGCCAGCCCCGGCCCGGCGGACAGCTTCTATCTGTTCGAGCGCTTCGCCGAGTTGATGGAACAGGCCAAGGCGAAGGCGAAAGCTTGAGCCTGAGCGAGCCCGCCGCCGACACGGCCGCCTTCATCACGCAGAATCTGGACCTGGCCGAGGTCACTGCGATCCCGCAATTCCGGATGTACCAGGCCCAGCCGTCCAGCGGGCTGTGGCGGCTGGCCGAACAGGAAGAAGGCGGGTTCGGCGCGCCCTACTGGGCCTATCAATGGGCCGGCGGGCTGGCGCTGGCGCGCTATTTCCTGGACCGGCCGGAAGCGGTGGCGGGCAAGCGCGTGGTCGATCTGGGCGCGGGCGGCGGCGTGGTGTCGCTGGCCGCCGCGCGCGCGGGCGCGGCCAGCGTGACAGCCGTGGACATCGACCCCTATGCGGTTTCCGCCCTGCGCCTGAACGCCGAGGCGAACGGCGCGGCGCTGACCATTCTGGGCGAGGACATCACCGCGGGCCCGGCGCCGGACGCCGATATTCTGGCGGTGGGCGACCTGTTCTATGACGAGGAAACGGCCAGGCCAGTGGTGGCGTTCATGGAGCGGTGCCTGGAAGCCGGGCTGACCGTGCTTGCCGGCGATCCGGGACGCAAATTCCTGCCCCGGGCGCGGCTGCGCCTGCTGGCCGAATACGATGTCAGCGATGTCGGCCGGCTGTCGCAGAAGGCCGGCGCCTACGCCTTTATTCCGGGCTGACGGATCAGGCCGGGCTGAAGGCTCAGGCCGGGCGGCGGCAGAGGAAGATCGTTTCGCCGCGCACCAGCCCGTAGCGGACGCAGTTTTCCCCGAACGCGGTGTATTCGGTGAGCTCGAACCCCGCCTTGCGGATCCGGTCGCGGATGTCGCGGCCGTAGAAGCGGATGTGATCCCACTGGCCGAAATGCAGGTCGCGCTCTGCCTCCGTCTTTACCGACGGGTTTTCATAGCTGCTCTCCCAGCCCTCCACGAGCGGCACCATGGCGTAGAGCGTGCCGCCCTTTTTCAGGATGCGGAACAGCTCCGGCAAAGCGCGGCTGTCGTCCACATGCTCCAGAACATGGCTGCACAGGATGGCGTCGAAGGATTCGTCCGGCAGGGCGATATCCTCGATATTCAAGGCGAGGTCGCCCTTGGCCGGGTCCAGGTCGGCGGTGACATAGTCGCGCCCCGGCGTGTTGACGAAATTCCGGACCGCGGTCTCCGCCGCGAAATGGAGCACGCGGGCGTCGTCCGCGATCGGCCGCTCTTCGGACAGCGCCAGATAAAGCAGGCGGTGCCGCTCCAGCGCGTCGCAGCGGGGGCACTGGGCGTCCCAGCGCGGCGGCGAGCCGACGCCGAGAAAGCGGCCCTGGAACCCGCAGACCGGGCATTCGCGGTCGTACCGGCCGCCGCTGTCGCGCAGCGTGAAGACCACTTGCCGCAGCCGTTTCACGAAGGATTTGAGAGGACGGCGGTTTTGTTTCACGGGGGCGAGCGCGTCGCGTGCCTGAACCATCGAAGACATCTGGGCCCGTCCGCCGGAAATCATTGCCAGTAAATGGGATCATAGGCGCCGGGAGACGGGTTTCAAGCGATCCCGAGCGCGGGAATGGAATACATTTGCGCCTTGGTGTGGGCGCGCAGGATGCCTAGCGTGCGCACCCGATGACGCGCGCGGCCCCGACCCGAAGACATGTCGCCCTGTCCGGAATGGCCGGACTGGCCGGTCTGGGACTGGCCTGCGGGCCGCTGGCCGGCTGCGGCGGGCGCGCGCGGCCCGAGGGCGTGCTGCGGGTCGGCCTGTCCGGCGCGCCGGATTCGCTGGACCCCGCGATCGCCCAGTTCGCCACCGCCGCCATCCTGCTGAACCAGCTTCATGCACCGCTGGATTCCTATCGCCCCGGTCAGGGGCTGGTGGAATCCTGGGAGGCCGAGGCCGACGGCGCGGTCTGGCGGGCGACGCTGCGCGAGGGGCTGCAATGGTCCGACGGCGCGCCGCTGACCGCGGACGAGATCGTCTGGAACGTGCAGCAGGCGGCGGGTCCGGGGTCCGTCTATTCGGGGGTCGGCGACCTGTTGCCGCTGAAAGGGGCGGCGGACGCCTCGCTGGGCCTGCGGCCGGTGACCGAGATCGGGGTCAGCGCGCCGGACGCGCGCACCGTGGTGTTCGAACTGGCCGAGCCGCTGGGCGTATTTCCCGAGACGATGCGGGAATTCTATCCCCGCCCGCGCCACGCCATCGAGGCGCACGGGCCGGACTGGGTGCAGCCGGAGAATTTCGTCTGCGCCGGGCCGTATCTACTGACGCGCAGCACGCAGCTGTCGATGAGTCTGGCGCGCAACCCGCGCTATTTCGCCAGCGGCGATGTCGCCCTGGCCGCGGTCGAGGTGGAGGCGGTGGAGGACGAGGCCGCGCGCCTGCGCATGTTCCGGGCCGGCGACCTGGACCTGGCGCAGGACCCGCCGCTGCAGTCGGTGCGGGTGCTGGGCGACGAGATGCATGTCTATGACGCCCCGCGCCTGACCTATCTGAAGCCGAACCACGCAAGCCCCGTGCTGGGCGATGCGCGCGTGCGGCGGGCGCTGTCCCTGGCGGTGGACCGGGAGTTCATCGCCAGCGCCCTGTTCGCCGATCTGGCCGCCCCCGCGCCGGCGATCATCCCGGCCTCCCCCAACGCCGACCCGCGCGGCCGGGCCGAGCGGCAGGAGGAGGCGCGCGCGCTGGTCGAGGCGGCGGGCGCGGCGGGCGCGGAGCTGGAGCTGCTGCAGTCCGGCGGGGAACGGGAAGGCATCGCCGTGACGCTGGCCGACGACTGGGCGGCGATCGGGATCGAGACCACGATCTCCCGCACCGACGACACCGGCCTGTACGCGGCGGTGGACGAGGGGCGGTTCGATCTGGCGCTGGCGCGGTTCGACCGGGGGTTGAAAACCGCGCCCTGGCGATACCTGGAGCCGTTCGCGCCGGGCGGGTTCGCGGCGAACTTCAACTGGCGGGCGCCGGACCTGTCCGCGGCGCTGGCGGAGATCCGGGCGGAGCCCGATGCGGAGCGCCGCGCGGCCCTTGCATTCGCCGCGGAACGTGCTGTTCTGGAAGAGGCGGCGCTGATCCCGCTGCTGCACGAACGCGCCGGCTGGCTGAGCGCCGGGGCGCTGCGCGATTCGGGAACCGGCCAGCCGCTTTTCTGGGCAAATCTGTCGTTCCGCTGAGCCAGGCGTTAACCGCCTGACTTATCCGTGGGTTAACGACCGACAGCTATCGGTTGTGGACGGCGCAGAACACGCCGTCCTAGCTTTTTGCCCAGAGGGCGGCTGTTTTGGTGTTTTCCATGATGAATCGATCCTGCCTGAAGCTTGTCGCGCCGTCTTTGGCGGCCCTGTTGATCGGGGCCTGCGGCGGCGGCGGAGGGGGATCGAGCGGCAATGCCGGCCTGCCGCCGGTGAATGTGGTCCCGGCCTCGCCGCCCCCGCCGCCGCCTCCTCCGCCCCCGCCGCCCCCGCCGGCGGCCGATCCGTCGACCTTCATCACGGCGGAGTTCCTGGGCTTTTCCAACGGCGCGCCGCGCAGCGGGCTGGACCGGGTGAACGCGCACTACGCCTACGCCAATGGCGGCACCGGCGCGGGCAAGACGATCGCGATCCTGGACACCGGGATCGACACCGACCATCCGGAATTCACCGCCGGGACGATCAGCGCCCTGTCCAAGGACATGTATCCCGACCGCGGGACGATCGAGGACACCGACTATCACGGCACGCTGGTCGCCGGCGTCTTGGGCGCGCGCAAGGACAATTCCCGGATGCACGGGATCGCCTACGATTCCTCGCTGATGGTGCTGCGCGCCGACGCGCCCGACAGCTGCGGCGAGACCGGCGGCTGTTCCTTCTCCACGACCAAGATCGCCGAGGCCATCGACTATGCGGTCAGCTCCGGCGCGGACGTCATCAATATCTCGCTGGGCGGCAGCGATGCGCTGACCGGCACGCTGCGCAACGCCATGATCCGCGCCGCGCAGGCCGGCGTGGTCGTGGTGGCCGCCGCGGGCAATGTCGAAACCGACGAGACGCCGAGCGACAATCCGAGCGCGCCGGCCAGTTTCGCGGGCGATCCGCTGGCCCAGGGCCTGGTTCTGGCCGTCGGCGGCGTCGACCAGAGCAACCAGATCGGCGGATCGAATTTCGCCGGCGCCTCGCGCGACTATTTCCTGGTCGCGCCGGGCGGCACCAACGGCAATGTCGGCGACGGCGTGCTGACCACATTCAATGACGGCGATTACCGCCTGGCCACCGGCACGTCGCTGGCCACGCCCTTCGTCGCGGGATCGGTGGCGCTGCTGCTGGACGCTTTCCCGAATCTGACGCCGCAGGCGGCGGTCGCCCTGCTGCTGGAGACCGCGACCGATCTGGGCGACGCGGGAACGGACATCATCTATGGGCGCGGCCTGATCAATCTGCAGGCGGCGTTTTCCCCCGTCGGGACGGCCAGCGTGACACTGGCGCCCGCCGGGCAGACCGTGGCCGGGCCGGGCGAAGGCGTGAACGTCGGCCTGGAGACCACGTTCGCCCCGGCGTCCGGCGCCTTCGGCGACTGGATCAATCATTCAGCGGCGTTCGACGGGCTGATGTTCCGCGATTCCTATCAGCGCGCCTTCACCGCGCGGCCGCCGCAGGCGCAGCCGACATCAGGCGCGATCGGCCGCTTTCGGTCGCTGGCCGAATCCAACCGGCGCCACAGCGCCCGCGCCGCGGCGCCGGGCGGCGAGGCCGTGCTGCGCTGGAACGACAACCGGCCGCCGCCGTCCAATTTCGGCATGGGGCCGGACCGCGATTTCAGCGGCGGGGCGACCTTCCGCTTCGGCGGCGCGGAGTTCGGCTTCGCCAGCGAATCCAGCGCGCCGGGCGGGTCGACGCCGGCCATCGGCATGCTGAGCTTCCAGGACGAGTCCGGGGCGGCCGGGGCGCTGGCCGAGTCCGACCGCTGGGCCTTCGGCGCCTATGACATGGGCCGGTGGCGGGTCGGCTTCCGCGCATCGCTGGATTCCGGGGCGCTGAGCGCGATGTCGGTCGGGCGTCATTTCGGATCGCAATTCGTCGCCTTCGAGGCCGGCGCGGTGCGCGAGGACGATTCCGCCATGGGCGGGTCGCTGGCCGCGCGGCTGGGCGGGACGGACGACGTCACCAACCGCTTCGCCGCGCTGGAATGGACCGGGCCGCTGGCGCTGGGCTGGCGCGGCCGGGCGCGCGGCGAGGTGATGCAGGCCAATCTGGCCGATTCCCTTGGGCTGGACGTGATCGACCAGCCCTGGGCCAGCGCCTGGTCGCTGGGCGTCGAGCGGGCGCTGTCCGATGACGTGACGCTGGGCTTTGCGCTGAACCAGTCGCTGCGCGCGGAGGGCGGATCGGTGGCGCTGAACGTGCCGGTGCGGTCGGCGGCGGACGGATCGACGCTGTACGAGCTGCGCAACGCCGGGTTGACGCCGTCGGGGCGCGAGACGGGGCTGGAATCGGCCCTGCGCTGGCGCGCCAGCGACACGATCTTCGTGCGCGCGGCGGCCCGCTATGTCGACGATCCGGGCCATATCGCCGGGGCGCCGGAAGAGCTGATGGGCTGGGCGGATTTGTCCGTGCGCTTCTAAACCCAGGTTCTGGACCCTTTCGGGGGCGCAAGGCACAATGGCGGCGGGCGGCGCGGCGTTCTGCAGCGCTACAAAACGCTTTTTGACATTTTGCACATGACCGACGCGCCGCAAGACATCCGCGACGACCTCGTCCGACAGCGCCACGCGCTGACGGAATTCGGGCGGCTGGCGCTGCACACCGACGATTTGAACGAAATCCTGCAGCAGGCCTGCGTCATGGTCTCCCATGGCTGCGGCGGGGTGAAAGCCAAGCTGCTGGAATACATGCCGGGCGAGGACAAGCTTCTGGTGCGGGCGGGCGTGGGCTGGACGCCGGGCTTTGTCGGCAGCGCGCGGCTGGACGCCGGCAAAGGATCGGCGGCCGGGTACGCCCTGAAAACGGGCGAGCCGGTGATCACCCATGACGTGGCGACCGAGACGCGGTTTTCCGTGTCCGCCGTCCTGCTGAACCAGGGCGTCGCCAGCCTGATCAATGTGCTGATCGACACGCCGGGCGGGGAGCCGTTCGGCGTGCTGGAGGTGGACAGCGAGGAGCCGCGCGAGTTCGACCAGAACGATGTCGATTTCCTGCGCACCTACGCCAATCTGCTGGGCGCGGCGATCGACCGGCACGAACGCACGCGCGAGCTGACCGAGGCGGTGCAGCAGAAGGACGTGCTGATGCGCGAGCTGCAGCACCGGGTGAAGAACGATTTGCAGATGGTCGGCAGCCTGATCTCCATGGAGCAGCGGCGCTCCGGGCCGGAATTCGCCGACAAGCTGTCGGGCCTGCGTGACCGGATCGAGACGATCCGGCAGCTGAACGAGAAGCTGTATCAGGGCCAGCGCTTCGACCGGCTGGACCTGGCGGCCTATCTGGAGGATCTGGCGCGCAGCCTGGTGCAGATGGACGGCAGCGGCGAAATCCGGCTGGACGCCGATCTGGAGCGGGTGGACGTGGACACCCGCATCGCCGGGCCGCTGGGCCTGATCCTGAACGAATTCATCACCAATACCGTCAAGCACGCCTTCGGCGGCGAGGCGGGCACGGTGAGCATCAGCCTGCGCCCCGCCGAGGAAGGACGCTGGCGCCTGACCCTGGCCGACAGCGGGCCGGGCCTGCCGCAGGGCGCGGCGGACACCGGGACGGGCCTGCGCCTGATCGCGTTGCTGGCCAAACAGGCCGGCGCGGGGCTGGACTGGGGGCGCGAACCGGGCGCGAAACTGGCCATCGATTTCCAGCCGACAAAGGCCTGACGGCGCGAGCTTCATTCAGGCCTAGCCCCCCGGTACAGGAATCGTTACAAGCCGCGCTCGATATGCCCCGGCGCACCGACCTCTCCTCCATTCTGATCATCGGCGCAGGACCCATCGTTATCGGGCAGGCCTGCGAGTTCGACTATTCCGGCGTTCAGGCGTGCAAGGCGCTGAAGTCCGAAGGCTTCCGCGTCATCCTGATCAATTCCAATCCGGCGACGATCATGACCGACCCGGATGTGGCGGACGCCACCTATGTGGAGCCGATCACGCCGGAATTCGTCGCCAAGGTCATCGAAAAAGAGCGCCCCGACGCGCTTCTGCCGACGATGGGCGGCCAGACCGCGCTGAACACCGCGCTGAAGCTGGAAGAACAGGGCGTTCTGGCCAAATACGGCGTGGAGATGATCGGCGCGCGCGCCGACGTGATCGACAAGGCCGAGGACCGCCAGCGCTTCCGCGAGGCGATGGACGATATCGGGCTGGAGAGCCCGCGCTCCCGCCAGGTCAACACGCTGGCCGAGGCGAAGGAGGCGGTGAAGGACACCGGCCTGCCCGCGATCATCCGCCCGAGCTTCACCCTGGGCGGCACCGGCGGCGGCATCGCCTATAACCTTGAGGAATTCGAGGAGATCGTGGCCGGCGGCCTGGACGCCAGCCCGGTGAACGAGGTCCTGATCGAGGAATCGGTCCTGGGCTGGAAGGAGTACGAGATGGAGGTGGTCCGCGACCGCGCGGACAACTGCATCATCATCTGCTCCATCGAGAATATCGACCCGATGGGCGTGCATACCGGCGATTCCATCACGGTCGCCCCGGCCCTGACCCTGACCGACCGCGAATATCAGCGCATGCGCACCGCATCCATCGCGGTGCTGCGCGAGATCGGGGTGGAGACCGGCGGGTCGAACGTGCAGTTCGCCGTGAACCCGGCGGACGGGCGCATGGTGGTGATCGAGATGAACCCGCGCGTGTCGCGGTCCAGCGCGCTGGCGTCCAAGGCCACCGGGTTCCCGATCGCCAAGGTCGCCGCCAAACTGGCCGTCGGCTACACGCTGGACGAGCTGGACAACGAGATTACCGGCGGGGCGACGCCCGCCAGCTTCGAACCGACCATCGACTATGTGGTCACGAAGATTCCGCGCTTCGCCTTCGAGAAATATCCGGGCGCCCAGCGCCTGCTGACCACGGCGATGAAATCGGTCGGCGAGGCGATGGCGATGGGCCGGACCTTCAAGGAATCGCTGCAGAAGGCGCTGCGCTCCACCGAGACCGGCATTTGCGGCCTGAACGAGATCGCGATCCCCGGCGTGGGCCAGGGCGACGACCGCACCGCGGTGCGCGCGGCGCTGGGCAGCCCGACGCCGGATCGCCTTCTGGTCATCGCGCAGGCCTTTCGCCACGGCTTCACGGTCGAGGAGGTCAACCAGGCTTGCCATTACGAGCCGTGGTTCCTGCGCCAGATCGAGGAGATCGTGCGCACCGAGGACGAGATCCGCGAAAACGGCCTGCCCGAGGACGCGGACGCCCTGCACGATCTGAAGGCGGACGGGTTCAGCGACGCGCGGCTTTCCATGCTGACCGGCCTGCCCGAGGCCGAGGTGCGCGCCAAACGCCATGCGCTGGGCGTGCGCCCGGTGTTCAAGCGGGTCGATACCTGCGCCGCCGAATTCGCCGCCGAGACGCCCTATCTGTATTCCACCTACGAGCGCCCGGCCTTCGGCGAACCGGAGAACGAGGCCCAGCCGAGCGGCCGCAAGAAGGTCGCGATCCTGGGCGGCGGCCCGAACCGGATCGGACAGGGCATCGAGTTCGATTATTGCTGCTGTCACGCCGCGTTCGCCTTGGCCGATCTCGGGATCGAGTCGATCATGGTGAACTGCAACCCGGAGACGGTCTCCACCGACTACGACACCTCCGACCGGCTCTATTTCGAGCCGCTGACCGAGGAAGACGTCGGCGAGATCCTGCATCTGGAGCAGACGAGCGGCGAGCTGCAGGGCGTGATCGTGCAGTTCGGCGGGCAGACGCCGCTGAATCTCGCCAGCGGTCTGGAGGCGGCGGGCGCGCCGATCCTGGGCACGCCGGTGGACGCGATCGACCTGGCCGAGGACCGCGAGCGCTTCAAGGCGCTGCTGGACGAGCTGGGCCTGAAACAGCCGCCCAACGCCATCGCCAAGTCCGAGGAAGAGGCGGCGGAAGCCGCCAAGCAGCTGGGCTACCCCCTCGTCCTGCGCCCGTCCTATGTGCTGGGCGGCCGGGCGATGGAGATCGTCACCGACGACGAGGGCCTGCACCGCTATCTGCGCGAGGCCATCGTGGTGACCGGCAAGTCGCCGCTGCTGCTGGACCGCTATCTGAACGACGCCACCGAAGTGGACGTCGATGCGGTGAGCGACGGGGAGAGCGTCTTCGTCGCCGGGGTGATGGAGCATATCGAGGAGGCCGGCGTGCATTCGGGCGATTCCGCCTGTGCGCTGCCGCCCTATTCGCTGTCGGCCGAGACGATCGAAGAGCTGAAGCGCGAGACCGAGAAGCTGGCGCTGGCGCTGGGCGTGCGCGGCCTGATGAACGTGCAGTACGCCATCCAGGGCGACAATATCTATGTGCTGGAGGTGAACCCGCGCGCCAGCCGCACCGTGCCCTTCGTCGCCAAGGCGATCGGCGCGCCGGTGGCCGCCGTGGCCGCCAAGGTGATGGCGGGGGAGACGCTGTCCGGATTCACCCTGCCGGACATGCCGACCGACCGGGTGGCGGTGAAGGAGGCGGTGCTGCCGTTTGCGCGCTTCCCGGGCGTGGACCCGGTTCTGGGCCCGGAAATGCGCTCCACCGGCGAGGTCATGGGCCTGGACCGCGATTTCGAGAGCGCCTTCGCCAAGGCGCAGCTGGCCGCCAGCGTGACCCTGCCGCGCGAGGGCACGGTGTTCATCTCGGTGCGCGAGGCCGACAAGGCGGAGATGGCGCCGCTGGCGCGCGACCTGACAGAGGCCGGGTTCAAGGTGATCGCGACCAAGGGCACCGCCGCCTATCTGAGCGGGCAGGGCGTGGACGTGACGCCGGTGAACAAGGTCTATGAAGGCCGCCCGCACATCGTCGATGCGATGAAGAGCGGCGGGGTGCAGCTGGTCATCAACACGACCGAGGGGCGGGCCTCGCTGAAGGACAGCTTCTCGATCCGCCGCACGGCGCTGGAGATGAAGATCCCCTATTACACCACCGCCGCGGCGGCCGAGGCGACGATCAAGTCGATCCTGCGCCTGCATGGCGGGACGCTGGAGGTCGGGTCGCTGCAGGCCTATCGGGACGCGAACGCCCCAGATGGGCGCCCAGGCGGGCAGGCGGCGTGACGCAGACGGTCGTCTGCATGAAATGGGGCGATCGCTACGGCCCCGAATTCGCCAACCGTCTGTATTCCGCCGCCCGCCGCAACACCGCCGGCGATCTGCGCTTCATCTGTTTCACCGACGACCGGGCGGGGCTGGACCCCGGGGTCGAGGCCTGGCCCCTGCCCCCGATCAATATCCCCCAGCGCGTCGCCTGGACGCCGTGGCGCAAGCTGTCGCTGTGGCGGGCGCCGCTGGCCGACATCGCGGAGGGGGACGTGCTGGCGCTCGATCTCGATCTGTTGATCACCGGGCCGCTGGACGATTTCTTCGCCTACCGCCCCGGCGAGTATTGCGTGATCGAGAACTGGACCCAGAAGGGCAAGGGCGTGGGCAATACGTCCTGTTTCCGGATCCCCGTCGGGCGGTATTCCGAGATTTTCGAACGGTTCGATTCCGATCCCGACGCGGTTCTGGGCCGCTGGCGGATCGAGCAGCAATATATTTCGGACACCATCCCGCAGGTTTACTGGCCCGCCGAATGGTGTCTCAGTTTCAAACACTCCATCGTGCCGCCCTTCCCGCTGAACTGGGTGCGGGCCCCGCGCCTGCCTTCGGACGCCCGGATCGTGGCGTTTACGGGCCAGCCGGACCAGGACGCCGCCGCGGAGGGCCGCTGGCCGGCCCCTGTCCACAAGCGGTTCTATAAACACGTCCGGCCCAGCCCCTGGATCAACGAACACTGGCGCTGACATCTTGAAAGCGGGCGTCGGCGTACCTAATCTTTCCCGGTCTAGCCGCCAGTAAGTCCTTATGGCGGGTTCAAAAGACGGTTTTCCGAATGCAGAAGATTCCTATGACGGCCGAGGGCCATGACGCCCTCGATGCTGAACTGAAACGACTCAAGAGCGAGGAGCGCCCGGCGGTGATCCAGGCGATTTCCGAGGCGCGCGACCATGGCGACCTGTCGGAAAACGCCGAATACCACGCCGCCAAGGAGCGCCAGGGCTGGATCGAGGGCCGCGTGGCGGAACTCGAGGACAAGCTCGCCCGCGCGGACGTCATCGACGTGTCCAAACTGTCCGGCAAAACCGTCAAATTCGGCGCGACCGTCACGCTGGTGGACGAGGATTCCGAAGAGGAGTCCGTCTACAAGATCGTCGGCGAGGACGAGGCCGACGTGAAGGAAGGCAAGATCTCCATCACCTCCCCGATCGCGCGCGCGCTGATCGGCAAGGAGGTCGGGGATTCGGTCGAGGTCGCCGCCCCCGGCGGGGCCCGCGCCTATGAAATCCTGAAGGTCCGCTGGAAATAAAGTCCGGCGGCCTGTCAGGCCTTCGCGTCCCGCTTGTATTTCACGTATTCGGTCAGCGTCCCGACCCGGTCGTAGAGCGCCCGGGCGCGGGCGTTGTCCTCGTCGGTCTGCCAGTAGACCTGTTCCGCGCCCGCGGCGTCGGCCTCGGCGAACACCGCCTCCAGCAGCGCGCGACCCGCGCCGCGCCCGCGCGCGGCGTCGGCCACGAACAGATCCTCCAGATAGCAGCGCGACTTCACCGTCCAGGTGCCCGGATGGAAGAAATAGAGCGCGAAGCCCAGCAGCGCCCCGTCATCCCCGAACGCGCCCAGGCCATGCAGCTCCCCGTCAGGCTGTGTGACGCGCCGCCAGGTGGCGTCGGTGACGGCGGGGTCCAGCTCGGTGCTGTAGAAGACCAGATAGTCGGCCCAGAGGGGCGCCCACGCCGCGCGGTCGGCTTCCTTGAGCGCGCGGACGGCGGGTTGCGGGGCGGCGGACATGGCGCGGTCTATCGCCCGCACGCCCGGCGCGTGCAAGCCGCAGCCCTTGACCGCGCAGCTTCGGGCGGCGGAAACCATGGATATGACAGCGCCCCGAATCTGCTGGGCCGTGCATGACGGACGCGCGGGCATTCGCAATCAGGCCTTGGGCCTGGCCGAGGCGGTGGCCCGCGCCGCGCCGCTGCGGATCGAGGAGCGCGTGGTGGCGACCTCGCGCGGCTGGGCCGGGCTGGCCGAGCGGATGGGGTTTTCGCACGATCCGGCGCTGAACCCGCCCTGGCCCAATCTGTGGATCGCCTGCGGCCGGCGGACCATTCCGGCCTCCGCCGCCATGCGGCGCTGGTCGCGCGGCCAGACCTTCGTGGTCCAGGTCCAGGACCCGCGCATTGATCCGAAGAAATTCGACCTGGTGATCCCGCCGGAGCATGACGGCCTGCTGGGGGCCAATGTCGCGCCCATTCTGGGCTCCCCCAACCGGGTCAGCGCCGAGCTTCTGAACGCCGCGCGGGTGCAGTTCGCCGACCGGCTGGCGGCCCTGCCCCGCCCGCGCGCGGCAGTGCTGGTGGGGGGTGCCTCGAAACGCCACCGGCTGGACGCGGCGTGCCAGAGCGCGCTGTCGGAGGCGCTGGACGGCCTGCGCGCGCAGGGCGTGTCGCTGATGATCACCGCCTCGCGCCGCACGCCGGAGCCGGTGCGCGCCATGCTGGCCGCGCGCGCGGACGATCCGGGCGTGTGGGTCTATGACGGGGAAGGCGACAATCCCTATTTCGCCTTCCTGGCGGCGGCGGATGCGGTTCTGGTGACGCGGGATTCGACCAATATGCTGACCGAAGCGGCGACGGCGGGGAAGCCGGTGCTGACCCTGCCCGTGGCGGGCCATGACGGAAAGTTCGCCCGTCTTTACCGCGCGCTGCAGCAGCGGGATTATATCAGGCCCTTCGCCGGGCGGCTGGAGACATGGGAGGTCGTCCCGCTCGGCGAGACCGCGCGCGCGGCGCGCGAGATCATCGACCGTTCGTCGATCCTGTAGCCCCCAACACGCCCCAGACGGAGGCCCGTTATGAAAGCCCTGACCGCCCTTATCGCCACGCTGCTGGCGCTGCTCGCCCCGCCGGCCTTCGCGCAGGAGATCGCCGATATCGCCGCCCAGCCCGACCGCGCCCAGCTGGAGCAGTGGAAGGCCGACGGCGTGACCACGGTGGTGAACATGCGCACCCCGGCCGAGATGGAAGAGCTGGACTATGACGAGGCCGAGGCGGTGCGGGCGCTGGGCATGAATTACGTCTCCATCCCGTTCGACAGCGCCGCGCCCAGCCCGAAGATCACCGAGGCGCTGGGCGAGGCGCTGGACGGCGCGGAGGGGAAGGTGGCGCTGCACTGCCGCTCCGGCAGCCGGGCGGCCAATGCGCTGGCCGCGCTGCAGATGGAGCGCGGCGAAGCCGATCCGGAGACCGTGGAGAGCCCGGACGCGGATCTGACCCTGCTGGCCTCCATGCTGCGCCAGCTGAGCCCGCGCTATCGCGAGGCGATGAGCCGGGCCGATTGCACGGGCGCGACCTGCTAAGGGGCGCAACCCGCCAGGCGCGCGCGGCAATGTGACCGCGGCTTAACTGGACGCCAGTCAGGCCAGCGCCCAGATTCCCTCCCAACGAGAAATCCCGAGGAGGAAAACGGCATGCGCGCACTCTTTATCGCAGCAGCCGGCGCGGCGGCCGGGGCGGTCGCGGGCGCGGCCGGCGTCTCCCTGGCCAGCGATCCGCCGATGTACCGCGCCGGATACGCCGAGGACCGCGCCCAGATCGAGGATTTGCTGGGCCGCTACGCCCTGGCGGTCGATTTCAACGACGCCGAGGGCTATGGCGCGCTGTTCACCGAGGACGGGGTTCTGGTGCACGGCAACGGGCGGGAAGACGGGCGGGACGCCATCGTCGAATTCGCCAGCGGCTTCGTGCCCGACCCCGAGGACGGGGTGCGGCCGAGCCGCTATCAGCACAACATCACGAACCTGGTGCTGGAGGTCGCGCCGGACGGGCTGAGCGCCGAGGGCGTCGCCGAATGGGTGCAGGCCGACAACGCCAATCCCGAGCGGCGCACCGAGATCGGCTATTTCGGCCATTCCGAGGACAAATACGTGAAGATCGACGGGCGCTGGTATTTCGCGAGCCGGGAAATCTTCAACGAGGGCCTGGCCCGCCGCGCGGCGAGCGGACAGGACAATCCGGTGCGCCATATGTGGGAGGACGCGCCGACGCCGACCTGGCTGGAGGCGAACCCGGACTATACCGGCAACTGAGGCGCTGAGCGGGCCGCCCGGCGGAGGCTGGACGGCCCCGGACGCCTGACGCACTCTCCCCGGCAACAAAGACCATCCTGGGGAGGATCATCATGCGTATGCTGACACTGGCGGCCGTATCCGTGGCGCTGGCGGCGAGCCTGGCCGCGCCCGCCGTCGCACGGAAGCCTACGGCGCAGGAAAAGGCCGATATCGAGACCCTGGCCGGCCACTATATCTTCGCCATCGACTGGCGCGATCCGGAGGCCTATGCGGCGACCTTCGCGCCGGACGGGGTGCTGAACTATGGCGGCGGCCAGGCCGTCGGCCGGGAAGAGATCGCCACGGTGATCCGCAGCCTGCGCGAGCGCGAGCTGGCCAACGCCGAGGACGGCGAGGAGACGCGCGGCGGCGGATACAACCAGCACTTCGTCTCCAACATGGTGATCGACGTCGCCGAGGACGGGAACAGCGCCACGGAGCTGGCCTACTGGTTCGCGATCAGCGGCGAGGATCCGGCGATCTCCTCCTTCGGCCATTACAAGGACGAGCTGGTGAAGATCGACGGCGAATGGTTTTACGCCAGCCGCCGCACCTATAACGAACAGGCCGAGGGCCGGGGCACGTTCCACTTCTTCAACCCCGTCACCAATCCGGAGCGCTATGGCGCGCACGTCGAGGACTAGGCCCCCCTCCAGATTTTCTCGGAACGGATTGCGGCGCGCCGCCGTTATTGACCCCGGCGCGCCGGACCCTCCGGCGCGGCGTACACAATCCTTGCCGGGAGGATATCCATGCTTCGTTGGGCTATCATTTTTCTGGTGATCGCGATCGTCGCCGCGGTCCTGGGCTTTGGCGGCGTCGCCGGCGCCGCGACGAATATCGCGCTGATCCTGTTCTGGATTTTCGTGATCCTGTTCGTCATCTCGCTGATCATGGGCCTGGTCCGACGGTGACCGTCCGAACCTGATCGCGGAAAAGGGCGCCCGAAGCGGCGCCCTTTTTCTTTGCGGCTAGCGCAGGCGGGCCGCCCGGCCTTCCGCACCCCGGCGGGCGAGGTTATGGGATCGAAGCGGGGGATTTGTCATGACCGACCCAGCGACGCTGAACCGCCTGATCGCGCCGGCCATCGCCCTGGCCAGCGACTATGCGCGGCGGCGCGGGACGCTGAGCGCCAGCGAGAAATCGCCGGGACAGTTCGCCTCAGACGCCGACACCGAAGTGGAGGCGCTGGTGCGCCGGACGCTGGAGGCGGAGTTCGGCGACGTGCCAGTGATCGGGGAGGAGCAGGGCGGCGCGCTGAGCGAGACCCTGTCCGGCTGGGTCATCGACCCGATCGACGGCACCAGCAATTTCCTGCGCGGCCTGCCGGTCTGGGGAATTTCCATCGGGCTTCTGGAAAACGGGCGATCGGTCGCGGGCGCCATCGCCCTGCCCGAGCTGGATCTGGTGCTGACCGCCGTTCGCGGCGGCGGGGCGCAGGTCAACGGCGCGCCCATCGCGCGGAGTCCGGCGGCGGGCGGGCGGATGATCGCGCTGGGCGAGAACGATTTCGAAGCCGGAACCGAGACCGACAGCCGGGCGCAGGCGCTGCGCGCGGCGGGATACGCGGTGGTGCGCTATCGCTGCGCGGTCTTTTCCCTGGCCTCCGCCGCGCTGGGGCGGCTGGACGGCTATGTCGAGTATGGCTGCCGCATCTGGGACATCGCGGCGGCGGAAATCCTCTGCCGCGAGGCCGGGCTGGACGTGACGGTGGAGGCCCTGGGCGGGGGCCGATACGCCATCGACGCGCGCTGGCCGGATTGACGGGCCGGGCCTGAACAGCGGCGCGGGCGGCTTTCCTAGCGCCCGCCCGTTCACTAGAAGCGTCCCCATGGCCGGACCCGAATACGAGAAACTGGACCAGCTGGGCCAGAAAACGCCGCTGCCCGCCTCCCCCGAGGAAGCGGTGCTGGAGCGCGTGGCCAATCCGCATACGGACAATCCGTATCTGACGCGGTTCGCCTGCCCGGAGTTCACCTCGCTGTGCCCGGTGACGGGCCAGCCGGATTTCGCGCATCTGGTCATCGACTATGCGCCGAAGGACTGGATCGTCGAATCCAAGAGCCTGAAGCTGTACCTGGCCAGTTTCCGCAATCACGGCGCCTTTCACGAGGCCTGCACCACGATGATCGGGGCGCGGCTGTTCGACCTGCTGGAGCCGTATTTCCTGCGCATCGGCGGGTACTGGTATCCG
This sequence comes from uncultured Euryhalocaulis sp., assembly GCA_913055605.1. GTDB lineage: Bacteria > Pseudomonadota > Alphaproteobacteria > Caulobacterales > Maricaulaceae > Euryhalocaulis. Next base: position 14,364 of record CAJXKJ010000026.1, on the reverse strand, counting down.
CGCGGGGGCATCCCGATCGATGTGTTCTGGCAGAAGGGCGACCCGCCGCAGGGCCTGTGGCTGCCGGACCAAAGCGTGCCGCCCTATCGGGGCCGCTGACCCTATGGGCCGCGACCGGCGCTGGACGACGCTGAGCAGCCGGCCGGTCTATGACGACCCTTTCATCGGCCTGCGCGTCGACCAGGCGGAATCCCCCGGCGGGACGGAGCACACATACAGCGTGGTGTCGTTCAAGCGCGCGGCGCTGGGCGTAGTGCCGCTGGAGGCGGACGGCAGCGTGCATCTGGTGGGTCAGTGGCGCTATCCGCTGGGCGTCTATAGCTGGGAAATCCCCGAAGGCGGCGGCGACAAGGCGGCCGACCCGCTGGACGAAATCCGGCGCGAGCTGCTGGAGGAGACGGGGCTGGAGGCGGAGCACTGGCGCGAGGTGCTGCGCCTGCACACCTCCAATTCCTCGACCGACGAGGCGGCGACGATCTGGCTGGCGACCGGCCTGTCGCGGGCCGGCGAGCCCCGGCGCGAGGCCAGCGAGCAGGACATGGAAATGGCCCGGATTCCCTTTGCCGAGGCCATAAAGCGCATCGAGACGGGCGCCATCACCGACGCCATGACAGTTGCAGGATTGCTCAGAATTCACCAAATGGCGGTACATGGGGCGCTAGACCCCTCTCTCGCCGCAGCCATTCTGGAAGATGCGCCATGAGCAAGGCCGACGCCGCAAAGGCCGACTCGCCGCGAAAGCCGGCGACGCTGACCTCCACCTGGGAGCAATTGCGCAGCGAGGCCCGGGAGGCCGCCGCCGCCGAGCCGATCCTGGCGGGCTTCCTGAACGCCTCGATCCTGAGCCATGACAGCCTGGCCGCGGCGCTGGCCTATCATCTGGCGCGCAAGCTGGGCGACGGCGACCTGAACGCGCTGCAATTGCGCGGCGTGTTCCAGGAGGCCTTCGCCGACGATCCGCAGATCGTGGCGCGCGCCGACCGCGACATGGTCGCGGTGTTCGAGCGCGACCCGGCCTGCGACGCCTACATCCAGCCCTTCCTGTATTTCAAAGGCTATCAGGCGCTGCAGACCTGGCGGGCGGCGCACTATCTGTGGACGCATGGCCGCCGCACGCTGGCCGAGCACCTGCAGAGCCTGGTGTCCGAACGCTTCAATGTGGACATCCACCCGGCGGCGAAGATCGGCGCGGGCGTGATGATCGACCACGCCTCCGGCGTGGTGATCGGGGAGACCGCGGAGATCGGGGACGATTGCTCCCTGCTGCACGGGGTTACGCTGGGCGGCACGGGGGCGGCGGGCGGCGACCGCCACCCGAAGATCGGGCGCGGCGTGATGATCGGCGCGGGCGCCAAGGTGCTGGGCAATATCCGCATCGGCGACGAGGCGCGGATCGCGGCGGGCAGCGTGGTGCTGCACGAGGTGAAGCCGCGCTGCACCGTGGCCGGGGTTCCGGCCAAGCCGGTGGGCAATTGCGCGCCGGAGCCGGCGCGGCGGATGGACCAGCTGATCCCCGACGACGAGTAAGGCTGGACTGAGCACGGCGCGGCGGCAGGGGTTCCCTCCGGCGGCGGACGTGTTAGACGGACGGCCATGACCGACCAAGAAATCCTCCGCCTCGAAGCCTATCTGCAGACCAAGCTCAGCCCCCTGCTGTCGGTGCGCAAGCGCCCGCAGGGCGACGACGCGGTGGAGGTCTACAAGGACGAAGAATTCCTGGGCGTCATCTTCAAGGATGACGAGGACCCGGGCGACATCTCCTATAATTTCGACATGGCGATCCTGGAGATCGACCTGCCGAAAAAGGCCTGAACAGGCCCTAGCCCTAATCCGGCGTGTCAGCGCCTGCGCCGATGCTGCGCAGGAATTCGGCTTCCGTCAGGCGCAGATGATCGCCGGCGAGCGCCAGGCCCTTGGGCCGGTGGTCGGTGAAGATTTCCTGAGACAGGGTGAGCTCGTCCGCCTGGTCCAGCGCGCCGAGGAAGGCGAAGGCCTGCGAGCCGTCGCGCATCCGCCAGAAGACGTGGGAGCCGCACGTGCGGCAGAACACCCGCTCCCCCCACTCCGACGACGCATAGACGGACAGCGCGTCTTCGCCGCGCAATTCGCTGACCGTCAGCGGCGCGCCGAGGGCCGGGCCGCCGCCCCAGCGCAGGCACATGTCGCAATGGCAGGCGTGGAAATGGCCGGTCCCCTCCCCCTCGAAGGCGACCGCGCCGCACAAGCACGCGCCGCTGAGCTTCATCGGGCCGGGGAGAGCGTCAGGGCGCGCCCTCATAGAGCGTGGTGATCAGATATTCGGCGTTCCAGCGGCCGGACGACCAGCGTTCGTCGTATTCGTCCGTGATGCCCATCGCCAAAGTCTCCTCCAGCGATTTCCCCTCGGCCTTGGCCGCATCCACATTGGCGCGGATGTCCTGGATCATCGCCAGCTGGGCGGCCAGGTCGTCGGGGCGGGACAGGACGCCGTGGCCCGGCAGCAGGCGCGTATCCACGCCCATCATGTCCTGCAGCACGCCATAGGCGTCGATGATCCCGAACAGGCTGCCGCCGCCGTTCGCATCCGCCGCCGGATAGGAGGTGGTGCGGAACACGTCGCCGGTATGGATGACGTCCGCGTTCACGAAATAGACGAAGGAATCGCCGTCCGTATGGGCGGGGGCGACGTGGTGGACGCGGATCTCCTCCCCGTTGAAATGGAAAGTAATGTCCTCCGAAAAGGTCAGGATCGGCAGGGCGTTGGCCGGGACCGGATCGTCGCCGAAATTGCCGGCGACCCGCTGGCGCACATTGTCATGGGCGAGGATCGTGGCGCCCGCGGCGGCGAAATTGGCGTTGCCGCCGGTATGGTCGCCATGATGGTGGGTGTTCACCACGAAGCGCACCGGATGGTCGGACAGCGCGCCGATGGCCGCCATGATCTTCTCCGACAAAGGCGCGAACTGGTCGTCCACGATCAGGACGCCGTCATCGCCCACGGAGACGGCGATGTTGCCGCCCTGGCCTTCCAGATAATAGAGCCCGTCGGCGAGTTGATGGGTGACGATCTCCACGTCCGCCATGTCGCCCTGGGCAAAGGCGGCGGGGGCCGCCAGACATGCGAACCCGGCGAACGCCGCGCCGGCCATAATCCTGATGCTGTCGCCCATTGCTCGTCCTCCCTGAGAATGGATGATTGCAGATTAGGGCAGGCGCGCCCGGGCCGCCACCGCGTTGCGGCGCCCCGTCGTTGACTCCCAAGACCTTATGGGCGATACGCCCGCCTTCCCTGTGGGGCCAAGGGCCCGGCGGGGATCAGAAAAACGGGTGATGTGAGCGCCGCCGTTGCGATCGCACGGTCCATGGGGGACCGCGCCGGACCACATCGACAGTGAGGACTTATGAGCAAGCGCGAATCCGCGAAGTACAAGATCGACCGCCGGATGGGCGAAAACATCTGGGGTCGCCCGAAAAGCCCGGTCAACAAGCGCGCATACGGCCCCGGCGAGCACGGCCAGCGCCGCCGCCAGAAGCTTTCCGATTTCGGCCTGCAGCTGCGCGCCAAGCAGAAGCTGAAGGGCTATTACGGCAACATCACCGAGAAGCAATTCCGCCTGATCTATCAGGAAGCGGCCCGCCGCCGCGGCAACACCGCCGAGCTGCTGATCGGCCTGCTGGAATCGCGGCTGGACGCGCTGGTCTATCGCGCCAAGTTCGTGCCGACGGTTTTCGCCGCGCGCCAGTTCGTCAATCACGGCCATGTCACGGTGAACGGCAAGAAGGCCAAGACTCCGTCCATGCGCATCCAGCCGGGCGACGTCGTCCAGGTGCGCGAGAAGTCGCGCAACATGGCGCTGGTCCTGGAAGCGCTGGAAAGCCCGGAGCGGGACATTCCGGACTATCTGGACATCGACCCCAAGGGCATGACGGTGAAGATGACCCGCGTGCCCGAATTCGCCGAGGTGCCCTACCCGGTGAAGATGGAGCCGAACCTGGTCGTCGAATTCTACGCCTCCTAGGCAGGCGGACATTCGAAATGGAAAAGGGGCGCTCCCGGGAGCGCCCCTTTTTTCATGCGCGGGGCGTTATGATCGTCCGATGCAGAAGCTGATCTCCACCGTCTGGGCGGAACGCCGTGCGCACGCCGCGCGCCTGATCGCGCTGGTGCGGCGGGAGATCGGGCTGATCCTGCTGCTGGCCGTGGCGGCGGCGTGCCTGTGGGCGTTCGCGGGCATCGCCGACGAGGTTCTGGAGCAGGAGACGCACGGCTTCGACATGGCGGTGCTGGAGGCGCTGCGCGCCGCGGGGCCCGGCGATCCGATCGGGCCGGAATGGCTGGAGGATTATGCGCGGGACTTCACCTCGCTGGGCGGGGTGCCGATCCTGGCGCTGATGGCCATCGTGTGCGCTGCCTATCTGACGCTGACCCGGCGGCGGGCGACGGCGGCGTATCTGGTCGGCGCGCTGACGGGCGGGTCGCTGATCTCCGCCGGGCTGAAGGATCTGTTCGACCGCACGCGCCCCGACGCCGTGTTCCAGGCGACGCCGGTCTATTCGGCGAGCTTCCCCAGCGGGCACGCCTTCCTGTCGGCGGTCGCCTATCTGACGCTGGGGGCGCTGCTGGCGCGGGTGCAGGAGCGGCGGCGGGCGAAGATTTTCGTGCTGAGCGTGGCGGTGTTCCTGGCCCTGCTGGTCGGGTTCACGCGCATCTATCTGGGCGTCCACTGGGCGACGGACGTGCTGGCCGGGTGGACGCTGGGCGCGGCCTGGGCGGCGCTGTGCTGGACGGGCCTGCTGCTGATGCAGCGCCGGGCCGGGCAGCGGCCGGAGCAGGAAGCGGACGCGGCGGAATAGCCGCGCCCTGATTACCGCTTACAGGATGGGCTGGCCGTCCGGCATTTCGCGGATCACGTCCAGCTTGTCCGGATAGGCGGCGAAATGGTCCTTGATCGCCTCCATGCCCGGCTTGGGGTTCTCATAGACCCAGACCGCATTCTCGATCAGCTTTCCGTTCGGGGTGACCGCGTGGAAATGGGTCGCGTCGCCCTTGAAGGGGCAGTGGGTGACCTTGTCCGACTTTTCCAGCCAGTTCATCGCCACGTCGCCCATCGGCGCATAATAGACCGTGTCGTAGCCGGCCTCTTTCAGCGCGATGGGCGCGCCGCTGTCGATATAGGCGCGGCCACGCGCCTCCGCGCGTACATGGACGCCGGCGGGGCCAATTTCGATGGGGTGTTCGTCAGTTCCGGGCATTTTGCGCCTCCTCTTCTTGGCCGCAGCGTGAGCCGCTTCTGGGAGGACAACGCATGAGGGCCGGGCTGCGTTCGCGGCGAGGCGCCGCAGCCCGCACGTAACCTAAGCCGCGTTCTGGGCGACGCCCTTTTCGGCCAGATAGGGTTTCAGCTCGCCAGCCTCGAACATCTCTTTGACGATGTCGCACCCGCCGACGAATTCGCCCTTCACATAGAGCTGGGGAATGGTCGGCCAGTTGGAGAAGCTCTTGATCCCCTCGCGGATTTCCTGGCGCTCCAGCACGTTCACCGCGTGCGGCTCCACGCCCATATAGTTCAGGATCTGCGCCACGACCGAAGAGAAGCCGCATTGCGGGAATTGCGGCGTGCCCTTCATGAACAGAACCACGTCGTGGCTGTCCACCACGGACTGGATTTCCTGGGTGACGGGGTCGGTCATGCGCGCAATCTCCTTGGGCCTTCGCCTCCACAGCTAGGAAGCGCGCCCCTTCCGGTCAAGCGGGGCGGCAGCGTCAGGGCCGCCCGGGTCAGGCCGGTTCGCCGCCGTCGGGATGCTGAAAACTGCGCATTTTCGCCGCCCGCTCCGGCGTCATGTCATCCTCCGTCCGGCCTTCGGGCAGGCCGTGCAGGATGGCGAAGGCCGGTTGCCGGCTTTCCACGCCGAACTGGCGGTCCGGCGTGACGACCGCCGGGTCGTCCAGCGAGCCGATGGTTATTCCGAGATAGTCGGACCCGTCATAGGCAAAGAACAGCGGCGCGCCGCAATCCCGGCAGAAGCCGCGCGTGGCGACGGTGGAGGAGCGGAAACTGGCGGGCGCGCCCCGCGTCCAGCGAAAGCCGTCCCGCCGGCACGCGGTAAAGGCGGCGAAATAATTCCCGACCGCCTTCTGGCACATGCGGCAATGGCAGATATGCGGATATTCCGGCGTGCTGTCGTATGCGTAGCGCACCGCGCCGCATTGGCACCCGCCGGTAATCATTGCGGAGCGGACGTCTCCAGCGCCAGAGCGTGCAGCTCCCCGCCCATTTTGCCCTTCAGGGCGGCGTAGACCATCTGGTGCTGGGCCACGCGGGGCTTGCCGGCGAAGGCGCCGCTGACGATGCGGGCGCGCCAGTGATTATTGTCCCCGGCGAGGTCTGTGATCTCGATATCCGCGTCGGGGAAGGCCTCTCGTAGCATTCCCTCCAGCTCTTCGCGCGGCATCGCCATGGCGGCCTCCTTTACGCTGCGTCTTCGTGGGCGATCGGGCCCGCCATGAATGACGGCAGCCAGCTCTCGTGCGCGGTGCGCAGATCGGCGAGCGGGACGTCCAGCAGGCCGTCCACGGCGACGCTGTCGCCGCCGAACGATCCGATCTTGGTCAGGGTCACGCCGTGCTCGGCGGCCTTTTCCTCCAGCCGCCGCGCGCCCTCGCCGCTGGCGGCGATCAGATAGCGGGCCTGGTCCTCCCCGAACAGGAAGGCGTGGGCGGGCAGGTCCGCGGGCGGCGCGTCGAGCGTGACGCCGACGCCGGAGCTGAGCGCGATTTCGCTGGCCGCGGCGATCAGGCCGCCATCGGAGATATCGTGGACGCAGACCGTGGCGCCGCGGCCGATGGCGCGGCGGACCCAGGCGCCCAGTTTCTTTTCCAGAGCCAGATCGACGGGCGGCGGGGCGCCGGCCTCGCGGCCTGCGCATTCGCGCAGATACATGGACTGGCCGAGCTCGCCGGTGCAGTCGCCCAGCAGATAGAGCGTGTCGCCGTCCTTTGCGTTGGCGATGGAGGCGCGCATGACGATGTCGGCGATCAGGCCGACGGCGCCGACGGCGGGGGTGGGCGGAATGCCCTTGCCGCGCGTCTCGTTATAGAGGGAGACGTTTCCGCTCACGACCGGGAAGTCGAGCGCGGCGCAGGCCTCCGCCATGCCCTCCACGCAGCCCACGAACTGGCCCATCGTCTCGGGCTTTTCCGGGTTGCCGAAATTCAGGCAGTCGGTGATGGCCAGCGGCTCCGCCCCCGTGGCGGTGAGGTTGCGATAGGCCTCGGCCACGGCCTGCCGCCCGCCCTGATGCGGATCGGCGGCGCAATAGCGCGGGGTGACGTCGGCGCAGACCGCCAGCGCCTTGTCCGTGCCGTGCACGCGCACCACCGCGGCGCCGCCGCCGGACTGCGAATTGTCCGCAGTGTCGGCCATGACGTGGCGGTCATACTGCTCCCAGATCCAGCGCTTGGAGGCCATGTCGGGGGCGGCCATCAGAGTCTTCAGCGCCTGGCCGTAATCGGCGGGCGCGGCGACATCGGCCGGGGACAGGCGCACGGGCGGGGTGGTCGGCGTATACGGGCGCTCGTATTTCGGGGCGTCCTCGCTGAGCGGATCGAGCGGGATGTCGCAGACGATTTCGCCATGATGCTTCAGCACCATGCGGCCGGTGTCGGTGGTGTGGCCGATGACCTCCGCGTCCAGCTCCCATTTATCGAAGATCGCCTTGGCGACGGATTCCTTGCCCGGCTGCAGGATGACCAGCATCCGCTCCTGGCTTTCGGAGAGCATCATCTCATAGGCGGTCATGGCCTCTTCGCGCTGGGGCACGGAATCCATGTCCAGCTCGATCCCGACGCCGCCCTTGCCGGCCATCTCCACGCTGGAGCTGGTGAGGCCCGCAGCGCCCATGTCCTGGATCGCGACGACCGCGCCGGAGGCCATCAGCTCCAGACACGCCTCGATCAGCAGCTTTTCGGTGAACGGATCGCCGACCTGCACGGTGGGGCGCTTTTCGTCCGAATCCTCGTCGAACTCGGCGCTGGCCATGGTCGCGCCATGGATGCCGTCGCGCCCGGTCTTGGAGCCGACATAGAGGATCGGGTCGCCGGGGCCGCGCGCGGCCGAATAGAAAACCCTGTCCTGGTCGGCGATGCCCACCGCCATGGCGTTGACCAGGATGTTGCCGTCATAGCCGGTGTGGAAATTCGTCTCCCCCGCCACGGTCGGCACGCCGACGCAGTTTCCGTAGCCGCCGATGCCGGAGACCACGCCGGAGACCAGCGAGCGCGTCTTGGGGTGGTCGGGGCTGCCGAAGCGCAGGGCGTTCAGCAGCGCGACGGGGCGCGCGCCCATGGTGAAGACGTCGCGCAGGATGCCGCCGACGCCGGTCGCCGCGCCCTGATAGGGCTCGATGTAAGACGGGTGGTTGTGGCTCTCCATCTTGAAGATGACCGCCTGGCCGTCGCCGATATCGACCACGCCGGCGTTTTCGCCGGGGCCGCAGATTACGCGGGGGCCGGTGGTGGGGAATTTGGCCAGATGGACGCGGCTGGATTTGTAGGAGCAATGCTCCGACCACATGACCGAGAAGATGCCGAGCTCCACCAGGTTCGGGGCGCGGCCCATCCGGTCCAGGATCACGTCGTATTCGGCCTCGGTCAGGCCGTGCTCCTTCACCGTTTCGGCGGTGATTCCGTCTGCAAAGTCGGGGGCGTTCTTCATGGGGCTGGTATGCATTCTTCCGCGCGGGGGTCAAACGGCCCGGGACGGCCGGCGGGCGGTCCGAATCGGGCGCAGACCCCAATTTTATTAGAGAAAACCTAACCCGTTCGGCCCCTTAATAGGCGGGCCGAACGCGGCGCCAGGCTCTGAATATGCACGAAGAATTCGCTGGCCACATGGTCAGCCATAACATTCCCATGCTGGCGCTTGCGATCCTGCTGTGCGCCGGGGCGTGCTATTCGGCCGCCCTGGCGTTCGCGCGTTCGCGCGCGGCGGCGGGCCAGCAATCCTTTGCCTGGCTTGCGATGGGGGTGGTGCTGATCGCCTCCGGCGTGTGGATGCTGCATTTCCTGGCGATGATGGCGATGGACCCCGGCCTGCCGGTGCGGTTCGACCCCGCCTACACCGCCTGGTCCGGCTTCATCGTGCTGATGATGCACAGCGCCGCGTATCTGATGATGCGGCGCACGCCGAGCCCGCTGCACATGGTGCTGGGCGGCACGACCATGGTTACCGGGACGTTCCTGATGCACCAGGTCGGCATGCTGGGCTACCAGCTGCCGGCGGCGCGGGAATGGCATCCGGGGATCCTGGCCGCCGGATGGGCCGCGGGCGTGGTCATCTCCGTGGCGGTGGCGAGCCTGTACCGGATGGCGCCCGGGCGGATCCGCCTGGCCATGACGCCGATGGGCATCGTGCTGGCGACGCTGGCGGTGCACTTCATCTGCATGGCGGGCGTCACCTATACGCCGGTCCCGGGCGCGGTGTTGGACGGGTCGGGCCTGTCCAAGACCTATCTGGCGGTGGTGATCGGCCTGCTGCTGGCGGGCCTGACCGTGGCGGTGGCGATCGGGGTGATGATCGACGTGATGATCGCGCGGCTGGAGCGGCGCGCGAACCTGCGCATCGCGGCGCTGACCGAGCGGCTGAGCGCGGCGGAGGCCGAGGCGGCGCTGGCGCGCCGGGCGAAGGCCGAGTTCCTGGGCGCGATGAGCCACGAGCTGCGCACGCCGCTGAACGGCGTGGTGGGGATGAGTTCGGTCCTGTCCAATTCGGCGCTGAAGCCCGACCAGAAACAGATGGTGGAGCTGATCTGCGAGTCGGCGGGCGCGCTGGAGATGGTGATCAGCGACGTTCTGGACCTGTCCCAGGCCGATTCCGGGGAGATGAAGATCCACCCCGCCCCGTTCGACCCGCGCGAGCTGACCGAAGCCTGCATGGCGCTGTACCGGGACAGGGCGTTCCGCCGGGGCCTGACGCTGAGCGCCCGGTTCGAGCCCGGGCTGGAGCGGACCTATGTCGGGGACGCGCGGCGCATCCGGCAGGTGCTGGGCAATCTGGTGTCCAACGCCCTGAAATTCACCGAGAAGGGCTCGGTGGAGATCGTCGTGTCGGCGCAGGCGAGCGAGGCGCACGCCGACCGCGCGGCGCTGTCCTTTGCGGTGATCGACACCGGGATCGGGGTGGCGCTGGCCGACCAGCCGCACATTTTCCAGGCCTTCCGCCAGTCCGACAATTCGAATGCGCGCCGCCATGGCGGCACCGGGCTGGGCCTGGCCATCGCCGACCATCTGGCGCGCCTGATGGGCGGCCGCATTACTGTGGACAGCGAGGTCGGCGCCGGATCGGTGTTCCGCTTCCAGGTCGCGGTGCGGCAGGACGGCGAGGCGCACGCCGGCGGCGCGGCGGGGCCGGAGGCCGCGAGCGGATGGAGCCTTGCCTCCCGCATGTCGGTTCTGGTGATCGACGACAATCCGGCCGACCAGGCGCTGCTGCGCAACATGCTGGAGCGGCTGGGCGCGTCGGTGACCATGGCGGAGTCGCAGGCCGAGGCGCAGGACATGATCCGCACCACCTTTTTCGACCTGGTCGTTCTGGACACCGGGATCGCGGTGGGCGGCGGCGCGGCGGACATCCAGCGGATGCGGAAATCGGATTACGAGGCCGGGCGGCGCACGCCGTTCCTGGTCTGCACCGGCCGCGCGGAGCGGCACCACCAGTCGGACTATCTGCGCGCCGGGGCCAACCGGGTGCTGGAGAAGCCGCTGGACGTGGAGCAGTTCTTCGCCGCGGTCGAGGATTTGTGCGAGGCGGACAACACGCTGAGCATCCTGAACGCCGGGGCGGCCTAGCGCCCGCAGTTCAGCGGCCTAGATTTCAGGCCGCGCCCATCAGGCTTTCGAACACCGCGCGGCCGTCGGCCCCGCCCAGGACCGGGTCCACGGCCCGTTCGGGGTGGGGCATCATGCCGAGCACGTTGCCGCGTTCGTTCATCACGCCCGCGATGCGGCGGGCCGAGCCGTTGATGTCCTCGGCGTAGCGGAACGCCACCTGGCCTTCGCCCTCCAGCCGGTCGAGGGTTTCTTCGTCTGCGAAATAATTGCCGTCATGATGTGCGACCGGGATGCCGATCCGGGCCGGGCCGGAATAGGCGGCGGTGAACCGGGTCTGCGAATTGGCGACGTCCAGATCCGCTATTTTGCATACGAAGTTCAGCCCGGCGTTGCGCAGCAGCGCCCCCGGCAGGAGCCCGGTTTCGGTGAGGACCTGAAAGCCGTTGCAGACGCCCAGGACCGGCGTGCCGCCCTCGGCGGCCTTCGCCACCTCCCGCATCACCGGGCTGCGGCCCGCGATGGCGCCGGAGCGCAGATAGTCGCCGTAAGAGAAGCCGCCCGGGACCATGATGAGGTCGAGGCCGGCGGGCAGGTCTGTTTCGCGGTGCCAGACCATGGAGGGCGCGGACCCGGTCATCAGCGCCAAAGCGTCATGGGCGTCGCGGTCGCAATTGGAGCCGGGAAAGACGATGACGGCGGACTTCATAGGCGTGTTTTCACCAATGCGGGGCTCAGCCCTCGATCTCCACGCGATAGCGCTCGATCACCGTGTTCGCGAGCAGCTTTTCGCACATTTCCGCGACGCGCTGTTCGGCGTTCGCCGCGTCGGCGTCGCCGAGGTCCAGCGTGATGACCTTGCCGACGCGAGCGCCGCTGACGTCCTCGAACCCCAGCCCGTTCAAGGCGTGGGCGATGGCCTTGCCCTGGGGATCCAGCACGCCCGGCTTCAACTCCACATGCACGACCGCTTTCACGCCCCGCCCTCCTCGACCAGCCGCAGGCTGGGCTGGTCCTTCATCACGCCGAGGCGCCGCGCCACCTCCGCATAGGCTTCGGTGACCCCGCCCAGATCGCGGCGGAAGCGGTCCTTGTCCATCTTCTCGTTGGTGTCGAGATCCCACAGGCGGCAGGAATCCGGGCTGATCTCGTCGGCCAGGATCACGCGCACCATCTCGTTCTCGTAATGGCGGCCGAATTCCAGCTTGAAGTCGATCAGGCGGATGCCGACGGCCGAAAACATGCCCGACAGGAAGTCGTTCACGCGCAGCGTCATCGCCATCAGGTCGTCGATTTCCTGGGTCGTGGCCCAGTTGAAGGCGGTGATGTGCTCTTCGGCCACCATCGGGTCGCCCAGCTCGTCGTTCTTGAAATAGAACTCGACGATGGAGCGGGGCAGCGCGTCGCCTTCGGGAATGCCCAGGCGCTGGGACAGGCTGCCCGCGGCGACGTTGCGGCACACCACTTCCAGCGGGATGATCTCCACCTCGCGGATCAGCTGCTCGCGCATGTTCAGCCGCTTGATGAAATGGGTCGGAACGCCGGTGCGCTCCAGGCCCGCGAACACGAACTCCGAAATGCGGTTATTGAGGACGCCCTTGCCCTCCAGCGTTCCGCGTTTCTGGTTGTTGAAGGCGGTGGCGTCGTCCTTGAAATGCTGGACAAGCGTCCCCGGCTCAGGCCCCTCGTAAAGGATCTTGGCCTTGCCTTCGTAAATCTTTTTGCGGCGAGACATCGGCGCTCCTGCAAGCCCGGCGGGGTCTGGCCAGCCCGGCGGGACCGCGCGGGGCCAACCGGAACCGTCAGACACGATGGGCGCTAAAGCCCTGAAACAAAAGCGGTCCGACCGCGCTTGCCTTGCGAGTCGGACCGGTCTGAAGCGGCATCATAGGTAGCGGCAAAGCCGCCCGCCCGCAATGCGCGCCTGCGCATGTTTGCTTATCGCGGACGCCGCGCTACACAGGGCGTCAGGCCCGCAAAGCAACGGAAACGCCACCGCCATGTCCATGTTCGACGATCAGAAAAAGGCCCAGGAATCCAAGTACGCCCACGACCAGGAGCTGGAATTCAAGGCTCAGGCGCGGCGCAACAAGATGCTGGGCCTCTGGGCGGCCGGTCTTCTGGGGAAAACCGGGCCGGACGCCGAGGCCTACGCCAAGGACGTCATCGTCTCGGACTTCGAGGAAGCCGGGGACGACGACGTGTTCCGCAAGCTGCGCAAGGATTTCGACGCGGCCGGCGTGGACCAGTCCGACCACCAGGTCCGCCGCAAGATGGAAGAGCTGCTGGCGCAGGCGCGCGAGCAGGTGAAGACCGAGTAGGCGCTCCGCCTATTCGTCCTCGTTACGGCCGCTGCGCGCACTGGGCTTTGTGCCCATGATCCCGGCCTCGAACGCGCGCACCAGCACGATCACCGCCACGCCCAGCACCGTGGCGATCGCCGTCACCACATAGAGGCCGGCGCCGCAGGCCACCCCGACCGCCCCGGCCAGCCACATGCCGGCCGCGGTGGTGAGGCCGCGCACATTGCCCCGGCTCTGGATGATCGCCCCGGCGCCCAGGAAGGCGACGCCGGCGGTCACCGCCTCGATAATGCGCAGGGGATCGGCGCGGGCGGCCTCCCCCAGCCCGTTCGAGGCCAGCGCCAGCTCCAGCGTCACCACGGTGAACAGGGCGGCGGCCAAGGCCACCAGCATATGGGTGCGCAGCCCGGCGCTGCGGTCGAACAGCTCCCGCTCCAGCCCCAAAACGAATCCGGCCACGCAGGCGGCCAGCAGGCGCAGCAGGATGTCCCAGACGGGAATCGCGGTGTCGAACAGGGTCGCCGCCTCGCTCATGGGGCCGGTCATAGAAGCGTCATGCGCCGGATCGCAAGGGCCGGACGCCGCACAGCCGCGTGTGGTAAGGCTGGGCCATGCAGCAGATTCACTATTTCGAGTATCACAGCTTTCCGGACGCCGACGCGCCGTTCACCGGCAATCCGGCGGGCGTGTGCTTTCTGGACGCCTTTCCCGCCGACGGGGTGATGCGGGGGATCGCCGCGTCCAACAAGCACGCCGAGACGGCGTTCCTCACCCCGGCGGGGCCCGCGACCTGGAATCTGCGCTGGTTCACCCCGGCGATCGAGGTGGATCTGTGCGGCCACGCGACGCTGGCCGCCGGGGCGGCGGTGTTCGATTCCGGGCTGGCGGCGCAAGCGGCGCATTTCGACACCCGTTCGGGGCGGCTGAGCGTCAGCAAGGCGGCGGGCCAGCTGCGCATGGATTTCCCTCTGATCCCCTCCACCCCCGTGAAGGCGGACGCGCGGGTGGTGACGGCGCTGGGCGGGCCGCAGGCGGTGGATTTCCACGAGATCGGCGGCGTGCACGGGGCGCGCTATTGCCTGGTCGTGCTGCCGAAAGAGGCGGACGTGGCGGGCCTGCAGCCGGATATCGCGGCGCTGCGCGCGATGGAGACCAATGTGGTGGTCACGGCCAAGGGCGTCAGCGCCGATTTCGTGTCCCGCTTTTTCGCCCCGGCGTCGGGGATCGACGAAGACCCGGGGACCGGCTCCGCCC